>CAZRHH010000025.1:0-39095 GCA_964599885.1 uncultured Dehalococcoidia bacterium | reverse complement strand
CGCGCGTGCGTGAACGCGCGCGCCGCCTCCGCTTCCACCTTCTCGACGCCTGCGCCGACGAGCCGCACGCGCGGGCTTCCGCACTGCTTGCACGTCGCCGGCAGCCGCGACTGCCGGTTGCACTGATGGCACACCAGCCGGTCGTACTGCCGGTGATACGTCAGCGCCACGAAGCACGAGCTGCACGCCGGCACGTAGCCGCAGTCGCGACACTGCACGTGTCCCGCCAGCCCGCGCCGGTTCAAAAACAGGATCACCTGCTCGTCCGCCGCCAGCGCGCGTTCGACAGCGCCCTTCAGTTCGACGCTGAACATGCTTCGGTTCCCCGCGTGCAGTTCGTCGCGCAGATCCACCACCGAGATCTGTGGCATCGCGGCCGACGCCTCCGGCCGCGTCACGCCGTCCGCGCCGAGCACCGGCCGGATCCGCTCCGGCAGCGACAGCATGTGATAGCGCGCGCGGGGGGGCGCCTCGCCCGCGCCCGCGCGCTGATACGTCACCACGTCCGGCGTGGCACTGCCGAGTACTACAGTCGCGCCCGTCAGCCGAGCCAGCTCCATCGCCGCGTCGCGTGCGTGATAGCGCGGCGGCGGATCCTGCTGCTTGTAGGTCCACTCGTGCTCTTCGTCGATCACGATCAGCGCCAGGTCCGGCTGCGGCGCGAACACCGCCGACCGCGACCCAATCACCACGTCGTAGCGCCCCGCCGCAATGCCGTGCCACTGGTCGAACCGCTCGCCGTCGCTCAGCCCGCTATGCAGCACCGCGACGCGCTCGAACCGCTCGCGAAACCGTCGCACCGTCTGCGGCGTCAGCGCGATCTCCGGCACCAGCACGATCGCACGCTTCCCGGCCGCAACGCAGTGGTCGAGCGCCGCGAGATATACCTCCGTCTTGCCGCTGCCCGTCACGCCGTGCAGCAGGAACGTCTCCGCCCGCCGCGCATCCAGCGCCGAGCAGATCGCATCCGCCGCCGCCGCCTGTGCCGGCAACAACTCCGCCGCCGCCCGCCGCGCCACCGCCAGATGATCCAGCGGATCACGCTCGACGGCCGCTTCGCTCAGCGCCAGCACACCAATATCCGCGAGCCACCGCACCGTCCCGGTCTCAACGCCCGCCGCCCGCAACGCCGCCAGCGTCATCCCCTCGGCCGCGTTTTGTTCTCTGTTCTCTGCTCCCTGTTCTCCACCGCCTCCGACCTCCGACGTCCGACCTCCCACCTCTGCGTCGCCCGCCGCAAACGCCCCAACCGCAACCACCCCCTGCCCCGCCCGCTTCGTCCGCTGCAACGACGCCACCTCGACGATCGCCTCAACTCGCGATTGCGCCAGCTCAACGTTGTGCCCGTCTCGATCACTCCGCACGACGCCCGCCCGGACCAGCCGCTCAAAGTTCGCGCGACTGCCCGCCAGCCGGATTGCCTCATCGTCAGAAATCTTCCCGCGCTCGATGAGCCGCTCCAGCACCGCCGCCCGCCGCGACACCTTCTGCGGCTCGGCGCGCTCGATCGCCGCGCGCGCCTCGTCCGGCGTCATCAGCAGCGACGCCTGCTCCACCGTCTTCGCCCTCATCCGCGGCCGCGTCAGCCGATACTCCCGCAACACCAACCCGCGCCGCTCCAGGTGCGCAACCGCCGCATCGACGGCAGCAAACTCCAGTCTCGCGCGCAACTCCTCCGCGTCGATCGTCCCGGCATCGGCGATCGCCTCAAGCGTCTCGCGCTGCCGCGCCGGCAGTTCGTAGCCGTCGATCTCGTCGCGCCCGACGAGCGCCCTCAGCAGCCGCCGCGGACGCTCACCGAAACCCGGCGGCAGCATCAGCGACACCGCGTCGAACACCGGCGCGGCGTAGTACTCAGCTATCCACCGCGCCAGCGCGACGTGCGCCTCATCGATCAGCGGCGCCTCGCCGCCGAGCGACCTGATCGGGCGGATCTTCTCCGGCGACGAGAACACCGGCGTGTCGTGTACTTCCAGCACGATTCCCTGCAGGATCTGACGGCCGAACGGCACATACGCCGCGTGACCCGGCCGCGCGTCCATCCCGCGGGGCACGCTGTAGCTAAACGTTTGCCGGTGCGGAAACGTCGAGTTCACGGCCACTTCAGCAAACAGTTGGGGCGAAGCATCAACCACGAAAAAATCCAAACAAAAAGGGAAGGCGTCCTGCCTTCCCGATGATACTGTCTGTTCAGAACCTTGAACCCATTTCGTTCCCGCCCAGGTTCTAGGTTTCCCGGTTGTAGGTTCTAGGACCGAAGGTCGCTAGACCCGCGCCTTCTCCTTGATGCGCGCCGCCTTGCCGGTCAACCCGCGCAGGTAGTACAGGCGCGCGCGCCGCACTTTGCCGCTGCGGACAACCTTCACCTTCTCCAACCGCGGCGAGTGGATATTGAACGTCCGCTCGACACCCACGCCGTGCGCAATGCGCCGTACGGTGAAGTTCGCGCCCGCGCCGCCCGCGTTCCGGCGAATCACGACGCCTTCAAAGACCTGCGTGCGCTCACGCTCGCCCTCGACGACCTTAGCGCTGACGCGCACGGTGTCGCCCGGCCCGAACGTCTCGATTTCGGTGTTCTCTGCGCGTTCGAGTAGGTTGCTTACGTCCATAACCCGCAAAGGATAACCGCCGCCCCCCACACCCGCAAGAATCGGGAGGGCCGCGAGGCCAACACGTCGCCGATGATCATGGTAGGGGCCCCGCTTGCCGGCCCCCGGTCAGCGCGAGCTGGATGCTTTGAACAGCACAGGAAGACCTGACCGTTCACTTCGTACCAACCCCGCTGAATGCTGGCAGTACGCACAGCGACCAAAGCGAATCAGCTCCCCAGGTTCGTGAATACGCCGACCGCAAGCTCCGCCCACACATACATGAGCGCCGCCGCGAAGACCACGCCGATCACAACTTTGTGCTGAATGTTGCGCGTCGTCCTCGCTGCCAGCACAAACATGAGACCGGTTCCGAACAGGAGGGAGCCGGCAGCAACGAAGTCGAGGAGGGTCCACGCCACTTCACCGGTCACCTGCATCGCCAACAAGGGCACCAGCAATGCGAGACTTGTCGCGAGCGCAATCCACACTATGACTCTGTTCTGCGAAATGAGACTGGTGCTTCTTGTTTCCACAGAGTCCACTCCCCACGTGAATACGGAACCGCTCGCGATAGCAACCCATCTTACTCAAACAGGCCGACTTCTCCCCGCTCTTTGCCGAAAACTCGGCAAACCTCCGCAGATATGTCAATAGCCGCGTTGACGTAAGCGGGACTTTAGCACAGGCTAATACCCGACATTAGCCGATGCTAACACGAGCGTCGCCAGTTTGAAGGAGTAACCGTGAGCGACCTGCTGAAGCGATTCCGCGTCCTCGCCGCCATCTTCGCCATCGTCGCCCTCTCGTTCGCGATGGCGGCCTGCGGCGACGATGATGACGACCCGACGGCGGAACCCGATCCCGTCACCGACGGCACCACCGAACCGGGCGCAGAACCCGATCCCGAGACCGATCCCGACCCCGAGGCCGACCCGGATCCCGAACCCGACCCCGAAGCCGCCGACCTCGCGCCCGGCGTCGTCGAACCCAAACCCGAAGACGCAACACAGGTCGACGTCACCCTGACCGAGTGGTCGATCGAACTCCGGCAACCCACAGTCGCCGCTGGCAAGTTCTACTTCCTGGTCGAGAACGCCGGCCCTGAGGACGCCCACGAGTTCGTCGTCATCCGCAGCGAGGAAGCACCCGCCGATCTGCCGACGGAAGAAGGCCGCGTCCCCGAAGACAAGGTGATCCTCGTCAATGAGATCGAGCCGTTCTTGCCCGATTCAAGCGCGTCGCTCGTGCTCAGTCTGGACGCCGGAAATTACGTCCTCATCTGCAACATCGCTGAAGTCGAAGAAGGCGAACTCGAAAGCCACTACGAACTCGGTATGCGCACCTCGTTCGTCGTCGAGTAAGCCAAACGGTCCGAAGTGCAAGGAGCAACCGTGACCGACCTGCTGAAACGATTCCGCATCCTCGCCGCCGTCTTCGCCATCGTCGCCCTCTCGTTCGCGATGGCAGCCTGCGGCGACGACAGCGACGACGCGCCCGCCGATCCTGATCCCGTCGCGGATCCCGATCCAGAACCGAACGAGACCGCCGCCGCCGAAGAACTCACTGGCGACCTGATCATCTACTCCGGCCGCCGCGAACCGCTCTTTGAGCCAGTCGTTGCCGCCTTCGAAGAAGCCACCGGCATCGACGTCTCCGTCAAGTACGGCGCCACCACCGAACTCGGCAACGCCCTCATCGAAGAGAAGAGCAACGCCCGCGCCGACATCTTCGTCGGCACCGACGCCGCCTCGGCCGAATCACTCAGTGCCGAGGACGTGTTTGCGCCCTTTGACGCCCCTGAACTCGCGAGCATCGATCCCGCCTATCGCGCCGACGATGGCTCGTGGGTCGGCATCTCCGGCCGCGCCCGCGTCATCATGTACAACAAGGATCTCGTCGCCGAAGCGGATCTCCCGGACTCAGTGTTCGATCTCACCGATCCCGCGTGGGACGGAAAGATCGCCATCCCCTCGACGACCAACTCATCGTTCACGGCCTGGGTCTCGTCTCTGCGCAAGCTGGAAGGCGACGACGCCGCCGGCGATCTACTGCAGGGGCTGAAGGACAACGACGTCACCGTGCTTCGCGAACATACCGATGTCCGCAAGGCCGTCGGCAGTGGCGAGTTCGCACTCGGCCTCGTCAACCACTACTACTACCAACTGGAAAAGGAAGCCGGCTCCAACGTCGGCGTCATCTATCCCGATCAGGCCGAAGGCGAGGTCGGTGCGCTCGTCAACGTCGTCGCCGCGTCGATCGTCAACGACGCCCCGCATCGGGAGAACGCCGAAGCGTTCATGAAGTTTCTCCTCGGCCACGAAGCACAGGAGATCTTCGCCGAAAGCAACTTCGAGTACCCCCTCATCGAGGGTCCCGCGACCCGCGCCGACGTCAAGCGCGGCGACTTCCGTGAGTCCGATGTGTCGCTCGCCGAACTCGGCGCGATGAACGACACAACGCTCGATCTGCTGGACGACGTCGCACTCGAATGACCATCGCCGTGACCGCATCGCCATCCGCACCGAAGCGACCGTTCAGCCCGCGCCACCTGTTGTGGCGCGGGCGTCCGCCGTCGTGGCCCGCGTTGCTGATTGCCGCCGCGATCGCCGCCTTCATGGCGACGCCGCTGGTCTACGTGCTCTACCGCGGCCTCACCGGAGGCGCCGATACGTGGCAGCAACTTTGGGATACGCGCCTTCCTGAACTGATGCGCAACACGCTCGAACTCGCGATCGCCGTCTCGTTTCTGACGATCGTCATCGGCGGCGGCCTCGCCTGGCTCGTCGTCCGCACCGACGTGCCCTTGCGCGGCGTCTGGTCGTGGCTGCTCGCCGTGCCCCTCGTCGTGCCGCCCTACGTCGGCGCCTTCGTCTACATCGCCATCCTCGGCCCCCGCGGCTCGCTCGAAGACGTGACGAACGGCGCGTTGTCCTTCCCCGAGTTCTACGGCTTCCGCGGCGCCACCCTCGTGCTGACACTGTTCACGTACCCGTACGTCTTCCTCACCACATCCGCCGCCCTTCGCTCCGCCAATCCCGCGTTTACAGACGCCGCCGCCACGAGTGGCGCCGGCAGCCTCCGCCGGTTCGTCAGCGTTACCGTACCGCTCGCGCGCCCCGCCGTCGTCGCCGGTGCCATGCTCGTCGCGCTCTACACGCTGTCCGACTTCGGTACGGTCTCGCTCCTTCGCGAACACACGTTCACGCTCTCGATCTACCAGCAGCTCACCGGCCGCTTCGACCGCTCCGCCGCCTCCGCGCTCAGCACCGTGCTCATCGCGATGACGCTGATCCTGCTCTTCTCGCAGACCGCGCTCCAGGGCCGCGCCCGTTACTACCAGAACGCGACGACGTGGCGTCCCGCCCCGCTCATCCGTCTTGGCTGGTGGAAAGCACCCGCGCTGCTCGCCGTACTGAGCGTGCTGACCCTCGCCCTCATCGTGCCGATCGGCGCGCTCATCTACTGGAGCATCGAGGGTCTTCGCGACGAGTCGACCGCCGCCCAGATCTGGCGCACGTCCAGCGGTGGTCTCGGCGAGTACACGCGCAACAGCCTCGTCTCCGCCGGCATCGCCGCGACGATCTCCGCGACGCTCTCGCTCGCGCTCGCCTCACTCCGCGCGCGCCATCCCGGCCCCGCATCCGGCCTGCTCGAAAAACTGTCGCAGGCTGGCTATGCGCTGCCCGGCGTCGTCGTCGCGCTCAGCGTCGTCTTCCTGCTCAACAACTACATCCCGGCGCTGTACGGCACCGTCGCCGCCGTGATCATCGCCTACGTCCTCCGCTTCTTCCCGCAGGCCTACCAGTCGACCAGCGCCGCCTATCAGCAAGTGTCTCCCGCCGTCGAAGAAGCCGCCCGCACGATGGGCCGCCCGCCCTGGCGCGCCACGCTCGAAACGGTCGTCCCGCTGATCGCTCCCGGCCTGCTCACCGGCTGGGCGCTCGTTTTCATCACCGCGCTCAAGGAGCTGCCGGCGACGCTGCTGCTCCGCCCCGCCGGCTTCGACACGCTCCCCGTCCGCATCTGGATCCAGTCCAGCGAGGGCGTCTTCACGCTCGCCGCACCGGCCGCGCTCGTGCTGATTCTCTGTTCGTCCGTACCGATGCTCTTCCTCATCCTCCGCTCGCGCGTCACCGGCGCTCCGTTCTAGCACGCACAGGGGTCACGTCATGGCAACCGTCAACACACGCACATCGAACACGCGACGCCAACCGTCTACCATGAAGGTGATGGAACGCGAACAACTACCCGCGCAACTCGACACGCCGCCCAGCAACGGACACGAGTCCGTTTACGATCTCGCCGTCGTCGCGCACGAGCTCTCGAAGACGTACGACGGCGCGCCCTTGCCCGCCGTCCACGACTTCTCGCTCGATGTCCGCGCCGGCGAAGTGATGGCGCTGCTCGGCCCCAGCGGCTGCGGCAAGACGACCGCGCTCCGCATGCTCGCTGGCCTCGAACGCCCCGACGCCGGCTCGATCGCCATCGGCGGCCGGCCGGTCTTCGGCCCGCGCACGTGGACGCCGCCCGACCGCCGCTCCGTCGGCATGGTGTTCCAGGACTACGCGCTCTTCCCGCACCTCAGCGTCAGCGGCAACGTCGCCTTCGGCCTCAACCGCGTCTCGCGCGCCAACCGCCGCGAACGCATCGAGCAGGTGCTCCTCATGACGGGCCTCCACGCCTACGCGAAGCGCTACCCGCACGAACTCTCCGGCGGCCAGCAGCAGCGCGTTGCGATCGCCCGCGCCATCGCGCCGCAGCCCGCCGTCGTACTCCTCGACGAGCCCTTCAGCAATCTCGATGTCGGCATGCGCGAACAGGTGCGCTCGGAAGTGCTCGAACTGCTTCGCGGCGCCGGCGTCACGGTGATCCTCGTCACGCACGATCAGGATGAAGCGTTCGTCGCCGCCGATCGCATCGCCGTGATGTACGAGGGTCGCCTGCACCAAGTCGGCACGGCCGAAGAGCTGTACTACCGTCCGGCGACGCGCACGGTCGCGCAGTTCGTCGGCGTCGCCAACTTCATCCGCGCCGATGTTCGCGACGGTAAACTCGTCTCCCCCCTCGGCGACTTCCTCGACGACGACACGCACAACAACGCCGCCACCGTCGAGATGCTCCTCCGCCCCGAACAGATCGAAGTCTCCGCCGCCGGCGCCCCAGCTACCGTGATCGACCGTGAGTTCCACGGCCACGACTGGCTCTACGTCCTCCGCACCCCCGAAGGCGCCGACCTCCGCATCATCGACCCCTCCCTCAAACCCCTGATCATCGGCGAACAAGTCCACCTCCGCGCCCGCGTCGCCCACGCGCGTTCGTTCGATGCGGAGAGCTGATCGCGCGAACACCGAACACCATCTCCGCGCAGCAACACGCACAGTCTCCCCGACCGTAGCGCGGGCTTTCAGCCCGCGCGGTGAATGATCTGCGCGTTGCCGTCAATCCCACGGTAGGGGCGCACCCACGTGTGCGCCCCGGTATGGCGCACCGACGCCATCCGCGACGCCCTGCAACCGCACGCCCCGCAACCCTCGACGCTGCGTGCATCTGAACGTGTACGCCACGCCGTCCGGTTCTAGCTTCTGCGCACCCAGCGCCGCATGTACGATGCGCTGATGAACGCCGACCGCAACAACACGCCCACCCCCGCCACCGTCGTCCTCGTCCACGGCGCATGGCACGGCACGTGGTGCTGGCGGCGCGTCGAAGCCCTCCTCCACGCGCGCGGCATCACGACGCACGCCGTCGCCCTCCCCACATGCCTGCCGCAACCCGACGCCCCCGCCACCCTCGCAGACGACGCCGCCGCCCTGCGCGCAGCACTCGACGCGCTCGACGGCCCCGCGATCATCGTCGGCCACTCATACGGCGGCATGGTGATCACCGAAGGCGCGGCCGAGCATCCCGCCGTGCGCCATCTCGTCTACCTCGCCGCATTCATGCCCGATATCGGCGAGACGAACGTCGACCTCTTTCTGAGCGTTGAGCCAAACCAGGAGTTCTTCGCCGCTATCGCAAACCACGACGATGGCTGGTCGTCGATCCCCGACGAGCACGTCAAAAGCTTCTTCTACGCCGACTGCGACGACGACACCGTCGCCTGGGCAAGCGCGCGCCTCACAAAGATGCGCGGCGGCCGCGAACCATCCACCGCAACAGCGTGGCGCACCATCCCCTCCACCTACGTCGTCACAACCGAAGATCGCACCATCCGCCCCGCCCTCCAGCGCGTCATGTCGCGACACGCGACGAACGCAATCGAATTGCCCACCAGCCACTCCCCCTTCGCCTCCCGACCAACCTTAGTCGCCGACCTCCTCGAACGCCTAGCTCGCGAACACGCCTAACCCGCGACGCGCGCGTGATGAGCATGGTCACGGATCATCGAACATCGTTGGCAACTCGATCTGTTCAAGGTCGACTCGTCCCTCAAAGCTCTTCGTGATCACCGGATACGACAGATCAATGTCCGCGGGACCCAGTCGTTCGATCGCCTCGAACGAACTGGCTGTGACGGGGTGAGACGTCCGGCGCGCTTCCAGCACCAGCGGAACGCCATCTGCCGAGAGGCACACAGAACCATCGTTGACCGTTCGATCGGACACCTTCCAGCAACTGGCTCCTTCGCCGATCACGTCGCGTTCGTCAATTGGTTCATCGGCACGCGCTGATAGAAGTGCCTCCCACGTCCCCAAAACAGGACCGATGCCACGCGTGCTCTCTCCGCAGATCAAATAGAACTTGCCGGATCGATCGAGGGTTTGCGCCCAGAGACAACGTTGTCCTGTCGTGCCCTCTGCGCCGCGGTTCACGATGATGAACGCGCCGCCCGTAGGCGCGCCGTGTTCAACCGAAACATAGTCCCATCGCCGCAACGTGCCGTCCTGACGCCACACCGCGCGATCGGCGCGTTCGCTGCTCTCCGCAAACACGACGCCAAACGTCTCCATCGAGAGCAGGTCATGTACAAACACGCCTTGCGTGACGTCACCAGGCGTCGCCGTCCCGTTTGAGGACGAGTCGCCATCACTCGAACAACTCACCGCGATCAAGCCCGCCGCGATCACCAGCACCAGCACCCCAAACCATCCGCGTCGCAGTTTCATGCCCGTATTATCTTCCCGAACACGCCGCCTCGCAACCAACCTTGGTCGCCGTCTCCAACAACCCCTCGCCGCAACAACGAATAGCGCGCGACCAACAGCACGCACGTAGTGCGCCCTCTACCGGCACAACTCCCCCACAACGCGTTCCCCCTCTCCAAGAATTTGGAGAGGGGGCCAGGGGGGTGACTGTCACGCTTCATGCAACGCGCGATGTTCATTTCACGCCAACGAGGTTACGTGAATCTGACCTGGACGTCGGATCACAGGCGGCAGCATCGGAATTGCGTAACGGACAGGTAAGGTAGATTGTGCGACGCGGAGCGCGGCGCGTAGTTGCGCTGTTCTTACGCTTGGCTCAAACTCCACAAGGATGCAGGTGTGCCTTCCGTCATCTTGGGTACTATGGCAGGCTCCTCTGCCTAGTGCATGGACACGTGAGCCGTAGCCATGCCGAACGACCAAGTGCTGCGCTGGGCCGCCCGCGCGATCGGCGGAACGTCCGTCGTTTCGGTCGAGAGTCTATCTCGCAGCGGCCACCGCGACTCTGGCACGTTCCGCCTGAGAGTTGAAGGAGCGTCAGCCGGCACCACTGACGTGATCCTGAAGCTCACGGTTCCGCGCTGGATCAACGATCGTATGGTGATCACGAACGCCCGAGCCCTTCAGCTCGCGGAGGCCCACAGCCTGCCGGCGCCGCGGCTCATCGCTGCCGATGTCGACGGCAGCGCCAGCGGAACCGTTGCCACGCTGGAGACGCTCCTGATTGGTAGTAGCGACCTCCCGCGGACGGCTTCACGCACGCGCCTTCGCGAAGCCGGAGCCGCCATTGCCAGAGTCCACACCTTCCACCAGCAGATAGAGCCGGGCCTGCCGCACCGGCCTCGGCCGTGCGCTGTCGACGACAGGGCAGCCGAACGCCGACGCGGCCTGATGCCGACCACACCCCTTCTGCAGAAAGCCGACCAGCAGGTCAGGTCGCACAGGACGCAAGCGGCCGAGTCCGTGTTCCTCCATGGCGACGTCTGGGCCGGCAACATGCTGTGGGACGCGGACCGCTGCGTTGCGCTGATCGACTGGAAGACGGCCGGCGTCGGTGATCCGGGAGTCGACCTCGGCAGCCTGCGCATGCAGATGGCCCTTCAGTACGGCCAGGAGGCGCCGGCCCACGTGTTGGAGGGCTGGCAGGAGCAGGCCGGCCGGACCGCCACCGCGGTGCCGTACTGGGATGCTGTCGCCGCGCTCAATACGCCGACCGTGATGCAAGGCTGGCTGGCATTCGCCGACGATGGTAGCCCACTCGACGCCTCTGCTGTCCAAGAACGGCGCGACACGTTTCTTCGCATCGCTCTCGATGAACTACCTGCGTGAATCGGTGATCACCGTGGAGTCATCGAGGAAACTCAAGAGGGGCCCATGCGGCTTTCGACGAAGTTGGGATGAGTTCGGCACTCGTGCAAGGTAATTGCGACTGGTCGCGCTTCGCTGGATCGCGGACATCGCCATTTAGTGTTCCCGGTAGGACTCGAACTAGCACCTACAATGAAGCCTGCGGGTGCCTGCCGCGAACTGCGTCGCACAATGTTCATTACCGGACGAACCCACAACCACCCTCCAACCCCTGAATTCTAAGCCCAAGGCCCCAACCCTAAGCTCCACCTACCCCCTCCGTGCCTCTGTGCCTCTGTGGTGAAAACCCTTCCCCCAGTCCTCCGCGCTCTCTGCGCTCTTTGCGCCTCTGCGTTGAACCGTCTCGCACCAATCCCCGTATGATGTACAGGAGGCACGCATGGGCAGCTCGATCAAACTGATCCGCATCGCCGGAGTCGACGTCGGCGTCCACTGGAGCTGGGCGTTCATCCTCGCCATCGTCACCTGGTCGTTCGCCACCGGCGTCCTCGACGAGTTTTACCCGGATTGGAGCGACACGCAGCGCTGGCTCGCCGGCGCGCTGCTCGCCGCGGTCTTCTTTCTCTCGGTGCTGACGCACGAGATGTCGCACGCCATCGTCTCCAACCGCAACGGCTTGCCCGTGCGCAGCATCACGCTCTTCATCTTCGGCGGCGTCGCCAACCTCACAGCCGAACCCGACTCGCCCGGCCTCGAATTCAAGATCGCCATCGTCGGCCCGCTGACGAGCCTCGCCCTCGGCGCCGCGTTCGCCGCCGGCTGGGCGATCATCCGCCCGTTCAACGACGGCATCGCCGGCCTCAGCGCGTACATGGCGCTGATCAACACCTCGCTCGCCGTCTTCAACATGCTCCCCGGCTTCCCGCTCGACGGCGGTCGGGTCTTCCGTTCGATCGTCTGGTGGCGCAATCACGATCGACTCAAGGCGACGCGCATCGCATCGCGCGTGGGCGAGTTCATCGCCTATGGCGTCATGGCAGTTGGTGTCGCCTACACGTTCTTCGGCGGCCTCTTCAGCGGCGTCTGGCTCCTCTTCATCGGCTTTTTCCTCCGCAACGCCGCCACGTCGAGTTACGAGCAGATGCTGATGGAGAGCACGCTCAGCGGCATCGCCGTCCGCGACGTCATGCGCCGCGATGTCAACGACGTGTCGCCGGAGATGACGGTCGACGAACTCGTGCAGGAAGGCGTCTTCAGGAAGAACGCGCGCTGCTTCGCCGTCATCGCCGCCGGCGACTTCGCCGGGCTGATCACGCTGACCGATATCCGCAACGTCCCGCGCGAAGAGTGGCCAACAACCAGCGTCTACCGCGCGATGACGCCCGCATCAAAACTCCACAGCGTCGCCCCGAACGAAAACCTCACCGACGTCCTGCGCCTGATGGCAGAACACGACGTCAACCAGCTCCCCGTCGTGCAAGGCCGCGCCCTCGTCGGCATGCTCGACCGCGGCGACGTCATGCGCTTCATCCAGGTCCGCCGCGACCTCCGCGAACACGGCATCACGCCATCCGAGCCGAAGCCCGATCCAACCCCCGCCACCGGTTCCGGCAGCTAAGGTCTGCTCTGTACTCACTGGACGTAGCCGCGGAGCTTCAGCTCCGCCGGACGCCGGCCGCGGATGCGCTACCAACTACCGGCTCCGCCTTGCGTCAACCGCCGCACGAACGGCTGCGCCCAACGGGGCCGACAAACCGGATGTAGCCGCGGAGCTTCAGCTCCGCCGGACGCCGCCCGCGGATGCACTATCGATTTACAGCCCCCATTTCCTACAGCAGACCACCCCCAACCCGCTGCCGATCCCGGACGTAGCCGCGGAGCTTCAGCGGGAATGATCGGTTTGACACACTCCCGCGTTGAGGTGCGATAATGCACCCTAGCATGTACTTGATCTATATCGACGACTCTGGGGACACTGGTCTCCCGCTGGCCAACCGTCCCCCACAGATGGGTTCGTGCTGTCCGCTGTCATCGTCAAGGATACGGATTGGTTGGTGACGCTCGACCAAGCGCGCGCGTTTCGGCAGTTTGCCTACCGGCAGTTTGGCCTGAAGACCCGTGACGAATTGAAGGCCAATCACCTCATCCACGGCACCGGCCCGTTTGCCACTCTCAAGATCAACGACGCTGCCCGGATGCGACTGTACCGGCAAGCCCTCAGGTTCCAACAGAAAGTGGGGACGATCAAGACTTGGGCGGTCGTGATCGATAAGCCGTTGTGGGAAACGGAGCAGCGACGGGCCGAGGTGCGCGAGGCAGCGTGGAAGCACATGATCGAGCGCATCGAGGCATTCACGAGACACAATCACGACAACGCGATCGTATTCCCCGACGAAGGCAATCCGGACTTTGTGCGAGCCCTATTCCGCAAGATGAGACGGTTCAGCTATGTCCCCTCTGCGTTTGAGCCGGGAAGCTTCATCTCGCGCCCGTTCACGTCGCTGATTGAAGACCCATCGTTCCGAAAGTCCCACGAGTCATATTTCATTCAGTTCGCTGATCTGAATGCGTATGCCGCTCACCGGCACGTATTCCCGCGAGCGTACTTCGGCGCTGACTATTGGGATGAACTGGGCGACGCGCGTGTGTCACAGGTGAATCTGCTGCGCCGCCACGGATTGCGCCCGACCGGCATCGTCGTACGCCCACCGTACTAGTAAAGAGAGAAGCCCCGCTTTCGCGAGGCAATTGAGGGCCTACTGCCGGACAGAAAGGCCGGGTTCAGTCCTCGATCGCATTTTCACACACCGATCAGTGATCGTCTAGCTCTATCCCGATCATAGTTGCTCGGGTTCGATCTTGACGCCCTCGGATGCCCCTGATACTATTGTCTCAGAGGTACGACGGAGTAGTCGCATTAGCATTTGAGGAGGTTTCCGTGGCTGATCGAGAGAAGGAGATGGTGCATATCCGGCTCCCCAAGCCTTTAATTCGGAAGCTGGATCATCTTGCAGTGGACATGGACGAGTATCGTTCGAATGCCATCGAACGGGTGCTGGTTTGGGCCGTGGATGAGATTGAAAAGCGAGGATCGGCGCACTTGAGCGCAGAACCTGCATGAGAGACGAGAAAAGGCGGAGCTTCGAGGGCTCCGCCTTCTCACTTTGGGGGGCATGGTGAAGTGGAAATCGCAGTGGTCCCGCAACCCACTACCGCGAGGGTTCGATTCCCTCTGCCCCCTCCACTTATCTTATCGTAGCTGCATCGCCGCGCTACTTCCATATCTCACAAGTAACTCTGATCAGAAGATCTTGGGCTACAATGGTATCTGTGGGTAACAAACTAGGACGGTCGAAAGCCAAGCCGCTCGACCTATCCGGGCGGGACTTCAACGAAGTCCTGCAACGGCTGATACACGCTGGGCCGATGCCAGCGAAGGAGCCTAAGAAGGCTCCCCCGCGTTCATCCCGACGTACCAGTCCAGCCGCCCCGAAACGTTCTGCAAAAGGGCGCTGAACCGCTGCGCGTCGGTTATGTGGCGCGTGTTGTGGCGGAACTCGTACTCGGCCACGTACTGCGCCAGATAGCCCGCGTCAACGTGGTGGTACGTCCCTACCAGCCCGCGCTTGAGGATCGCCCAGAACGATTCGATTGACTGCGTGTTGATCTCGCCCCGCACGTACTCCGAGTTGTGGCGGATCACGTCATGCGGGAGCATCGCGCTTATCTTCTTGTAGATGGCGTGTTCGTCGGTCATGAGCCGCGAGTTCTCACGGTCGATGTTGTAGAACATCGTGCGCTCAATCTCCCGCTGGCTGACCTTCGGCATGACCCGCGCCCGAACCCGCCCATCGCGTTCCATTATCCCGAACACTGGGGTTTTCTTGGCCCATGCTTCGGTTATCCGTTCGCTCATGTTCATCTTCTCTGAGCGGTGCTTGCGGTGTCCGCGTGGCTTGCCGCCGATGTACGTCTCGTCGGCCTCAATCGTGCCCTTGAGGGGCGTGGGGTTCTTGTCCGTCATGGCGTAGCGGATGCGGTGGCACATGAACCATGCGGACTCGTAGGTAACGCCAAACTCGCGCTCTATCTGCCGCGCACTCACGGACTTCTTGGAGACGCACATGCGCTGCGCGACTATGAGCCAGGTTCGCAGCGGGATTTTGGAATCCTCGAAGATCGTGCCCTTCGTGACGCTGAACTGTCGGCGGCAAGCCTTGCACTTGTAGAGCGAGCGAGCCGGTACGAATCGACCGCTCTTGCGTTCGCTGGCCTTCACTTCAAACTTCGTCACGTCGGAGCCGCCGCAATCCTCAAACGCACAGACAACACCGTTAGGCCATCGTGCGTTTTCAAGGTACGCGCGGGCGTCCGCTTCGTTGCGGAGTAAATCAGTCAGTAGCGGTGTGTGGCCCTTGCGCTTCGGCTCGCTGTTCATCGCGTCTCCTCATCTCTGTTACTCTCACAGTATGAGGCAGATCACGTGTTGTGTCAAGCCGATCATTCCCGCTTCAGCTCCGCCGGACTCCGGCCGCGGATGCCCCTCTGTTCTCCGCCTCTGCTCGCTGTCCTCTGCTATCTGTTCTGGCTGCCTCCCAGTTTTCGAAGGAATCGAACAAGTGTCGGGTAGGGTAATTCGTTGCCGCGACCGATAGAGTTCGGCATGACGCGATACGAACCCCCGAAGATCACATGAGACGCCGCGGACGGCCGCGCTATCCCGATCTGCTTACGCCAAGACAGCAGGCGGTGTTTGATCTGCTGCGTCAGGGCCTGACCAACGAAGAGATCGCCCAGCGACTCGGCATCAGCCTCGACGGCGCCAAGTATCACGTATCCGACATCCTGATGCGGCTCGGAGTGAGCAATCGCTACGAGGCCGCAGAGTGGCAACCGCAGGGTGAGCGCAGTGGCTGGCCCGCGTTCGTCGCCGCGCCCATCACATTCGCCCGCGGCATCTCGCTCTCCGCAACGCTGAAGATCGGCGGCGGGATCGTTCTCAGCGCCGCGGCGATCGCACTCGCCGCACTCATCTGGGGTGTCGTCCAGACGAACGGCGACACGGACACGCGCGTGGTCGCGCCCGACGCAACGCCCACACCAGTCACAACCGGAATCACCGTCGTCGACGAAGCGATCCGTCTCCTCACCGCCCAGGACGTCGAAGGCCTGCTGGACATTGTCGAGTTCGGCGACATCGGATGCAGCGTCGAGCAGACCGTCGGCAGTCCCCCGCTGTGCGAGCCCGGCGAACCGCCGGGGTCGCCCGTCGGCGTCTTCGGGTTGGGCTTCTGCGAGGGTGCGTACGCGACATCGATCGAGCAGGTCCATTCGGCGTTCGAAGGCCTCTTCGCCGATTCGTCGCGCTCATCCGTCTACGCCGTACTTCGCGATAACTCCGAGGATCGCGGCCGCGATGCGTACTACGTTGCCCTCACGCCGGGTGAAACAACGTTTCCCGCTTCGTTTGTGTCGTTTTGGTATGTCGTTGCCGACACGGGCGCGCTCGCCTCGGTGCAGTTCGAATGTGGGCCCGTCGGCGCCGCCCAGCAAACGGAGTTCCGGTTCCCGATCGATCCCGACTTCGTCTACGGCCCGCAGAACAACTGCGAGCCGCCGCCCGGCGAATACGCGAAGCGCTTGGTCCGAGTCGCGGGGCTCAGCCCCGGAGGTGTTGAGCCGCAATTTTGGGGGTCACCCGACGCGATCGTGGGGCGCCCGATCGTCACCGTCGCGCCGGCCACCCGCTGGTACGGAGATCTGTCTCAACTCAGCGATGTGCGCGTTGGCATGAGTGTTCAGGTTGTAGGACGCCGGCAGCCGGACTGTACGATCCTCGCTGAGACCATTTTCATCGGGGACCCGCCAAGCACAGATTGCCCGTGCATCCCCGGGTTCGAAGGCCAGATCCTGCAGGACGTTGACGGCAACCGTGACTTCTCGCTCGACGACATCGCCGCGAGAACGCTCGTCCAACTCGTCGGCACCAATCAGACGTTCGAACTCTACACCGGCGTCGACGGCGGCTACAGCTTCCAAAACGTGCCCGACGGCGAGTACACACTACGCCTCTGGTGGTCGCCCGGCTTTGACGATGTGAACGCGACCCCTGACAACGCCGGCCCCTATGAGGTGCGCCTCACGGTCGACTCCACGCAGGACGCCCCGGTGAGCGCATCGGGCCCGTTGAAAGTATGGGTGACACCAGTTGCGCCCGACACCCTACCGTTCCCGTCCGAAGAAGTCGCCGCCCCCGCCACCATCGCCACCGGCGTCCTGGACATCGCAACAGCAACAGACCCGCAGCCCTAGCGGCATCTGTTCCCTGTTCTCTGCTCTCTGTTCTCGCGCCCCACCTCCCACTTCCCACCTCCTACAGCCCAACCGCGATCACCCCCACGGCGTCTTGATCCCCTCGCGCTGAAACGCCGCCAGCAGCCGCGCGCGCAGCACACCCGCGACCTCCCACTGGCTCCCCGGCTTCACCGTACCGTTCACCTGCACCGCCACGCCGTTCGCGTCGATGCTGTCGACGCGCAGGTAGCACGGCGCCGACACGATCATCTCGCGATACTCCGGCTCTTCCGCCAGCGCGCGTCCCACTTCGTCCGCAACGCGGCGCACCGCCTCCATATCGCTCGCCGGCGCGACCGGCACCGTCACTCGCACCTTCGCAAAGTCGCGCGTGAAGTTTGCCGCAACGATCACCGCGCTGTTCGGCACCGAAAAGATCACGCCGTCGACATCGCGCACCACCGTCCGTCGCAGCGTCACGTCCTCGACCGTCCCGGTGATCCCCGCCACCGTCACCACGTCGCCGCGCGCGTACTGGTTCTCGCTGAGGATGAAGATGCCGTTGATCGTGTCGCGCACGAGCGACTGCGCGCCCAAACCAAGCGCGATGCCGGTGATGCCGACGCCCGCCAGCACCGGCCGTATGTCGAACCCGAACTCCGGCAACACCGTCAGCAACGCCAGCGCGATGATCACAATCTCCGCCGTGCGCACGATGACGCCCGACAGCGTGTCGACGCGCCGCCGCGTTTCCGCGTCCGAACGCCCCGACATTTGTCGCTCGACCGCCGGCCGCAGCGCGTGCGGCACGACGTAGCGCACCACCGCCAGCGCGATCAGCAGCACCACCAGCGTGCCGATCACCACCGACCCGTGCTCGCGCAGCCAGTCCGTAAAATCGTCTTGCGTCAGATCGAGCAGTAGAGCTTCCATGCGAGCGCCAGTGTAGGCCACGACGCGCCAGCGGGCGAAGCCTCTATCGTCGAACGAACGGTGACATCAACCGCTACGAACTCGCTTCGCGCGATGCGACACTACCTTCACCTGCCGGATTAGGCTGCTCCCTCAACGAATGACCGGAGGCCGCATCGAACGAACGGATTGGAAAGTCGATTCAGCGCACCGAACTGAAAAACGTAGGGACGCACCTTTAGGTCCGTCCCGGCCGGTCAGCGCATCCGTTACAACATCCGCCCGGCCTGTCCGGCCGGCGTACGCATCCGCCACAGCGAGCCGCCACCTCCACCCGCACACGCACCACTCGTTGATTGAATTTCGGGAACAATCAAAAAACAATCAGACACACTCGGTGCGCGCCGTCCGGCCGCTCGATCCAGATTCGAAATGCCGTCGACGCGGCCCGCAACGCACCTCCAGCGTTTTTTCGCGAGGAACAATCAAACAATCAAAGCCCAACCTGACGCCGCGCCTGAGTCGCCTCATCTCGCACGCGCCGCATTGCTGTTGTCGGGGGCCGAAGCTGTGATAGACTTGCAGTACAAGCCGGACCGGTCGGAGCGCACCAGGCCCGCGTGGCACGGATCGCTTTCGGCACGGGCGGCTTATTTTGTCGCAGGAGGACGCATCGAGTTGACCGAAATCAGTAGCAGCGAAGTCGAGACGCCAGAGATCGAGACGCCAAAAGAGACCCTGGATCCCGACGACGCCAATTACACAATGCAGGACTGGCTGGACTCCGGTACCGACTTCAAGACGCTGCGCCGCGGCGAAGTGATCGAGGGAACGGTGATGGGCATCCAGCGCGACGGCGTGCTGGTCGATCTCGGCGCAAAGTCCGAGGGGTTGATCCCGCCGCACGAAATGCACTCCATGGGCGCCGACCCGATCAGCAAAGTCGCCGTCGGCGACAAGATCCTTGTCTACGTCATGCAGCCAGAAGCCGACCAGGGCCAGGTAACGCTGTCCGTCGACCGCGCACGCGGCGAGCGCGGCTGGCGCGTGCTGCAGACCCGCTTCGAAGAGAGTGAGGCGTTCGAGGGCGAGGTCACCGGCTACAACAAGGGTGGCCTGCTGGTGAACGTCGAGGGCGTGCACGCCTTCGTGCCGCTGTCGCAGGTCGTCGGCGTGCGCCCCGATCAGGATGGCGAGGGTGGCCTGTCGTCCGCTGTCGGCAAGCAGCTCAAACTCAAAGTCATCGAGATCAATCGTCGCCGTAACCGCGTCATCCTGTCCGAGCGCGCCGCGCTGCAGGAGTGGCGCTCGCAGCAGAAGGACCGTCTCCTCGCCGAACTCAAGGAAGGCGAAGTCCGCAAGGGCCGCGTCTCCAGCGTCCGCAGCTTCGGTGTGTTCATCGACCTCGGCGGCGCCGACGGTCTCGCGCACCTCAGCGAAGTCTCGTGGGACCGCAACAAGACGCCCGAAGAGATGTACCGCATCGGCGACGAGGTCGATGTCTACGTCATGAAGGTCGATCCCGATACGAAGAAGATCGCCCTCAGCCTCCGCCGCGCGCAGCCGGAAGAGTGGGATCTGATCGTCGACAAGTACCAGGTCGGCCGCGTTGTCCCGGGCATGGTGACGAAGCTCGTCACGTTCGGCGCCTTTGCGCGCATCGAAGGTCCCGTCGAGGGCCTGATCCACGTGTCGGAGCTCGTCGATCGCCGCATCGCGCACCCGAAGGAAGTTGTCCGCGAAGGCGACCTGCTGCCGCTCAAGATTGTCCGCATCGAGCGTGACCGCCATCGCCTCGGCCTCAGCCTCCGCGAGGCCCGCGACGAAGGCGAACGCATGGGCTTCAGTTTCAGCGACGGCGGCGAAGTGATCGAAGTGCCCGCCGACATCCGCGAAGAGTTCGAGCAGCGTGAAGGCATCATCGTTCCGCAGCGCTCCGCCGACGAACCGCGCGACCTCGCAGTAGACGGTGTCGCCGATGATGTCGCGACGGAGCCTGCGGAACTCGACAAGAGTCTCTCCGAACCGCGTGCCGATGCCGCCATCGCCGAAGATGCCGAAGTCGAAGCCGCGCTCGAAGACGCCGGAGACGGCGGTACATCCGCCACCGACGACGACGCACTCGCGCTCGCCGATGCATCCGCCGACGTAGCCGCATCCGTCGAAACGGATGACGCGACCACAACAGAACACTCGCCCGACTCGCCCGACTCGCCCGATTCACCCGATTCACCGGACTCACCCGACTCGCCCGACTCGCCCGACACCGACGAAACGTCACCGGAACAATCATCCGAAAACGAAGAGACGACCGCATAACGCACACGCCGCCCGCGTCGCGTACGTCAAAAGTGCAAACGCAGCAGGCCCGTCCGCACCGGGTGGACATGAAGATCAGGGGGATTCCCGCTCGCGACGGAGGACAGTCGCGCCGATTACTCAGCCACGTTACGAACACGCTTCGTAACGCCGTTGTACTGGACTTCACAGGCTCCACTGTGCTACAATCGATAGGTAAAGTTAGCAATTAACGCTGGAGCGCTGAGATGGCTGATCGATTCGACAAATTCACCGAACGCGCCCGCAGGGTCCTCACGCTCGCCCAGGAAGAAGCCCAGCGCTTCAACCACAACTACATCGGCACGGAACACCTGCTGCTCGGCCTCGTCCGCGAGGGCGATGGCGTTGCCGCGAAGGTGCTCGCTAACCTCGGCGTGGAGCTCAACAAGGTGCGCTCTGCCGTCGAGTTCATCATCGGCCGCGGCGACCGTGCCGTACTCGGCGAGATCGGCCTGACGCCGCGCGCAAAGAAGGTGATCGAGCTCGCCGTCGATGAGGCGCGCCGGCTCAACCACCACTACATCGGTACTGAACACCTGCTGCTCGGTCTCGTCCGTGAGGGCGAGGGCATCGCGGCCGGCGTCCTCGAAAGCCTCGGCGTCAACCTCGAACGCGTGCGCGCCGAGACGACGCGCATCCTCTCGCAGAGCATGCCGCAGAGCGCCGGCGCCGGCGCCCGCTCGTCATCGACGCGCACACCCACGGTCGACCAGCTCGGCATGGATCTGACGGCTGCGGCCCGCGCCGGCAAGCTCGATCCGGTCATCGGCCGCTCGAAGGAGATCGAGCGCGTCATCCAGATCCTGTCGCGCCGCGGCAAGAACAACCCCGTACTCATCGGCGAGCCCGGCGTCGGCAAGACGGCCATCGCCGAAGGTCTCGCGCACCGCATCGTCTCCGGCGACGTGCCGGACACGCTCGCCGGCAAGCGCCTGCTGACACTCGACATCGGCTCGCTCGTCGCCGGCACCAAGTACCGCGGTGAGTTCGAGGAGCGCCTCAAGAAGGTCATCGAAGAGATCAAGTCGAGCGGCAACTGCATGCTGTTCGTCGATGAGCTGCACATGCTCGTTGGCGCCGGCGCCGCCGAAGGCGCTGTCGACGCGGCGAACATTCTCAAGCCGTCGCTCGCGCGCGGTGAACTGCAGTGCATCGGCGCCACCACGCTCGACGAGTACCGCAAGCACATCGAACGCGACGCCGCGCTCGAACGCCGGTTCCAGCCCGTCCTCGTCGAGGAACCGACCGTCGAGGAGACGATCGAGATCCTCAAGGGCATCAAGGAGAAGTACGAGGAGCACCACAAGCTGCTCATCGCCGATGAGTCGCTGACGGCCGCTGCTGAACTGGCGTCGCGCTACGTCGCCGACCGCTTCCTGCCCGACAAGGCGATCGACCTGATCGACGAAGCGTCCAGCCGCGTGCGCATCCGCCGCTCGGCAACGCCGCCATCGTTGAAGGAAGCGTCGCGCGGTCTGGAGTCGCTTCGCAAGGAGAAGGACGCCGCGATCTCGTCGCAGCAATACGAATACGCGGCCGAACTTCGCGACCGCGAGGTCAAGCTGCAAGAGAAGATCGAGCAGCTTGAAGAGGGCGTCGAAGTGCAGCGCGAAGGCGAGAAGCCGATCGTCACCGAAGATGACATCGCGGAAGTCGTGAGCATGTGGACGGGCATCCCCGTCGCGCGCATCGCCAGCGAGGAATCGCAGCGGCTGCTCCAGATGGAAGAAGTGCTGCACAGCCGCGTCATCGGCCAGGACGAGGCAATCACCGCCATCGCGAAGGCAGTGCGCCGCTCGCGTGCCGGCCTGAAGGACCCGAAGCGCCCGATCGGCGTCTTCATGTTCCTCGGCCCGACCGGCGTTGGCAAGACGTACCTGCCGCGCGTGCTGGCGGAGTTCATGTTCGGCAGCGACGACGCGATGATCAAGCTCGATATGTCCGAGTTCATGGAGAAGCACAACGTGTCGCGGCTCGTCGGCGCCCCTCCCGGATACATCGGCTACGACGACGGCGGCCAGCTCACCGACACGGTGCGCCGCAAGTCGTACTGCCTGATCCTGCTCGACGAGATCGAGAAGGCCCACCCGGACGTCTTCAACATGCTGCTGCAGATCTTCGACGACGGTCACCTGACCGACGCGAAGGGCCGTAAGGTGGACTTCCGCAACACGATCATCATCATGACGAGCAACGTCGGTTCCGACCTGATCCGCAAGGAGTCGGGCCTCGGCTTCAACGTCGCGAAGGACGAAGCGAAGTCTGCCGAAGGGCAGTACACGAAGATGAAGGAGAAGGTCACCGAAGACCTCAAGCGCGTCTTCCGGCCGGAGTTCCTGAACCGCATCGACAGCCAGGTCGTGTTCCACACGCTCTCGAAGGAGCACATCCGCCGCATCGTCGACCTCGAACTGCGCGGACTCGAGAAGCAACTGATCCTCAAGGGACTGGGCTTCGAGATGACCGAGACAGCGAAGGACTGGCTCGGCGAGAAGGGCTACGACCAGGTGTTCGGCGCCCGCCCGCTCCGCCGCGTCATCCAGAACGAACTCGAAGACCGGCTCTCGGAAGCGTTGCTGCAAGAGCGCTTCACCGCCGGCGACACCGTGATCATCGACCTCCAGGGCGAAGACATCATCCTGGAAAAGAAGGCGACCGAGCCAGTACCGGCGTAACGCACCAGCGCACACACCGCACCAACGCAAGAAGCCCCGCTCGTGCAGCGGTGCTTCTTCGTGTGCGCGGGAGACGGGCCGTTGCGTTAGAATGGTCTATGCACATTCGGCTCAGCACTGATACGCCAACCAACGTGTTCTATGGATTCCTGTTCGGAGTAGCCGCTGCAGGAACGCTGATGCCATGGGAGCGATCGGAGGGCTGGGCGACGAACGGATTCAGAACCTACGCCGGTGTTCTCATTTGGGCATTGATCATCGCTGCCGCGTGGGGAATGGCACTGCGGTTGGCCGGTGGACTTTCCCAACGCAAGTTAGACTACCTTTTCGCATGTGCCGGCGCCGTCGGATTGGCATTGATGCTTATCTTTTACGCAACTCAGATAGGGCGCGCGGACAACTCGTGGGCCGACGCCAAGTACGAAGTAGGAGCAGGCATCGGCTTCTTCGTGAGTGCCACTGCGCTTGCACTCATCTCGTGTCTCGTGATCGTGAGGCAACTCGCCAAGATGGTCAGCGAGATCATTGACAACCACGCACAACCAGCCTAGTGTGTCCATCTGTCATATGGAGGCGTCCTGCAACGAAGTCGTAGCTTGGCCGCAGTTGTCCTGGGTCTTATGCTCGTGGCCGGTGCTGGCGCGGCCATCGTGGTCGCAGGCGATGACGACCGCGAAGTTGAAGTTCCCTCGATTCAAGCACCACGCGGAGCATTAGCTTACCCACGTCACCTGCCGTCGGGTGGCCGCATGCGACGGCGGCAGACGCTAACCTGGTCATGCGCCGGTTAGGCAGCATCGAATACCCCGTACCAGATCCCTCCTCTGGCATCTTTGTGTTGGAAGGCGTAGGCGACGGGCCTGAGGGTTCAAGGGATCTCCTGTTTATCCACAACGGCCGCTCGCGAATCCTGTATGACGCCAGCGCCGGTGAGGTGGCTGTGGATGAGGTGGAGGCGGAAGACGCGGCGGTATTCGAACGTGTGGTCACGACTATCCGGAAGGCAAACTGAGATGCGAACGCGAATTCTGATTCACGTCATCGTGCTTGTAGCGATCTTCGGGGCTGCGGCTGCGGCTTCCGCATCACACGGATTCAGCCCTGACCGCAGAATGGGCCCCCTACACCCTAACCAGGGCGGCCAAGCATATTACACACTGTGCTCAAGCGACACGGCGGTCCGCCAAAACTGGGCTTGGGGTCCTGTGAAGTGGCAAACTGCAATGAATGGTGCGATGTTCTTCACGAACACGCCGGTCGATTGCACGGCGTATTCAAATGAGATTATCCAATGGCAGGGGTTTTTCGTTTGTGCGCCTGCTGACTGGGCCTGCCACTTCTGGTCGAACATGACGTCTCACGGCCACAACCACCTGAATCAGGGTATGATCGTGTGGGATCAAGGTGACTATAATGCAAACTCGGGCGCCCAAAGACGCGCTCTGTCCGCCCATGAAATGGGCCACGGAGTGGGCCTTGCGGATCACTCTGAAGGTAGCTGCCAAGTGAACACGATTATGGCGCGAATTGATCCGGTGCCTTGCTACGAAGCCCCGACCCTGTACGACGCACTCAACGCAGGAATAGAGCATGGGTACTGGTAAGCGGTTTCCATTCGTGCTGGGTTTTATCCTCGCGGCGGCCGCTTTCACTTTCGCGCACGCCGACTCCCGCGCGGGAATTGAAGCGGCAACCGGAGCCGATGTGCCCCTCGCGCCCTCAGATCTTCAGATAGTCGACGCGTTGACCGCGCTGACGTGGATCGATCGTTCAAGCGATGAAGACGGATTCACGATCACGATTCAGATCGATGGCGGAGTGGAGGACACACACTCCGTTCCGGCTGACACGGAGCGTTTTGAATTGCCGGCCGGAATCGTCCGTAGTTGTGGCAACGATCTCTATTTCACTGTCGCGGCGTTCAACCAAGGCGGGGCGTCGGCGGCTGCCGTGACCGCGTTCGTCGGAGACTGTGCACCTACGCCTACCAACAATGCCCCAGTCCAGGTACCCACAATCGTGGAGCCTGCGCGCTCGCTTCCGAACACGGGGGCGGCGAGCGGCGGCATCACCACGCCCAACGTCGGCACCGGTTCCAGCTCGTCCGCAGTCGTCGCATGGGCGCTCGCCGGTGCGATGGCGCTGAGCGTCACTGGTGCCGCTCTCTTCGCCGTCGCGCGGCGCCGCGCCCGCTGACGCCGCCACCCGCTTGCCACGCCCCCACCGCGCGCTATGATCCCCACACAACATCCCGCGCGGCGCAGCGAACGGAGGGCGATCATGGCGGTACGAGGCTACGTGCTTATCGAGGCCGAGGTCGGCAAGGCGAAGGCGGTCGGCGAGGCCGTGCGCGCGGTCAAGCACACGGACGCGCGCGTCGTCGCCGTCGATACGGTGACCGGGCCGTTCGACGTGATCGTGCAGATCGAAGCGGACGATCTCGACAAGCTCGGCAACGCGATCACCGACGGCATCCAGCGCGTCGAAGGCGTACAGCGCACGACGACATGTCTGGCAGTGCGGCTGGGCTGAGCTTCACTAGAACAGAGAACAGCAGAAGAGAACAGAGCTTCCGTTCGGTCGCTCTGTTCTCTGTTCTTTGCGGTTTGTCCTGCGAAGCTAGTCGTCGCAATCCGCCGGCACGCCGTCCGGCGCGTCGATCTCCGGCACGTCGTCGGCTTCGCCGGCATATCTGAAGATCAGATCGTCGTTGTCGTAGAACAACAGCTTGTGATCGTCAGTCGTCGCGAAGTAGGCGTTGTGTACTTGCCCCTCGGCCTCGATGCCGACGAGCCACGCATCGAACTCGCCCGCCGGCGTCTCGATCATCTCGCGGCGCCGTACCCGCAGCGTCACCGTACTCTTGTCGCGCCGGTTCGCGATGATCGCGGTGTACGTCACCTCGTAATCCTGTTCGAACCTGATCGTCCGCCAGAGGAACAGCGACGCGTCGTTGTCGTAGTAGACGTCCTCTTCGATCCGCAGTGGGTTGCAGCGGCGGCTCGATGGCTCGTCGTCTTCGAGCGAATCGAAGTTGAGTTCGCGGATACGCACCGCCGCATCGTCGCCGTCGTCGACCGCGCCGTATTCCGTCTCCGCGATCGCCCGGCGATCCTCGTCCGCGTCGGTGATCACGCGGCGTCCGGCAACCGGTGCCAGTGTTTCGGCGTCAACTTCCAGCACGGAGCTATCAGCGTTGCCCTCGGGATCGGAGAACATCTGCGACAGCAGCAGCGTGTCGCCGTTCATCGTGATGCTCAGCACGCCTTCGCCGCGCGGATCGCCGCCACCGCTCGTGGTGAGTTCGTAGCGATACGCCTCGGGCGCGGTCCAGGGGATGTCTTCGACGATCGGGTCGCGGTCGGGAGGATCGTTGTTGACGCACGCGACCGATGCGAGCAGCGCCGAACCGAACAGCAGTGCCGCTATGCGGCCACGCCTCATGCGAGCGCCGACGCAGCGTGACGTGCGCGCTCCAGCACTTCATCGATGTCAGCGCGCTCGATCCCGTAGTGCGTCACCATGCGCATCCGCCCGGGCATCGGCGAGCCGCCGAGCACGCCCGCCTGCTTCAGCGCCCGCATGAACCCAGCCGCGTCGCCCCGTATGCCGAAGATGACGATGTTCGTCTCGATGGTCTCCGGATCGAGCTCGATCATCGGCAGTTCGGCGAGGCCGCGTGCGAGCGCCTTCGCGTTCGCGTGATCGTCCCCCAGCCGCTCGACCATGTGTTCGAGCGCCCAGATGCCCGCTGCTGCAATGATGCCGCCCTGCCGCATGCCGCCGCCCAACACCTTCCGCATCTTCCGTGCGCGAGCGATCTGCTCGGCCGGGCCGCAGAGCACCGAACCGACCGGAGCACCCAGCCCCTTCGACAGGCAGAAGCCGATCGTGTCAGCCGCCGCCGAGAGCGCGGCGACGTTCGTACCGAGCGCGAGCGCCGCATTGAAGATGCGGGCGCCGTCGATGTGCATCCGCAGGCCGTGGCGCCGCGCGATCCCCGCGAGCGCCTCCGTCTCATCGAGCGAGATCGGTGCTCCGGAGCAGCGGTTGTGCGTGTTCTCAATGCAGATCAGCGCGGTACGGGGCAGATGCACGTTTTCACCGCGAATGGTGGCTTCCACGGACTTCGCGTCCATGGAGCCGCGAGCGTCGTTCGTCACGGTGCGGAGCTGGACGCCGGCTACGCCGGCTGCGCCCGCAACCTCGTACTGCAAGATGTGCGATTCGCCGCCGACGATCGCCTCGTCGCCGCGGTCGCAGTGCGTCATGACTGCGACGAGGTTCGACATCGTGCCGCTGGCAACGTAGAGCGCCGCTTCCTTGCCCGTGATCGCCGCCGACATCGCTTCGAGGCGCTGGATGCTCGGATCCTCGCCATAGACGTCATCGCCGACGGGCGCCTCCGCGATGGCGCGGCGCATCTCGGCTGACGGCAGCGTTACCGTGTCGGAGCGCAGATCGATGATCCGCAGGTCACTCATCGTCGGGCATGTCCTCCGCCCATAGCGTCTTGAATCCTTCGCCGCCCCGAACCGCGTCCTCCTCGATGACACGCTCCTCGCGCAGCAGATCAGCGAACGCCTGCTCGCACTGCGCTGCCGCACCATCCCAGCCAAGCGCCTCGACCCGCCGCGTGAGGTGATCCCACACGCCAGCGTCGACCAGCGCGCGGGCGTGTCGCGGCCACTGGAACGTCATGATGCGCTGCGGCGTCTTGAACCGCGGTCGCATCACCTTGAGTGCGCGGAAGCGCTCCTCGCCGGACGTGACCGGCGGTACCACTTTGATCAGCGGGCCGTCAGTCTCGTTCGTGCGCGCGTCGATGACAAGCCGGCGATCAGTCACGGAGAAACGCACGACCAGCACGTCGGCAGCGTCGATGACCCGGCGCACTTCCTCAAGATCGATGCCGTAGTCGCCGTTCAACTTCCCTCAGAAACAGTCTAGGTACGCCCATCAAGGCGCACAAGCGAAGCGTGCCCTGTCCGTTCGTGCCGCCTACAGCGCGCTCTTGTAGATCTCCGTCAGGCTCTCGGTCGTCGCCGGACGCGGCGCCGCGATGAAGACGCCCTGCGACTTCTGCGCGTCCTCGACGAACTGCGCCACGTCCGAGTCCTTCATGCCAACGTCGCTCAGCTTCGACGGCACATTGATGTCCGAACGCAGAGTGCGCACCGCCGCGACGACTTCCTCTGCTGCCTTCTTCGCCGGCATGCCGAACGCATTAATGCCCATCAGCGGCGCAATTTCCAGCAGTTGGTCAGCCAGGAACTCCTTGTGGTAGTCGAGTACCTGCGACAACAGGATCGCGTTTGCCACACCGTGTGGCGTGCCGAGCCGGCCGCTGACAACGTGCGAGAGTCCGTGCACCTGTCCGAGCCCCTGCGCCATCGATTGGCCAGCGATATCGGCGGCGTAGAGCATCTGCTTGAGCGCGGCCGGCCGGTCGGGGCCGTTCACCGCCTGGCGCAGGTTCATGCTGACCTGCTGGATCGCGCGCGTGGCAAACATCCTCGTGAAGGGCGTGTTGCCGGGATTGACGTAGGCCTCGATCGCATGCGTCAGCGCGTCCATGCCTGTGGCAGCCGTGATCGGCGCCGGCATTTTCGCCACGAGGTTGGGGTCAAGGATCGCCACCATTGGCGTGCAGTTGAGCAGCAGGTGCTTGTAGTGCGTCTCCGGGTCGGTGATGATCGCCGCCGGCGAGATCTCGGAGCCGGTGCCGCAGGTGGTCGGAATGGCGAACAGCGTCTTCATACTGCCCGGGAATGGCGTGCCGCCGACGCCGAAGAGGTAGTCCTTCGCGCTGCCGCCCATCTGCGCCGCCACTGCGACGCCCTTCGCCGCATCGATCGCGCTGCCGCCGCCCACACCGATGACGAAGTCCGCGCCGGAGTCCTTCATCGCTTCGACGCCACCGTCGACTTCAGCGATCGTGGGGTTCGGCGTGACGTTCTCGTACACCGTGTGGGCGACATCCTGCTCGTCGAGCGACGCCAGAATTGTGTCGATGATGCCCGCCGCGCGGATGCCAGGATCGGTGACGACGAGCGCGTGCTTGAGGCCAGCGGCCTTCGCGCGCTGCCCAAGTTCCGCGATCGAGCCCTCGCCGAAGACGGTCTCGACGCGCAGTGCAAACGTTGGCATGTACTTCCTCCGAATTCGGCTGAGTTATGTCTGTGGAATGCTCCGACACTATGCCCGGCAGCCACCCTTCGGGCAAACATTCGCTACTATGGCTGCGACTCTGCCGGATCGTTCAATGGTAGGACAGCGGCCTTTGAAGCCGTGAATCTAGGTTCGAATCCTAGTCCGGCAGCCATCTTCCATCGCCTGATCCGCGGAGCAACGGCGTGTTCATTCTCGAACACGGCCGCACACGCGCCACGATCGCGCCCGAGTACGGTGGCCGTATCGCGCAGTTGGAGATCGAGCGCGATGGCATCTGGCTGCCGCTGCTGTACGCCCCGGATCTGCCCCTCGACGAGCGCGACCCGACGGGCTGGGGCTGCTTCCCGATGGTTCCGTGGCCTAACCGCATCGCCAACGCCCGCTTTCGCTTCGACGGCGTCGAGTACTCCGTGCCCATGAACGCGCCGCCGCATGCGCTTCACGGCCTCGGCATCGCCGCGACGTGGCAGGTTGAGTCGCGGACTGAGACGTCATGTGTACTATGGCTGGCGTTCGCCGATGCCTGGCCGTTCGGAGGGCGCGCCGTGCATCGCATCGCAGTGCGCGACGACGGCGTCGATCTCACGATCGAAATGCACGCCGACGAGCACAGCTATCCCGCAGGCGCCGGCTGGCACCCGTGGTTCCGGCGCGATGTCGGGCAAGACAGCAACGTCGCCATAACCGTCAACGCCGACGAGTTCTATCACCTCGAAGCAGTGATCCCGACCGGGCGCCTATTGCCGGTCGATCCCGCGCACGATCTCCGCGGGGGTTTGCCTGTCGACGATCGACGCCTTGACGACTGCTACTACCGCCCACGCGGCGATCTGCGCGTCCACTGGGTTGAACCGGGGCTGTCGCTCGCAATGCGAAACTCGCCGAACGTCACGCACGCCGTCGTGTACACGCCGGAGCAAGCGGTGTGCGTCGAGCCGCAAACGTGCGCGATCGATGCGTTCAACCTCACGGCGCGCGGCGTTACGCATGCCGACACGGCGCTGGTAACTGCGGACCAACCACTGATCGCCCGAACGTCGTGGTACTGGGCCGCATAGGCGCGTCGTGCTAGACGCTCCGGCGAACCTGGCGCGAGTCAGAACGCACCCTGCTCCTTGAGCCACGTCCAGAACTCGTCAGGCGCGGCCATCGTACTCAGGCGACCCTGCCGCACCAGCAGCCAGTCGTCGAACTGATGTGATTCCTTGATCTCGCGCAGCGTCACGTTGCGCTTGGCGTGGCGAATGTACTTGAAGTCAGCCACCCAACTCTTCTTATCGTTCTCGTCAGGCCGCGCGGTCGACGTGACTTCGGCCAGACCAACGACGGCAGCGTTCCCCTGCGAGTGGTAAATGATGACGCGGTCCTTGGGCTTCATCGTTTTGATTGCGTTCACCGCCATCGGGTTGCGGACACCATCCCACTCGGTCGTACCGTCACGTTGTAAATCGTCGATCGAGTACGTCTGCGGGTCGGTCTTTGCGAGGAAAAGCGCCATGTCGTTGCTCCTGTCAATGGACTACGAGCGTATCGTACCGGGTAGCGTTGGCTACCAGCCCAGCCTCCGCGCAGTAGTCGTGGCGCGCTCGCACCACCATGCCAGCTCATCCGGGTGCCCGGCCTCGTGGTCGAGCGACTTCATCCAGCCGCCGAGCAGCAGGCCGGTCAGCGCGATTGCCGCCCGTTGGCGTGGCCAGTGGGCACGCTCGAATCGCTCGCGACCAAGCGCGCGTTCAAGATGCCCCGCGTACCGCGCGATCGTATCGTCAAGCGGCCACGGCAGCCGGCTCGAGTTCACGGCCAGAAACCACGCGACTTCGAGCGCGACGGGCGCCCGCGTTACTAGCGCCCAATCGAGCAGCCACAGCGTGCCCTTCGCATCGAGCGCCATGTTGGCGATCTTGGCGTCGCCGTGGATCAGCGTGCGCGGCAGCGACGCGAGCAGGGCGTTCAGCGGCGCCGGATCATCGAACAGCGCGCGGGCGAGACGGGACGCGTCGGGCGGAGCGAGTTGCTCGAACAGCTCCCAGCCGCGCGCCATGCCAAAGTCGTGATCTTCATCGACCAGCAGCGCTCCGGTTGATGGCGAGAGGATCAGCGATCGCAGCTCAGGAACGAGCCAGTCGACCGCCACATCCGCCCGTGTCATTTCCCAGAATGCGACATGCATCTCGGCCAAACGCTGCAACACAACGCCCATCGTTGCATCCGGCACGATCCCGTCATCCGGCAATAGCGCAGACGAAACGTCGGACATGAGCAGCGCGTGGCCATCGCCATCGCGCGCGGCGCCAAGCGTCGGCACACTCACTCCGTGCGGCAATCGCTCCGGCAGCGGCGACGCAGCGAACTGCGCCTCGCGGCACGACACGTCGTTCGTAACCCGCATGATCCAGTCGTCGGCGTAACGCATGCGTTTCAGCACGTAGCGCTCGTCCGCTTGCACGATCGTGCTGATGCGGGCACCGGAGAAGCCGTTGTGTACGAGCGTTGTTTCGGGCGCATCGATGCCACTCGCCCGAAGCAGGGAATCGACGTCAGGCAGCATAGAACCAGCACCCGACGGCATGCTGGCGCCGGTCAGCCGCGCACGTTCTTCATGAACGTCGCGATAGCATCGATGTGCGACTGCGGGGACGGTAGGTCGGCGTTCATCGTGTTGAACGATACGTGCGTCGCGCCCATCTCCCGCCATGCTTCAAGCGCGGCCGGCTGTTCGTCGTGCGGCGTGTTGCGCATGCTGATCCTCGCCTCGATGCCGACGTCCTCGACGCGGCGTCCGGCGTCGCGGATCAGGCTGCGAAGACGCTCAAGCGTTTCTACGCCCCTCGGTCCGGGACCGAACTGCGGGAACCAGCCATCGGCGAGGCGGGCGATGCGTTCGAGCACGGCATCGGCGCCGCCACCCATCCAGATCGGGATCGGACGCTGCACCGGCAGCGGGCTGATGCTTGCCTGCTTAACGGTATGGTAGCGCCCCTCGAAGTCGACGAGGTCTTCGGTCCAGAGCTTCCGCATCACGGCGATCTGCTCTTCTATGCGGCGACCGCGGTTACGAAAGTTCTCGTTCAGCGTCTCGTACTCGACGAAGTTCCAGCCGATGCCTACGCCGAGCCGCAGCCGCCCCTGCGTCAGCACGTCGACCTCGGCGGCCTGCTTCGCGACGAGCGCGGTTTGTCGTTGCGGCAGGATGACGATGCCCGTCGTCAGTTCGAGCGTGGTCGTGAGCGCGGCGAGATATCCAAACAACACGAACGGCTCGTGGAACGGCGTCCGATAGTTGTACGGCGGGCTGAAGCGTCCTTCGAACCGGTCGGGATGCGCGCCGAGGACGTGGTCGAAGATAAGCAGGTGATTGTAGCCGAGCTGCTCGGCCGCCTGTGCATAGTCGCGGATGACGACGGGATCGTTGCCGATCTCGTTCTGCGGGAATACGACGCCAAGCTTCATCGGGCTGCCTCCTCCTCCACGGACACCGCCGCCAGAATCGCCGCCCCGATTGCGCCGGCATACCCAGGCGCCGGGGACACGTCGACGGCAATGCCAAACATCGCCGCCATCGAAGTGATGGATGCGACGAGCGCGGCGTTGTTGTGCGCGAACCCGCCCGCGAGCACAACCCGTGACAGCCCCGCGATGCGGGCACGGGACGCGGCGATCTGCGCGATGTTCTCGCCATGCATGTTCAGCAGCGCTGCGAGCACGTCTTCGGGCGATCCGCCATCGGCGGCGAGATGCGCAGCCGTGAGATCCGGGCCAATGCGGCCGATGCCACCCGGGTACGCGTCCGACACCATCGTGTCAACGTTGCGGCGGTCGCCACGCGACGCGCCGGCGATCATCGCGTCGTATGTCAGCGCCGAATTAATGCGGCGCGCGATACCGTTGAACGAACCGCCGCCAAGCGCTGTCCCGCCGAGATGCGCGACGCTGCCATCTCGGACAGCGGCGAACGCTGTGCCGGTACCAAGCAGCGCCAGCACGAACGGCTCGGCGGGCGCACGCCCCTCGGCGGTCAGCAGCGCCATGACGCCGCGTGCCGCCGCCTCGATCTCTTGAGCGTGGTGAGCAGCATCGCCAGCCGCGACATTCGCTCCCCGCGCGCCAGTGACGCCAACCACGCCGCGCCCATCTGCCGCCACCCCTTCACCGGTTTCGCTCGCTGATAGCCGGATGCGGCCATCGGACGCCCGCGCCACCTTCGTCAGCGTCAGACCGGCGTCGATGCCCACGGCGCCCTCGGGCATGATGCCGCCGGAGGTCAATTCGGCGTCATGAAGCGAATGCAGATGGGGGTCGGACATCGGTGCTCCGGGCGCTTGCGGAGGGCGGTCACGTCGCCCATTGTGCATGAACCGCTGGTCCCGTGGCGAATCGGAAGGTCAGCTACCGCAGAGTGACTCGGAGTGCAACGGCCCTGTCACCGGCGGCGGTACACTGTAAGGTGTGAGACGGATTGACAGGACCGCCCTCCGCGAGAGACGCTAGAAGCGAATCGCTGTGGCGGGCGACCGAAAGTGACGGACATACCATGCCAAGAGCACTCTGGAAGGGCGCCGTAAGCTTCGGGATGGTCAGCATCCCGATCAAGCTCTACACAGCCACGGAAGAAAAGGACATCGCGTTCAACATGCTCCACAAGAAGGACGGCGTGCGCATCAAGATGCAGCGCTTCTGTCCGGAGGACGAAGAAGTCGTGGAGATGCGCGATATCGTCAAGGGTTATGAGATCTCGCCCGACAACTACGTGATCATGGAGCCGGACGACTTCGACAAGGTACCCGTCGACACGACCCACACCATCGAGATCACGGATTTCGTGCCCCACGATCAGATCGACCCGATCTACTATCAGAAGACGTACTACCTCGAGCCCGACAAGGTCGGTGCCAAGCCGTTCGCGCTGCTCCGCGAGGTGCTCAAGGACTCGGAACTCGTCGCGCTGGCGAAGGTAACGTTGCGGCAGAAGGAGCAACTCTGCTCGTTGCGGCTGTATCACGACACGATCGCGCTCGAGACGATGTTTTACCCCGACGAGATCCGCAGCGCCGAAGAACTCGACGCGCCGGGCGATCTGAAGATCAACGACAAGGAATTGAAGATGGCAAAGTCGCTGGTCGAGATGCTGACCGGCGACTTCGAGCCGGAAAAGTATCAGGACAACTACCGCGACGCGCTCATCGAACTGATCGAACAAAAATCGCAGGGCCAGGAGATCACGCGGCCGGCGCCGGCCGCCGGCAAGGTCACCGACCTCATGGAAGCCCTGCGTGCGAGCGTCGATGCGGCGCGCAAGGGCAAGCTTGAGCGCGTCGATGGGCCGCAGCAAGCAGAAGGTCAGGAAGCCCCCGAAGAGGATGAGCTGCCGGCGCGCCGGCAACGGCGCAGGAAGGCCGGATGACGCCTTCGTCTATCGACGAACCAACCTCGATCAGGGCTCGCGGTAGCGCGCACGCGCCGGCCCAGATGCCTGGCACAATCAAGCCGATGTTCGCTGCATCGGCGCCTGAGCCGTTCGACTCGAACGATCACATCTTCGAGTTGATGTGGGGCGGGGTGCGCGCCATGGCCTATGTCCGCGATGCGCACGTTCGGCTCGCAGGGCAGAATGGCCGCGACCTCACGCCCTACTTCCCTGAGTTGTCGCTGATACCAGGAACGCTCGATGCGCGCGAAGCAATCCTCGACGGTGAGATCATCGTCGTCGACGGCGAGGGGCACCCGGCGTTCGATGCATTGCGCCCCCGCCTCCACGCGATGATCGATCGCGACGCCCCGCCGGCGGAGTTCATGACGCCGAAGAAGCTTGGCGGGCAGATCAGCTTTCAGGCGTTCGACGTCCTCTGGCTCGACGGGCAATCGATGACCGAGCGCCCACTCTGGCAACGCAAGAATCGGCTACACGAGGTCATTCGGCCGACGACCGAGTTCGCGGCCGTGGACTTCGTCGACGACGAGGGCATCGCGTTCTTCGATGCCGTTGTGCAGCGCCGGCTTGATGGCGTCGTCGCCAAGCGAAAGCTCAGCACGTACTCACCGGGCAAACGCTCGAAGGACTGGCTTGAGGTCCGCAGCCTGCAGACAGGTGACTTCGTTGTGGGCGGATACACATTCGGTGGCGCGCGCCGCCGCGGCGAACCGTTCAGCCAACTGCTGCTCGGCGGCTACGACGACGGTGCGTTCGAGTACGTCGGCGCCGTGAGCGGCGGTATGACGGACGCCGAAGCGCGTCAGTTGGTGACGATGCTCGAACCATCGGTGGTGGATGCGCCGATGTTCGCCGATCCGCCGCCGATCGCGCGCCTGATCTACTGGACGAAGCCGGAACGCGTGTGCCGCGTGCGCTTTAGCGAGTGGTCGCGCGAAGGATTCCTGCGCTTCCCGATCTTCAGCGCGCTCCGCCCGGACATCGACCCACGCGAGTGCGTGCTCGAGTAGCGCCGTCAGTCCTTTTCGAGCGCTCGCAGCCGGGGTGACTTGATGGCTTGCGGCACGCGCTCAGCACGGAGACGCCGGTCTTCCTTCGCGCGCGCCTGCGCCTTGTCAGCCGCCGCGGAAAGCTCGCCCTTCGTTTTCGTGGGCTTCGGCCTACGCTTCGCCAGTTCGGGATGCTCGTTCATCCGCGTAGGCCCGGTAATCGGCCGCTTCACTTCCTTGCCTAGATGGTAGTACGTGCCGCGGTCCGGAATCGCTCGCGGATACCCCTCCCGCATCGTGAATGCCGCGAACGACGACGGCATGATCCGCTCGCCCTTCTTGGCGCACACAGGGCATGGCGCTGGCGCCGCCGCATCGCGCAGCGGCCGGATCGTCTCGAAGACGCCATCGCAAGGCTTGCAGAAGTACTCGTAAACGGGCATCAGTCCCTCACTCCAGAGAATCGCGTGGTCCCGCAGTGTACCGCGCTGCCGCCGCTGCATCATTGGCGTCCACGGTCGGCTTTCGCGCACGCCCCTGTTTGCGCACGACGTCGATAAACGCCGCCGACCGCACGTCGCGCTCCAGCGTCCAGCGGACATACTCGCCCAGCGCGCGCTCGAGCTCGGTGGCGAGCGCGGTGTCGATCTTCACGGCGGCGACATCGCTGAACCGGCCGTGGAGCATGAGACGGAGCAGCTTCACAGCGTTCGCGCTAATCGGCCGCACCGCCGACTCCTCGCGCCGGCAGTTCGGGCAGACGACGCCGCCCGCGGCCGCCGTCCAGTAGTTCGTTACAGCCTTCAGTGGCGAACGGCAGGTCACGCACTCGTCGATCTCCGGGCGATAGCCGAGCGTGTCGAGCAGCGCCATCTCGTAGTAGCGTACCGGCGCTTCGAGTTCATCGCGCTCGGCGAGACGCCGCAGCGTGTCGAGCAGCAGGCGGTAGAGATCGAAGTTGTCAGCGTGGAGTTCGGTGAACTTATCCAGCAGTTCGCAGACGTACACGGCCCGGCTCAGCCGTTCCAGGTCCTCCCGCAACGCCGCGAACGATTCGATCGTCTCGACTTGCGTGACGATGTCGAGCGTCTTGCCGCGTGCCAGCATGAACGTCGCCTGCGTCAGCGGTTGCACGTGGCCGGAGAGCCGGCTCTTGGCTTTCCGCACGCCCTTCGCGACCGCATCGACCTTGCCGAGATGCGCCGTGTAGAGCGTGAGGATCTTGTCCGCTTCACCGAGCTTTCGGTCGCGCAGTACGATCGCCGGGGTCTTGTAGACGCGTGGAGCATTCGGCATGCATCGATCGTACCAAGCCGGGGAGTCCATGAGGACTCAAGAGAACAGCGGCAACTCCAGCAGCTCAGACAGCGTTGCGATCGTGTAGTCCGCGTACGCGCATGGTGGCAGGTCGCGGCGGCCGTTGAGCTTCCAGACCGTGGTCATACCGGTCGCCTTCGCGCCGCGAATGTCGGCGTCCGCGTCGTCGCCCACCATCACGGCTTCCTCCACGGACACGCCGAGCTTCGATAGCGCGAGGTCAAACGTCGAGCGGTGCGGCTTCCGCAGCCCGGTGTCGCCCGAGCAGACTGCCGCCGACACGTACGCTGTCAGCGCAAAGTCGTCGATATCGCGTTGCAGCATTTCGCCTGTACACGGCCGCGTGCTGTTGAGCGCAATGGCGATGCCTCGCTCGTGCAGTTTCGCGAGCACCTCAGGGACATCGTGGTAGAGTTGCACGCCGAAGTCGCGCACGGGGATCCATGCGGTGCGCCACCACTCCTCTGCCTGCACCGGCGTGATCGCCGCTCCGTGGCTCGCGAGCGTGCTCCGTATGAATTCCGGAAGATTCGGCTCGGCGCAGCTTCCTGCCGCCCACTCCGCCCGGTCGGCCAGCATGTAGCGTTCCCAGATTTCGCCGCTGATGACGGCGAGGGGCACGTCGATACGGAAGCCCCACCGCGTGACCAGCGGCGCCAGGCAACGTGCCTGCATGTCGTAGACATCCTCGGCCGGGCGCTGCTCGTCGTAGTGCCAGAGCGTCTGCCCAAGATCGAAGACGACAGCGCGTACCGGTGTGGTCATGGCGCAGCAGCATACTCCATCCGTTCGAAGCCACATCGCGGCGAGCTCAGTCGCGCGCTATGATTGGTTGTGCTGTAAACGGCACCCCACACGCGCGATCATGAAAGGACTCACTGATGGCTGTCACGCTCAACGACAAGCAGCGTAATCTCGTGGTCGAAGGCAAGAATTTCGCCACCATCGCCTCGGTCCTCAAGGACGGTATGCCGCACGTCACGCCAGTGTGGATGGACTACGACGGCAAGCACCTGGTCTTCACGACGGAGCAGAAGCGACTCAACGCGCGCGTCCTCAAGCGCATGCCGAAGGTGTCGGTGAGCGTCATCAACCACGAGAATCCCTACGAATACGTCGAGATCCGCGGCAAGGTCGTCGAGGTGACCCCCGACGGCGCGTTCGAGCACATCGACAAGATGGCGAAGAAGTACATGAACGCGGACAAGTACCCGATGAACCAGCCGGGGGATGTTCGCCTGCTCGTGCGCATTGAACCCACCAAGGTCGTCGGGCTCGGCGCATAGGTCCTTCGGCGCCCCCAATGATGGACGACTCCAACGCTCGGGCGTACGAGCGGACATCGCCACGCCTAGCGAATTCCCTGATGCCGCGCCGCTGCGCCGTCCGGTATTCTGCTTCGTACCGCTAGCAGGGAGACCCACATGCCACGAGCGCTCATTACCGGTATCACGGGCCAGGACGGCTTCTACCTGTCGGAGCATCTGCTCTCACAGGGGTACGAAGTGTTCGGCTTGATTCGCGGGCAAGCCAATCCGAAGCAACAAGTTGTCGAGCGCACCCTGCCAGACGTGCGGATCGTCGACGGCGATCTGCTCGATCAGGCGTCGCTGATGAACGTCATCCAGAAGGTGCAGCCAGACGAGGTCTACAACTTCGGGGCGATCAGCTTCGTGCACCTCTCGTGGAACCAGCCAGAGCTAACCGGAGAGATCACCGGCCTCGGCGCGCTGCGGCTTCTCGAGGCGATCCGCATGACGACGGCCGCCTCAGGCTCGCGCGCGAAGTCCGGCGCCGGCATCAAGTTCTACCAGGCGTCGAGCAGCGAGATGTTCGGCAAGGTGCGCCAGACACCGCAGACCGAAGAGACGCCGTTCCACCCGCGCAGCCCGTACGGCGTCGCGAAGGCATACGCGCACTAC
>CAZRHH010000024.1:0-39423 GCA_964599885.1 uncultured Dehalococcoidia bacterium | reverse complement strand
GACGCACACGATGGCAAGATGGTGTGACTACCAGCACGCGTGACTAGCAGAGGTACTGAATTGGTACTCGCTCGAAGCTGTACGGGACACAAGCAGAACGGCGATAGCTGCGCGTCGGCGCCGATGCGGGACAGTCCGTTCTGTTTCTGGCACTCACCAGACCATGCCGAGGAAGCGGCGGAGGCGCGGCGCCTGGGCGGTCTGCGTCGACGGCGCGAGAAGACGCTCGCCGGCGCCTACGAGATCGAAGGACTCGGTTCCGTCGTCGAGATTCGCCGCATCGTCGAGATCGCGGTGCTGGACGCACTCAGTCTCGACAACAGCGTCGCACGCGGCCGACTGCTCGTCGCCTGCGCGCTCGCCGGCGCCAAGCTCCTCGAAGTCGGTGAGCTGGAGCAGCGGCTGGAGGCGGTGGAAGGCGCCCTCAAACCGCGTCTGGTCAAGGCAGGCGGGCGACGATGAGCGGCGCAGACAAGCGACTCGATCGTCTGCTGCCGGCGCTCAGCGCGAAAGAACGGGCGATCCTCATGCTTCGGGACTTCAAGGCGGACAAACCGCAGGATCGCCAGTTGCTGCAGTCTGCGCCCGACGCACAGGCGCCCGAACTCAACCGCCTGATCGGCCTGATGAACGCGGCCAACGGCAACCTCGCGCATGTGCTTCTCGTGATCCGGGAGCGCGCGCGCCAGGACGAGCTGCGCTTCAGCTGGCTCCAGTGGGCACGGGTGTGCGCACTGGAGATGTGGAGCGTCCGAGCGCACTTCCTGACCAGTGGGAAGGAAGCGATCACCGACAGCCAGTATCGCAAGCGCGAGGCGGAGGCGCGGGGCGAGATGCTGTCGCTCGACGACTGCGCGACGATCTATGCCGAGGAGTACCACGCCTGGGACGACGCCGACTACGAGACGGATGAGAAGGATAGGGAACAGTATCCCACCGACGACGCCTGGTACCGGGTGCGCGACGACAAGGTCAAGGAGTTGCGCGCGCTCGTGGCCGCCGGGGCGCTTCCCGGCAAGGGGAAGGGCAAGCGCTTGAAGATCGCTTGCGGCGCGTTCTACGACTGGTTGGGCAAGCCAGTGCCCGTCGTGCCCGACTTCGGCATCGAGTTCGACGTTCAGCCCGATCATCGCGAGCGCGAGGTGGGGCGGTCGCACCGCGACCACGAGTTCATCCGGAACCTCCTCGATCGTGGCGCATGCAACATTGATCTGCCGCTCGACATGGAGTCACCGCTCGTCATGTCGCGACCGAACGGTCGATTTAGCGCGGAGCTGGCGCGCGTTGTCGCCGTCATCATCCGTAGCGGCGTGCAGGAGAACTGGCGGGAGCTGCGCGCGATCGAGGAGCAGATTGACGCGATGACGGAAGCGTACGACGGAGAGGATGTGCTGCACGAGCGCGTGCGCGGATACCTCGACGAAGCAAAGACAACGCTCATCGAGGTGCACAAAGAGCTGCAGACATACACGGGGCCGTTCGAGCTGCCAGAAACGGACGACGACCTACGCGCGACGATAGAGCGAATCGTCGACAACGAAGTCAAGCACGTTCCGATGCGGTAGCGCCGCACACCATCGAACCATCGTGATGCTCAATGCCTCGCGGTAGATGGATGACATACCGCGCTACGTACAGCACCCGTCAACCCATGTGCCGTCTTCAGCGATCAGTTGGTACGACGTGTTACGAATGTCTCTGGGCAACGCGTACTCAACGTACTGGAAGGAACCGGGCACATAACGCGCCTTCATCCACACTGTATCGCCCTCAAGCCGCATCTCCATCACTTCATGCTCGATCAGGAGCGTAAGTCCGGCGGAGCGGGCACACGAAGCGGTGTTCGGTGCCGCCGTCCACAGTCCTGAGCGTGCGAGTGCGTACCGTTCATCTTCAGGGTGGCCTACGAATGTCCATAGCCAGCCCGGTTGAAACAGGTAGCCTTGCGACGCGAGGTCACTGAACTCGCCGCCGAGCGCCGCCAGATGGCGACCCTGATCGTCAGCGTTCGGGCGCACCCATGCGTCACCGTCAGCACAGACGCTGTACGGAACTTCATCGCCGCTTGGCTCGTACACCTTCCCAGCGTCCGAGCCGAGATACACACCCTCGAACGTGGGCGCACGAACTGGCGCGGACGGTGACGATTCGTCATCGATACAGGCCACGTAGAGCAGTGGTACTACGAGCGCGAGTAGCGCCAATCTGGTGAGCATGTCGGATCGTCCGCGCCCTGCCGTCCCCACGATACGCTCGCGCACCCGCGCCTGTAAAGGCTAGACGCCGGCGCCAGCACCCTGCGACCTTTGCGGCTAGGAAAGACCGATGTGCACAAGGAGCTGCAGACCTACACGGTTCGTTCGAGCTACCCGAACCGGATGAGGATCTGCGAGCGACGATCCAGCGATTCGTCGACAACGAAGCCAGCCACCTACCGGTGCGGTGGCAGCGGCTACGCACGGTCTCGACTCCACGAGGGATCGAAGTTCGTTGGCAGCCTTCCGACCTCCACCCGAAAGCCGTACAAGACGGTGAGGCGTTCACCGAACGTCACCACTGGACCGATGCGGTCGTGCAACGTACCGCCAACGGTCAGGGTGTCGCCATCCTCTGCAAGGCGCGTGGCGAACTCGCTCGGTCGGTAGTGCGTGCCCCAGACGATCATCGCTCCATCGAGCATCTTGATCTCGAAGAGGGTCTCGCCGGTGCGGTCGCTAATGAAGCGAACGTAGGTTTCGTCCTGGTACGGCAGGATGGTCACGCAGCATTGATCCTCGTCCTTGCCTGCGATCGCCAAGGGGAGGACGTCACTCTACCCGGTCGACATCTCACCGCACACCATGTGGACATCGTGAACTGCGGTTAGTTGGGGTGCTCGAATGCTAGGAGTAAGCGATCGCCGAGAGCTGCTGAGTCTTGCGTGACACCGAAGTAGTGGCACTTCTCTTCCACCGCCCAGTTTTCGTCTGGTGGTACTTCGAAGCCGAACTGATGAAAGTAAACCCATTCGATCGTTGGTGGAAGCGAGGTTCGGCTCATGGTTTCGATTACGCTTAGATGGCGAGCCAGATCTAGCAGTTCGCCATCGTAGGTCTCGACACCGATGTGGATCGCGCCACGTGTGGTGCCGATCTGATCGGCCGCATCCAACAGCTGCCGGTGAAGGCTCTGCGTCTTCTTCTGGATCGCTTCGGGCGCATCGCACGACCATATCCCGGCGGCCGCCCAGTCAACGCCGTCCGCATACATCATGAGTTCTGTGTGGGCGATCTTGAAACGGCCTAGCGTTGTGATCCCTCGCTCGGGCGCAGCGAAGTCGTAGAGCAGCTGGTTCAACAGCGACGATGTCATCTTGACACGGTTCTTCTCCAGATGCTTCTGGCACCGTTCCACGTTGGCACGCCTGAATTCGACCTCTAGCTCGTCGTTGTCGATGATGCGCGCCGGAGGCACTGCCAAGCGCAGTTTGGGAATTATCAGATCACCCAAGTAACCGTCCGGAAGCGACGCGAGTTCCTGATGAAACGTGACGTCAACGACTAGAGACTCTTTGGCCGCACGGAGATACTCCCGAACCGGGGCGAACAGCCGAATCCAACTTGCTCGCTCGATTCTTGCGTACTCAGATAGCTTGAATTTGCGCTTGCATTCGACTTGGAGTTCGTGTCCCGACAGATTCCGGACTGCTATGTCTGGTGCTCGGGTGGAGCCCTCGTCGATGAAGCTAACCTCCCAGTTTTCGCGTCGATATGCGAGAGCAACAAGGCACTCAAAAAGCACGCTATCGGGATTATCCGGAAACGACTGAACCATCCGCCGCATGCGTCCATCGCTGCCGGGAATGGAGCGGAGAGCGGCAAGATCACGCCCTAGCACATGCATTATCGGAATTACCCGCGAGCCCTGCGCGTGCTCATAGTTCCAGGGCTGCTCCACGTACATCTCGGCGAGCAGCATGTACCACGCGATCATGTCGTCGGGCAATTGCGACGTGCCGATCAGTGATGTCCACTCGTCAGCGGACATCGTAGATTCTGCTACCGGCTTCGTCTCCATCATGGATCGTAAGCGTTCCCTAACAAGCGAACGCCGAGACGACCAGTTGTCGTCGCCCATGAGCGCGACGAGCCACTCGAGCGCCGCAGCAACATGGTTGTCGCCATCCCAATTGATTTGGCGACGAGCGAGCTCTTCATCCGAGGGCATTGATCCAGCCTCAGCGTTTTCTAGATGACGTGAGCATGTCGATTGTATCGTGGTTCAAGCAACCGTCACTCGTTCCAGCGATGGGTCATCGTTCGTGTCCACACGGAGAACGGGGACGATCGCGTGGGCACAGACGCATCGTGAGAGAGACCGGCTGGCTGACACACAATGGGTGGATCGTGTTCGCGAGTCCAAACTTCAAAGGCCAGGTCTTGCCTGGAATCCAGCGAGCAAAGCCCGCCCCATTTCAGGAGTTCCGATAGAGGGCAACGTCGTCATGATGGACAGGCTTGAGCATTCTTCCGAAGATTGGGGTGGCTTCGCCTACGTCGATGGCATACTCGACTCGGACGATAGCCGGTTCGGAACTCACCTCGTCGAGCGAGGTAAACGTCAGACTCGAGTCGGGAGGCATCGAACGCCCCGGCTGCGGATCGCCGGCGAAGTATTCGGTCGCCTCCTCTGCACTTTCTGGCTGGGCAGTAAGTCCGGTCCGAGGATGTACGCTTTGCAGCCAAACGCCGCTCAACGTTTGGGGTGACCTCGATCGATTGCTTACGACGAGTTCTGAAATGAAGCGAAATTCCTCGTCGTTATAACGGACCCTCGGTTCCCCGACGATGAGCTCCCACCTCGGAGCGTCTGGCTTCTCACGAATGAAGCGTCTCCATGCAAGGCCTCCGCCGACAATGACCGCAAGCGTCGCGACGGTGTAAAACAATGCCTGCGCGACATCTACAGCGATCCCAGACTGCTCCACAGCAATTTCTCCTAGATCGCGGGTTACAGATTCGCCTCGGCCAGACGATACCACGTTGTCGTGGCCGCACACGATGAGCCGATCGTGTTCGGTGGTTGCGCAGGCCAGATGTGAGAGGGGATTCGCTTTGATAGCCTGAGACTATGAAGTGGCGAATCACCATCGAAGGTGAGCCAGACGTCCTGGAATTCCTCGCGCAGATTCACTCGGCGGAGTGGGCGATTCGCTCAGCGAACGGTGAGTACTATCTTGCCTGGTCAATCCTCGACGAAATCGAAGACGCAGCGGACGCCCGTGGTGCTGCCTTGGAGTTGGCCTTCATCCTGAGCGGCGTTGCGGCCTTGAGGTTCGGGAGTAGGAGCGCCCTCCGTCTAGGGAGATCCGAACTGCTAGATCCTAACGGTCGCAGCCACCAATACGTTTTTCCGGAGCCCGCCACCATCGAAATCGGCATTGGCGCGAAGCCACTCACGCCCGAATTCATCGTCGCGGCGGTTCAACTCGCGCTAGACGATCCACTCGTTCTTCGGGCGCTTCAGCTCTACGGGCAAGGCGATCGCACCTGGACGAATTTGTATCGGGTTGTTGAACTGATGGAGGCTTCAGGCGCCGTTCTTGAGCGATGGACAACGCGGGCGCGGATGAGACAGTTTCGGCATACAGCCAATCATCCAGCCGCATCAGGGTTGGAGGCGCGACATGGACACCTAAAGAAGCAACCGCCTCCCAAACCCATGACGAGGCGAGAAGCCCGCCTGCTCGTTGAGTCGCTACTCCACCGGTGGATTGAAGACCGGAGCCGGCGGCCCTAGCGAGCAGAGGACTCGCACAGCCGGCACGATCAAACAATGGTGGTGCTTCGTCTAGCTTCCCCGGCATCTGGTGGACCTCGGCTGTGCGTTGTACGCGATGCCGCCCGCGCAAGCGTGAGTGAGCGCGTACGTTCAGCCGAAGTAGTATCGCGTGAGATGAAAGAAGATCGGCGCGGCGAAGCACAGTGAATCTATACGGTCGAGAATACCGCCGTGCCCCGGGATCGCTGATCCGTAGTCCTTCACCCCGCTATCGCGTTTGATCGCCGACATCGTGATGCCACCGAGGAAGCCCATCAGCGCGATCGCTAGTGACATGAGCGCGCTCTGCCACGGATTGAATGGCGTCGCCCACCAGAGCAGCGTGCCGAGAAGAACCGCGCACGCGACGCCACCGATGAAGCCTTCCCATGTCTTGTTGGGGCTGATGTTCGGGGCGATCGCCGTGCGTCCGACCAGCTTTCCCCAGATGTACTGCAGCACATCGCTCGCCTGCGCGACGATCACGAAATATAGCAACAACTTCCCGTTCTGATCCGCGTACCCAGGGATGTCGAGCATGACGAGGATCGCTGGGGCGTGGCTCACGAGATAGACACAGAGCATGAGCCCCCACTGCGTTTTCGCCGTCCGTTCGAGAAAGCGATGCGTATCGCCGCTGAATGCATTTGTAATCGGCAAGAAGAGGAACGCATACACGGGGATGAAGATCGCAAACATCCCGTACCACTTGTCAGCGACGAACCAGTACTGGAGTGGCGTGATCAGAAAGAACGTTAGAAACAGCATCCGGTGATCGGAACGGGTCGACGATGTCACCGTGACGAATTCTCGCAGCGCGAGAAACGAAACGATGCCGAACAGCACGATCGATCCGATGCCGGCGGTGAAGAGCGCAAGCCCAAACACTGCGCACATCGCCCACCACGCAGCAATGCGCGCGTTCAGGTTCGCGATAGTAGCCTTTGCGGCGTCCGATCGGGCGCGGCGGGAGAGCACTTGCCCGGCGGTCGCCGCGAACACAAGCACCGCCACAACGCCACCGACGAGATAGCCGAGTTCGCGATCCATCTCCATCGGTCAGCGCGCCTCCAGCGCCGTCAATTCCGCGCGAGCGCGCTCAAGGAATGCTCCCTTCGCCTCGCCGGGCACTCGCGCAAGAGGTGCTCCGAACGTGACGAAGCTCAGCAAAGGCACCGGCAGGAATTCGCCCTTCGGCAATACGCGATTGAGGTTTTCGAGGAACACGGGAATAAACTCAGCCGTGGGAGTCGCCTCGTACACGTGAAACAGGCCTGCGCGAAAGGGCTGCACGGACTCGCCGCTTCCGCGCGTGCCTTCGGGGAACAGAATGAGCGATTCGTTGGCGCTGAGCACCGAGAGCATCTGCGCGACTGGGTTATCGCCTTCCGGGCCACCACTCCGGCTGATCATCAGCCCGCCAAAGAAGCGCCCGGCGATGAACCGCCGGACCCGTCCTTGCGACCAGTAGTCGCGCGCAGCCACCGGGCGCACGTGACGGCGCACGTCCGCTGGGAGCAGCGCCCATATGACGAGGAAATCAAGGTGGCTGCTGTGATTCGCGAAGAAAACGCGCGGCGGTGCACCCACCAACGCACCGCTGTGCCGGACAGCGGGACCGAGCAACACTCGCACCGCAAACGCAACGATGGAAGAGATCATCGCGCTTCCAGCCTGTGGATGAGGCGCCCCGCCCGCAGCAGGGCGGTCAAGGCGGTGCCAGCCGTAATCACAACGAGCGCGCTCGTGATCGCGATGTCAGTTGCATCAACCAGAACCTCGAACGTCGCGAGGATGCACGCTATCGCAAGAAGGATCATCCGCTGCTGCTTCGCGAGTGGCCCGGAGAAGTCCGCACCCACGCCCAGGGACGAGCCGAGTGTTCGGATATACGCAGTCATAACAGCGAGGAAGGCCGCCGCCCAGCCGAGATCCGATGCCCAACCGAACCGGGCAACGGCGTAGCCTGCGCTCACGAGCAACAGCGCATCCGAGATCCGATCGGGCAGCTCGTTGAAGACCTCGCCCGCTTTCGAGCCCTTGAGGTGCTCGACCGCGACCATGCCATCGAAGAGGTTGCAGAGAAGTCGTGTGGGGATGCTGGCTGCCGCCGCGAGCAGGAGCCCCGTACGGAGGGCGGTGTCGGCATCCCGACTAGCTACGAGACACGCCGCACCGAGTCCCGCGATCACGGTGCTCACAATGGAGATCGCATTGGGGGAGATGCCGGCATCGGCGAGCGCCTTCGCCACGCGCCTGGCCCAGCCACTCTGTCGCGAAGGGATCGGTCGCCTGTCCGTCATATCGGCGAAGTATAGGTTAAGTTGGTCGAGCGCCTCGCCTGTCGAATGAACCACTTTACTCGCCACGACATGGTACAAACGCACGATGCCGCGGCGTCGCCGCCAGCCGAGAATGGCGCTATGACAGCTTCGATGCAGGGCGTGCCTGACGACGCGCCATTTCTCCGGGAGTGCCGCGCCGCCTACGATGTCTGGCGACAATTCGTATCGAGCCGGTGGGGCATCGCAGTGATGTTCGTCTGGGCGGCGGCCGAAGCGACGTTCTGGCCCATTATCCCTGACGCACTGCTCGTTCCGATGGTCGCCGTATCTAGCCGCCGCTGGCAAGTCGTGGGCGCGGCGATCCTTGGGTCCGCGACCGGCGGCATCGTCATGCTGGGATTCGCGTACGCCGCTCCCGACGCGGCCCATGACGTACTCGCGCGGCTGCCGCTTGTCTTCGACGGCGACATCGTCGACGCGCGTGCCCGCCTCGCCGATGACGGAGTGTCTGCGTTCCTCGCGCAGCCATGGAGCGGGATCTCGTTCAAGGTCTGGGCGGTCGAGGCGGCCGGGGCCGACCTCTCGCCCTGGCGTGTAATCCCTGTATTCATCGCGGCGCGGGCGCTTCGCATGATGGTGTTCGCGGCAGTCGCCGCCCTCGTAGGGCATTGGGCGACGACCTTCGTTCGCGATTACTCGATCTTCGTGATGTTCAGTTATGTGGTGCTCTTCAGCTTCGGTCTGTGGTGGGTCACAACAAGCTAGGAGGACAGAATGCATGGGTCAGCCGTAGAGAGGACACCTCCCGATCAGCGACGGATTACGCCTAAGAGCGCATTCTGGGCAGCGTTCCTTCAGTGCATTCCGCTGCTCGGCGCGGGGGCGTGCGTCGCGAACGGCGCGAGCGATCAGGGTGCGCAGGGATGGGCACTCCTTCTCTGGTTCTCTGTGCTGTTTTGGGGCATTGGCTACTTCTACGTCGGCGCGCTTCCGCGCGCGGCTGCCGCCGTGCTCCTCGGCCCGGTGCTGGCGATCGGCGCGTGCACGGCGAGCTTCTCAGGCGTCACCTACGACTATGAGCATGGCGAGACTGACCCGGCACAGGTGTCGTCCGCAAATCGCGCATCGGCGCAGACCGGGCTTATCGTGTCGCTGGTCGTAATGATGATGGCCGTCGACGCGGCACGCCTCGCCGCCGCACGCACGAGAGATGCCGCGTCAGCGCCTGGCTAATCTGCGCGACGCATCGCGCCCAGTTGCCGTCCACTCCTCCGAGTTCCGCGCTTCCGAACAGCACTCAGTTGAGTAGGTGACATATGATCGCGGAACACGATGTTGTCATCGTGTCTGATGCCCCTAATGCCTCGTTCCCGTAGCATTCCCGCATTCAACGGGAGTCCGTGGCAACACCGTATCATGCACGCTACATCGCCCGATGAGCTAACGCGACGCCGGCCGGCCGCCAGCACTGGCCGGCTCTCCATGTCGTTGTTCGACGCCACGGTTGACCTGAACCCGCACCAGATCGACGCCGCCATGTTTGCGCTCGAATCGCCGCTCCGGAAGGGCGTCGTGCTTGCGGACGAGGTGGGGCTCGGGAAGACGATCGAGGCGGGGCTGGTGCTGTGCCAGCATTGGGCGAAACGGCGGCGGCGCCTGCTCGTCATTTGCCCCGCGTCGCTGCGCAAACAATGGAGTCTCGAACTGCAGGAGAAGTTCAATCTTCCGACGGTCATTCTCGACGCGCTCGGACAGCAGGCTCCGCAGATCTCGGGGTTCGGAAGGGACCCCACCAGCGAGGCTCATGTTACTATCGCCCTGCCTGCATGGTCGGGGGTATCTTTGGGAGCAGCATGGAGACGAGTGGTCGCTACCATGCTCGGGCTGGCGGACTTGATTCGTGCATACGGCACGGCGCTCTGCGAGCTGGGCGCAGCGCCGTGAGCGCGGCGACGGACTCACGCCTCCATGGATAAGGGCCTGGACGCGCGAGCCGCCGATGAGGAGAAGCGGCGATGAAACTTGTCCTGTTCTCGGACCTCCATCTGGACGCGGCCTTCATCTACGCCGGGGACAACCGCGTGGCGCGGCTGCGCCGGCGGTCGCTGCGCGACACGTTGGACCGCATTCTTCAGTTAGCGGTGGAGGTCAACGCCGATGCAGTTTTCTGCGGTGGCGATCTGTTCGAGCACGACAGGTTTTCGCCGGACACTGGGGCTTTCCTGAAGTCAGCATTCGAGCGCGTGCGCCCGATCCGCGTTTTTCTCTCGCCGGGGAACCACGATTGGTACGGGCCACAGAGCCTGTACCACACGATCGACTGGAGCCCGAACGTCCACGTCTTCCGCAGCGATCGTCTGCAACCGGTCTCGCTCGCCGACGGCCTCACGCTGTGGGGAGCGGCGCATTGCGCGCCGGCGAACACGCCAGGGTTCCTCGAGGACTTCCAAATCGACCGGTCGGGGATCCATCTCGCTCTGTTCCACGGATCCGAGCGGGGTTGGTTTCACGATGAAGGCGCGAACAAGACGCTGCATGCCCCGTTCGACGCGGCGCAGATCGGACGCGCCGGGCTCCAGCACGCCTTCCTCGGCCATTATCATCATCCGCGCGATGCCGAGCTCTTCACCTATCCTGGCAATCCCGACCCACTGACCTACGGAGAGGATGGCGCCCGCGGCGCCGTGATCGCCACGGTGCTGCAGGACGGGACGGTCGAACGGGAGCGCGCCAAGGTCGCCGTCACCGACGCGCACGATCTCCAGGTCGACGTGAGCGGCGCCGCGAGTGAACAGGATGTACGCACGAAGATCGCGACCGCGACTCGAGGGCTCCGCGGGATCGCCCGGGTAACGCTCGTGGGGGAGCTCGCCACCCAGATCGATCTTCGTCCCGGCGAGCTGGAAAGCGTGGACTGCGTGCTCGACGCGCTCCAGGTGGTCGTGAGCGGCGTCCGCGCCGGCTACGACTTCGATGCGATCGCCGGCGAGCCCACCGTCCGGGGAGAGTTCGTGCGGCGCGTGCACGCGGCCGCGCTGACCCAGGATGAGCAGCGCCGAATCCTCGTGACCGGACTGCGTGCGCTCGATGGCCGCAAAGATCTGGAGGTGGACTGAGATGCGCATCGAGTCAGTCGAAGCCCAGGCGTTCGGGCCGTTTGTCGGCAGGACACTCGAGCTCGCCCCGGGAATGACTATCGTGTACGGCCTAAACGAGGCTGGCAAGTCCAGCTGGCACGCTGCGCTGTACGTCGCGATCTGTGGCATGCGCCGCGGCGCCGGCCAGCGTACGGAGGACAAGGAATTCGCCGAGCGGCACCAGCCGTGGGAGGGCGATCGTTGGGAGGTATCCGCCGTGGTCCGTCTCGCGGACGGGCGCCGCGTTCGCCTGCACCACGATCTGGCCGGACGCGTGAACTGCTCGGCGCTTGATGCCGATCTTGGCCGCGACTACTCGTCGGAGATCATCGACGAGGGCGCGCCGAACGCCGCGCTCTGGCTTGGGCTGGACCGGCGTTCGTTCGTGAGCACGGCCTGCGTGCGCCAAGCCGACATTCTGGCCGTCACCGCCGATGCAGGCGCGCTCCAGGAGCATCTGCAGCGCGCCGCTGCTACCGCAGGCGCGGACGCGACCGCAGCGGCGGCGCTCTCTGCGCTGGACGAGTACCGGCGCGAACACATCGGCCTCGATCGTTCGAATAGCACGAGGCCGCTGCGGAACGCAGCCAACGACAGCCGCTCGGCCCAAGCGGCGCTCGCCAGGGCAACTGAGGCACACGCAGAGTACCTTTGCCGCGTCGAGGAAATCGAAGGGCGGGGCGGCGATGCCGAGAAGGCGGACGCGGATCGGCGGCTATTTGAGGCCGCATGGGAACACGCCGAGGCGGGGATGCTGGCGCAGCGGTTGGCGCGCTCGCGCGAGCTTGTGGAGACGTATCCTGCGGAGCCGCCGCAGGAGGTCGAAAACAACGCGCTAGTTGAGAGCGTTGCGACCGCGTTAGACGCTTGGGATCGCCGGCCGAGCGCCGAGGCATTGGCGGGGCGTGCAGCCACAGACCTACAGGCCGAGCTCGATGGCCTACCGATGGCGCCGACCGAGGACACCCAGCCGGTGCCGGAGGTCCTCGCCGCGAAGGAGTCGCTCAACAGCGCGACATCGGTTCTGGAGGCTCACGAACGGCAGCGACCGCTGCGGCCGGCGGTAGTTGAGAGTGCCGGCCTGGGAAAGGACGAACTACGGCAGCTGGCGCAGGAGCTGGGCCTTCCGGACCCGGATATCGATCCCCGAGCCGACGAACGCCTCGCTGCGGCTCACAAGCAGTTGGATCGCACCAGCGGCCCTCCGAAACGACTCCGAGGCGTGCTCGTGTCAGCGGTCTTAGGGGCTGCCGGTGTGCTCATGCTGGCGATCGGCCCGGCGGCGGTCGGCGTCGTCTTTTTGGTCGCGGCAGCACTGGCGCTCGGCGTTGGACTGCGCGAGACGGGCGCAGCCGCGCGTGCCGGGGCATTGCAGGAACTGCGCGGGGCGGAATCCGCGGCCGGGACGCAGCGTTTTGCCGTGGACGCGATCGCAGAGCGCCGCGAGGCGGCACGGCGTGAGGCGGCCGGACGCGGGCTTGCCACGGACGCCCGGAGCCTCCGCGACCTTGCGGAGCGAGTGGAAGGCGCTCAGGGGCAGGGGCAAGACGAGGCACGCTGGCTCGCACTCCTCGCGCAGCTGCAAGACACGACGAGCGACGCGGGCGCGCGGCTCACCGCGGCGCTCAACGGGCGCGGAATCGCCGCGCAAGGTGGCCCTGCAGCAGCGTTCGCGCAGTACGCGAGAGAGTGTGCCGCTCGCGCGGCGCTGGCGACCGAAGCGGCGCATCGGCCCCAGCTCGAGCGGGCGCTCGCAGACCGGACGCGGCTGGAACAGGAGCACGACGAGCGAGTGGCCGAACGAGCCGCTGCGCAAGATCGCGTCATCAACGCAGGGCACCTCGCAGACGTCCGTAGCGATTTGCCCGACGACATCGCTTCCGGGCTCCGGGATTGGCAGCGGAGCCAGGCGGAGTCAATGCACGCGCGGGAGACGGCGCGGAAGGGCTGGTACGAGCTGCAGGGGTTGCTGGGTGACGGAAGCCTTACGGATCTGGAAACCGCGGTGAAGCAGCGTGTCTCGCGAGCGGCGGAGATCGCGGCGGGCCTCGATCCTGCCGCCATCCAATCGGTAGTCCTAGGAATGGACGCCGAGGCGCGGTTGACGAAGCTGCGCGAGGCCGACGTGTCGGCACAGACCGCGCTCGCCAACCTGCAGGGCGCGCTCGACCTGTATCAGCGGGACATGCCAAGCGTCGCGGAGGCGGAGGAGGAGGTCGCGCGGTGCGAGGCCGAGCTCGCCCGGGTCCAGGGCATTGACCGCGTGTTGACTGAAACGAAGCAGTTTCTGGAACGGGCGCAGGACGAGGTGCACCGAGACCTCGCGCCGGTGCTCAATGCCACGTTGCGCGAATGGCTGCCCCGGGTAACGTCGGGCCGATACCACGACGCGGTGGTCGATCCCGCGACGCTGGCGGTACGCGTTCAAGCCGCCGGCCGGCCGCTGCGCGAGGCGCGCCTGCTGTCGCACGGCACCACAGAACAGATCTACCTCCTGTTGCGAATGGCCATGGCCACGCACCTGACGCGCACGGGAGAGGTCTGTCCGCTTCTCCTGGACGACGTCACCGTGGAGTGCGATCCGATCCGTCGGCAGGCGGTGCTCGACGTCCTGCACGCGGTGAGCCACGATCGCCAGGTCGTCCTGTTTAGCCAGGAGGCCGAGGTTCTCACATGGGCAAGGGACAACCTCGTGTCGCCGCAAGACGGCATCACGGAGCTCGACCCCCTGCTTGTACCGGCCTGAGCGGCGAGTATGCGTTTGGCAGCCCGCGACAGCTCTACCGTGTCGTCGCAAGCGCCATACACCATGAGTTGTTCGTTCGACTCACACTGCCTCTCGCTCCAAATTGAGCTTCAAGATCCGCGTCACGATTTCCGCGTCCGCCAGATCGTCCGGCGCCTCGCTCCAGCCGTAGGCGGCGAAGACGGCTTCGTCGAGCGTGCGGTGGGCGTTCGCGAGCCAGGTGGGGCGTTCGTTGTAGAGGTTTGTCAGCGTGCGCTTCGCCAATTCTTTGGCGCCGATCATGCCCTCGGGGTTGAGCCAGCGTTCGCGGTGTTCATTGAGGTCTTTCGCGCCGAGCGAGATCGCCCGTTGCTGCTCTTTCGTTGCATGCGGGAACGGGAACGTCTCGAAGCACGACGTGGGCGTGTAGCGCGGCCTGTTCTCCAGCTGCGTCCCCATGAGGAGCGCCCACACCTCATGCGCGCGCGAGTGCAGCACGCCGAAGGAGTAATCGTCGCTGCGGGCAAATAACTCGACGGTGTTTGTCGCTACTGTGTCCGCAGTAATCCAGACAAACAGACGATGCTTCGCGATCTCCGGCGTGGCAAGTTGTCGCTTCTTTCCTGCGACGGCGGCCCGTAGGTCAGTTCCGGCTCGCCCGTGCCGCCACCAGAAACGCCTACGCTGCGCATCGCGATTCTTGTCACGCAGAGGTTTCACGTGGGTCTTCACGTATTCAAATGGCGCCTCATACATTGCGGCTTCCTCTAACGTTCGCTGCCTGAAGTCGATGATGCTCCAGCCCCCGTGAGCGCCCGGTTAGGTCGGAAGCATTCACGACAGGGAAGATCACGTCGGAATTCGGCTTCCCGTGGGGGTTTGAGTGCTCAAGCATCTTCTTCGCTGCCGGCGGCGGGATATCGAAGGGCCCCACCACCACAGGCCCCTGGAAACAAATTCCCAAATTCTCTCGCAGCCGCCGCGCTGTCGTCGTGTCGGATTGATACGTGAGGTTTGCGTTGATGCCCTCGACGGCACGAGAGCGGAGTAGGGCGTTGCGGGCGTCGCCGTCGGTTTCTTCGTTGAGGAGGCGGCGCGTCTCGGTGCCGCCGTCAAAGCCGATCATCGAGACGCGCACGGCGACGCCGTCTTGCACCCACGGGCGGTCCGCCTGCGCGTAGAAGATGTCGCCCGTTTCCTTGATACGTTCCAGCACTTTACGGTTCGCGCCGCCTCGGATCGCCTGTGTGGCGAGCAACCCCGCACGCTTCGCACGCTTCGTTTCGATCGCGTCGCGGGCTTTCTCGAACCAGTAGCAGCAGAGATCGCTCTCGCGCGCGACGCGGCCCTCGTACACCGCGAACAGCTCTTCGACGTAGTCATCGCCAAGGCGGGTCTTGAGCAGCTTGCCGCCAACGAACGGCGGGTTGCCGATGATCACGTCGGCTTCGGGCCACGCCACTTCCTTCGCCCGCTTGCCGTTCGGCAGATCGAGCAACGCGTCCTTGCCGGCGATATTGTCGAGCGGCTGCAAGATCGGATCCTCGTCGAGCAGCGGCATCGCGTTCTGGCTCTTCCACTGCAAGTAGCCGATCCAGATCACGATCGATGCCAGTTGGTGCGCCAGCGCGTTCGTCTCGATCCCGTACAACTGCTTCGGATGCACGCGTGGCTTGATCGCGATCTCGTACGCCGCACCGAACGCGATGATCTCTTTCTCGAGCGCCTTCAGCAGCCCGAGCGAAACGTAGAGGAAGTTGCCCGACCCACACGCCGGGTCGAGCACGCGGATTGACGCGATGCGATCCTGCATCTTCTTAAGCGACGCTCGGGCGCTGGCGCGCCAGGTCTCGGGTTTCGCGCGGCTCGCGCGGGCTTTGTCGATAGCGTTGGCGATCGCGACTTGCGCCAGTCGCCACTCGTGTCGCAGCGGCTCCATCAGCACCGGCTCGACGATCAGCTCGATATCATCGCGCGACGTGTAGTGTGCGCCAAGCATCTTCCGCTGCTTGGGATCGATCACCCACTCGAACAACGTGCCGAATATCGATGGCTCGACATCGGCCCAGTTCATCGCGTCAAGGTCGGCGAGGATGTGGATCTCCTGTGCGGTGATCGCCTCGGGTACGTCGCTGCCCTCGAACAGCCGCCCGTTGAAGTGCGGGATGCGATGCATCAGCACGTCGCCGCCGGTGTTCATGGCCGCGAAGAGATCGGACAGATGCTTGCGGAAGTTCGGCGCGTCGCCGCTTTTCTTGTGGACGCGGATGATCTCGGAGAACGTCTGGCGCGGGAGCAGACCGACATCGGTGGCGAACATGCAAAAGACGAGCCGCATGATGAATCCGGCCATCAGTTCTTCGGCCACGCCCCAATCGCGCAGCGCCTTACTGATGTCGCCGAACTTCTTCGCCGCGTCCCTCGTAATCTCGTCGCGTGTCCGCTGCGGCTTCAGCAAGTCTGGTTCGCGGAACAGCGCCTTTAGCACTTGCAACGCGGTGAGTTCTGGCGCATCGCGCGCTGGCGCACCGACGATCGTCTCGACGGCGACGTGTTCGCCGGTCGCGATGTCGGCGCTCCCGAACTTGTAGATCCAGCTCTCGTTACTCGTCCAGTTCGTGTGTACCTCAAAGCGTTCAAGGTCGCAGACGACGAGGAGCGGCGGGTTATCGAGCGCCTCCCGATACTTCTGGATCTGCGCGTAGGCCGCGACGAGATCCTTGTGCTTGCCTTTGTACTCCCAAGCGAAGTGCGCCTTTTGCCAGACGTCTGCCCAGCCGTCGCCGTCGGTGGTCTTCGTCCCCTTCTCGAAGGCGTAGTAGTCGCCGGAGGGATCGCTGTTCGGGGTGTCCTCGCCGAGTAGCTCGCAGAGGTTGATGAAGTGCTCTTGCGACGCCGCACGCTCGCTGCGTGTCGATGCAGCCCACTTCCGGACGAACGCAGCAGCTTCCATGCGCGCGATTATAGCGTTCTACTCCTCTTCGCGTACCGTCTCCCTCAAGCCGAGATCTCGGCAAACCTTGACTTCGTCCGACACGACGCCAATATCGTGGGCATTGCCTAGCGGGCCAATCGCGCCGGTACGCGCGTCGGCTCGATGCGCCGTCTTCTGAACCGCTGAAGCGCGACGAGGTCCACAGCGTCCCGACAACCGCAAACGGGAGAGGCAGCACACATAATAAAGCCACACGTCTCGTCGCGACGGACTTATCCTGCGAGTGATCCTTCGGAGGACGTGGCGTCCTGAGCAAGGACGCTCCCCGCCACCCTCCGGAGGGTCTGCCGCCGCAGCCACGCCAGAGTCAAATGAGATGAGGGATAGACTAGCCTCCGGCCCCGCCTCCATCGGCCAGCCCACCCCGCCGCGCTCCCCTCTCGGGGTGCAAGGTTATGGTACGCCCCTCTCGCGACACGTCAAGACACCAGATTCGCCGGTAGTGGGTCAGTACTCTGTACGTTATTGGACAAACGTTAGTCTTATGGAGGAATCAATGAGTAGCAGCAACCTCGTGGTCATTGTCCTGCTTGTCCTCATCTTGCTCGTCGTTTCTGGTGTCCTTGTCATCCGGTAAATCAAACTGACCCACTACCGATTCGCCGGGCGCGTTCTGCGCATGCTCGTCCAGATCGCCGGAGACTTGACTTCGTCGCACACAACGCAATCATGGTGACGCCTTCGAGGAGGGGCATCGCCATGCAGTCCACGATCACCACGTTCGACAACACCGCCGAGGGCTGGGAGCGCAGCCTCTACGCGTTCCTCGCCGAGAAGGAACGCCGCAGCGGCAGCCGCCGCACCGTCGTCGGGTACAGCCGCATGCTGCAGCACTTCTTCGGCGCGGTCGGTAAGCCGCCGGACCGCGTCACCAGCGCCGAAGTCTTCGTCTGGGGGTACGGCGCTGGCCTCTCGGGCAAGCAGCCGTCGCAGGTCACGATCGGCGCGCGGCTCGCCTGCCTCAGCAGCTTCTACCGGTTCCTGCTCCGCATGGGCGCGGCAACCTCCAATCCCTGCGACGCACTCGAACGACCGAAGGTGCAGCCGTCACCGCCGCGCGGTCTCTCGGGCGACAACATCCGACAGTTGCTCGCCGCGATTCCTGTCACGCCCGTCGGCCTGCGCGATCGGGCGATCGTCCTGACGCTGACCCTCACCGGGCGACGGCGCGCCGAGGTACTCAACCTGAAGCTCGACGACGTCACGATCGAGGATGGTCGTGTCTGGTACCGCTACCGCGGCAAGGGTGGCAAGAACGGTAAGCGCGAGCTGCCACAGCCCGCCTACGACGCCGCCGTGTTGGCGCTGTCGGCGTTTGGTTGGGACATCGCGGACATGCCGCCGCATGCGTCACTGTGGCCCGCACGGCGCGGCGACACACGCGGGATCACGAGCGGCACCTTCTACGGCAACCTGCAACGCTATTTCCGTCTTGCGGGTCTGCCACCAGCGGGTGTACACATCTTCCGTCACTCGGCGGCCAAACTTCGGCGCGATGCGGGCGAGAGCATCGAGGACGTTTCGCGGTTCCTCGACCACTCATCGCTGGCCGTCACGTCGATCTACTTACGCCGGCTGGAGGGCGATGCCGACGGATCATGGTCGAGGGTGGCTGCTGCGATCGGCGTGTAGCCACGCCGCTAGTGCCAGAAGTCGAGCACCGTCCTCATGGCCTTCTCGAAATCTTCATCCGACATTTGCTTGGCAAGCGCACCGATCGTCTCTGCATCCTGGCCGACGAGGTATCGCCGCTTCGGTGCGTCGGACTTGGCGGCGTCCACGATCACGTCCGCAACCTTTTGCGCGCTTTCGCGTTGGTCAGCGCCAGGTAGCTTGGACGACGATGCGTTGAAGCGCTGCTCGAACTGGGCGTACGGCGAACCTTCATTGAAGCGCCGCGCGAGTATCCGATTCGCCCCGAACTCCGTCTCGAAGCCGCCCGGCTCGACGACGATCACGCGGACGCCAAAGGGGTGCAGCTCGAAATACAGCGAGTCGCTCAGCGCCTCAACCGCATGCTTGCTCGCTGAATAGACGCCACCGAAGGGCGCCGACACCTTCCCGGCCAGAGAGCTGACGTTGATGATCGTCCCGCTGCTTTGTGCGCGCATGTGAGGGGCGACGGCCCTTGCCACGCGAATCACCCCAAGAACGTTCGTCTCAAGCACAGCGAGAATCTCGTCATCGTCGCAGTCTTCGATCGGACCATGAATGCCGACGCCGGCGTTATTGATGAGTACGTCGATACGCCCTGCTTCTTTCAGCACGTTTTCGACGGCGGTATCGACGGATAAACGACTTGCGACATCGAGGGCGACAATCTTCACCGCGAGATTGGCTGCCTTTGCCTCGCTGACGAGAGCGTCGCCTTTGGCTGTATTTCGCATCGACGCGAAGACGTCATCGCCGCGACGCGCGAATTCGAGCGCGGCTAGTTTGCCGAAGCCGCTGCTCGATCCTGTGATCAACACGACAGCCATGGGACTTGTTCCCTTCGGGTGCGTTGCGGGTCGGGCGTCACCTTACCGTCTGCTCTCGGCTGACACCATGTGGCGATGGTGAAGGCAGCGCGAGATGGTTTGATTGCTCGTTGGCCCCGTATGTGAAAACAAACCTCTCAACTAGTTGACAAGCGAGAGCGCGACGATTAGTATCGCGCCAACGCCATACTCCTCGGTCTTAGTTTGCGGTGGCGCAGGGCGCGAATAATCGCCCTCTGCGCGGCGAGGACACCTGTGCGCCGAATTTTTGCACTGATCTTGATCATCGCCGTCTCGACAGGCGTGCTGTCTGGAGTTGGCTCTGGTCCCAATGAGAGCCAAGCCGGGCCACTCGGCGACATTCAAGACTTTGCCCTCGACTGGAGTGTGTGCTTCAACGCGACGCCGGCTCCAACCTCTCTTGAATGCCCCGCACCGAATCGCAACATTCCCTCCGGCGCTGCCGGTCAACCAGTCACCCTCTATCAGACGACCGATATCCAGGCAGGCAGTCGGCTGACTGACGTACAAACGATGTTCCTGCCTGCGGCGTGGGGTTTCTCAGCTGGCACAGGTACGGTCGGGGACTATACGGCGCGCTACGATCTCTTCTGCGACACAATCCAAGACGTGCAGGCAGGCGGGCCGGAATCAGGAGACCTGGCTGGAACGTCGGGCCTAGAGGGTCCGGCCGCAGCTTGGCCAGAGCCTGGAATATGGATCCCGTACCCGCTCGTACATATTGGCACCGCTCCCACGGGATCGACGGCGTATGTCAATCAACTAAAGCCCACGCCGCCCGCGTTCAGCGCCGCCTCTTACGAACGCGCACAGCCGTCGAACATCTGGCTCGGCTCGGGGGTTCCGATGCACCTCGCGGCGTTGCGAAATGGCGTGGCGCCTCCAATTGATGTCGTCACTGAAGCGCACCCCTATGCAGCGGGCCTCCGAGCCACGACCATGATCCACGGCATAGATGCAACTCCCCCGACCGCCACATTTCTCTGTAAGGACGGCAGTCACACCACAGTCATGAGAACTACGCAATGGACTGCACCCTCAACCGCCGGACTCTATCCGGTGTGGTCGATCTTCACGTCCCAACCCGGGATCACCAACGGCGGAATCAAGAGGATCGTCGATCTCCATTGCGTGAGCGTTGGATCGCCCGGTGCGGACAGCGACGGCGATTGTCTTCTGGACAGCGACGCCGCCGAAGGTTCAGGCTCGTGTGCCGGATCCGCAGACGGCGACAACGACAAGCTCGTTGACGGCATCGAGAAGATTCTTGGCACCGCTCCGTGCAATGCAGACACTGACGGCGATGGCGCGTCTGATTACGATGAACTCTTCCAGTTTACGAACCCGTTTGCGCAGGATACGGACGCGGACGGCTCCCTGGACAAGCAGGACAACGGCTCGGATGAAGTTGGGGTCGGCGTGGTCGACGATACTCTCGCTGATGACAACTGTCCGGCGCATTCCAATTCCTCGCAGACGAATTCCGACTCAGTCAATGATCCGAACAGCGCGCCCACGGGGGACGCCACGAATCCCTCGCAGGACTCGTTCGGTGATGCGTGTGACACGGACGACGATAACGACGGGCTGCTCGACGTCGCGGAGGGGCTGCACATCGCCCTAGCTCCGTCCTTCTGCGCGCCAGATGAGAGCGCCGCGCCCGACGCCGACGACCTTGATCCATTGGATCCGGACACGGACAACGACCTCATTCTTGATGGCGCGGAATGCCAATTCGGCTCCAACCCCGGCAATCCCAGCTCGCGTCCAACCGTTTCGAGTGACGCTTTGAGCGATGGCCCTGCGGAAACGTTTTACCGAACCCAGGGAATATTCGACGCCAGTTTCCATGGACAAAACCATAATCCCGACGGTGATTCTTCCCTGACGGGCGATGCCGATTTGGACAGCGATAGCACGGACTCGCTATCGGAAAAGCTTGCTGACGGATTTGAAGTACTCCACTACGGCACTAATCCTGCAAACAACGACAGCGATCGAGATGGATGCCGCGACGGTCAAGAGGCTGGCGATGTGACGGGCAACCGGTCGGCGGACACGGCCGACCTACAACAGATTGCCCAGAAGACAGGTTGGACACCGTTCTCATCCGGCAACTATAGAGACGCTAGCGGTGCAACGGTTGGAAATCCCACCTACGGGATGACCGCGGAGATGTTTGCAAACTACGACGTAGTTCGGACCGGCACCCTAAACGTTGCCGATCTGCAAATCGCCGCTGCAGTTGCGGGCACATGTCCCGCCCAGGCGGGGCCGACGATTGTGAACACGCGCCAATGAGACATCCATCACGCCGCAGTGGACCTCAACAAGGAACGACCAGTGCCGGACTATTGGTTCGGTTCGCTGCGCTGTCAGCACTGGTGTTCGGCATATTGATTCACGGCTCGATACTCGAGAGCGACGGTCATGGGTTAGGGGCCCTACGCGCAAGTGCGCAGGCGTCGTCCGTCACAGCGACCGCCACGATGCCTCAACTGCCAACGCCGACCGCCACGGCGGTCATCGTGTCGCCGACGGCAACGGTTGTTCAGCAGACGCCGACGGGTATTCCAGCCGCGACCGAGACGGCCTTCGTCTTTCACACCTGGACGCCGGAACCAAGTCCCTCGGCGACCGGAACGCCTACGCCAACCGTGACCGGCACGAGCACATCGACCGCCGGGCCAACCGATACTGCCACCGCTACGCCCACGTTCACGGCGACGCCAACTCCGCCGCCTGTTGTCGAGGAAATCATCGATTCGACCGGTGGCGTCGTAGCGAGCGCCGATGGCAGCGTAACGCTGACCTTTCCGCCGGGAGCCACGAACGAGCCGCTCCGAATTTCCATCACCGATCGGGCGAAAACCGACGTGCCGGAGATCGCGGGGGCGCACCTGCTGAGTGTGTGGCAGTTCGATGCTCACGCGGTCGACCGCGGCGACGCCGAGGTACATCAATTCGGGAGCGACATAGCGATCGACATGAGTTACAGCGCCAGTGATATGTTCGGGCTGAACGAGGAAAGGCTTAGATACTGGACGCTCGATGAACAAACGAACGGCTGGGAGGAAGTCGCCACACTGGTGGTGGACGATCACCGTTGGGTGGCGGCGGTAGACCACTTCAGCATAGGGGCGTCCAGCGCTGATGGCGTCATCCTCACACCACCGACACTGGATACTGCAGAGGTGTCAGCTTCGACAGGCGCTGCGACGTTCAACTTGCCGATTCAAGTGGCTCCCGGACTTGGCGGCTCCGAACCCGCGCTGGGGCTAAGCTACAGCTCAGGCCGAGTGGATGCGATGGGCCTCATAGTGGCGCCTGGCTGGGTTGGTACCGGGTGGGATCTGTCGGTTCCCTCCATTACCAGGGCGGTTCCGACCACCATAGGTGCGCCTGGCAGATACTTCCTCAACCTTGGCGGGACCGGAGGTGAACTCATCCCGCTCGCCACGGATTCGACGAAATACGTAACCAGGAATCAGTCGTTCCTCGACATCACACATCCGACCGGGTGTGACGACGCGGTCGCTGCGAGCAGTGTCGACCTCGCGGCATTTGCAGACTCCGCTGGTTGCTCTTGGACAGTGCGTGATAACACCGGCCGGGTATGGACTTTCGGAACCAGCGCCAATACACGTAGGTATTACTACGCGTCGAACTACAACGTGCGCATGTACCAGTGGGACTTGCTGAACACGATCGATGTACATGGCAACAAGACGGAATACTCTTACACGCAGATCAAGGGCAATAGGGACACAGATATCTCCTGGAGGGAATGGGTATTCGCATCATATCCTTCGTCGATCACGTACCCCGGTGGAAAAGTCGAGTTCGAGTTGGACCCAAACCTGTACGCGCCCGTTTTCGACGGCCCTCCTTGGGACTTCTACACGTTCTCCTATCGCGGAGACACCGGCGGTAGCTGTTTTCTTGGAGGGGATGCGAGCAATGGACTGGCAAAAGTCTACGACCTGCGCGCGCTTAAGCGAATCAAAACCTTCACCCAGACCTCCGGTACCCTGCTCACTCCTGGCTATGGACTAACGTCGGAGTACGAGTTCACGGGCTCTATTCACAACGGGCCGGGATGCTTTTCATTTGGATACCGACTCGATGATGTGAAGCTTCTTGGTGACTCGCCCGGATCGCCCCTGATGACGTACGCGTTCGGGTACGGAACGCCTGGCTCACTCGATCCTCCCACTCGCGAATCGATACATCCGAAGCTCGCGAACGGTCTGCCGTATGAACCAACCCAGGAAAACACGCCCTATTCGGTGTCGAACTGGCGATTGAAGACGATCGCGAATAGCTTTGGTGGCGAGGTTCAGTTCGCGTATGAACACGCGGACAACGGCTTCTTCGGAGCAGGAACCTGGCACTATTCAACCTACGTCGTCACCACCAAGACGGCAAAGAGCCGCTTCGATTCGGCCTCGAATCCTGACGTCGTGACGACGTACAACTACAGCGGTTTCGCGCTTGATCAAACGACCTCCGGCGAGGCGCTTCGGCCGTGGTTCGTCATCGACGGAGCCGGTATCGCGTCGCGAGGGTTCAAGAGTTCACAGAGAACGACAGGCAACTCTCGAACCCGCCAAGAGTTCATCCTAGGCTACGATGGTCCGCCATCCGGATTCCCTGCAGAACCAACGGGCGCGAAGGAATTGGCAGGGCGTGTCGTCAAGACCGAGCAAACCGATGCCGCCAACACCCTCTTCCAACGGACGACGAACTCATATCTCTCGACGGCCGTGGCGGACACAAGCAACAAGGCGTTCTTCAACAGGCTTGCGTCGGAAACGGTCAGATTCCGCTACGGCACGGAGTCGCAGACAACCTACACCCACAGCCTTGTTCACGGTGGAATGCTCACGCGCAACGAGAATCAAAGTGGCTCTGCGAGTGCGTATGGGTGCCGCGCAACCACGAACGCCTACCACTATCGCAACGACGCGACCGTCCTCTTGCTGCTCCCAAGCACCGTACAGACGAAAGAGTGCGGCGTCCCCGCGCTCGTCGCAGAAACTGCATACTTCTACGACGGAAGACAGTCCGTCTCCGCCACTCCCGTCGTAGGTAACATCACTGCGACCAGAAAACTCGTGAGCCTCACCGACGCTGACCCCAACCGCCGGTACGTTTACACGCTGTCGAGTTACACGTCGGATGGGAAGGGTAACGTCGAAACGCGGTCCGTACCGGTGTACGGATCAGACTCGTCGCCACTGGGCGACGCGCCCACCGTCAACGGCAGCGCATGGACGGGCGGCCGCACCCTGACGCAGTACCTTGCGGGCTCTGGGTTCCGGTTCCCCGAACAGGTGACGAACTACGTCTACGTGGGAACGCAGCTAGTGAGTACACAGACTACGCTCTACCAGTACAACTTGGCACACGGATCTCCGACGCTGATCACGTACCCGAGTGGCCTCCAGGAAGGGGCCACCTACGACCGATTCGGGCGCATGCTCAAACATTGGTCGGCGCCCGACACAGAATCATCGCCGTCAGAGACGTTTGACTATTCAGGTTGGAGTGGCACAGCGGGTACGGGAGTGAACTTCACGACCACAACAAAGCGGCTCAACGCTGCCGCCACGATTACGACGACAATATGCTCGGACGGATTTGGACGCGAGACACAACGGCAGATACCGTACTTTAAGGCCGGCCCGAATCCGAGCGACTTGCGGGTGCAGCGGGCTCAGACGATCTACGACACGCGAGGACTCGTTGCCAATTCTCGACTCTTCGCCGCTGGAACCTCCACTTCCTGCGCTCCGACGGCAATTGGGGCATATCAGTCCGGCAGCGCTCTGGTCCCCAACAACAAATCGCAATACGACGCGTTGGGCCGCATCATCACAACGACGGTAGACGACGGGAACAGCCCGGCGGGTAACGTCGCAACCGTCAGCGCCGAGTACAGCGACAATGGGCTGTTCACCACCATCACCATCGATGAAAAGGGACATCAGCGCGCTTCCGTGAGCGACTTTCTGGGGCGTCTCCGCACGACCACCACATACGTGGGCCAAGGTACGCCCATGGTCCCGGCAGCGCATTCCGTGACGAAGTACGAGTACGACATAGTTGGCAACGCGACTAAGGTCATTGAAAACGACAACGTCGCGGTCGCCCGGCATGAGACCGTCATGACGTATGACAGCCTAGGCCGCGTGCTTACGTCGACTGATCCCGATCGCTCGGGCAATCCGGTGACGAGCGACGGCACGAGCCCGACGCCATGGAGGTACAAGTTCGACGCCGCCGGCAACGTCATCGAGGTCGTCGACGCACGCGGCGTCAAGACGACGCTCATGTACGACTCCCACAATCGACTGCTATCCAAGACCTACGATGTGGGCGCATCCGGTGTAGGCGCGCAGTCACCCGTCACGTTCGCGTACGACGACTACGGCACCGGAACACCGTGCGTCAACGACAACACCGATGTCGGCAGGCTCACGTCGATGTCGGACGCGACGGGGCTGACCCGCTGGTGCTACGACGTGCGCGGGCGTGAAGTCAAGAAGGAGCACAAGATCAACGCGGTCTACGGCAACGCAACCACGCAGGCGCCGTACGTCATCAACCGTGCCTACGATTCCGCGAACCGGCCCACGACACTGACGTACCCCGACGGCGAGATCGTTTCATATGTGTATGACAACGCCGGCGGCGGTCAGCTCGTCAGCATGACATCCAGTATCCCCGGTTCGCCTGCTTACGTGTCGGGTGCAAAGTACGATCACCCGACCGGACAATTAACGCAGATAACGCTCGGGAACAGCGTGGTCACGAACTACACGTACGATGCGCTGTACCGGCTCCGAACCATCGAGACGGATCAGCCTATTCCGCTCCTGCCGTTGCAGGACTTGACCTACTCGTACCAGCCGAACGGCAACATCAGTAGCATCACTGACGGGACGACGGACGGCGAGGATCTGTTTTACAAGTACGATGACTTGGATCGCTTGACCGAAGTGCGGAAGGACAGCGAGAGCGGCGACGTCGTTGCCTCGTACGCATTCGCCAATAGCGGCGCCGATCTGGGAAAGCTCACATCCAAGACCGAGGATCAGCTCGTATCGATGTCATACGGCGATCCCGACCACGTGCATGCGGTCTCGGGCACGTCGCAGGGCGACAAGTTTACCTATGACAACAACGGAAACGTGAAGTCGCGCATTGCCGGTGAAACGTACAACTATGACGTCGAGAACAGACTGCGGTCATGGTCGACGTACCCTACGCAGACTGATAACTGGTACGACGGCGCGGGCGCCCTCAAGCGCACGTGGACGACTGCGCCGGGCGCGGCAGGAGCCGTCGATCAGAAGACCACATACATCGACGGCATCTACGAGGAGCACTGCGAGTTTGGCGGTACGCCTGTCGCCAGCAAATACTACGTCGCGTTCGGGAGAGTCATCGCGCACCGAGGCGCGGACACCGGCGTGACATGGTTCCTCGCCGATCACTTGGGGAGCACCGTGGGCACCGTCGACGAGAACTACGACGCGCAGCGCGTGGAGTACTATCCATACGGCGGCGTCCGCGGCGGCTCGATAACGCAGGAGAAGCTGTTCACGGGACACCAGTTGCAGCGCTATTCCCGGCTTGCGGACTACAACTTCGGTGCCCGGTTCTACAGTTCTGGATGGGGACGCTTCACCTCGGCAGATCCGTTCACGGTGGATGGCGCCGATCGCTACGGCTACGTGCGTGGCAATCCGATGCGCTTTACAGATCCGTTCGGGCTGTGGTGCATGGATCCAGCAACAGTGGGGCCGTGCCAAGACGAACTCACGTGCGTCGGGTTGGAGTGTGCGGGATGCACGTTGCTGATCTGCGACTGGAAGATCGGGAGCTGCGTTCTCGATCCGGGTGCGCCGGGATGCTGCGACTTGGCTTGCCAGCTCGTTGCAATCGCAGCGTATTGCAACGGGAATCCCGACCCCCACGATTCATTATGCTTCTACGGCTACAATGGCCCGGCGTCATCCGGCACACCGGGACCATCGGGCGGAGGGCCCGTAGCCAGGCCGCTACCGGATCTTTGTCCAAGCGGCTGTTATTCGACGCCTTCTGGGGAAGGGTGCTGGCTGTGGTGCATCTTCGAAGACTCATATGGCCACGCAAGCGCTGCATTCACTGGCTGCGCATCGGGTAGCTTCGATGACTGCTTGACGGCGATCTACCTCCTTGACTTACTTCCCATAGTCGAGAGTTGTGTTCTGCCGGCAATCGTCACCGGGGGGACGTTGCTATTGGTATGCGGGTATGTTGAAGGTGCGATCGAAGGTGCGGCAACGATCGGAAGCGTGTACCAGCTAATCGTCTCCGATTGCTCAGCCGGAACAAAGCTCGCGATTGCCGCCACAATCTGGGGGAGCGCAGGAGCTGGAATGGCTTCTCATGGGAGTGAGCCGCTTGAAATCACCCTGTACGTCACACAGACTCAGCTATACTCGACTTGCTGAGGGCGGGAGCGTGCATGTGCTAGGTTGGCGAGGAGGAAAGCGAGCGATGTTAAAACCGCTCCTAAGGGCATCCTGCTACGAGCGGGGACCAGGGTTCTTTGCTCGGCTCGGCCGTCTGAGCCTCTTCGATGATCGACTTGAATTTCGGGGCGCGGTGTTCGGCATTCCAGGTGAGTGGCTAGGGATGCTCGGCCGCCGAGTGGAGTGCGAACTTCAACGCATCGATAAAGTTCGCACAGTCCCGGCGAAGCGATTCCACTTTATGAGCGGAATACCCCGCCTGGACATTCTTACGGTTGATGGCCACCAGTATCGCTTTCAGATTCCCAAAGCCGAGGAGTGGGAGTCGGCGATTCTCACCGAGATCAAGAAGAAGTCTACGTTGCCGTGAAATCGGGATTGTCGCGAGATCGGCGAGGGTCTCGTCGCAGTAAGCACTCGCGTTGCTTCAATCCTGTGCTCGATGTCACAGCACTTTCGATCTGGGCCATGCCAAGACGAGCTGACCTGTCAAGGGATGGAATGCGCCGGATGCACGTTGCTGATCTGCGACTGGAAGATCGGGAGCTGCGTTCTCGATCCGGGCGCGGCGGGGTGCTGCGATTTGGCGTGCCAGATCACGCAGATCGGCAGCCACTGTCAGGATGCGAAAAATCGACACGACCATGTTTGCATCGTCGCCAACGGGACGTCCGCGACGCCACAACCCGGTGACCGGCCAATAGCCAGCCCGCTGCCGGAAGACTGCTCGCCCTGCCCGACGTATGACTACCTCAACACAAGCGGCTGCTTCCTTTGCGATGTTGTTTCTGGTGGGATTGACATGGTGAGCGATATACGATCTTGGCCTGACGATTGTGAACAACCAGTGTTTCCAAGGTTTCGCCCAAGTGGTGTTCGTTGGGATTATCGCTGGGGTTGTCTGGTACGGGGGCGCACCTATCATCATTGCAGCCGCAGATGGGCTGAACCGGTATGCCTACGTGCGCAACAACCCGGTGCGATACAACGATCCGAGCGGCCTCTGCACGGGCGGCGAGATGGTGATCATCTTCAACAGCTGTTCGGGTAAGGCTGCGGACTATAAGCCGGGCGACTTGACGCCGGTGCCGCTCGGCTGCAACTCCGTCTGCGCAGCGGAGATGCAACAGAACCAGGCGATCGGCGATGGCATGCGTGCGGGAGCGGCGTACGCGGAGCTACAAGCAGCGATGGAGTACGCGGCTTATGAGAGTGCGATGTATGCGTTGGCGTGGACGCAGTCGCAGTCGATCGCAAATGGGAATGCGATCGCGTATGCGAACACGCCCCCTCCGACGAATGGTGGCGGAGGTGGTGGGTTGCGCGGAGCATTAGGCTCAGGGGTGTCTATTGCGGTTCGCTCAAGCCGCGTTGCAATACCGAGCCTCGCGATTCCGGCTGGCGCTATCCCGATTGGCTTGGCCGTCGCTGGAGGGCTTCTGGCACCGTGTGACAGTCAGGGATGCACGAACGGTGGCCTGGGGCCAACGATCTATCGCGCGAATGACAGTAATGGCAATCCACTTCCGGAAGGCGCAAGAAATCGGCGGGGTCTCTCGGGGTACGTGACGAAGCAGGGCACCATCTACGTTCCACTTAGGGTTGGGGAGAGGGGCCACCATAAGGAACATGGGCATGAACATACCGCGAACGGTAAAAAGTACCGAAACGTCCAGGTTACTCCAGAAGGAATCATCGTCCCGGTGCCCGGCGAGCACGGGGAGTGGCAGCCTCCTCACTAGAACGGAGTGGAACGGATGCCAAGTAGGAAGAACGAAGGATCGCCGACTGAAGCTTGGACTAGAGACCAGATCGCGGCTTTCCTTTCCGGGCGAACAACCGTTGAACAATTTTGGGAGCCGATTCCGAGGATCTTAGAGCAGTTCGTGCCTGAGACAGTTGATCCGGGCGACCGCGTCACTTACTTCTGGAGTCAGATTTCTGTCGAAGTTCACGCGGTGGTTCGCCTGAACTATGCTCAAGATGATCTCCGGACATACCTTGAAAAGTGGCTGCGTGCATTCGAGTTGACAGAAAAAGAATGGCAACAGCTCGTCCATCGGAAGGGGCGTCCATTAGAAGAGAACGTGGATGATTGGGATAGCTGAGGTTTTCGTGCAGGAAGCCGAGCGTCGGTGTTGGGTAGTTTACCTTTTGCCATCATGTTCACGCCGTATCGCAGGTGGATGGCTGGCAGGGGATCACGTACGACAACAACGGGAACATCTCCTATCGCACGGAGGGCGAGGCGTACCTGTTCGACGTCGAGAACCGCTTGACGCGCATGGAGCACCCAGCAGGCACGTGGTTCGGTTTTCGCAACGACTATCTCTACGATGGTCAAGGGAACCTCGTGCGACGCCGGCAGACGGTGCCATCCATGCCGGGCACCTCCGACTGGAAAGTCACGTATGCCGGCGGCATCTACGAAGAGGAAAGCAGCTACTGCGGCGCGCCCGACATCATCACGAAGTACTACCAAGCCTTTGGCCGCGTGATCGCCCAGCGCCGGGGTACGAACCTAAGCTATCTGCTCGCCGATCACCTCTCCAGCACCGTCGCGTAGTCGACGTCACGAGCGGCGCCGTCGCGCAGCTCAAGTACTGGCCATTCGGCGCGCCTCGCAACGGTTCCGGCTTCTTCGAGCGCGGGTTCACCGGCCAGCAGCGCGAGGGTACTTTCGCGGTCGGTGCGTACTACTACCACGCGCGGTTCTATTCGACGGTACTGGGGCGGTTTATGTCGGCGGATCCGATCACTGTCGATGGGCTAAATCGCTACGCGTACGTGCGAAACAATCCTATTCGTTACAACGATCCGAGCGGCCTCTGCTCCGGCGGCGAGATGGTCATTCTTTGGAATTGCGCCACGGGCAAGGCGGTGGAGTATAAGGCGGGCGATGTCACTCCTGTGGGTAGTACTACGAGCGTCCAGCCTTCGTTGTCCGCAGTGTCGCGTGGGCGGCGCGACTCCCGTAGTCGTCACGTCTAGCGCGTGGTGGCGGGGACCCCGTGCCGTTGCCCCCGGTCTCTGAACCTCCATCTGCCGCGCCATTGCGCGGCGTTGGGCTCGACTAGAACGTCGTCCGGAGTTGCAATCAGCCCATGAGGCGCAGCCCTCAAGATGCCTCAGCCGGCATCGCGACGCCTGACAGCAACGCTGACAGCAACCCGGACGGATGAACCCGCACGAATGCGGACGTCCATGGAATACGACTCGCGTCTTGTCGCGTGAGCGCACGCTCGCGGACGGCCGCGGACGGACGGACACGACCTGTAAAACCGTGTATCGCAGGTTCGAATCCCGCCCCTGGGACCACCCTTCTAGAATCAAAATCGGCGTTTTCGGGCGCCGGTTTTGTGTTTCAGGGGGCCACTGACAGCAACCGTGACAGCAACGTGGGCGGACGGCCATGCACGATCGGCGCCGGAGCTACAAAGTTACCGGGCCAGAATGGCATCGAACGCATCGGCGGCGGCGCGCTGCATCGTGGGAGTTACGTGTGAGTACCGATCGAGCGTCGTGCCCACTCGGCTATGACCCAGCATCTCGGCCACGATCTTTGGGTGGATACCTCGCCCAAGTAGCAGTGTATGTCGCAGATCGTGGAACCGGATGCGCGGGAGGCCGGCTCGTCTGAGGAGTGGTTCGAATGAACGCCTCAATAAATTACCCGCCGCGATCGGACGACCCACGACGTTCGCGAAAACCAGATCATTGTCCTCCCACGCCGCACCAAGCTGCAATCGCTCTTCGACTTGCGCGGCGCGGTGTCGGCGGAGGGCGTCGACAGGATCCCGCGATAGCGTCACTTGTCGCTGTGACGTCCGCGTCTTAGGTTCGACGATCCTCAGACCCGACGCTGTCGCCTGCATAGACCCACGCACACTTAGGCTCGCGCCGGCGACGTCGACGTCGGCCCAGCGTAATGCGAGCAATTCGCCTTGGCGAAGTCCCGTTGTGATCGCCAGCACATAGAGCGCTTCGAGTCGATCTCCGTGGGCTGCGTCGATAAGGGTTCGCGCCTGCTCGGCAGAAAGCGTGGCGATCTCGAAGTGTGCGATGCGTGGCGCGTCGACGAGGTCGGCTACGTTTCGGTTCACGAGTCCCCACCTGACGGCCGTCCCGAGCGCCTTATGGAGCACGGCGTGAACATGGTTGACGGTCGTCGGCGACAGCGTCTCGAGTTTCGTTGCATACAGCTTCTGAAGACGCTGTGGGCTCAGTCGAGTAAGCGTCAGCGAGCCGATCTCAGGGACGATATGCAGGCGAACGAGTTCGCCGTAGCGGGTGACCGTTCGGGGGCGAAGCGACGGTTCGACCGCGGTAAGCCAATCGCTCATGAATTTGCGAACGAGTTGGCGAGGTGGATTGACAATTGCGCCATTCTCTCGTGCCTCGATCGCCGCACTGAGTTTTCGAGATACCTCCGCGCGCGTCCTTCCAAGGAAATGCGCGCGGCGCCCATGGTCTAACGTTATGGAAGCGCACCACCGACCATCGGTACGTCTATAGATCGATCCTTCGCCGTTCGCTCGCTTACTCATCGCGCTTCGGTTCCCCTGCGGCCCCCAGATATTCGACCCAGATCCCGGCAGCAACCGCCGACTCGAGTCCGTCCCTATGTCTCCTTTTGCGTCTGCGCACGGCCGCGGCCGTCCCCTTCTTCGCTTCAAGTTCAAGATCTTCTACGGACATGCGAGCGAATGGATCGTAGTGCCACGCTAGTCCCTGCCGCACGCCCGACAGCTCTTCCTCAGCGCGATGGAATGCCGTCTGCAGCGCGCGGCTGTCCTTGTATACCCACCCAGCGCGAGCGCTCCATTTGTCATTCCAACGCCGAAGGAGATCCTTCCACGGCGTCCCTGGCGGGTGGTCCAGACATACGTGTCGGAGCAACATCAAGTTTCTTTCGCCAAGCGGCCGACTACGGCGCAGTAGACCTTTGCTTTGAAGCAATCCCCAATTTTCGCGCAGCGCCGACACCAAAGCGCCAAGATTGAGGCGAAAGTCCATGCGAATTTCCACAACATGGCCTGTGGCTGGCGGGTTGCCGGCCGCGAAGCCCACAGAGCGAGTTGCATTGATGGCCAGCGGCGACCATGGCGGGTCGTTCGGATGCGCACGGGCATGAAGATCTCCCAGGAGCAGCCAACGAGGATCAGAAATTGGCACCGATACCGACGCGGACGTGGGTTCTGTAAGGCCAAGATCGCGCAGGGATTGTACGGCGGTCACGAACCTTCCGATTGCCGACATACGCTCCTCGTCGATGACTGCCGCTGACAAGCGACTTGACCGGCTGATGCCCGGCCTGACGGCGCAAGAACGCGCCATCATCTTCCTCCGCGACTACAAGGACGGCGTGACGGTCAATCCCTACGAGGACGCGGTCTCGCAAGCGGCGAGCGGCGAGTACGAGCGCCTCATGAACATCATCCGGTTCGTCAACGGTGAACTCTCGGACTGCATCATGATCCTGTCCGGTCAGGTCGCGCAACGCGAACTGCAGTTGGGGTGGCTGGAGCAGGCGTGCATGCACCGCGAGGATCTCTGGATCGTCGGCGAGTACCTGAATGCCTGCGTGCCGGAGCCGGTGACCGTGAGCCAACGCAAGAAGCGCAAGGGGAAGGTACCCGACCACGGCTATGACGTACGCCCAGATGCCGTGAAGCTGGTCGGGCGCGGCGGTCCGTTGGAGTTGCCGTTTGACCTATCAGGCGCGCACGCGGAGGCGGAGACCGATACGACGCTCGATAAACTGCGCGCTGTTGCGTTCTTCATCCGCGAGGCGCTGGCGTCCTACTGGACGCAGCTCGCATCGATTGACGTGCTCGTCCGTGAGTACGCCAATGAGTTCGCTGGTGAAGATCCGTTGAAGCCGAAACGGCGTGACGAGCTGGACGACGCCATCGCCCAGATCGTCGCGACGAAGGCCGCACTCCAGCGTTACGTCGGCGAATGGGAGCTGCCGGCCGACCACGAAGAATCGTTGGAGGTCACGCGCGCGCTGGCCAAGCGCGTGCTGGGTTGAGTGCGCTCCCCAGCGATGATTCGCGCGGGCGCAAACGCCCCATTGCATCGGTACTGGTCGGTATCGTACTCTCGTTTCAAGAATCGAGGGCTACATGGTGGAGCACGTCTGGCACGGGTACCTCCAAGCGATGCGCGCGCATCTCAGCTTCAACGAGCGCTTGGCTGAACGGATCGCGATGATCGTCGGCGACCCGCCGGCGGCGCCGCGGACGTTTCGCGAGCAGGACATCGGCACGTGGCGAGCGCTGCTCGACGAATCGGAGCAGATCGCTCGCGCCCACCACCAAGCGTTGCTTGAGTACCTCAAGACCCTCTGACAACGAACGTGGACACGGTACGTTTTGAGTGCCGCGGTAGGCCTTTCTCCGCCGGCAACACCATGTGGACATTGTGCTCGTGCACCGCCGGATCTCAGAGGAGCGCCGTGATCGGGCTGAGAACCTCATCGGGGATCGGCAGGTTGCTAATGTCGATTGCCTGGTCGATGCATTCCAAGGCAACTTCACGGCTCGATTCCACGAGGTCGTGAACGATTTCGTTCCGGTGGCGGCGAAGTGAGCTCCGCAGGGATCGTCCGTCACCGACTCAACCGGGGCGGGAATCGCCGACTCAACGCCGTGCTGTATCGCATTGCACTGACACAGGCGCACCACCTGCCAGCGGCGAGAGCGTACCTGGATCGTCGTGTCGCTGAGGGGAAGACGAGGCGCGAAGCAAAGCGTGCGTTGAAGCGCTACATCGTTCGCGCGATCTGGCGTCTTTGGCAGGAGTGTGAACCGGCACGAGCCGACTCCGAGATACGCGCAGCCGCTTGACGTCTACTGAACGGAGGCCCGTCTTGCACATAGGAGCGGTGGATCGTGCTAGTCGCGAGGACGGTAGTGTGACCAGATCCGCTCCGCCACCACTCGATGTTCAAGCTGCGACCGGTGAAAGCGAATCTCAGCCTGATACTTCGGCCATTAGGGTACGAGCGGTCTAGCAGCTCTGAGGCCGTTTGCGTAAGTCGGAGGTGGTGCAGTATTGAAGCTGTGATTCCATTGTGCGGAGCTTACCGCCAAGTACGGCCGGCGTCCGGTCAGCGGCCCCAGACGATCGCTTGCAATCGAGTGTCATCCGCGAGATTTCGCGTCGCTGTAATCGATCCGCAAGCATCCGCGCCCCACGAGCAAGCAGTGGATGCCACGCCCGCCGCTAGGCTGACGCCATGGCAAACGACCAAATGAACGGAGATCGGCCGCTCGTCCTGCTCACGGGCGCCGGCGGCAACATCGGTAGCGGCTTCCGCGACGACTACATCGAGCGCTACCAGGCGGACTACCGCCTGCGCATCGCCGCGCACAGCGCCGACTTCGCCGACGACCGCTTCGACGACGTGGTCTCGCTTGATATCGAGGACGCGGCGCAGTGCCGCGCCGCCTGCGAGGGCGTGCAAACGGTCGTGCATCTGGCCGCCAGCCCCGATTGGCAGGGCGACTTCTGTGACGATCTGTACCGCCCGAACATCCACGGCGCGTACCACATGTTCGAAGCGGCGCGCACGGCCGGGTGCCAGCGCATGGTCTATGCCAGCAGCGTCCACGCCATCATGGGCTATCCGGTCGATTACCAGGCGCACGCCGACGATCCAGCGCGTCCCGACACCATGTACGGCGTCACCAAGGTCTTCGGCGAGTCGCTCTGCTCGTCGTACGCGTATGAGCACGGCCTCTCATGCATCGCGATCCGCATCGGTGCCTACGTCGCCGCCGAAGATCACGCGAAGGTCGCGGACAGCGCCAACCCGCAGTTGCTCGATATCGTCATCAGCCAGCGCGATATGAGCCAGCTCATCCACCGCTGCATCCTCGCGCCGGACGACATCACCTACGCCGTCGTCAACGGGCTCTCCGACAACCGCTTCAAGCGCATGGACATCGAAGAGACAAAGCGTCTGATTGGCTACGAGCCGCAGGATGACGCCTTCGGCTGGAGCGCCGTCGTCGATCTCGGCCCGGAAGTGAAGGTATAGGCGAGATGGTGACAGCGGCCGCCCCGACGAAGAAACCGCGCAAGGCGATCGTTGTTGCCCTGGACGGCGCGCCGCCCGATGCCGTACTGACGCCGGACGCCATTGTATCGGCGAAGTCCGCGGGTCTGCGATACGTGAACGACGACCAGCCGGGCATCTCACGAACGGCGACCGCGGACGGCTTCACCTACGCGCTGCCCGACGGCAAACCGCTCCGCGACGCCGACGAATTGCAGCGCATAAAGACGCTGGCGATCCCGCCGGCATGGACCGCCGTCTGGCTCTGCCCGCGCCCCAATGGGCACTTGCAGGCCACTGGCCGCGACGCGCGCGGACGCAAGCAGTACCGCTACCACGCCCGCTGGCGTCAGGTCCGCGACGAAGCGAAGTACGACAAGATGCTCACGTTTGCCGACTCGCTGCCGGCCATCCGTACGCGCGTGAAAGCTGATCTCGCCCGTTCCGCGCTGCCGCGCACCAAAGTGCTCGCGACTGTCGTCCGGCTGCTCGAAACGACGCTGATTCGCATCGGCAACGAAGAGTACGCGCGCGATAACGGATCGTTCGGACTGACGACAATGCGCGAGGACCACGTCGATATCGCCGGCTCGAAAGTGAACTTTGAGTTCCGCGGCAAGTCCGGCAAGACGCACAGCATCGGCATCCGCGATCTTCGACTCGCGCGCATCGTCAAGCGTTGCCGCGATCTTCCGGGCCAGGTGCTCTTTAAGTACGTCGATGACGCCGGCAACCAGCAGAACATTGGCTCAGCCGATGTCAACGCCTACCTGCGCGAGATCACCGGGCAGGATTTCACCGCGAAGGACTTCCGCACGTGGGCTGGCACCGTGCTCGCCGCGGTCGCGCTGCAGGGTTTCGAGCCGTTCGAAACCGAGGGTCAGGCGCGCCGCAACGTCGTCCAGGCCATCGAGCAAGTCGCGATGCGCCTCGGCAACACGCCGACGGTCTGCCGCAAATGCTACGTGCATCCCGTCGTACTCGACGCCTATCTCGATGGCACGACGATCGACGCGATCCGCGAGGAAGCCGCGCTCGAACTGCCCGCATCGCTCCACGATCTAGCGCCCGAAGAGGCCGTCGTGCTGAAGTTTCTCAAGAAGCGCCTCACCGCCAAACCCGCCGCATGATCCCGAACCCAGACACGCGCCGTCGAAACAATTGTTGCGCCGCTCATCGCCACGAGGCATGATGTGGCGGCTGCGCGACTGACGCAGCCACCCGAAGGAACGGAGGACAGGATGTCCAATGGACTGGTGCGGTTCTTGGTCGTGGCGGGTTTGGCGCTCGCGGTTGCCGGCCTGGCGATGGGCTGTAGCGATGACGGTGGCGGGGAGCTCTCGATCGAAGACTACTTCGAGAAGCTCGAGGCGCTCGACGACGAGCAGCAGGCGGCGTCCGACGAGCTGGACAAGGAGTTGGATGACCTCGGCGACGATGTCTCCACCGACGCATTCGCCGATACATTCGAGAAGCAGGTGAAGCTTCTCGAGACGTTCGCCGATGACGTCGACGATCTCGACCCGCCGGCCGAGGTGAAGGACGCGCACGATCGAGTCGTCAGTGGCCTGCGTGGAGCAAGAGATCAGTTTGACACGATCATAGAAACGATCCGGGACGCCGATTCGGTCGACGAGGCGTTCAACTCGTTGGATGACGCGGCTTTCTCGGAGATCGAGAAAGCGACCGAAGCGTGCCGAGAGCTGGAGACGATCGCCGCGGATCACAACATCGAGGTCGACTTCGATTGTGACGACGAGTAGGTTCGCCCCGACGGCGGCACCGCACGCACAGTGACACGGAGAGGGCCGGCATCGGTGCCGGCCCTCTCATTGGTCTCAAGTTTCCAGCCCGTCGCTGAACCGGCTCGACGCCGGATGGATCTCGGGTTCGCGTGCGCTATCTTGCTCAAGGACGGAGAGGACTGGAGGATCGACGGCCTCGAGTTTGGATCGCCGAAAGTGCCGAACGGAACACAGCTGGTCAAGGTACAAGCCAGCGAGTTCGCATTCTCGCTACAGGAAGAACCAGATGGCGGGAACGTCGCGTTCGAAGTCGAGAACGTCGGCGACCAGCAGCACCACGTGGTGATCGAGAAGATTCCGGAGGATCTGGACATCGAAGCGGCAGTGCAGTCCGACGACGAACCCGAGGGCGTCGTGCAGATCGGATGATTGCGTCCGCCCGGGGCGCTGGGCAACCGCGATTCTGCCAGATCGCGCGTACACGGACGCCTCCAACGAACAGCCGTGCACGAGAATACTTAGTCGCGCTGTAGCGGAGCCACTAATCTAACGGACTACCAAATACGCGACTTTGGACCATCACCCGAATTTTCACCCGCCGCCGAGGCGCCGCTACCCACTTCCATAGCCTCGCCGGCGCTCTCCATGCGCTCCGGCATCGACGAAGGCGCCGAGTGGTCGTGGATGTGCGCTTCCTTGCCGTGCTCCTGCTCTTCGTCTTCGACGCTGTAGTCGTGGCTGTGTGCGAGTTGGTTGTGGTTGTGGTCGTGCGTGTGCCAGTGCGTGCGGTGCTCGAACTCGCCCATCATCCCGCCCTTGTGATGATGAGAGACGTGATAGTGGTCGTGGGAGTGCACCCGCGTGTCGTGCGTATGCGCCGGCACCGTGCCGTGGCCTTCGACCTGCTGCGTCGTCATGGCGTTACCTCCGCGAAGTCTCCGCTAACCTGAGGATAGCGCATTCGCCTGTGTGCTCATCGCGACGGCGCGGCGTTCGCGATCACGACTGCTTGCCCGTCTTGAGCACCTTGTCGGTCTTCCGTCGTATCGAGTCCGCTTCGGACTTGCTGAGGTTGCCCTTCTTCACCTGTTGGGTTGCACGCGCTTTCGCATTGGCGGCGTGCTCCTTGTCAGGAATGGGATACGTGCGGTCGGGGCCAGCAAACTTCGAGGCCGCGAGTTTCTTGCGCGTCTTCGTCTTCAGTTCAGCCATCACACAGCTCCTTCCTGATTCGTTCCGTGCACTTGGGCGCGACTATCCATTGACGACCGAGCCACCATTCGGATGCGTTGCGTGGCCATTCCCCAGCGCGGCCGCCTTGTTCGGAGCAAGTTCGCCCAGCAGGTGCAGATAGTTCCGCACCTCCGTCACGCCTTCGACACGTTTCGTCGCGTCCACGATGTGCTGGATGTCGCCCGCCTGCTCCAGCTGGCCGCGCAGCGTCACGCACCCCTCGTACGCGTCGACGTGGATCTCGCCGGCCTTCACGCCCGCGCCTCGCAGCACCTCCGAGCGCACCCGCGCGACCAGCGTCTCGTCATCGGCGTGCGCATGGCGGTGCGGCAGGATCTCGGCCGCAGCGTGCCGGACGCCCTTCGCCACGCCGTGCAGGAAGCGCCCGCGCCGCTCCGCGACCTTCGGCACGT
>CAZRHH010000023.1:0-39566 GCA_964599885.1 uncultured Dehalococcoidia bacterium | reverse complement strand
CCGACACGTCGTTCGCCTGCGTCTCGATGATCGGCAGCGCGGTGAGCGAGCCGCCGCCCAGCTCATCGTTGACCTTCGCGGCGCGTTCAAGCAGGCGGCTGTGCAGGTAGAAGACGTCGCCGGGGTAGGCTTCGCGGCCGGGGGGGCGGCGGAGCAGCAGCGACACCTGGCGGTACGCCCACGCGTGCTTCGACAGGTCGTCGTAGACGATCAGGACGTCCTTGCCCTGCTCCATCCACTCTTCCGCCATCGCGCACCCGGCGTACGGCGCCAGATACTGCAGCGCCGCCGATTCCGATGCGGATGCCGAAACCATGACGGTGTGCGCGAGCGAGTCGAACTTCTCCAGCGTCGCCATCGTCTGCGCCATCTTGGCGGCCTTCTGGCCGATGCCGACGTAAATGCAGATCAGGTCGCCGCCCTTTTGGTTGATGATCGCGTCGATGGCGAGCGCGGTCTTGCCGGTCGAGCGGTCGCCGATGATCAGTTCGCGCTGACCGCGGCCGACGGGCACCATGGCGTCGATCGCTTTGATGCCGGTCTGCACGGGTGTGTCGACAGATTTGCGCGTCGTCACGTCGGGCGCGATGCGCTCGACGGGGCGCGTCTTCGTCGTGGCGATCGGGCCCTTGCCGTCGATCGGCGCGCCGAGCGCGTCGACGACGCGGCCGAGCAGCGCATCACCCACGGGCACCTCGACGATGCGGCCGGTGGCGCGCACTTCCACGCCCTCCTTGATGCCGTCGTAGTCGCCGAGCACCATCGCGCCGACACTGTCCTCTTCGAGGTTCAGCGCGAGTCCCATGACGCCATTCGCAAACTCCACCAGTTCGCTCGAAGCGACGTTCGACAGCCCGTGGATGCGGGCGATGCCGTCGCCGGATTCGATCACCGTGCCGACGTTAACCGTCGACGTCTCGGTGCCGAACTGCTGGATCTGCTGCTTGATGATGCTCGCAATTTCTTCGGATCGAATCGCCATCTGTACCTCCGGGGCGCCCCGCCCCTCGTTCTCGTACTGCTCTTCTCGCCGCGGCGAGAGCGTTCTTCTGTTACGAAACCTGCGTGGCCAGCCGGCGCTTCAGTGCGATCAGCCGTGTGCGCGTACTGCCATCGATCAGCTCGTCGCCGATCCGCGCGATCAGTCCGCCGATGATCCGTTCGTCGACCACCGGCGTCACGTCCACCTGCTTGCCGGTCATGGTTGAGAGCCGGGCGGCGATGGCTGTGCGTTCGTCGTCGCTCAGCGGCACGGCCGTCGTCACCGTCGCGTGGGCGATACCGCGTCGTTCGTCCGCCATCTCCTGATACGCGACCTGGATGTCGCGCGTCAGGTGCAGCTTCTTGCGATCGTCGAGCAGCCGGACGAGGTTCATCGCCAGCGCATCGATCTGCTGACCGAGTCCGGCCCGTAACAGGCGCAGCTTCTCGTCGCGCGGCACGCGGTTGCTGGCGAGCAACCCGGCGACGTCCGGCTCCAGCGTGAAGTCGGCGATCGTGCGCAGATCGCGGCTCCAGGCGTCGAGCGCGTTCGTCTCGTTCGCGAGGTTGAACACCGCTTCCGCGTAGCGCCGTGCCGATGATCCTCCTGCTGCCACCTAGTTCCTCTCCCTGAAACTGGACTCCGCGAGCGCCTCGTTGATCAGCCGCTGGTGTGCGTTGCGGTCGAGTGACGTGTTGATCACCTTCTCGGCGGCGGCGATCGTCAGATCCGCGAACTCCTTGCGGAGATCGGAGATCGCCGTGTCACGTTCGAGCTGGATCTCGTTGCGTGCGCGCGCGAGGATCGCTTCTGCGTCGGTCTGCGCCTGCGTGCGCGCGTCGGTCTGGATGCGCGACGCGATGTCCTGCGCCTGCGTGATCAGCGCCTGGCCCTCGCGCCGTGACGCTTCCATCTGGTCCGCCACCACACGTTCGGATTCGGCCGCCTTCATCTTCATCTGTTCCGCTGCCGAAAGACTCTCGGCGATGCGCTCTTTGCGCTCGTCGAGCATCTTCATCAGCGGGCCCCAGGCGACCAAACGCAGCACGACGAGCAGCAGCGTGAAGTTCACGAGCTGCGCGATGAGCACCGGTGCGTTGATGCCCAGATCGGCGATTCCCAGAATGATCATACGTCTACTCCGTGCGGAGCTGGCGGCCGTCGTTTACGGACGCCGGTACCGAATGCTGCGGCGGGCTCTCGTCAAGCCGCGGTGGCTTCGTGCTAGAACACGAAGCCGATCATGACGGCGACGACCAGCGCGTAAATGGCGACGGCTTCGGCGAACGCGATACCCAGAATCATGTTGGTCTGGATGACGGGCTGGGCTTCCGGGTTGCGGCCGAGCGCTTCCATGGCCTTGCCCGTCAGCATGCCAATTGCGAGCGCCGGTCCCAACCCGCCGACGCCGATGGCGAGTCCGGCGCCAATGTACTTCAGTCCGACGTCAGTGAATCCGGTTTCTTCTGTTGCTGCTTGCAGCAGCGGCATCATGGCGGCGATGAACTCCACGGTGACTCCTCCTCTTTCGCCCACGCGGGCACTGTGTGCTTCTCTCTGCCCCGCGGGCGGGGCTGGTACGCCTGTCTGTTACGCCGGCTCGTGCATCACCGGCACCGGTCCTTCCATCGGGCGATCTTCGTCATGGCCGCCGGGTGCGTCGTGACCTTCGTGTGTGCTCACGGCGAGGACGGCGAAGACGAGCGTCAGCATGGCGAACACGAAGGCCTGAATGAGGCCGACGAACACTTCGAGGCCATAGAACGGTATAGCGACGAGGAACGGCGCGAGAAACGTCATCACGAGCAGCAGGATCTCGCCGGCGAGCATGTTGCCGAACAGCCGGAACGTGAAGCTGATGATGCGCGCGATCTCGGCGATGAACTCGAGGATGCCGACGAAGAAGTTGATCGGGCTGCTGACGTTGAAGAACTTCCCGGCGTACTTGAAGACGCCGATCGTCGTGATGCCCCAGAACTCGATGAAGATCATCGCCATGATCGCGATCGATAGCGGCGAGTTGATGTCCGTGTTCATGCTGCGGAAGTAGGGGATGATCACGCCGAGCGTCTTGCCATCGTTCGCCGCAAGCTCTCGCCCTGTCGCCGCAGTAGCGGCAAAGCACTCCCAGCCCGAAGGCTCGCCAACGTCGAACTCTCCGCAGCTTTCGACGTCGGTGTGGTAGTCCTCGTGCTCGAGCGCCTCGGCGATGGCGAATGAATAGACGGCATCTTTACACGCAGTCGCGGTCTCGCCCTCGTACTCCTCACCGCAAGCCTCGACGGCGCCCTCGTCTTCGTGCAGCTCGATCTCGGAAGCGTTCAGCGGCGTAAACGGGAGCGGGCCTGAATCGTTGAGCAACACGGCTTCGTGATGGAACGACTGTGGTGTCACCTCGTCGACGGCGCCGATCGCGTTGAAGAAGGGCAGCAGCGCCATCCAGTTCGCGATCCAGATGAACGTGAAGATCGTCATGATCACCGGGAAGAAGCGGCGGCCGTTCTTCTCGCCGGCGGTGCTGATGCAGATGTCGTACATCGCGCCGGCCACGGCTTCGACGGCGTTCTGCAGCCCGCTCGGGATCAAGCTCAAGTTGCGCGTCGCGAAGTAAGCGAGCGTGATCAGCACGAGCACCACAAGCGTTGATGTCACCCAGGTGTTGACGATCGGAAAGAAGCCGATCTCGGCGAGCGTCTCGGCCTGGATCTCGATGATCGGTTTGGGGCCGCGCACGAACAGGAAGCCGATCGCGATCATGGCGAGCGCGCCGACGGCGATCAGAATGGTCTTCGGGTTCTTCAAGCGCTACTTTTTCCCGGCCCCGGCGTTTTTAGCCTGTCGCTCGTTCCACCGGTTGATGTCCGCGATGGTGTCCGTCAGCATGCGATAGCCGCCGTAAAAGGCGGCTACAAGTCCGAGTGCCAATCCGCTGAGTGTCAGAATCCTGCCCGTATCGAGGGCTTCGTCCAGGAAGTACCCGCCGATCGCCCCACCGGCGATGCAGGTCGCGACGTACGATCCCAGCCCCAAGAGCTGGATTGCCGGGGAAAGGCGCTGCATGACGCCTCCGTATCCCTCTTTGACATTGCGAATATTATCACAAGCGCAATATCAAGCACAACGTGAAATTTCGCACGAACGGCCCCGGCGGCCCGTTTCGAGCGGCCACCGCAGTATGGTGGCTGTTCGTGCGTCGAACAAGCGCTTCCAAGAGCACGATTTGAGCGTAGGAGGGTGCGGCGATCGACCTATCACGTCATCGAATGCGAGTGGGCACGAATCAGCGTCCCGGATGGGCCACCCATCACCAGACACCAAACACCAGACTCTGGTGAAACGCGCTTCCGCCGCTCTTTGAACGCCTAGCTCTTGCGCTTGTCGAAGTCGTCGAGATCGAGGCTTTCGATGAAGTCCTTGAAGGCGGACATCTTCTCGAGCTCCTCGGGGTCGATGCGGATGCGTTCCGAGCGTTCGATCGCCTCACCGTCGGGGTTCAGGAGGACGCCGGCGCGCTCCAGCACGGACTCGTCGGCGAAAATGGGCACTTTGACGCGGACGGCTAGCGCGATGGCATCGCTGGGGCGCGAGTCAATCTCCATCGGCGTGCCGTTCACGTCGAGGACGATCCGGGCGTAGAAGGTGTCGTTCGCCAGGTCGTTGACGAGCACATGCGCGACCTGTGCGCCGAGCGACTCGACGACGGAGCGGAGCAGATCGTGTGTCAGCGGGCGCGCAACGGAGACTTCCTGAAGCTGGACGGCGATCGCGTCAGCCTCCGCGGGGCCGATCCAGATACAGAGGTACCGATCGGACGCTTTCTCTCGGAGGATCACTACCCGCTGATAGTTCATCAGGCTTACCCTGATGGATTCGATCGTCAGCTCAATCAACGCAGACTCCTCAATCCGAACGAGTCAGTCTAGTCAGGCCCCGAGAGCGGTGTCAACGAATCTAAACGCCGGTGAATCGCAACTGCATCACAACGATCAACCACTTGCGGGCGCCGGACGCGTCCCGATCGACCACTTGGTCTCGAAGTAGATGCTGAACCCGGCGACCGTCGCCATCGCGACAGCGATCAGAAACAGCGCCAGACTGACACCAAAGATATCGGCCACGGTGCCGGCGAGAAGTAGGGGGAAGATGCCCGCCGCATTGGCCAGCACCACCTGCGCGGCGAAGACGCGGCCCCGCATCTCGGCCGGAGCGCGTTCGTGCAGCACCGTCTGGGCGGGCGCATTGACGAGCGCGTAGGCGAAGCCCATCGGTCCGGCGAAGGCCATCGTGAGCAGCACGAGGATCGACAACCCGCCCGCGCGCTGGTCGCTAAACGGGTCGACGTGTTCGGTGCGTTCGAGCAGTTGCGCGATCGGCTCGACCATGCCGAGCAGGATGACCGAGATCGTGATGCCGCAGAGGCCGATGATGACGGTGCGGTTCTTGCCGAACCGCGCAACGATCAGCGGCAGTGCGCGCAGCCCGATGATGGCGCCGACACCCACCGGCGCGAAGATCGTCACCGCTTTGTCGGGCGAGACCTGCAGGATTGCCTGCATGTAGCGCGGCACGAGCACCGCGAACAGCAGCACCATCGAACTGCCCGCGGCGTAGTGGATGAGCGCCAGCGTCGCGACGGGATCCTTTACGAGCGTGCGTATCGTTTTCATGTAGTCGCCGGCCGCGTTCCGCAGCGCGCGGAACTCCGGCAGCTTTTTATCCGGCGCCGCGTCGTCATCGGCGATCGGCGGCATCAGCCATGCGCAAAGCACCGCCACGGCGAACATCACCGTCGCCACCACGAACAGCACGATCTCGCCGTCGTCGCCGAATGCAGGAAGGATGATCGGCGCGAGGAAGATCATGCCGGCGAGCTGCGAGCCGGTCACCGCCATGCTGAACAGGCTGTTCGCCGCGATTAGCTGATCCTTCGGCACGACAGACGGCACCGTGACGGCGTCCGTCGTGCCGAACAACTGGCTGGCGGTGGCGAAGAAGATGCTGATCAGGATCAGCAGCGACACGTCGCCGCGCGCGAACAGGAAGCAGATCGCCAACAGCATCCGGGCGACGTTCGTGTAGATCAGGAGCAGCCGCTTGCTCCAGAGATCGACGACGACGCCTGAGAAGATGCCAAACACCACCGACGGTACGACGAACGACAGCACCAGCAGCGACGTGAACGTCGAGCCATCCGTCAGCTTCGTGACGATGACGAGCAGCGTGAACAGAATCGCGTTCTGCGCTGACTGCGATATGAGCTGCGCCAGCCAGAGGAACAAGAACGAGCGATTGGTGAGGACAGGACGCGGCTTGACGGGCGGCGGATGCCTCAACCCGCGCGTCTCAGTGCGCATTTAGTACGCCGTCCGCGACGGCATCGCGAGGTTGCGCGCCGAATAGATGATGGCGAGCACAGCGCAGCAGACGGCGACGAGAAAGAACACGGGCGGCACGCCGGCAACATCGGCGAGCAGGCCGGTGAGCAGGATCGGCGGGATCGATGCGAGGTTCGTCAGCACGGCTTGTCCGGCGAACACGCGCCCCTGCATCTCGATCGGAATGCGTTCGTTGACGATCGACCTCCCGACCACGTTGACGAATGTGAAGGCGAACGCCAGCGCCGCAGCCAGCACCATCGTGATGATAATACGTGCCGTGCCCTCGCCGAAGGGTCCCGGGTCGAACAGCCCCAGGATGTTCCAGGCTTCGAGCGTGCTACCCATCGGCCGCACGAACGACAGGAGCGCCACGCCGGCGATCAGCGCGGCAAACGATCCGCCGATGCTCCACCACGGCGAGACGCGCCCGCTGAGCCTGCGCACGAAGCGGAGCGCCAGCCAGATGCCCGCCGCCGCCGGTGTGATGACGAATACGGCGTTCTCTGCGCTGACGCCGAGCACCTGCGTCGCGAAACGCGGCAACAGCGTCACGACAACGAGGCCGGTGGTGTTCGCCAGCACGACGATGACGGTGCTGACGTACGAGACGGAGTCGAGCGACAGCCGCGTCCATGCTTGCGCGAACTTCTCGCGCGCGTCCTCGATCGTCATGTCGACGGTGCTGACGGGGCCGCGCAACCCTTGAATCAGCAGAAAGTTAAACGTCGCGATGGCGAACATCACCGCGCAGACGATGGCGAGCGCTTCTGGCCCGACCGTCTTCAGGAACACCGCCGGCAGCACGATCAACCCGGCCGCCTGCGAGACGAGGCCGCCGAGGTTATTGACGGAGTTCGCTGCCGTAAACTGGTCCGCCGGCACCACCGCGGGCAGCGCGGCTGCTTCCGCCGGCCCGGAGAACTGCGAAGCGACAGCGAACAGCACGGCGATCACGTAGATCATCAGCACGCTATCGGTCGAGAGCGCGAGCAGCACACAGAGCGCGCCGCGCGCCGCCGTCGTGCCGGCGAGCAGCACGCTTTTCGGTATCCGGTCGACCATGGCGCCGGAGATCGTGCCGAGCAGGGCACTCGGCGCGATGTACGCGACGACGAAGAGGCTGCTCGAGAAGGTCTTGCCAGTGGCCTCGACGACGAGCAACAGCATCGTGTACACGACGGCGTTCGTCGGCGTGTGCGAGAGCAGGCGTGAGATCCACAGCCTGCGGTAGCCGTCGTTCTCGAAGATCGTGCGCTCGCCGACCAGTGCGGACAGGCGCAGCATCGCGCTCCGCGCCGTGCCGGTCTGTGCCATCAATCACGCTCCAGCGCGATACGCACCTGTTCGGGATCGGGCTCCGGGCCGCGGCTGACGAACGCCTTGAGCCGCTTCTCCAGCGTGCGCCGGTCGAGCAGCACGCGGTGCTTGCAGGTGCGGCACTTCAGGCCGATATCGGCGCCGAGCCGCACGATATCCCACTCGAAGCCGCCGCATGGATGCGCCTTGCGCAGCCGCACGACATCCGCCATGCGGAAGTCTACGATCTCGGACATGAGATCAGCCCCGTGCTGTGGCGGCAGCGGCGCGTTCAGCGTTGATCTCGTCGCGAAGGCGCAGGGCCTCGCGGCGGGCGGCGGCGGCGAAATCGCTGCCGCGTGACGCGTACGTTACGCCGCGCGACGCGCTGATCAGCATGCCGGCCCCGCGCGCGTCGATGCCGGCATATACGGACTCGGCGAGCGCGCCTGCCTGGGCGCCGATCCCCGGTACGAGGAACGGCATGTCGGGGCAGAGCGCCCGTAGGCGCTGCATCTCACCCGGATAGGTGGCGCCGACCACCAGCCCGACGTTACCGTGCCGGTCCCACGACTTCGCCTTGAGCGCGACGGCTTCGAACAGCGGGCGTGTGCCGTCATCCGTCTCCACCGCCATGTCCTGTAGATCAGCGGCGCCCGGGTTGGACGTGCGGCAGAGGATAATCGCGCCCTTGTCCGGGCGTTCGAGCCACGGTTCCGTGGAGTCGTAGCCGACGTACGGGTTGACGGTCGCCGCGTCGAAGCCGAGATCGTCGAAGATGGCTCGCGCGTAGGCTCGTGCGGTGTTCGTCACATCGCCCCGCTTCGCATCCGCGAGCGTGACGATGTGGGATGGAATGGCGGCCAGCGTCTTGCGCAACGCGGCATATCCGCGCTCCGGCCCAAGCGCCTCGTAGAATGCGACGTTTGGCTTGTAGGAGCACACGAGGTCCGACGTCGCCTCGATAATCGCGATGTTGAACGCGGCGACGTCATCGATGGCCATCAGTTCCGGGTCGGGATCGAGGCCGATGCAGAGCAAGCTGTTGCTCTTTGCCCACGCCGCTTCGAGCTTCTGCCGGAAGTTCATCTGAGCCCCGTCCGCTGCCTCAGCGCGCCGCCGGAGTCCCATCCGGAATCGCCACGCCGCTGGCGCGCAGCCGTTCGCGCGTCGCCGCGAACGCGTCGTCGTCGCCACTCGTAAGGTACAACACGCCGCCGCCCGACGCGCGCGCGTTGCGCAGGCCATGCTCGTCGAGGACGCGAACGACCTGGCGCGCGACGGCTTCGGAGGGCTCGATGACGACGATCCCGTCGCCGGCTTCGTCTTCGATGACGCCTCGCAGGAACGCGTAGTGGGTGCAGCCGAGCGCCAGCACATCAGCGCCGGCGTCTCGCACGTGAGCGAGATACCGCCGGACGAGGGCGCGCGTCGCCTCGTCATCGATCGCGCCGTTCTCGACGCGCTCGGCCAGATCGGGCGCCGCCACCGTCTGGACCGTCACCTCTGCGCCGTAGCGATCGATGAGGGCTGCGAGCTTCTCGCCGCGCGCCGTGCCGGGCGTGACGAGGAGCGCCACCTTGCCGGCAAGCGTCCGCTCGGCCGCCGGCTTCAGCGCCGGCTCCATGCCGACGAACGGGACGTCGAACGTCTCGCGCAGATATGCCACGGCGGCGCTCGTTGCTGTGTTACAGGCGACGACGATGAGCTTCGCGCCGCGCTCTACGAGCAGTTGCGCGACAACCGACGAGCGGTCGCGGATCTGCGCCGCAGTCTTCGAGCCGTAGGGGAAGTGCGCCGAATCGGCGTAATAGATGATGTCTTCGCCGGGCAGCAGGCGCTGCGCTTCGATCAGTACGGCGAGGCCGCCGACGCCGGAATCGAAGATGCCGATAGGTGATGACGCGTCGGGCATGGCCTTGTGATCGTAGGGCGCGTTGCTGCGCGCGTCCAGCGAGGCGGCTACCAGCGCTGGTTGCGCTCCTTCATCGGACGCAACACGTTCTCGTCAGCCCAGCGGCTCAGCAGCGTACTGACGACGGCGATGATCAGCGCGCCGAAGAACGCTGCGAGGAAGCCTTCGACCTGGAACTCAAGGTCGAACCAGCCGGCGATCCATGCCGTGAGAGCGAGCATCATCGTGTTGATGATCAAGGTGAACAGCCCGAGGGTGAGTACGGTCAGCAAGCAGGAGAACATCGCGACGACCGGCCGGATCAGCGCGTTGACGATGCCAAAGATGAGCGCACCGAAGATCAGTGCGCCCGCGCCCTCGATATCAAAGCCGGGAATGATCCACTGCGCTAGCCAGAGCGCCGCCACGTTGACGAGAAAGCGGGCGGCCAATCCCCAGGCGCCGAAGTCCTGACGTCCCGGTGGCTTCCACTCCCAGTATGAGACGCTTCCTTGCCGTCGCACTAGGCGCGTTAGCTCGCGATGGGCGCGGCGTCGTGCTTGCGGCGGCGGACGATCTTACGCAGCAGCCGCTTGTAGCGCTGGTCGCGCGAGGCGACGTGCAGCGCCGCCTCGATGTCGGCGACAGTCAGCGACGCGAGTGCCTTGTCGGCGCTCATCCCGCGTTTCATTTTACGTGTGATCGCGACGGCGCCCATCAGGGTTGCGGCGCTCGAAACGACAACGGCAGCGCCGGCGTAGGCCTTGTACTTGCCCTTGAGCTCCGGAAATTTCGCCACGGCGCGGTGGGCGAGGTTCAGCGTGCGATGCGTCGACGGGTCCGGCCGCTCGCCCTCCGCGACGGCGTCCCAGTCGAAGTCATCGACCATCTGGTCGGGGTGGCGTACCTCGTCTGCCTTCACTGCCATGATCTGCCTGCCTTCTGTGTGCGTATCCTGCCGCTGTTGCCCGCTGTGCTCCTAGCGAGAGTTCGGTCCGGTTTCCGTCTTCGTGAACTGCGCCCGCAGCGCCATCATCGTGTGCGCCATTTCGATCGCCGTCACTGCCGCTTCGCGGCCCTTATGTCCGGCTGTGCCGCCGACGCGAGCCAGTGCTTGCTCTTCGTTGTCGGTCGTCAGCACACCGAAGACGATCGGCACGCCTGTATCGAGCGCGGCGCGCTGGATGCCGCTTGCCGTTTCCGACGACACGTAGTCGAAATGCGGCGTATCGCCCCGGATCACGGCGCCCAGACAGACGATCGCATCGAAATTCCCGCTGGCTGCCAACTCCTTTGCCACAAGGGGCAATTCAAAGCATCCAGGCACGTCGATCAATGCGGCCGAAGCGAGATCACCGCCGCGCGTCTTGATCTCGTCACAGCATCCATCGTACAGGCGGCTCGTTACGTGGCCGTTAAATCGCGCCACAACGATGGCTATTCGCAATCCCGAAGCATCGAGATCGTCCGCCAGACTGAACCCACCTTGTGGCAATCGTCCTCCGGGAACGACTCAGGATAGCGTATTCGCCATGTTGAGTTTCGGTGCAGTCGACGACTGTGTCGCGGTACAGATGCACCATTTGTGGGGTGGGAGGGGGCGGATGCCAGGCGCCTTCATAGCCAGCGCGAGTATCAAACGAGTCGCCGCGGCAACGTTTAGAGCGCGGTTAACACTTTCGGTGTTCGGTCTTAATACGGTGGGACTATGATCGTCTCGTACCAAGCAGAACAGCGTCGAGTCCATGCTCCCCCGGACGCGGCGCTGTTCGATTTTTCGCGACCGCGCTTAATCCTATTTGACACGAACCACCAGGGTGCGCGCCGTGTCCTCAAGGCCGGGCACCGCAATGCGCAGGTCGTATGTCCCCTTGCCAGCAAACCGGACAAGCGCCGCCGTGGTCGAACCCGGCGATGCCGTGATCCGGAGCTCCATCTGCGCACCCGGCGCGTGCGGATCATCCAGATCTGTTTCGACCGGCAGTTGTTCGATGCCGTCGGCGTCGGAGGTGACGACCTGGCGCTGCGCGGCGTCGTTCCGTACACGGAGTTCGACAAGGCGGCCAGCGGGCAGGACGAGCGGATCCGGTGTGATCGCGCTGTCGCTGATCGTGAGATGGACGATGGGTGCCGGGCCAGCTTCGGCGTTGGGGTCGTTGCGCCAGGAGATGAGGAGAAACGTCGCGGCGAAGACGACGGCGATGATGATCAGTCCAATCAGCCAATACTTCTGCACGCAGGAGCGCTCCTAGTCGATGATCGTCCGATGCGTGCGAAGCGCTCCCCAGCCACGACGCGCATGACAGGATAGCATGAGGCGACCGTGGCCCCGGGCGAGGTTGAACGCGACGAGACATCGGCGCGTAGTGACCGCAGCGGTTCGCGAGAAGGATGAGCTTTATGACTGAGGAAGATCAGGGACCCGTACACGCCCCGGAGTTCCCGCCGAACGTGCAATGGGTGCAGGGCGGAGCACAGCGGCTCGCCGATCTGCGCGGGAAGCCTGTCCTGATCGACTTCTGGGACTATACGTGCATCAACTGCATTCACACGCTCCCGTATCTGAATGAGTGGCACAAACGATACGAGCCGTACGGGCTCCGGGTGATCGGCGTCCACACGCCTGAATTCTCGTTCGGGCGCGAGGCGGCGAACGTGACGCGCGCCGTCCGCGAGCACAGCATTCAGTATCCGGTCGTGATGGATAACGAGTACGCCATCTGGAATGCATACGCGAACCGCTACTGGCCGGCGAAGTACCTGATCGATGGCAATGGATACTTGCGTTACTACCACTTCGGCGAGGGTGGCTATGACGAGACCGAAGAGGCGCACCGTGCCTTGTAGCGACACAACGTGTTGTGCCGGTGCCCGAACGGAGATGTGGACGTCCTCCATCCTCCATCCTCCGCCTTCCAGCCGTCGTGATCGCGTACGCGGCTGTTAGACTGATGGCATGCCGAACATCGTCATCATCGACTACGGCGCGGGAAACCTCCGGAGCGTCGCCCGCGCAGTCGCGCACGCCGGCTTCGAGCCGAACGTCACCGCCGACCCGTACGAAGTCGCCGCCGCCGACGCGGTCATCATGCCCGGCGTCGGCGCCGCCGCCGACACGATGCGCAATCTCCGCGAGCACAAGATGGTCGAGCCGGTGCGCGACTACATCGCGTCCGGCCGTCCGTTCTTCGGCGTCTGCATGGGCCAGCAGGCGCTTCTGTCGGTGAGCGAAGAGGGCGGCGAGCACGAGTGCCTCGGCATCATCGAAGGCCGCGTCCGCCGGCTGCCGGGCGGCCAACCCGGGGCGGAGAAGGTGCCGCACATGGGCTGGAACCGCGTTCACCAGGCCGCCGAGCACCCGATCTTCAAGGACATCCCGGACGACAGCTACTTCTACTTCGTCCACAGCTACGTGCCCGAGCCCGTCGACGAAGACGTGATCATCGGCGAGACGGAGTACGGCATCACGTTCGCGTCTGTCCTCGCGCGCGACAACATCGTGGCCACGCAGTTCCACCCCGAAAAGTCGGGCGACATGGGCCTCCAGATGTACGCCAACTTCCTCCGCGGCGTCTAGTGCCCCGCGAGTGACACCATCCCCTTGGACCTTCGGCCCCGGTAGCCCACGATCGCAGCATGCCGAAGCTACGCATCGATCGACTCGTCGAGCGCCATCCTCGCCGTCACCGGCCGACGCACGTGACGCACGTGTTGATTGAATTTCGGGATCAATCAAACATCAATCAAACATCGCATCCAAACCGCCCTCACGACGCCGGCTTCGTATCTACGCCCGGCCCGTCCGCTCACCGAAACGAAAAACGCGAAACTCAATCAAACAATCAAACACGGTCCTTTGCGTGCCTCGGCGATCTCTGCGCCTTTGCGTTGAACTCTCCCCCTCCGTGCCTCTGTGCCTCTGTGGTGAATCGACTAAGATCGAAAACATGACCACCACCCAGGCCGAAACCCGCGACTTCCAGCAGGCGAAACTCCGCGTCGAAGAGTTGCAGGCGCAGATCGCCTATCACGAGCACCGCTACTTCGTCCTCGACGCCCCCGAGATCTCCGACGCCGAGTTCGACGTGCTGATGAAAGAGCTCCGCGCGCTCGAAGAGGCGCACCCGGAGCTGATCACGCCGGAGTCGCCCACGCAGCGTGTGTCTGGCACGCCCGTCGAGACGTTCGGCATCGTGCAGCACCGGGTGCCGCTGCTCTCGCTCGCCAACGCCTTCAGCGCAGACGATCTTCGGGCATGGCACCGGCGCGTCAGCAACGCGCTTGAACGCGACAACTTTGCGCTCGTCTGCGAACCGAAGATCGACGGCCTCGCCGTTGCGCTCGTCTACGAAGATGGCCAGCTCGTCACGGCTGCCACCCGCGGCGACGGCGCCCGCGGCGAGAACATCACGCAAAACGTCCGCACGATACAGTCCGTCCCGAAACGGCTCGGAAAGGGCGCGCCACCCCGGCTCGAAGCGCGCGGCGAGGTCTACATGACGAAGAGCGGCTTCGAGAAGCTGAACTTCGAGCGGGGCGAAGTGGGGCTGCCGCTCTTCGCCAGCCCGCGCAACTCCGCCGCCGGCTCGGTCCGCCAGCTCGACCCCAAAATCACCGCGTCGCGCCCGCTCGACGCCTTCATCTATCAGCTCGGCTGGCAGGACGGCGGCACGCAACCGGAGCAGCACTGGGACGTGTTGAAGTCGCTTGAGAAGCTCGGCTTCCGCATCAACCCGAATATCGCCCGATTTGACAGCATCGATGAAGTGGCGGCGTTTTGCGAAGCGTGGGTCGAGAAGCGCGAAAGCCTCGACTATGAGATCGATGGCATCGTCATCAAGGTCGACGATCTCGGCTTGCAGCGTCAGCTTGGCGCCGTCGGCCGCGAGCCGCGCTGGGCGATCGCCTACAAGTTTCCGCCGACGCAGGCGACGACGAAGCTCCTGCGCATCGACGTCAACGTCGGCCGCACGGGCACGCTCAACCCGTTCGCGGTGCTGGATCCGGTGAAGATCGCCGGCGCCACCGTGAAGCTCGCCACCCTCCACAACGAGGACGACATCCTGCGCAAGGACATTCGCGTCGGCGACACCGTCATTGTGCAGCGCGCGGGCGATGTCATACCGCAGGTCGTCGGGCCGGTACTGAGCCTGCGGAAGCGCGGCGCGCGCAAGTTCCGCATGCCTGCCAACTGCCCGCAGTGCGGCACACAGATCGCCCGCAACGAGGGAGAGGCGGCGTACTTCTGCCCGAGCCGCCAGTGTCCGGCGCAACGCTTTCGCCTGCTCGAACACTTCGTCGGCCGCGGCGCGATGGATATCGACGGCATCGGCGAGTCGCTCGCGTATATCCTCATGCAGCGCGGCCTCGTGCAGGACGGCGCCGATCTCTATTACCTGCGGCCACGGCGCGACGAACTGCTTGGCATCGAGCGGATGGGCGAGAAAACCGTCGATAAGCTGCTCAATGCGATCGACGCCAGCAAGGATCGCCCGTTATCGCGCGTGATCGTCGCGCTCGGCATCCGGCATGCCGGCGGCGAGATGGCGGCGACGCTGGCCAACCACTTCGGCAGCATCGACGCGCTGATGGACGCCAGCGTCGAGCAGATTACCGACATCGGCGGCGTCGGCCCAAAGATCGCCGAGAGCGTGCGCGAGTTCTTCGCGCTCGAAGAAAACCGCGCCGTCGTCGAGAAGTTGCGTGCCGCCGGCGTCAACTTGCGGGAGGAGTCAGGCGGCGCGCGTGAAGGTCCGCTTGGCGGCCTGACGATCGTCGTCACGGGCCGCCTCGAACGCTTCTCGCGCGATGTCGCCGAAGCGCTGATCAAGCGTTACGGCGGCGCTGTCGGATCGAGCGTGACGAAGAAGACGAACTACCTCGTCGTCGGCGATGAAGCCGGCTCCAAACTTGCAAAGGCCGAAAAACTCGGCGTCGAGATTCTCGACGAGGACGCCTTCATCGCGTTGCTCGCCGAGCGCGGCGTCAAGATCAACCAGTAAGTGCGTCGGCTAGTGGTGCATGCTTTGCGCTTCGGCGGCGCCGCGGATGGCGTCCAGCAGCGTTTCGTCCATGCGGCATTTCGATACGAATGCCGCCGCGCCCGCGGCGCTGGCTCGCGCACGCGTTGCTGGATCGTCGTACAGGCTGAGCATCACGACGGCGCAGCCAGGTGAGGCGGCCCGTAACTCCTCGGTTGCCGTAATGCCATCCATGGCGGGCATCTCAACATCCATCAGCACGACGGTCGGGCTGAGCAGCCGCGCCATCGCCACCGCCGCGCGTCCGTCGCCGGCTTCTCCCACTACGGTGAAATCTGGTTCGAGTTCGAGCCGCATGCGCAGCCCTCGGCGTACATGTAGCTGGTCATCTGCGATAAGAATTCTGATCATTTGTTGCCTCTGCCCTCATTCTGGGCGAAGGAGGGGGCCGCCGAATCGGGGGATCGGCCTGTTCGGGATGCGGCCTTCGGACGAAGGGACGCCTCCGTCGTTAGGCGGAGGCGTCGGTGCGGAGTGGCCATACATCGCGAAGTTACGTGGCAAACGTGGCCGCGACGGGCGCCGGCGACCGCGTTGGCGACTGGGCGATGCGCGCCAGGACGCTGCCAAGCGCGACTTCGGACCCGCATTGCAGGCAGGTCAGCGTGCGGCCCTCACGATCGGACTGATCGGGGAACAGGTCTCCGCCGCAGCGATGGCATCCCTTGAGTTTCATCTGCTTCATTTCGGTGATCCTTCTCTGTCTATCGTCTGTCTTTACGATCATCTGCAGCTATTGTCGCCCGCGGCACCATGCGCCGCACCGCCCCAGCGGCGGAAGATTGGAGTGCCGTTGGTCGGAGAGCGATCTCCGCCATACGGCCGAGGCGCGATCCCGCCGATGGGGCGAAACTGGCACGTGATCGAAGAGCCCGGAGGTGCGCTGTGATGACGAGACAATCTGCTACGCTTGAGCCTGAGACGCGTCAAGGCGAACCGGCAATGCGTCCGGCGATCGCCCACGCGCTTCGAGTGATCGAGGACACGACGACCATCCGCATCGTCATTGCCGATGACCACAGCGTGGTCCGCCAGGGACTGCGCATGTTCCTCGCGCTCGATCCCGATCTCGAAGTCGTTGGCGAAGCACAGAACGGCGCCGAAGCGCTTAAATTGGCACACGAACTCAAACCCGACGTCGTCCTGATGGATCTGCTGATGCCGGTGATGGACGGCATCACGGCGATCGGCGAAATCCGGAAAGCCCTGCCCGATGTCGAGGTGATCGCGCTCACGAGCGTGCTGGAGGACGCGTCCGTCGTCGGCGCGATCAAAGCTGGCGCGATCGGGTACTTGCTGAAGGACACGCAATCCGAAGAGCTCTGCCGCATGATCAAGGCTGCGGCGGCCGGCCAGGTGCAGCTTTCGCCCCAGGCCGCGGCGCGGCTCGTCCGCGAAGTGCGCGCGCCCGAGAGCCCCGAGACGCTCACTGAGCGCGAAACCGACGTGCTGCGCCTGCTTGCCACCGGTCTCGCGAACAAGGAGATCGCGCGCGAACTCGGGATCGGCGAGAAGACGGTGAAGACGCACGTCAGCAGCGTCCTGTTGAAGCTCGATGTCCGCAGCCGCACGCAGGCGGCGCTGTACGCAGCTCAGATCGGCCTCGCGCCGCTCGGCACGTCCTGACGGGAAGACACGTGCGCCTGCCCGCTCTCACTCGTCTTGGCACCAAGGTCAACCTGTCGCTGCTGGTCTTTCTGATCCTGCTCGGCGCTGCCACGGCGACGCTGCTGTTCGTCGGCTTCCGCACCACGCAGGGCAACGCGGAGGACGTCTCGCGCCAGGGTCTCGAAGATCAGGGGCGCGAGTCGCTGATGCAGCTTGCCGGCGCTAATTCAACGATCGGGCAGATGCTCACGTCGCAGGCCGTGCTGATGGGCGCCAACGCCAGCCGCTACATGATCGACTTGAAAGCGACGGGCGCGGCGCCTGCGGTGGATGCCCAGCGGCTAGCGCAGAACGACGCCGGCTACACGCTCGACCCGGATCCGAACCGCCGTACCGATATCCTCGTGCCGCCGCGTGTACTCGTCGATGAGCGCGTATTGCGCGATTTGCGTGACTCGGCCGGGCTCGATGCGATCTTCCCCGCGCTGCTGGCGAACAACCCGGACGCCGCCGCGATCTATTACATCGGCGACAGCGGGCTGACACGCTACTATCCCGCCGTCGGGCTGCAGAGCAGGGTGCGCGATGGGTTGCCGGATATCGATGGCGACGTGCGCTCCCAGCTCGGACCGGCCGCTAACCCGGATGCCGGACCGGTGTGGACCGCGCCGTACCGCGACGAAGGTGGCCAGGGACTCGTCGTCACGACGTATACGCCAGTCTATGAGGGCGGCGAATATCGCGGCGTCATCGGCGTCGACCTCTCGCTCGCGCGGCTCCTCGCACGCGCCGACCAGACGAAGATCACCCCCGGAAGCTACGCGTTCGTGATCGATCGCAACGGGGAACTGCTGCCCAGCGAAGCGATCGACATCGTGCAAGCCGAGGCCGGCAATCGCGGCAACCGCGAGTTCGCGCGCACCCTCGCGGCGATGCGCAACGGCGAGATTGGCGTCGACCGCGTGCGCATCGCCGACGAGGAGATGTTCGTCGGCTACGCGCCGCTCGGCGACTTCGGCGGCAGCCTCGCGCTCGCCGTCCCGATCGATGAACTGACGGCGCAGGCCGAGGCCGTGACGTCGTCGATCGACGAGCAAGGTGACGAGACGATCATCTTCATGCTCGGGATGATGGCCGTCTTCTTCATCGGCGCGCTTCTCGTATCGGCGTGGCTCGGCCGTCGTGTCGTGTTACGGCCCATCGAGCGCCTCGTCATGGCCACGCGGTCGGTCGCCGCTGGCGATTTGGATGCGAAGATACCCGTCCAATCCGAGGACGAGCTCGGCATGCTCGCCGACTCCTTCAACTTTATGACCTCCGAACTCGCCTCGTCGCGACAGCGGCTCGAAGACCGCAACGTCCTGCTCGAAGATGAAATCACCGAGCGCCGCCGCGTCGAAGCCCAGGTGCGCGAAGAACGCGACTTCAACGAAGCGATCGTCGGCAGCGGCGGCGCGCTGATCATCGTGATGGATCCGGAAGGCCGCATCGTCAGGTTCAACGAAGGCTGCGAGCGATCGAGCGGCTACACGTTCGATGAGGTCGTGGGCAAACCGGCATGGGCTGTGCTTTCACCCGAGGACGAGCGCCGCGGCATCGCCGAACTGTTCGCACGCATCGCCGAGAGCGAGTTCCCGAACCATAACGACAGCCACTGGCACACGAAGGACGGCCGTCGCCGGTACATCTCGTGGTCTAACAGCGTCATCCGTGACGGCGCCGGAACCCCACGCTACTACGTCTCGACCGGTATCGACCGCACCGAACAACGCCAGAGTGAGGACGCGTTGCGCGAGCGCGAACAGCAGTATCGAGACGTGTTTGAATCGACCACCGACGGCATGTTCATCACCGATCTTCAGGACCGGATCGTCGATGCGAATCCTGCGGCGCAGAGCATGCACGGCTATACGCTCGAGGAACTGCGCGCGCTCGAACCGTTCGCGTTGCTCCACCCCCGCTCCCGGGAGATGGCGCAGCAATATCTCGATACGGTCGGCGGCGGGGGCGAGTTTCACACACGCGCCCGCAGCGTCAGGAAAGATGGATCGTCGTTCATCTCTGAAGTGATGGGCGCGCCGATCACGTATCAGGGAGCGCCACACATCCTCGCCGTCACGCGTGACATTAGCGAGCAGGTCGGGGCAGAGCGCCTGCTACGCGAGCGCGAGGAACAGTACCGCAGCGTGTACGAGAACGCGACCGACGCGCTGATCATCACGTCGTTCGATGGGCGAGTGGTCGACGTCAACCCGGCCGGCGCCGCGATGCACGGTTACACACGCGACGAATTCGTGACGCTGCATCCGACGCAATTCATCCATCCCGACGATCATCACCTGTTCGAGGCGTACATCCAGACGGTGTCCGAGGGCCGCGACTACCGGGCGCGCGCGCGCGATGTCCGCAAGGATGGCTCCGCCTTCCACGTCGAGGTGCTCGGTACCCAGATCATCTACCAGGGCACGCCACACGTCCTTGGCGTGGTTCGCGATATCACGGCGCAGGTCCTGACGGAGCAGGTGCTTGAACAGCGCGTCGATGAGCGCACGCGGGAGCTGTCGACGCTGCTGGATGTGTCACACAACGTCGCGTCCACGCTCGAGCTGCAGCCACTGTTGCGGCTCATCCTCGATCAGATGCGCAGCGTCGTCGGCTACGACAGCGCCGGTTTGCTGATGCTCGAGGGTGATGAACTCGCCGTGCTGGAAGTCGTCGAGCCCGGCCGGCCGGGCGGCGTGCCGCGCGCGGCCGGCGCCAGGTTCGGCACCGGCGAGCAGAACTCGTTGTGGCGGCGCCTCTCCTTGGGAGAGACTCTCATCATCAACGATGTCCGCGGTGAGTCTGCCCAGGCCAACTCCTGGCGCAGGCAGGTTGCGCCGGCCATCGATCCCGACTTCTCCCGCGTGCGCGCCTGGATGGCGGTACCGCTGGCGCTCAAGGATCGGGTGATCGGTCTCCTCGCACTGAGCCGTGAGACGCGGACCGTCTTCACCGAGCAGGATGCGCAACTGGCGACAGCGATCGCGACACAAGCTGCCGTCGCGATCGAAAATGCGCGCCTCTACGAGGAAGCGGAAAACCGCACGCGCGAGCTGAAGACGCTGCTCGGCGTATCCCAGAACGTGGCGTCCACACTTGAACTCCGCCCGTTGCTGCGGCTGATCCTCGAACAACTGCGCACGGTTGTGCGGTTCGAGCGCGCGTCGATCCTCATGGTCGAGCGGGGTGCGCTCGAAGTGCTGGAGGTCCTCAACATCGTCGGCACCCCGCTGCCCAATCAGGTGGGAATGCGGTTTGATCTGCGCGCGACGGATCCGTTCAGAGAGCAGATGGGCAACCAACAGTGCATCATCGTCAACGATCCTCTCGGCGATTCGCCGCAGTCGCGGCAATTTCGCGCGGTGATCGCGCCGGCGATTGATCCTGGCCTCGAGCGCACCAGCGCCTGGATGGCCGTGCCGATCACCTTGAAGGATCGCGTCGTCGGGATGCTCGCTCTTACGCGGGAGTACGAAGGCGATTACACCGAACGGGATTCGCAGCTCGCGTTGGTCATCGCGGCGCAGGCGGCGGTCGCGATCGAGAACGCGCGGCTGTTCGAGCAAGCCGAGGAGCGCACGAACGAACTCGGCGCGCTGCTCGAAATATCAAAAGGCGTCAATTCGACGTTGGAGCTGCGGTCGTTGCTCAGCACTGTCCTCGACGAGATGAGCACCGTCGCCGAGTACAACCGCGCGTCGATCCTGCTGCGTGACGGCGACGAACTCGTCGTGCTCGACTCGCGATCGCGGCCACGAGCGGCGGGCGACGAGCCGGTGGGCATGCGCATGCCGCTCTCGCTCGCGGCGCCGCTCTGGGCGCTCAACGAACAGCACCAGGCGGTATTCATCGACAACGTGCGCGACGAGAACGATCCGCTTGCCGCGGCATATCGCACGCTCGCCGGCGCGGCGCTGGCGACGGCGTTTCGCGACGTGCGTAGCTGGCTTAGTGTGCCGCTCGCCCTCAAGGATCGCGTTATCGGCGCCATGACGCTGTCGAAGAACGAACCCGCGTACTACACCGAGCGTCACGCACGGCTCGCCGCCACCGTCGCCAACCAGGCCGCGATCGCCATCGAGAACGCGCGGCTCTACGAAGAGGCCGAACACCGTACCGGCGAACTCGCCGCGCTGCTCGATGTCTCGCAGAGCGTCGCTTCGACGCTCGAACTCTCGCCGCTCGTCGGCCAGCTCCTCGACCGCATGCGCTCGCTGATCGAGTACGACGGCGCCGCCCTCCTCCGGCTCGAGGGCAACGAGCTGCACATGGTGGCCGGCCGCCGCCCCGGCTACGACACCGGCGACGACGTGGGGTTCCTGTCCATCCCCGTCGAGCGCACCGGCGCCATGTGGGATCTCGTCTCTCGGGGCCTCCCGGCGATCGTCGAAGACGCGCGTTCCGATGAGCCGCTCGCCGGCGACTACCGCAACATCGTCGGCGACGCGCTCGATACAGCGTTCGCAGACATACGCGCGTATCTCGCCGTTCCGCTCATGCTGCAAGGCCGGATTACCGGTGTTCTCTCGCTCTCCCACCACACGCGCGGCTTCTTTCGCGAAGAACACGCCCGCCTCGCCCGCGCGGTCGCCGACCAGGCCGCCATCGGCATCGAGAATGCCCGGCTCTTCGAGCACGCCGAGGAGCGCACGAACGAACTCGGCGCGCTGCTCGACGTGTCTCACAGCGTCGCCTCCACGCTGGAACTGAAACCGATGGTCGGAATGCTGCTTGACCGCATGCAGGCGCTGATCGATTACGACGGCGCATCCGTGCTCACGCTTGAGAGCGATGCGTTGCGGATGCTGGACTCGCGCCGTCCCGGCTACGGCAGTAACGAAGCCGACATTGCGGCGCTAACGATTCCGGTCCAACGCACGGGCAGCATCTGGCAATTACTGCGCCGCAACGAACCAGTGAGCATCCCGGATGTCACCGCCGACGACGCTCTGGCCATCGACTATCGCAGCATGATCGCCTATGCGATCGACACGACGTTTGCGGGCGTGCGTTCGTGGCTCGCCGTGCCGCTTGCCGTGAAGGAGCGCACGATCGGCACGTTGACGCTTTCGCACAAGACGCCCGGGCACTTTAAGGAAGAGCATCTGCGGCTCGCCCGCGCGATCGCCGACCAGGCCGCTGTCGCGATCGACAACGCCCGCCTCTACGGACGCGCGCAAGAACTCGCGGCGGTGGAGGAGCGCCAGCGGCTCGCGCGCGAACTGCACGACTCCGTATCGCAGGCGCTGTACGGCATCGGGCTCGGTGCGCGCACGGCGCGGACGCTGCTGGACCGCGACCCGGAGCGCGCCAAGGATCCCGTCGAATACGTGATGTCGCTCGCCGAAGCAGGCCTCGCCGAGATGCGCGCGCTGATCTTCGAACTGCGGCCAGAGTCGCTCGAACTCGAGGGACTTGTTGCGGCGCTCGACAAGCAGGCGGCTGCCATGCGGGCGCGCCACAACGTGCGCGTTGACACGGTGCTCTGCGATGAACCGGATATCCCGCTCGAAGTGAAGCAGACCGTGTCGCGGATCGCCCAGGAGGCGCTGCACAACATCGTCAAGCACGCGCGGGCGACGAGCGTGAATCTGATGCTCGAATGCACTGACGACGAAGTGACGTTTGAGATCCGTGACGATGGATCAGGATTCGATCCCGTCGGTGACTTCGCCGGGCATCTTGGCTTGCGTTCGATGCGCGAGCGTGCCGCGAACCTCGGTGGCCGCGTCGATATCGAGAGTGCACCGGGCGCCGGTGCGAAGATTCGCGTCACGATCCCGATCAACCGCTAGGCGCACTGTGTTACGATCGCCCAAGATCTGTTCCAGGCAGCGAGGAGGGGGATCATGCAGCGAGTACGGCGACCGCGGGTGCGCAACGGCGAGGATGGTCACGGCGCGACGTTAGCTTCTCCGGTCGTAGCCGCGGTGGGAGCAATTCTGCTGGGCATCGGCGCTGCGGCCGACGACATGGGGTGGTTGGCGGTGGCAGGCGGCATAGTGCTGGCCGTTGGACTGATCGCGCTCATGGTGATCAACCACGGCACCGTCGAAAAGGGAATCTACGGCCGCCTCGACGAGATCGAGACGAAATAGCCCACTCCGCGCCCGCGTCGATATCGATAGCGCCAAGCGCGTGCGAAGATTCGCGTCTCGATCCCGATCGAGGTTAAGCGCCCGGCGGATTGAGATGCACTGAGACGGCGTAATCGCCGCCCGGCGCCCACGTGTCGCGGTCCCACGTCGCCCAGCGATCGCGTAACGTCAACCGGGCGGATTCGGCGTACGCGTCGTAGTCCGTCAGCGGCAACCGTCCGCGCATGAGCTGAAAGCCCGCGATCAACAGGCCGCCCGGCGCCAGATGGCGCGCCATGTTGGCGACGACCGCCACTTCCGTGCCCGGCGTCACGAAGATCATCACATTACCCGCCATGACGATTGCCTCGAACGTCCGGCCAAGGTCGATCGTCGCGAGATCGCCTTCCCGCCAGTCGACAGCCGGCCCTTTGCGGCGCGCAGTCGCGAGCATGTTCGCGTCGACGTCGACGCCCATAACGTCGAGCCCGCGGAGCGCGAGTTCGCGGCCGACGCGCCCTGTCCCGCACCCAGCATCGAGCACGGAATGCACGCCCTCGCGCTGGACGAAGTCCGCCTCGCCATGTACGTCTTCGCCGGCGGCAGCGCGCTGTTCGTACGTCGCGTCGTACTGGTCGCCGGAGCGCGTCCGGGTGTCGAGCCAGCGGTTGGGCGGATCCTCGCTCATGTTGCCTGGATCGCCTGCCGCTTCGCCTCGCTGGCCCGCTCGCCGGCGAGACGTTCGAGATCGGCGTCGTCCTCGGCGCTGCCGGCGAAGCGCATCGACGCCGCGATGGCGTGGTGTCCCGCCACTTCGTCGATGCAGCGCAGCATCTCGCGGCCGATGTGCCGGTACGCCGGATGCCCTTGCGGCGTCGTGCGCAGCTCGATCAGATGCATCGCTTCGCGCGCGTTCATCTCCATGTAGAAGCGCACCCGGTACGCTATCGGCACAGCGTACGGCGCCACGCGATCGAGTCTGGCGGCGCAGAGCGCGTCGTGTAGCTCGGCGCAGTCGCGCATGATCGCGTCCCACTCGGCGCGCAGCCCGAACTCATCGACCTCCAGCGGCACGTCGTATCCGAGCGCGGGCGACAGCGGCTGCCAGTCGAGCGTCAGCATGCGGTGGCGTTGCAGATCGCGAAACGCGCCGTAGTCGGCGACAATGTCGAAGCGGTACGACGTGCGCTCGAACGCGCGGCCCGGCTTGTGGCGGCGGTTCGTGCGCTCGCCGATGTACGCGCGCAGCAATGCATCGCGCTCGTCCGCGGGCATCGCACGTGCGGCGTCGAGCAGTGTGGCGTCGGGCGCGGCTGTGACGTTGTAGAGAGCGGCGGCCACGACCTTCAACTCGCCGTCCCGATCGAAGTCAGTCAGCGTGACTTCCGGGCCGTCCGGCGCTGCGCCAGCGTCGACGTGCGGCGCGCTCGATGCGAATGCATCCGCCGTCTCGCGAAGATACTCCGACCAGGCGCCGCCTCGATCCGGCTGGTCGACCCGCCGCATGAAGACCGGGATCACTTTCCGCAACTCCGCGAGCAACTGCGTGCCCACGTCGCGCGCTTCGGCGAGCGGATGCTCTTGCAAACGCAGCAGCAACTGCTCGAATGCTTGCGCCGTGCCGAAGAGGCCGACGTTCGCTGTTGTCGCGGCAGGGAGCGCGCCGCGCAGGATGTCGCACGCCTTGGCGCGGATGCTCATGCGGTAGACGGCCTTCGTGTCGCCGGGCTGTTTTGGGAAGCGCTCGCGCAGGCGCTCTTGCACCGGCTCGAACGCGGCGGCGTAGAACTCGAAGCAGCGATCCATCGTCTCCACGTAGCGCGCTTCGAGGGGCGTGCCATGCAACTCCGCTGGTACGTGATAGCGCCAGCGATCGCCAGGGCGGTCGTTATACGGCACGTAGCGCGTCGACTGTTCGAGATAGTTCATCAGGCGCCCCCATTCGAGCACCTTCGTCATGATGTTCGAGACGCCTTCGACCGCAACGTGCACGCCAACGAGCTGCGCGACCGAATCGTCGCCGTACTCGACCAGCATGCGTTCGTACAGCTTCTCGGCGCGCTCGATGCCGGCGCCGGACGCGCCCGCATCGCTTATCGGCGCGAGATTGCTATCCGGCTGATGAAACTCGTCGAGGTAGAGCCGGCGCAGCGACTTCGGCGAGCGTGAGTAGCGCGAGAACAGGGCGCCCTTCACCACGTCCGGCAGATCCACGAGCGCGAAGACCGGCGCTTCGACCTGCGTGAAGTGCCGTTCGAGGATGGCGCGCTCGTCGGGGGTGAACGCGTCAGCGGACGGGGTCATGTGCGCCTCCTGCGGTGATGCCGGCATGATAGCAGCCTTCCGCCTTGTAGAACAGATGTTTCACGTGAAACACGCAGTCGTTTCTTCGGTTCGTCCCTCCTAGTGGGGGAGTGGTGTTTGGTGTCTGGTGTTTGGTCGGCGCCGACCGGGGTGCTTGGAGTTCGTTTCGTAATTTTCATGTTTCGTAGCTCGGCCGCTAGCTTTCGTGCGCGAGTTCGTTTCGTAATTTTCATGTGGAGTAGCTGGCCCGGAGCTTTGGTGCGCGGAGTTCGTTTCGTAATTTTCGTGCGGTGAGTGCGTTTCGTAGTTTTCTGGTTTCACGCTGATCTTGGACTCCTCGCCTGGGGCGCAGTGCGTCGCTTGCGACTGTAGGGGATGGCTGCGGCGAAGTCCGAGCGGGTGGTGTCACCGCGTTTATCGGTGAGACCCGCGGGCGCCGCGTTACTGCTGCGCGGCGGCAGGTCTAAAGACCTGTCCCTACGAGTTGGGGCGTCGTTGTGATGGCTTTTGCCGGCGGGCGACGTGTGCTGCGGAGCTGCGGCTCCGCCGCTACGAGGTTGTCGGCGTGTCATGCTCGGTGGATGCCCGCGCTGCGCTGTGCTGCAAGTGGGCGGACAGGTTTGAAGACCTCTCCCTACGAGTTTGAGGTCTACGCGATGGTTCGTGCGGCGGAAGGCGGGCGTTGCGGAGCTGAAGCTCCGCCGCTAGGAGATCGTGGAACATCCTTCTGGGTAGACCTCGCCGGATGAAACGGTCAGATCGCGCCGGAATTGCGGAGGCGGGCGATGTCGTCCCAGGTGTAGCCGAGCGAGAGCAGCACTTCTTCGGTGTGCTGGCCGAGCTCCGGCGCGGCGGGGGCGGCGCGGGCGGGGGTCTCGCTGAAGCGCCAGGGGAAGCCGACGATCGGCGTCGGGCCGTTCGTGGGGTGTTCGACTGTCTGCACGTACTCGTTGGCGAGGGCTTGCGCGTCTTCGATCACTTCGTCGTAGTTGAAGACGGGCGCACAGATCATGTCGTGCTGTTCGAGCAGCGCGATCCATTCGACGGTCGTCTTTGCGAGGAACTTGTCGTCCAGCAGCGCGTAGAGGGCGTCGATGTTGTTGATGCGCGCGCCGGCGTTGGCGAAGCGCGGGTCGTTCTCGAGTTCGGGCATGGCGACAGCGGTGCAGAACGGGTGCCAGCGATCGTCGCCGACGCCGCCGACGACGGCCCAGCCATCGCTCGTCTGAAACGTGCGCCAGATCGTCGGCAGGTAGGCATGGCCGCGGCCGCCACGCCGGGCGCGCTTGCTCAGCATGTAGTACTGCAACTCCCACGCCTGCGACGCGATCGCCGAGCCGTACAGGGACGTCTCAACCTTCTGGCCGGCGCCCGTCTTCTCGCGTGCGTACAGCGCGGCGATCACTGCCATCGCCAGGTTCATCGCGCCGACGTAATCGGCCATCGCTACGCCGACGGGCAGCGGCCCGCCGTCGCTTTCGCCGGTCATGCTCATCAGCCCCGAACGCGCCTGGGCGGCGATATCGAACGCCGGATGCTCGGCCTTCGGACCTCGCGCGCCCCAGCCCGATGCGTGTGCGTAGATGATGCGTTCGTTTAGGGGTCGCACGTCGTCGTAACCGAGACCGAGACGCTCCATCGCGCCGGGACGGAAGTTGTGCACCATCACGTCGGCCGTCGGCAGCAACTTGCGGACGACGTCGCACGCTTCGGGCGTCTTGAGATTGAGCGTGACGCTCCGCTTGCCGCGGCTGTGCGCGAGGTGATACGCACTGAACCGGTTGTCGCCGACCATCGCCAGCACGCGACCGAGATCGCCGAACATCGGTGGCTCGATCTTGAGTACGTCGGCGCCCATGTCGGCCATGACGAGCGTCGCCTGTGGTCCCTGCTGGAACACTGTGAAGTCGAGTACGCGGACGTTGTTGAGGGCGCCTGGCATGGGTCAGCCTCCGTAGTTGGGGACAGACTACCCGAAGGAGATTCGGTCGAGATCAACGGTCGGAGCCGCATCACGCGCCCGGGAGCGTACCGCCTTGGATCGACGAAGACCATAGATCGTAGTGGACGTTCACGCTCGTGCTGGCGGCCAGCTTTGCAGAACTCCCCCAGCTCGCGCGTCATCCCTTGACGACGGCCATCGGCATCAGCCGGTGTACGGGCCGCACCAGATCCGCCTGGTGCGCCATTACCGATTCGATGTTCTTGTAACACGCCGGCATTTCGTCGTACTCGCCGGTGCGCACGCCGTACACGACGTGCTGCATCGACTCGACCGCCTGCTCGTGCCCGATCACGCGGTTCGCCTCCTTGCGGCCGAGTGCGCGCCCGGCGCCGTTCGAGCACGTTTCGAACGACTCCGCCGCCAGCAACCCCTCGCCGATGTACGACGCCGTACCCATCGAACCGGGGATCGTCACGAGCCCCTCCGCACGCACGGCCCCCTTGCGATGGATCAGCAGATCTTCGCCGTAGTGCCGCTCGATCTGTGCGAAGTTGTGGTGCGTGTCAAACCGCACGTCGATCGACGGCTCGGCGCCCAGCACTTCGGCGAACGCGCCGCACACCGCATCGAACATCGCCGCGCGGTTCGCTTCTGCGAACGTCATGCACCACCGCATCTCGGCGAGATACTCGCCGTGCGCGGGCACCGTGTCCGGCAGGTACGCCAGATCGATGTCCGGTACGGCGAGCCCATCGTTCGCGACGAGCGCCTTCGCGACGCCGTGGTACTGATTGCACACGCGCAGCCCGACGTTGCGCGAGCCTGAGTGCAGCATCAGACACACCCGCCCCGCATCATCGCGCTGGATCTCGATGAAGTGGTTGCCACCGCCGAGCGTGCCGATCTGCGTCGCCGCGCGGTTGATCTCGGCGCCGACGACGCGCAGATCCGCCGCACCCGCCACGAGATCGTCCGGCATCGCATGCTTCTCGGCGTGATGCTTCTGACCGACGGGCACGCGAGCGTGAATCGCCAGCCGCAGCGCCTGCAGCCGGTCGCGATCGAGATCATCCGCCGCCAGATCCGTGCGCGCAGCGATCATGCCGCAGCCGATGTCGACGCCCACCGCGTTCGGTACGACACCACCCTGCGTCGCCAGCACGCCGCCGATCGGCATGCCGTAGCCGACGTGAAAGTCCGGCATCAACCCGATCCACTTCCGCGCGATCGGGTGATTCGCCAGGTTACGCGCCTGCTCGAACACCGCGCCATCCTCGGCGAGTTCGTCCGACCACACCTTGATCGGCAACCGCTCCGTCGTAATCGTCCTCATCTGCTTTCGTGTCGCGCCTCAGTCGCGCTTGTATTCGTCCAGCTTCCAGTTTCTAGCGTCCAGCTTCCCGCTTCTCGCTTCCCGCCTCCACTCTACCCCTGCCGCTTGAGCCGACCCGTCTTCTTCGCCCAGCGCTCGGCCGCGCCGAACACGAGCATGCCGCCCGGGATCAGCACCGCACCGAAGATCGCCAACGCGACGATCTGTTCCCATACTTCGGCGATGCTCTGGCCGTCGATGATCGCGCCTCGGATGCCGTCGAGGATGTACGTCGCCGGCGAGATGTAGGCGAACCATTGCAGCCAGCCCGGCAACACATCCACCTCGTAGTACACGCCCGAAACGAGCAGCACGAAGGCCTGGATCATCATCGACATCTGCTGCCCGCGCTCTGGATACAGCATGGGCAACACGCCGGCGAGAATCGCCAGCCCCGCCACCGGAAAGCTGCCGATCGCGAGTACCACCAACGCCGCGCCCCAATCCGCGTTCCCGAGATCGATCGAGAAAAACGGCGCCGCGATCGCGAAGATCAGCAGCGTCCGGATGACGGCGTGCATGATGCCAAACATCGCCATGCCGGCGAGATGCACCCAGCGCCGCGCCGGCGCCATGAGCGTGTGCTCGATCGTCCCTTCCCAGCGCTCCCACGAAATGACCAGGCTGATGTCATCGAGCACGGCCGAGAGGTACGCCCAGACGAGCGTGCCGATCAGCAAAAACAGCACGAGCTTCTGCACGTCCGCCGTGCTGGCGAACCCCGACGCATCCACCTGGTTGGCGATGAACGTCACCGCCAGCGTGTTGACGACGCCGTACACCAGCCACACAAGCTCCCACGCCCAGTAGCGCTTCCAAAGATTCTTCTGCCGCTCGATGAACGCCCACGCGATCCCCACGGATCCGGGCGCCACCGGCGCTGCAATACTCACCATTTCAGTTCCTCCCAGCGCGATCACAAGCGCGCACCTTCACCAGAGACCAATCACCAGCCGTCGCGCAAACGCACGACCGTTAGACCTTGGCCAGCACCTTCTCTTCGTCTTGTTCGTCTTCCGGCATCTCGTCTTCCTCGACGCGCCGGCCCGTCAGTTCCATGAACACCGTCTCCATCGTGATCGTGTCCAGCGGCCTGCCGTCCGCCACCATCTGCCGGAGCTCCAGCGGCGTGCCCTCGGCGACGATGCGCCCGCCGGAGAGGAACGAGATGCGGTCGCACAGCAGCTCCGCTTCTTCCATGTCGTGCGTCGTCAGCAAGATCGATGCGCCGTGCTCGCGTTGCACTTCGCGCACAAAGGCCTGCACATCACGCTTGCTGCGTGGGTCGAGCCCCGTCGTCGGCTCGTCGAGCAGCATCAGCAGCGGCGAGGTCAGAAACGACCGCGCCACCGCGACCTTCTGCTGCTGCCCCCGCGAAAGATTGCTCATCGGCTCCAGCGCCCGCGGCCATTCGAGACCCAGGCGCCCGAGAATCGTTGGCAACTTCTGCTTGATCTCGCGCGGCGTCAGTCCGTACACACGTCCGAAGAACAGCAGATTCTCCATCGCCGACATGTTCCGGAAGAACGACGGGTCCGCCGACACGCGGTTGATCAGCGTCCGCACCGCCATCGACTCGCTGACGACGTCGTGTCCGAAGATCCGCACGTCGCCGTCGTCGGCGAGCAACAGCGTGCTGATGATCCGGATCAACGTCGACTTCCCCGATCCGTTGGCGCCGATGACGCCGAAGATCTCGCCCTGCCGAATCTCGAACGATACGCCGTCCACAACGCGCCGCGCCGTGTTGCGCTTCGTCTTCGGCCACGGCAGCACGCTGCGTATGTCGAAGCCGCCTCCGAACGACTTGCCGACGTTGCGCGCACTCAGTGGTAACTCATCGATCATCGTCACTTCTCCTCAACCGGCTCGCCGGGTCGATTCCAACGCCACCTCTTACCGTAGTGCCGGGATGTGCCCGTCACATCGGAGTCAGGTCGCTTATGCGCTACGCCATTCGTCCTACGACCGCAGCGCCTTCATCAAGCGATACGATCGGGATCAAAAAACCCACTACGTTCGGCCGTAGTGGGTGGAAGATGCCTGCTGGCAGTGCAATGGCCTCAGGTATGACACCCGGCGCCGGACGCACTCGTCCCACCCACATACGCTGGCAGATCACCGGCCGCGCGGATACGCGCGTTCCGAGTCATCTGCACTGGGGTTCCTATGGTCTGCATCAACGGTGTCCTGCCGGCCACTCCGAAACACCGCCACTCAACGCGGCGGAATGGACGAATGTTACGCAAGCGCTCAAAGGAAGTCAACCGCACGCGGATCCGTGCGTCATTCCGCCGGCTCATCAACGCTGCCGGCGACGGATTCCGCCACCGCCAACGCCCCCGCCGCAAGTACGATCGTCACCACGCGACCCAGCGGCGGCAGATGCTTAAACGCCGCCAGTGTCGCGACGATATCGCCAGCGTCGGCCAGCATCCCTGCCTCGAGCCAGCCCCGCGCCGGACCGCCGCGCTGGAGCGCCACCAGCGCACCTGCTCCTACGGCGATATCACGCACGCCGGTGGCGCGGACAGCTAGCTGACCTTCGGGGCGCTCCGCGATCTCGCCGATCCAGCTACGGCCCACCCGAGCCGGGCGCCAGCGCGAGCCCGGCGCCCAGCGCAACACGTCCAGCGGCGAGCGCCTTCGCGATGTTCTTCGCGTTACTCATCTCAAATCCTCTGCAAATCGTACGGCGTGAGGTATCGGTTGGATCATCCTAACAGCAGCACAAACAGACCCGGCAATGGCTCGCCGGCGCCCATACTGATTACGGCACGATAGAAAGATCGAAGGTTGACGGGTTATCGGTTCTGCCAAAGGCGCATCGCCTTTACAATGCGCCCACGTCCTGGTGTGACACCCCCCTGTCACCACCAAATTTTTGACTGACAACAGAATAATTTGAAGTACCCGATTACGGTAACCGCGGATGGGTTCGCCCTTCGTCGGCCGCGGGTCGTCCCGTCGCTCGCCCTGAGCGACGTCTGGCGATTCACGCTCCGGCACTGGGGGTTGCTCGCCGCGTTAGCCATCACCTTCATCGTTCACGCACCGACGCTCCGTTACTTCTTCGATGGGGACGACTTTGTCGTTCTCGGTAGCGTCGAGTATCTCGGCACACAGCAGTATCTCCTCGATACCGTGCGCATGCAGGACATCGTCCCGAACTGGCGACCACTCACCGGACTCGTGTATGCCGCCGAGTGGAATCTGTTCGGCCTCAACGCCGCAGCCTGGCGTTCGGTGAACCTCGCCGTCCATCTCGGATCGATCGCGGTGCTCTACGCGCTCGTCTCACGCGTGACGCGCCGCCCGGGCGCCGCCGCCGTCGCCGCGATCATCTTCGGCGTTTCGGGCGCCCACTTCGATACGGTCACCTACGTCACCGCGCTGCCGCACGTGCTGGCGACGTTCTTCGTGCTCGCGTCGCTGCTCACGATCGTCTCCTACACGCAGGACGGCGAGCGCAACCCCGCTGCGTTCTGGTTGGCGGTCGGACTGTTCACGCTCGCGTTCCTGGCGAATGAGGGCGCGTTCGTCTTCGCGCCTATCGTCGCACTGGCCTACATGCTGTACTCGCGCCGCTGGCGGAACGCGCCACTGCGGCTGGTGCTGCACGTCGCGCCGTTAGCCGCGATCGCCATCGGCTGGTTGACCTTCTACCAGACCTGCAGCTGCGAGCAGTTGAAGTTCGAGGACTACTATTGGGGCTCGCATTCCTTCGAGAACTTCGCCGTGTACCTGTCGTGGCTCGTCGTGCCCATCCGCGGCATCCCCGCATCGCCAGACGTCATGCGCTGGTCGATCGCGATCGCAGTACTCGCCGCATCGCTCATCATGGCGATTCGCGGTCCGCACTTGGCACGACTCGCCGTCGCCGGCATGCTGATCGCGCTGCTGCCGTATCTTCCGGTCGAGATCTGGACCGCATCGCGCTACACTTACGCGTCCGTGGCGTTCTTCGCGCCCTTGGCGGCGCTTGCGATGTACGGCGCATTCGATCGCGCGCGCAACATTCATCCCGTCGCGCGAGTTCCCGTTACGGCGCTCGCTCTCGTACTCATGGCAGCGATCGCGTCGCTGTACGGATGGCAAAGCTACGGACAGGACTCGCGTTCCGGACGCAGCGCGGATCGCTGGCTGCTGCTCGTCAACGAACTGCAGGCCGCCTACCCGCACGACGTCCCCGACGGCACGACGATCTACATCGTCGATGGCCCGTGGACAAACCCGATGGAGCAGTACACGTGGGTGCCGTCGGTCGCGCGCGCCCTGTACGGCGACGCCGCCGCCTTTAATCTCCCGCGCGCCGCCTACACCGAAGACCCGCCAGATACGGAGAACGCCCTATTTCTCGAGTGGACGCCTGAGGGGCTACGTCCCGTAGCCGCCGAACAGGTCATCGTCGCCCCGTAGCCTGCCGATACTCACATGACAAACGGGTCGATGCGCACCTGAGGACGCATCGCCCCGTTCGTTCGTTTTCAAAGCGCACGGACATTGGTGGTGTCTGCTCGCGATACCGGGGCGGACACGTAGATCCGCCCCTACCGCAGATTCCGGGCGCTACTAGCGCGAGATCAGTTCGTCCAATTCGGCGATCAGCGCCTGGTGCTCCGGCGACGCGAACGCGGCGCGCGCCGGCTCCAGCGTCTCGACGAGCCACTCCGCGACGCCGTTCTTCAGATCGGCGGGATGCAGCGCGCCGGAGATGAACGCCTCGTCGACTTCCGCCGGATCGATGAATCGCAGATCGCCGCCGTGGTCTGCCGAGCGTGCGATGCGGAACTCGCCGTCGCGCGTGAAGATGAGCTTGCGCACCCAGTCGAGCACCGGGTTGAACCGCACGGAGTCGGGCGGGCAGAACGCCTTGCGCACTTTCGCGCGGATCTGGTCCGGCGTGTCGTGCACGAACAGCGCCGAACTCTTCTCGGACTTGCTCATCTTCATCGACGCTCCGAAATCGCCGGCGTCCTCCTGGGGCGGCGGCCAGATCGGCGGCTTCTTGAGGCCGAGGAGCAACGGATGATGCACGCACACCGGCTTGATGCGCGCGCCGGCGGCGTCGAGCAGCGGCGAGACGCGCATCTTCGTCGCGACGTCGCGCGCGATGACGTGCGCCTTGCGCTGTTCCATGCCGGCGTGGGCGATGTTGACGCCCATCGCGAAGATGTCGGCGACCTGCATCGGCGGGTAGATGAGCTTCGCGAAGTCGACGGACTCGCCTTCCTTGCGGCCGAGGATCGCGATGCTGCGTTGCACCCGCGCCAGCGTCGTGTTCTTGCTGACGTCGATGAGCGTCGCCCAGTACCGGTCGTTGTCGCGGTAGAGGTCGCTGCCGAGCACGAAGTTGAGCTTCGCCGGATCGCCGCCGACGGCCTTGAACGACGCCTTCATCCCGGTCATGAAGTAGCCGACCGCGACGCGCCTGATCGTCTCGCGATCGCCGCCAAGCTTGTCGTTGATCCACGAGTGCCAGTCGGCGAGGAAGATTGTGCAGTGGACGCCCGCGTCGACGAAGTCCTTCACCTTCGACATGCACACCAGCCCGGTGCCGAGGTGAATCTTCCCCGAGATCTCGAAGCCGATGTAGTGCCGCAGCGGCGTCCCCGAAGCGACGAGCCGCTCGAGGTCATCGCGCGTCAGCACTTCTTCGAGATTGCGTGTGATGGTGGAGACGGTGTCGGGCATGTTGGTGTATACCAGTTCTGTTTACGGCGCTTTGCGCATCAATGTACGGCTGGAAGCTGGATGCTGGAAGCTGGAACGTGGGAGACAGCGAGTCCAGGCTTCCATCCTCGAGCATCCAGTCCCCGAGAGGAACACCAAAAATGCCCGATCGAAAGACGCCCCGCCCGTTCACGATGCATTGGGGCCGCGGCCAGATCATCGAAGAAGCTGCCAGCTCAGCCGAGCATCATGAGCCGGCGATCCAGCTCATGGAGTACACCGACGCGGAGAACGCCGGCGCGCTGACGATCCGCTTCTGCTACTACAGCCTCGACGGCCGCTTCCAGCGCGGCCCGTTGATGATCGGCGAGGACGAGATCGTCGGCCTCCGCGACGCCCTCAAGCGCACGCCGAGGCTGCGGGCGCTATTGCGGCGGCTGGTCGCGTAGTACGCCGCCGCTGCACCAACAACGCGACACTGGGAGCTAGACGTTGGAAGCTGGAGGGCGCCAGTCCAGCTTCTAGCCTCCATCTTCCAGTGCCCCGAAGCGGCGCACAGCGTCATCGGTGCCGCCTCCATCCTCCAGCGCAGCGGCATAGCGAATACGAAGCACTGCCGACGAAGAGGGCCACGTAGCCCGCAGCCCCGCCCACGCCATGATCGCAAACCCCAACACGAACAGCGCCCACGGGAACTCCGACGGGCGCACTTCCGCGACGCCATCAACGCCGTCCGGCAGCGCCGCGATCGCATCCGCCATGAACGTATACAGCACGATCACGATCCCCGCCGCCGCCAGCCCGACGTTCAGGCGATTGAGTCGCCACTCGACGCCGCGATCGACTTGCAGCACCGCCGCCACGCCGCCGATGCACATCATCAGCGCGATCGCTGCCGGCGCGATGACCGGCCCCCACCACGGCAGCGGCAGCAGGAATAGCACGTCCCAGTCGAACGGCGAGCGCGGCCAGCCCTCGAACAGCGCCAGCCAGCCGTAGTAGGCGATGTCCCAGGCGCCGAACGCCAGCACGAAGTATCCGGCGCGATCCTGCAGCCGCCGTCCGGCCAGCGCACCGACGCACAGCAGCATGACGAGCGTCGCCACCTCGCGCGACAGCTCGATCGCGAACAGCCCGGTCCGGCGCCGTCGGCAGGTCCCGCACCAGGTCGTCGATGCCATACGCCGCGCGCAGATACGCCACTGCCGCCGCCTCAACGTTCGCCATCGCGGTCGCAAAGGCGATCACCAGCACGATCTTCCACTTCGTATCCATAGGCAGCGATCCTAGCAGACGGGCGCCGAAGCGCCCTCCAACCCGCCCTACCCTCATACGCCCACCTGAGCCACAATCAACGACCACCAAACACCAGACACCAAACACCAGTCCACCACCACACAGGAGACGCGCTATGCCAATCGAGTACCGCAACTTCGGACGCACCGGCGTCAAAGTCAGCAATCTCTGCCTCGGCTGCATGATGTTCGGCGGCAAGACGCAGGCCGCCGAGTCGTACGACATCATCGACCGCGCGCTCGACGCCGGCATCAACTTCATCGACACCGCCAACGTCTACAGCACCGGCCGCAGCGAAGAGGTCACCGGCGAGGCGTTCAAGCGCAACGGCAAGCGCAACGACGTCGTCCTCGCGACGAAGGTGCACGGCAAGATGGGCGAGGGCGTCAACGACCTCGGCAACAGCCGCCGCCACATCATCGGGCAGTGCGAAGCGAGTCTGCGCCGCCTGCAGACCGACTACATCGACCTCTACCAGATCCATCGCCCGCAACCCGACATCCCGATCGACGAGACGCTGCGAGCGCTCGACGATCTGATCCGTTCCGGCAAGGTGCGCTACGTCGGCAGCAGCACGTACGCCGCCTGGCAGCTCGTCGAAGCGCTCTGGGTCGCGAAGGAGCTCGGCCTCAACCGATTCGTCTGCGAACAGCCGCCGTACAACCTGCTCGACCGCCGCATCGAGCGCGAGCTGCTGCCGATGGCGCGGACGTACGGATTCGCGACGATCCCGTGGAGCCCGCTCGCCGGCGGTCTGCTCACCGGCAAGTACCAGCGTGGCGAGGAGCCCGGCGCCGACACGCGCTTCGGGGATCAGAGCAACCCGCTGTACCGCCGCCGCATGAACGAGCGGATCTACGACGTCATCGACGGCCTGCGTCCGATGGCCGAGGAGAAGGGCGTGACGATGTCGCAGTTCTCGCTCGCGTGGGTGATGCAGCAGCCCGGCGTCACGAGCCCGATCATCGGCCCGCGCACGATGGAGCAGCTCGAGGACAACCTCGGCGCCGTCGATGTCACGTTCACCGACGACGACTTCCGTGCGATCAACCGCGTCGCCCGCCGCGGCGATTCCGTCGCGCCGTTCTACGAGGCGGAGTTCGGCCCGCACCCGTTCAGGGTGTAAGGGAACTCGACGCTGCGATCGGCATTGGCCCCCATGTCAGCCCGAAGCGGTGCTGCACCTGGCACCCGAGCGCCGTCCACGGTCTGCCGCTGATTGATTCGAGAATGAGGCATCGGTCGAGGAGCAGGGACGAGATTGAGCGCACGGGTGTGGGCTCCGAGCCTGCCAGAACTCCGTGTAACCCCCAGTCCATGCCGTGATCAGCTTGATACCCGTATGCCGTCCGCCGTCGCCCCCCCGCCCCGCTGCGTTCGCTTAGGGTGAAGGAGGAGTCGTCAGGCACGACGTAAACGTAAACGCGTACAGCGCGACGCCGTCCGAGGTCGTCGCCAGCGTCAACTCATGGCGGCCGATCTCGCGGTTGTTGACGATGCGGTACATCTTCGGCGCGTCGACGGTGATGATCGCCGTTGCGCCACCGGCGTTGACATCGGCACCCGCATCTTCGGCGGCGAGCGAAGCGCCGTCCTGCGTGACGCTGATTACGGCGTCGCCACCGTACGTCGGCGGGTGGATGACGAGATTCACTTCCTTGGCCATGTACGGCACGGTGATCTTGCTCAGCGCTCCGGCCCCGGCGGGGCGCGCCGCGTACTCCCCGGAGAGCAGCCAGTCGCCATCGAGGTATGCGCAGCCGTCCATGTGCATGCCCGGGTCACGATACGTAGCCGCCGCATCGGGCTTCACATCCGCCACATTGCCGATCAACCCGCGCTGATAGCCAAGGTACAGCTCGGGCGTGACGCGGTAGCAGACGGCGCCGGGCGCGTCCTCCGCGCGCAGCATCTCCATCTTCCCCGGAAGCAACGCGTCGGGCGTCGCTTCCTTCAACAGGAACTGGATCGCCGTTCTCTCGCGCGTCGAGAACGTCTATGATCGCTGCATGGACGTGATACCGGCGATCGATATCCGCGGCGGAAAGTGCGTGCAGCTTGTGCAGGGCGACTACGAGCGCGAGACGGTGTTCGGCGTTGACCCCGTGGCGATGGCGCAGCACTGGGTCGGCGAGGGCGCGCGCCGGTTGCACGTCGTCGATCTGGACGCTGCGAAGGAAGGGCGGCCGGTGAACGACGCCGTCATTCGCCGCATCGTGATGGAGGCCGGTGTGCCGGTGCAGGTCGCCGGCGGCGTGCGCAGCCACGAGGCGATCCACCGCTGGGCGGACTCGGGCGCCGATCGCATCGTCATCGGCACCCTCGCGGTCGAAAAGCCGGAGGAGGTCGAGCGGGCGATGATCAAGCATCGCGCGAAGATCGCTGTCGCGGTTGACGCGCGCGGCGGCAAGGCGGCGGTGAAGGGCTGGATCGAGACGAGCGATGTGCCCGTCGATAGCTTCATCCGCGATATGGCGACGCTCGGCGTTGAACACTTCATCTACACGGACATCAGCCGCGACGGGATGCTGGGACATCCGGACGTCGAGCATGTGGGCACGATCGTTGAGCTTGTGTCATCGGCCGCGGGCTCGGATAACGGCGTGGCGCCGCTGATCTATGCTGGCGGGATCACGTCGATCGATGACGTCGTGGCGGTGTCGAAGTTCGGTTTGGAGGGCGTGATCAGCGGCACTGCGTTGTACGACGGACGGATCGACCTGTCCGCGGCGCTGGACGCGATCCGTGAGTAGTCGGACCGGCGTTTGGCTGCCCCGATGCAATACTCCCGCAACGTCGCGCCTTCCGTTGTAGCGAGGGCGTCACTACAGTGGGCCTACGCTGCAAGTCCCCAACCCCCTTCGCGGGCCGGTGGATCATTCGTAGGAGACGAAACACCACCCTTCGACGGAACGGATTCCCCGTTCGCCGGCCCGCCTCCATTTTTTCTCCGGAGGGCAACCATGAACGCGCCCGATCCCACCGTCGCCAACACGAACCTGTGGGCCGCGTACCTCGACGCCGAGACGCGCCGATGGATGCCGCGTGCCGTGCAGCCGCCGTCCTCCGGCGGGGCGGCATCACTGCTTTCTGACGTGATGACAGCGCTCTGGGGCGGGTTCATCGCCCAGCTATTCCAGGCGAACGCGCCGGAAGTGACGCGCTTCGTGCAGGAGTCGCGCGCGCTGCCGCTGCCGCGGAAAGAAGCCGTGGTGCTGGAAGCGGCGGAGTCGCTTGCGGATGTGACGCCAGAAGATGTCAGCGCCGAAGCCTGGCTACCGGACGTGCCTCAGTACGAGCTTGCCGGCGCGTTCGCTTAGCTGACCGGCGCAGTTCACCCATCACCGATCGCACGTCGTGCCGCATCATCAAGCGAGAAGTCGATCCACACCGGCTTGATCCTCTGCGGCGGATTCGCGCGTTCCCAGTCGATGGAGCGGCGCAGCCACTCCCGCATGGGCACGCGTTCGGCGTAGCCAAGTTCGTCGCGGATATGGCTGGAGTCGACGTCCAGATCGTGGGCGAAGTCGAGATCGAGCGCGAGGTGCTTCGGCAGCGCTTCGCGCGGCGCTTCGACGATGTCGCCGCGCCAGCCGGCGGCGTCGCCCACGGTGCGGATCCATTCGGCCTGCGTTAGCGCGTGGGGTTCGGCGACGTG
>CAZRHH010000022.1:0-40976 GCA_964599885.1 uncultured Dehalococcoidia bacterium | reverse complement strand
GGCCGCCCATCTCGCGGCTCCCCGCGTCAACCATCTCTTGAGATACGACACCTACCCGGCCGCGATCGAGTCCGCAGCAATCATTCTCGGGATCCGTGACGCCGGGACCGAGGCGGATTAGCTTGGTAGCCCTCAGCACACAACAACGAAACTCAGTGACTCAAATCGCGGCTTTGACCATTGTGAACGCGATGGTGTTCCAACAGGTTCTCTCGGGCCAGGTTCGTCGCGTTCGCTCTCTACGGATCAGCCTTCGGGAACCTGATGTGATTTCAGAACTGGCTGACCACTGGCAGTTCATCTCAAACTCCATAGACTATGTTCCCATCTTCAACGTTGCGCGCGATTTGCTTCTGGCGATGCCTGCGGACGGTGACGTCGACGCCGCTTTACATGCTCTCGGAGAACAAGCGTTATCCGTTGTTCGCGAAAAGGCAGCCCTGCGGCATGACCTTATGGGGCGCGTCTATCACCGGCTACTTGTCCACGCCAAATATCTCGGTACCTACTATACGTCGGTGCCAGCGGCGACGCTGCTGCTCAAGCTCGCGCTTTCACCGTCAGATTGGACCACGCATTGGGAGGACCTAGACGCCGTAAGCGAACTCAAGATCGGAGACCTCGCCTGCGGCACGGGCACGCTTCTGATGGCCGCGGCCGAAACGGTTTCTGACAACCACATCCGTAGAAGCGCCGATCGCGGTTTGCCGATCGACCTGAAGATTCTGCATGCCCGTCTCATGGAAAACGTTTTGTACGGGTACGATGTGCTTCCATCCGCTCTTCACCTAACCGCGTCGACGCTGGCACTCCGGGCGTCGGGCGTGGGGTTCCGCGAAACGAACCTGTTCAACATGCCGCTCGGTGGCACGCACCGACGGCTAGGGAGTATCGAGTTCCTACGAGACCGCGAAGCAGCAATAACGGTTGATCTCTTCGGCGCAACGGCGGGTGCGGGCCAAGTCACGGGCGCTGGTGATACACCTGGTCACATCGCCACCTTGCCCGATCTCGATCTTTGCGTGATGAACCCTCCCTTCACGCGAAGTGTCGGCAACAACCTCCTGTTTGGCTCCGTGCCGGAGCCCGAGCGCAACGCCATGCAACGTGACCTTGCGACCCTTCTTCAGCGAAACCACGTGATGGCTAACAGCACCGCGGGTCTCGGCTCAGTCTTCGTTGCGACTGGCGATCGGGCGTTGAAGGTTGGCGGGCGCATGGCCCTCGTATTGCCGAAGGCACTGCTGTCCGGGGTCGCTTGGGGCCCGACGAGAGAACTCTTCCAGCGCAGGTACCAGCTCGAATGCATAGTCGCGAGCCATGATCCCACCCGGTGGAACTTTTCGGACAACACCAGTTTGAGTGAAGTGCTCGTGGTGGCTCGAAAGACGGGCGAAGACCATGATCCTAACCGCGAGTCCGTACGCTGCGTAAATCTCTGGGCTAACCCACAAACGGCTTTTGAGGCGCTCAGCGTCGCTAGCAGCGTGATCGATGCCGGGATCGCGCCTGACATAGAAACCGAACAGGGAGCAAACGAAGTGACTGTGGGGGATAGAAAGGTCGGCGAAGCGCTGTCTATCCCATGGGCCGAACTCCAAGGAAGTGCTTGGTTGCTTCCTTGCTCGTTCGCCCAATCAGAGTTGGTGCGGTTAGCCTATCACCTGCTTCGTGGTCGAGTGTATACGCCAGGAAGTGGCGAACTACCGGCGATCCCACTTTCCAGACTAGGAGACTTGGGAACGCTTGGACCGGATCGACGCGACATTTGGGACGGATTCGATCGAAGCGAGCAAGCCACGCCGTACCCAGCCTACTGGGGCCATGACGCCACAACATGTACATCGCTTGCGCAAGAGATTAACACGCACCTTTCGCCATTGCCAAGGGCCCGAACCGGGCGTCCGCTTCGCAGAGTGCAAGACCTCTGGCCACGGGCCGGTGACGTGATGATCGCGGAGGGCATTCGGCTGAATACGCAGCGTATCGTCGCTTTCTCGCTCGACCAAAATGCGCTTTCGAACGTTTGGTGGCCGCTGAAGCTGCAATCTGAAGACGCAGGAAAGTCCAAGGCCCTTGTATTGTGGCTGAATTCGACCCTCGGGCTAGTAGCGCTGATCGCTAACCGAGAAGAAACCGAGGGCCCTTGGATGAGTTTTAAGAAGCCAGTGTTAACCGCGATGCCGGTAATAGACACCAACGGCCTCACTGCGCGCCAGATCCGCATTCTTTCTCGGCGTTTCGACGACATCGCAGGCGACGCGCTATTGCCGTTCCCACAAATGGCAACCGATCCTATCCGCGCGAGAATCGATGAGGCAGTCAGCGAAGCTCTAAATATCGGCGATCTAGCCTCCGCGCGCGAGATGCTGGGGCGAGAGCCGGTCTTGTGTTTGACTCCGCTCTGACAAACTGCGCGCCCACCAACCGAAACGAGATCATTAGCGCTCTCATCGAGATCCCGTTACGGAAAGATGGCGAACGGGTCGCCGTCGACGAGCTCGTCAGGCGACTGCGCGGGCGCAAGGAGATCGAGCTGCTCTACAGCTGATCCCGCCACCAATCCCCACCTAGTACCCTGCCACCGTCGCGCGCCCAACGCGCAGCGAACACAACACGTAGAACGGCGCGCGCGTGAAAATCTGCTTCATCATGTACCAGGGCAACATGTACTCCGGTGGCCAGGGGGTGTACTTGCACTACCTGACGCGGGAACTGGTCAAGCTTGGCCACGACGTGCATGTGATCTCCGGACGGCCGTTTCCGCGCGTCGCCGACGGCGTCGTCCATCACAAACTGCACACGTACAGCTTCTGGGCGTTTCTCAACGGGCGCGACGAACACGCCTACGACCACGCGCACAACCCGCTCGAATTCTTTCATCCGTGGAACTTCTACGAATTCGCATCGACGCGCGCATCACTCGCGTCGCTCTTCTTCACGTTCAGCGTGCGCGCGTACAAGAAGCTCGCCGAGATCGAGGCCGCCACCGGTCCGTTCGACCTGGTACACGACAACCAGACGCTCGGCTACGGCATCCTCGCGATGAAGCAGTTGATGGGCAAGCGCGTCGTCGCCAGCCTGCACCACCCGCTGACGATCGACAAAGCCAACAACCTGCGCGAGGCGAAGAACATCGTCAGCCGCGTGCAAAAAGAGATCTGGTTCCCGTGGAAGATGCAGTCGTACGTCGCCAACCGCATCGACATGGTGCTCACCGGCTCGCGCAACTCCGCCGAGTCCGTCAGCCGCTCGATGGATATCCCGCTCTCGCACATCCGCCAGACACCGTACGGCGTCGATCACGAAGTCATGCGCCCGCTGCCAGGCGTCGCGCGACAGCCGGACACGATCCTCTTCGTCGGCGACTCCGAAGATCGCAACAAGGGCGCGCGTTTTCTCATCGAAGCCTGCGCGCGGCTGCAGCACGAAATCGACTTCCGCCTGCTGTTCAAGGACAAGAAAGAAAAGGACATGAAGGTCGTGCCGCCGCTCGTCTGGCAGCACGGCCTGCAGCGCTTCGTCGAATACATCCCGCGCGTGACGACGGACGAACTCGTCGCGCTCTACAACAGCGCGCAGATCGTCGTCTCGCCGTCGCTGTACGAGGGCTTCGGCCTGCCCGCCGCCGAAGCGATGGCCTGCGGCACCCCCGTCGTCGCCACCACCGCCGGCGCCTTCCCGGAGTTCATCGATGACGGCCGCACCGGTATCCTCGTCCCGCCCGGCGACCCCGGCGCCCTCGCCGACGCCATCAAGTCACTCCTGCTCGACCCGGAGCGATGCGCGCGCATGGGCGCCGCCGCCAGCGAGCACGTCCGCACCAACTTCACCTGGCACAACACCACCGAGCGCACCGTAGACCTCTACCGCGAAGTCCTCGCGCGACCCTGATATTTGTCGGGGGCCGCAGGTTCTGCCACGATCAAGCCATGTCCGCTGAAGGCTCCGCGCGCGTAGACATCGTGCCTATCTGGGCAAACCTCAATGACATGCTCATCGAGCTGGTCGACCACGTGCCAGAAGACAAGATGGACTGGTCGCCGACGCCCGAACTATGGAGCTTTCACCACATCTTTCTGCACTTGTCGGAAGCGCGCGAGCAATGGATGAACCGTGCAATCGACGACGGCGAGACCGATATCGATGTCTATGAAAACGTGCACAGCAAGGACGACATCAAGACCGCATTACGTCGAACCTGGGAGCGCATCGAGCGCGTCTTCGCCGATCAGACGAGACTGGACGCGACGTACCGCGACCGGTACTGGGCGGGCGCTCCATTGAGGACCGGTCACTGGGTGGCGTTTCATCTCCTCGAGCATGACATTCATCATCGCGCCGACATGCTGCTCTACCTCGCACTACTGGGCATTGAGACACCACAGGTCTGGACGCCGTGAGTGGCTGCTGAAGGTCACGGTCGCTCGTCCGCTGACGAATAGTCGAGCTCTACCGGACGTCATCGCCCGACCCTGAACCCCACGCCGCCTCGAAACGAAGCACCACACCCCAACAAACGCCTCTGCGCTCCTCTGCGCCCTTTGCGCCTCTGCGGTGAACCGAGAGCGCGATCAAGCAGCCATCGCCGCACGAAGATTCTCGTCTAGCTTGGCCAGGAACTGCTCCGTCGTCAGCCACGGCTGTTCCGGGCCGATGAGCAGAGCGAGGTCCTTCGTCATGTCGCCGGACTCGACCGTATCGACGCACACCTTCTCCAGCGTGCGCGCGAACTCGACGACCTGCGGCGTCCCGTCGAACTTGCCGCGATACTCCAACCCGCGCGTCCACGCAAAGATCGACGCAATCGGGTTCGTCGATGTTGCCTTGCCCTGCTGATGCTGGCGGAAGTGGCGCGTCACCGTACCGTGCGCGGCCTCCGCCTCGACCGTCTTGCCGTCGGGGCTGAGGAGCACGGACGTCATCAGTCCCAGCGACCCGAAGCCCTGCGCGATGCTGTCCGACTGCACGTCGCCGTCGTAGTTCTTCGCCGCCCAGAGGAAGTCGCCGGGCGACTTCAGCGCAAACGCCACCATGTCATCGATCAGCCGGTGCTCGTACGTGATCCCGGCGGCCGCGTACTTGCTTTCGAACTCCGCCGCGAACACCTCCGCGAACAGATCCTTGAAGCGCCCGTCGTACGCCTTGAGAATCGTGTTCTTCGTCGAGAGGTACACGGGATACTTGCGCTCCAGCCCGAAGCTCAGACAGGCGCGCGCGAAACTGCGGATCGACTCGTCGACGTTGTACATCGCTAGCGCGACGCCGCCGCCCTTGAACGCGAACACATCGTGCGAGATCGTCGCGCTGCCGTCGCTCGGCTTGAAGGTGATCGTCAGCTGTCCCGGCCCCGGGACGACGAAGTCCGTCGCGCGGTACTGGTCGCCGAACGCGTGACGCGCGATGACGATCGGGCGCTCCCACGTCGGCACGAGCCGCGGCACGTTCTTGCAGATGATCGGTTCGCGGAATACCGTGCCATCCAGGATGTTGCGGATCGTGCCGTTCGGCGACTTCCACATCTGCTTGAGGCCGAACTCTTCGACGCGCGCCTCGTCGGGCGTGATCGTGGCGCACTTGACGCCGACGCCGTACTGCTTGATCGCGTTCGCCGCTTCGACGGTCACACGATCGTCAGTAGCGTCGCGATGCTCGATGCCGAGGTCAAAGTACTTCAGATCGATATCGAGATACGGCAGGATCAGCCGCTCCTTGATCATCGCCCAGATGACGCGCGTCATCTCGTCGCCATCGATCTCGACGACTGGTTGTGCGACCTTGATCTTGTCCATCACGTATCTCGAATCTCGGCGCTAAGCGGGTGTGAGAGGCGCACCCAGTGGCGACCGCCGCACGATATCACGCGACCTCACGTGGCGGCACAGCTTGCTGTGACGATGTACCTACCAGCGACCAGCGCCAAACGGCTCACTCCAGCATCCGCAGATAGCTCTGCGTCAGCATCATCGGACGGAATCCCATCGCCGCATACATGGCCTTCGGCGTGTCCGCGGCGTCGGCCCCGATGATCACGCTTGTCGCACCGCCGGCGCGCGCGGCGTTCACCGAATGCGCGATCAGCGCCGTCGCGATGCCACGGCGCCGGAACTCCTTCTGCGTGAACAGATCCTCGACGATGCCGACGCCGTTTTCGCCAGACCACGACGAGAAGAAGGCGCCCGGCGTGCCGTCCGGGTACGCGAGCCAGTACTTCGCCGCGGGGGTTTTCGCGCGCTTCGATCGCGTGAAGTCGGCCAGCGGCGAGGCATCCATCTCGCGCCCGCTCTTCGCGAGTGTCTCTTCCCAGGCGAGCGCCTGCAAGTGGTCGTGCGCTGCCCAGTCCGCATCGTTCACGACGCGGCGGACGTCGCAGTCGGGGGGGGCGACGCGCGAAGTTCGCCGTCGAGCAGCGACTGGACGACCGTCTCCAAGCTGAACCCGTCGATGACAAGGCGAGCGGCGACCTCCGGACGAGTGAACGCGTTCGTCTTGACGGATCGATGCCTCATATCGGCAAACTCGGCATCCATGCGTACCAGCAACGCATCGATCTCAGCGTGCGTTTCGTACGTGATGCCGGCGACGTGGTTGGCGTCGTAGCGCTGGGGACAGCGCCGATTTCGCACGAATGTTGCACCTGCTGCGTCGAATGTCTCGTTGCCGAGCGCGAGGTAGCCGTCGAGTGTGTCGCTCATCCGGCGCAGCACATCGTCCTCGCGCGTACTCACTTGATCGCCAGCGCGTTCGGCGGCGAACCGACGCCACCGGTGATATTGAGCGGCGCCGATGTCAGCAGGAACTCGTACACGCCATCAGCAGCGCAGTCCTCGGCGAGCGCGTCGAGCTGCCACATTTCGCCGAGGTTCATGCCGAAGTAGGTGATGAGTTGCAAATGGAAGAAGCCACGTCCAGGCTCCATCACGGGTGGCCAAGCCTCGACAGCAATCACGTCCGTGGCGATGGCGGCGATGTGCAGATTCCACAGGTACGCGGCCATCTCCTCGCCGGAGAGGATGCCGGGGGCGACGAGATGCTCGGCGAGGGAGCTCTGCACGGCCTGCGACTGCGCCATCAGCCACGACAACCAGCCCGTGCGGAAGAGCAGCACATCGCCGGCGCGAATCTCGACGCCCTGCGCGGCGCGACACGCCTCGAGCGTCGCCACGTCGAATGTCTGCGAACTCTGGTACTCGATCGGCGTGCCCTGCGATTCGAGGTACCGGCCGAGATCGAGCAACACGCCGCGTGTGGCGACGCCTCGCCCTGCGAGATTCTGGATGCCGAGCACGGTGCTGCCCTCGGCGAGCACTTGGTCGTGCGTGACGCCGTTGTAGAAGCCCTCGGCGGGGTGGCAAACGTGGCGATGGCCGTCCCACTGGCTCGACGCTTGCGGGCAGAAGTTGTCCAGATACTCGTCATACGACACGCGCAGGCCACCGCTGCAATCGAACATCGTCCGGCGCGGCGCGGCGCGGAACCAGAACAGCGGCCGTGCCAGCGCATCGAGCGGCGCGTTCAGCCCGAAGACGCTGCCCTTGCGCACGAGCGCCGCGCCCTCGGCCGCCTTCGCGGGCGTGGCGAGGTTCCACGTGCCGAGTTCGTCGTCCGCGCCGAACACGCCCCACGCGGAACGGGTTGGCGCCATCGCGGTCATCGGCAGATCTTCGAATGATGGGAGGTTGTCAACGGCTATGCTCATGTCGTTCCCTTTCATGTCCCCCAGCGCAGGATCCTTCTCTGCTTGCGGAATCGTATCCCCGGCGCAAGCTGTCCGAAACCCGTCATCTCCTAACGCCCATCACCCACGGCGCTTTGTAAGCGCACAAGCCCGCGGCTATAATGACGAGCAATTTGTGCGCCTCACAGCCAGCAAGGCTGGGCGCCAGGAGAAACCGTGCCCAAACAGAACCGCCCACTCGTCCGCGATGGCCGTATCCGGGCCGCGAAGAAGCGCACCGACCGTAGTTACCTGCGACCAGGAGCGCCCTCCACATCCGAGCAAAACGCAGACGACGCGCTCCTCGACGCCGAGGACGCGGCCGAAAACGAGCTGCCCGCGGCGGAACCGATGCCCGAAGTCGCCGCCATCGCCCCTACCGCATCGAGTGTCGCTTCATCGGCGCGGCGGGTGCCGGGCAGGGCAGCGGGCAGCGTGCGTGCGATGCAGCAGCAGGGCGTCCGGCACCGGCGCGAGCTGAACGTCGACGAAATGGCGGTGCGCGACACGCGCTACGCGATCCACGAACTGCGCCGAATCGCCGTGCTCACCACGCTGGTCATCATCGCACTCATCGTGCTGACGATCGTGCTGCGCTAAGGAGCGCACGCGTCGCAAGGACTGCGGCTAGCGAAGCCGTCCCGCGGCGACGAACGCGGCTACGCCGAGCGCGACAAGTCCCGTCAGATCAAATCGGATCGTCTCCAACACCCAGGCGTCACCCGCTAGCAGCAATCCGGTTCGCACCACGAATGCCAGTCCGACACCGGCGACGGCGATCGCCTGCAGCGGCGGCCCGGCTCGGCGGTTCGTCGCAAGCGACACCAACTCGCCAACTCCGTAGCCGACCGCCAGCCCCATAATGGCGCCGAAGAAGAAGGCCTCGAGCGGGATGAAGATCCACCACGCCGTGCCAAGCACCGAGCCGGCGCCGATCGCGCCGGCCGCCGCCCGCAGGAACGTATCCGCGCCCATGTTGTACGTGGGGATCCGTCGCACGTTCGCGCATTCGCGGCAGCGGGCGCCAACGGGCGTGTGAATCATGCAGCGCGGGCAGATCGCCTTCTCGCAGCGGCTGCATCTCAGTTCAGTCTCGACGGTGGGATGCGTGGCGCACTGCATCGATGTTCTCCGCGCAACGAAAAGGGGCCGGTGCAGCCCCTTTGTTTCAGCTTAACGCGCCGCCGGCTTGCGATCACGAGGCTGTCAACGAACGCCCGACCGCTGCTACGCGATCAATGCACGATTCGGCAGCTTTGCGGCCATCTCGAGCAGGCGTTCGATCGATGATTCGGGCAACGGGATGTCGCCGGGGAGGCACTCGTCGTTGCCGAAGATGCCGTGGTAGTCGCTGCCGCCGAGCGGCAGCAAACCGTGACGCTCGGCCGCCAGCCGGAGCATCTCGACAGTGGCCGGCGGGTAGTCCTTGTAGAACACTTCCATCGCCGTCATGCCGGCCGCGGTCAACTCGCCGAGGATCGTGTCCATGTTCGGCAGGTCGGCGGGGTGTGCGATGCAGGCGAGGCCGCCGCGCTTCGTGATGAACTCGACGGACTCCGCCGGCGTCATCTTGTCGCGCTCGACGTAGGCGGGGCCGTTGCGGCCGATCCAGCGGTCGAATGCTTCGGCGACCTTCGAGACGTAGCCCTTCTCGACGAGCGCGGCGGCGATGTGCGGGCGCCCGACCGAGGCTTCGCCAGCGATCTGCTGCACGCGCTCCCACTCGATCATGATGCCCATGCCGCGCAGCTTCTCGACGATACCGAAGCCACGTCCGATGCGGCCCTCGCGCAGGGTTTTCAGCGCCTGCTGCAATTCCGGATCGTCCGGGTTCAGGAAGAGCCCGAGCATGTGCACTTCGGCGCCTTCGATGTCGGTTCCCATCTCGACACCGGGGATCAGTGTGTAGCCGTCGTACTTGGCGGCGGCGCGGCGGGCTTCGGCGATGCCCTCCGTCGAATCGTGATCGGTGACGGCGTGGTACACGACGCCCTGGCTGGCGACGAGATCGACGAGCGCCGTCGGCGTGAGGATACCGTCGGAGGCCGTGGTGTGCGTGTGAAAGTCACCCTTGCTTCGCATCTTGCTCCCATTCCCTGTCCACGCGCTCGATCGAGCGCGCCTTGCCCGTGCCGTCATCGATATCGACGAGCACAGCGTTGAAGTTAACGAACCGAGACTTCTCGGCGACGGTAAAGCGCGCGGGCATGCCGGTGAGGAACTTGCGGATCACCGGCTCGATGTCGACGCCGATGATTGAATCGCGCGGGCCGCACATGCCGACATCGCAGACAAACGCTGTGCCCTTCGGCATCAGGCGCTGGTCGGCGGTGGGTACGTGCGTGTGCGTCCCGACGACGGCCGAAACGCGTCCGTCGAGATACCAGGCCAGCGCGATCTTCTCGCTCGTCGCTTCTGCATGCATGTCGACCAGCACGGGCGAGTTATCGGGGACACGTTCGAGGAGGCGATCGGTTGTCCGGAACGGGTCATCGATCTCGTACATGAATGTGCGGCCCATGACGTTGATGACGGTCAGGCCGCCGAACGTCACCATCCCGCGGCCCGGCACGCCCTCCGGATAGTTCGCGGGGCGCAGTACGGGCGCCTCGGTTTCGAGGTAGCCGAAGATGTCGTGTTGGTCCCAGATGTGATTGCCGGACGTGATGACGTCGATCTGGGCGTTGAACAGATCCTTCGCGGTGTTGACGGTGAGGCCGCGGCCGGCGGCGGCGTTCTCGCCGTTGGCGACGACGATGTCGAGCGACAGCTCCTTGCGGAGCGCGGGCACGAGCGCCGCGACGGCGCGCCGCCCCGGCTTGCCAACGATGTCGCCGATCATCAGTACGCGCACTTCGATCTCCGATTGCGGCTCGTCGCGGCGCCAAGCGCGAACGCGCGCCACTGCGGCGCGCGTCCGTCACATCGCAAGTATAGGCGTCCGCTGCCTACAGTGCGTTGTTCCCAATCGACGCGACAGGGCGTCGGCCGACGCCTTCCAGCGTCCAACCTCCATCTCCCAGTGCCGCATTGATCGCCCGCGTGCCCGACATCACCGCGCGTACTCCGTCGCGCGCGTCTCGCGGACGACGGTGATCTTGATCTGTCCCGGATACTCCATCGACTCTTCGATCTTCTTGCTGACGTCACGCGCTAACCGCAGCGAATCGAGATCGTCGATCTCCTCCGGCTTGACGATGATGCGAATCTCGCGCCCGGCCTGGATCGCGAACGACTTCTCCACGCCCTTGAAGCTGTTGGCGATGCTCTCGAGCGCTTCAAGTCGCTTGATGTACAACTCGAGCGTCTCGCGGCGGGCGCCGGGGCGGCTGCCGCTGATCGCGTCGGCGATCTGGACGATCACGGCCTCGATGGTCTCGACTTCGATCTCCTCGTGGTGCGCCTCGATGCAGTGAACGACCTGCGGCGCCACGTTGTAGCGCTTCGCCAGTTCGGCGCCGAGCGCGGCGTGCGTGCCTTCAATCTCGTGGTCGATGGCCTTGCCGAGGTCGTGCAGCAGCGCGCCGCGCCGGCAGACGTTCACGTCCGCGCCAATCTCTTCGGCGATCATCGCGCCGATGAATGACGACTCGACAGCGTGCTTCAACTGATTCTGCCCGTACGACGTGCGGTACTTGAGCTTGCCCATCGTGCGCAGGATCTCGGGGTGCAGGCCCGGGCAGCCGGCTTCGATGGCGGCTTGCTCCCCGGCGGTCTTGATGCTGGCGTCGACCTCGGCACGGGCCTTCTCGACGACCTCTTCGATGCGCGTCGGGTGGATGCGTCCGTCCAGCACGAGCTTCGTCAGGGCGACGCGGGCGATCTCCCGGCGCACCGGGTCGAATGCCGACAGGGTCACCGCGTCCGGCGTGTCATCGATGATGAGGTCGACACCAGTCGCGGATTCGAGGGCGCGGATGTTGCGCCCTTCGCGGCCGATGATGCGGCCCTTCATGTCGTCGCTCGGGATCGGCACGACGGACACCGTCGTCTCGGTGACGACGTCGGCCATCATGCGTTGCATGGTGGTGGCGAGAATCGTCCGCGAGCGGCGGTCAGCTTCTTCCTTCGTCTCCGCCTCGATCGTGCGGACGATGCGGTTGGACTCTTCGCGTACCTCCTGCTCGATATCACGAAGCAGCAGTTCGCGTGCTTCCGCGCCGGTCATGCCAGATACGCGTTCGACTTCGGCGATCTTCGCTTTTCGCAGTTCATCGAGCTGTGCACGCACGGCTTCTTGCTGTTCTTCTCGTTCGGCGAAGGTGGTTTCCTTGCGCTCGAGCGATTCCAGCTTGCGGTCGAGGTTCTCTTCTCTGGTAGCGACACGCTGCTCAAGCCGCAGGACTTCTTCCCTGCGCGTCTTTGCTTCGGTTTCAGCCTGAGCCCGGACCTGAATCGCCTCCTCTTTCGCGTCGAGGAGGGTTTCCTTCTCCTTAGCCTGTGCATCCGCCAGGAGCTTTGTGGCCGCTTCCTGCGCCACCGCCTCCTGGTCCCTGGTCGAGCTACGCTTCAGCGCGTAGCCAAGAAGAGCCCCAACCGCCAATCCCACGATGACGCCGATTACGGCGCCGAGGACGGCGGCCATTGGTAGCCTCTCTTTCCGGTTGTTAATTCCCTCGGCTGTGGCGCGAATTTACACTTTTGATAGCTAGGCGAAAGATCGAGCCACGATAGGCATCATACGCATCGCCCGATCCGCCGGTCAAGGAAATCCGCCTCACCGGCCGGTAGGTGATGCGGCGGCTGATTCGGCGCGCGTCGATGGCGTGGCCAGCGGGACGGCTATCCGATCCGGGCGATTCGCGGGTGGCCAATTCTGCGGGATCCGTCGAGTTCGTTTCGTAATTTTCATGTTCGGAGGTCGTTCCCGAGCTTCCGGCGCCGGAGTTCGTTTCGTAATTTTCATGTTTGGAGGTCGTTCCCGAGCTTCCAGCGCCGGAGTTCGTTTCGTAATTTTCATGTTCGGAGGTCGTTCCCGAGCTTCCAGCGCCGGAGTTCGTTTCGTAATTTTCATGTTCGGAGGTCGTTCCCGAGCTTCCAGCGCCGGAGTTCGTTTCGTAATTTTCCATGGCCGGAGCTGCGTCCTACGTCTGCCTGCCCGTGTAGAGCATGTCCCCGTCCAGAGTGGTTCGTAGTTTCACGTTGCGGTTCCGTGCATGTTATGGCGGCACTTGCCGGGGCGATGGCGCCGGCGTGGGCGCTGACTGCGGGTACGGCGATGGTACCCCGAGACCGGCGCAACATCGAAGCATCGAGTGTCACCGTTGCCCGCGGTCCGAGCACCGATAGGGACGGAGCATCGTGACAGGGCACACTCGTGCCGCATCGCGCTTGGGTCCAATCCCGCTGATCCGTCTGAAACGGCGCTACGGCACCCAGTCGAGCTGGCCGTGGAAGAAGCCCTCGCCGATTCGGGTCGTGGCGCCACTCGTGAGGTCCACATCGTAGAGGCCCGCCACGCCGAGCACGTAGATATGCTCGCCATCGCCGCTCCAGGTCAGCGCGGGCAGGTCTTCCTTGAGGTCGGCGACCCGGCGAGGCGTTCCGCCCTGGGCGTCGACCGTCCAGATATCTTGCGGCAACCCGTCGAGCGGGGGACGGCTCGCCCGCGCGGCACCCACCGCCGATGCGTATCTTATGTCCGCTTGTGCGCCCGTCTGGTCGGCCGACGCGAAGGCGATCATCGCGCCATCCGGGGAGTACCGCGGCGAGTTGAACGGCGCGAGGTTTTGGGCGACGGGCACGAGCGTCTCGGCGCCGGTACCGTCCACGTTCACCAGTTCGAACGTCTCGCCGATTTCACGCGAGAGCTTCGCGTACGCGACGCGGTCACCGTCGGGCGACACCGTGAACGACAGCGCGTTCTCGAGCACGCGCTCGCGCTCGCCCGTCGCCACGTCGATGCTCTGCAGCGTGTAGACCACGCTCGTGATGCCATCACCCACGGTGATCTCCTGGATGATCGCGAAGACGTGCTCGTAGTCACCCCACTGCGGGAACCGGACGAGCTGGTTCGGCACGGCGTGCTCGAACAGCACGCGCGCGTCGCTGCCATCGCGATTCGCTATCCAGAGGTCCGTGCCTGCGTCGTAGCTGCCTTCGGACACGACGGGAGGCGCTTGGACGATGTAGGCGATGGTGTCGCCATTTGGGGACACGGTAGGGTCGAGAAAGAAGGTGTTGGCGACCTCAGCGACGATGAGCGGCGTCGCATCGCCGGAATCGAGATCGAACTCGTAGATGCCGTCGGCCTGCGTCATGATCAGCGAGCCATCGCCGCTGCCCTCGGCCACGCCCGGTACGGTGCCAGCTGGACGCGTGCCGCCTGCTTGGGGCGTCGCGCCGTCGTCGGAGCCGCCGCCCGAGCAAGCAGCGATGGTCAGCGCGTACAGGCAAACGAGGGCGAAACAAAGCCGGCGGGTCACGCCACCAGCCTACTAGACACTCTCTGGAAGATCACCCAGCGCGCCGTCGCCCGCTTCTGAGTCACCACCGGACTCGCGCCAGCAGCGATCGACCGTCTGGCGCGCGACATCCCAACCGAAGCCACGACGCTGCAAGAACGGACCGAGTTTGTCGCGGAACGTCCGGTACTCAAGCCCGGTCAGCGCGCGTGCGCGCTTCGTCGCGACGCGATAGGCGGCATCGGCGTCGGAGATCTCTGCAGCAGCGGCTTGCGCGGTGGTGGTTTCGACGCCGTACCCGCGCAGTTCTTGCACGAGGAGCCGTTGACCGCGCGGGCTCGAGCGGTCGCGTGATTCCGTCCACGCGCGCGCAAACGCGGCGTCATCGATCAGCTTTGAAGCCCTGAGGCGGGCGATGGTGGCTTCGATCAGCTCCGGGGCGAAGCGGCGTTGCGCCAGGCGCTGACGGATCTCGCGCTCACTGCGCGGGCGCCGAGCGAGCATCGCCGCGGCGGTGGCGAGCGCTTGGCGTCGCTGGTCAGCGGCAACGATGGCGTCCGCTTCCGCAACGTCGATCGGGCGGCCGGGACGTAGCTGACGTTCGGACGCTGTATCGCGGGCGACGTCGAAGAAGAGCGCGCCGTCGACGTAGATGTCCACGCGAGAGCGACGACCGCGCGTGCGTTCGACGGCGGTGATGATCATGCGCCGCTGCCCTCGCCGGCATTTCGGGTGGTGCGGCGCATGATCGACGTGGGGAGCACTTACTCTGACGCCGCTTCTTCGTCGGCTTCCGCGACGGCCGCCGCGGGGCCGTGGCCGTTCGTGCCGCGCATCACCGGCGCAATGAGCGCGGCCGCCTCGGCGCTGCCGGAGATGATCAGATCCTCGAGTTCGCGCGCGAGTTCGGGGTTCTGGCGCAGGTACTCCTTCGCGGCCTCGCGCCCCTGGCCGAGCCGGAGGTCGCCGTAGCTGAAGAACGCGCCCATCTTCTTCACGACGTTGCCATCGACGGCGAGATCGACGATGTCGCCCTCGCGGCTGATGCCGCGGTGCTTGCCGGTGAACAGAATGTCGAACTCGGCCGTGCGGAACGGTGCCGCTACCTTGTTCTTCACGACCTTCGCGCGGACGCGGTTGCCGATGATGTCTGTACCTTGCTTGAGCGACTCAGCGCGGCGCAGTTCGATGCGCACGGAGGAGTAGAACTTCAGCGCGCGGCCGCCCGGCGTCACTTCGGGGTTACCAAAGACGATGCCGATCTTCTCGCGCAACTGGTTGATGAAGATGACGGAGGCGCGCGACTTCGAGATCACTGATGTGAGCTTGCGAAGCGCCTGCGACATCAGCCGCGCCTGGAGGCCGGGCAGCGAATCGCCCATGTCGCCTTCGATCTCGGCGCGCGGTACGAGCGCGGCGACGCTATCGATGACGATGACATCCACAGCGTTGCTGCGGACGAGCGCGTCGCAGATCTCGAGCGCTTGTTCGCCGGTGTCCGGCTGCGAGATCAGCAGTTCGACGACGTCGATGCCGCACGACTCGGCGTGATCCTTATCGAGCGCGTGCTCGACGTCGATGTAGGCCGCAACGCCGCCCATACGCTGCGCCGACGCTACGACGTGATACGCCAGCGTCGACTTTCCGGCGCCTTCCGGGCCGTAGATCTCGGCGATGCGCCCGCGCGGCAGACCGCCAACGCCCAGCGCGAGGTCCAGCGCCAGCGAACCTGTGGAGATGACTTCGACCTGGAAGTCGGCCTGGGCATCGCCGAGCTTCATGATGGCGCCGTGGCCGTATCGTTTCTCGATATCGGCGAGCGCGTCCTGGAGCGCTTGATCCTTCTTTTCGGGGGAAGCGCCGGGGGCTGCGCCCGCGGGCCGAACTTTTTCTGCTTTTGCCATCACCAGCCTCCTGCCAGACCTAGAACATACGGTCTATTGCCGCGCCATCATAGGCGTGGCTCTCGTTGCTGTCAAGCACGTCTGTTCTATTCTTGAGCGCCGGCTTGACATCGCGCTCATCCGCCCCATGCGAGTTCCCTCGTCCACCTCCCAGCGGAGGTGGTGGGCCCGGCAGGATTTGAACCTGCGCGCCACCGGTTATGAGCCGGGTGCTCTGCCGCTGAGCTACGGGCCCGTCACGGTGATTCTAGCATTGAGGATGGCGTTGGGCGCGGCACGGAGCCGTCGCCTCCGATGTGCTGCCTTCGCTCTGCTTTGGAGTTACGAACGGTTACACACACCGTTGACACTCATTTCGCCCAATCGTGTTGACACGCCACCCGCGCGCCACCAGAATGAATGTAATTCAGTTTCCGGGAGGCAGCGTGCCCGCTCCACATATGGTCGAACGAAGCCAGCGCACCGAGCTTGCGCGCGCCGCCCGCCGCGAGGAGATCCTCGATGCGGCACGGCGGGTGTTCGCCACGCGCGGCTTCCGGGGCACGACGATCGCCGACATTGCCGAAGAAGCGCACATCGCGCTCGGCACGATTTACCTGTACTTCGCTTCGAAAGAGGAGGTCTTCGCGGCACTGAACCAGCGGCTCGCCGAGATTATCTCGGGGGCGTTCAACGACGGCGTCACGGACACATCGCTGGCCGAATCGGTGCGGCGGCGTGTCGGCGGCGTGTTCGGCGCCTGCGCGGCGAACCGCGATCTGGTGCAGCTCGTCGTGCTGAACACCGATCCGGAGAGCGCAGTCACGCAGCGCCTGCGTGAGGCGGAGAAAGAGCGCAACCGGCCGATGGTCGGCACGCTCGAAGTGGCTGTGCGGGCGGGGCTGATTCGCAACGGCGACGCCCGCGTCATGGCGGGGCTGATTCAGGGGTTGGTGTACAGCGCCGTGTACCAGGCGTTCGTGCTTTCAGACGGCAGCTATGCCGAGCGGTACCGCGACGCGTGCGCGGAGATGATTCTGGCTTATCTGACGCCGACCGACGCGGCGTCGGCCTAGGGCACGGGAACAGGGCGAAGGGAGCGGAGGCCAATGGCAACTGTAGACAGATTTGGTGAAGCGGCGGACGAGCGATCCGTACGTCCGAGACGCTTTGACTTCGCATGGGTAAGCAACGTCGTAGCGTGGTTCGCCGCCGCGACGGTTGGCATGATGATCGTCTTCATCGGCCTCGCGGTCGACGGCTACAAGCACAACAACGTCGGTGGTGAAGAGACGCTGCTCAGCTTCTCCAACCCCGGCCACGCGATCGCCGGGCTGGGATTGATCATCGCGACGGTCGCGGCGCTGGCGGGGCTCAGCGTTTCGTTGCTGCGAAACGTCAGCACGTCGCAGCAGGCGATCCGGCGGTTCGTGCCGGTAACGGCGGCGTGGGTCGCGACGGCAAGTGTCGCGATCGCGTCCTTCACCTACCTGGGCGCGACCGGTGCGAGCGTGGGCGCGAACCACGACGACAGCTTGGTCGCTGGCGCCGTGGATCACTCGGCGATGACGCCCGAAGAGCATGCAGCCTCGACCTCCGGAGTCAGCGACGCCGGCGTTGCCGATGCGCTGCAAGACGAAGGCATCATCGATGAGAGCGGCGGCGGTGACGGCGTCAACGTGCTCGATGACGGCGACCCCCGGAACGTCGCCGGCGCACTGACGCAGGGCGCGAGCGGGCATCCGGATGGCATACACGACTATGGCGAGCACGCGACGTTCAGCCAGGTGCAAGCGATGGGCGCCGGCGAACTGGTATCGCTCTTCCCATCGGAAGTGGTGGGCGCGGACGACATCCCGGCGCTGAAAGAGCAGATCCTGCAGGTGCGGGCGATTGCCGAACAGTACCCGACGGAGGCCGCCGCAAACGCCGCCGGCTACGTCAACACCACCAGCGACGTGCCCTTCATGGGCAAGCACTTCCTGAACTTCGACTACGTGCGCGATGGCGTGTTCGACCCCGCCAAGCCGGAGGGTCTGCTGTTCAGCAAGATCGACGGCGGCGAGCCGAAGCTTGTCGGTGTGTGGTTCCTGCTCGTCCCCGGCGTCGGTGACGTCACGAAGGACGTCGAGCCTGAAGGCTTCGCGAGCGACCTCGACCTGTGGCACGCGCACATCGGGCTCTGCCTCGTCGCGCTCGAGGGCGCCAGCGAGGGTGAAACGAAGGAGAGCTGCGAGGCAAAGGGCGGTCGTTTCACGGCGGATCTCCGCTGGATGATGCACGTCTGGGTGGCGCCCGAAGCGACCGAGAACGCCAAGGGTGTGTTCGCCTACTTGAACGAAGATCTGTACGAGAAGCAGGTCGCCGCGAAGAAAGCCGGAGACACGGCGCCATCGGGAGCGATCGCGCAGTAACGGGCGCCTGACGACGAATGAATGAGAGAGCCGGTATCGTGATGACCGGCTCTCTCTGCGTTCGCGTTTGACGGACGCGCACAAGCTATCCTGCGCGCTATGGACGAACTGAGCCTGATCGGGCGCGAGACGCCGGTCCACGTCACGAAGTACGACGGGTCGTACCACCGCCGGTTTCCGGCGCGGTTCGCATCGCGGAAGGGGCCACTATCGCTGCTGACGTTCGCGGCGGGCGATCCAATCGCGACGACGCGGGTGCTCGCGGACGACCCGGAACCGTATCTCGCAAGGTGGGGCGGGAGGCTGTACCTCTACGACGACCGCTGGTGGAACGTCATCTTTTCGCGGCGAGAGGGGCGGCCGTGGTACTACGTGAACATTGCCACGCCGACGGAGTTCGACGGCACGCAGTTTCATTACGTCGACCTCGATCTGGATATCGCCTGGTACGTGGGCGAGGAGCCGCGGGTGCTCGACGAGGACGAGTTCCTCGATCACAGCGCGGCGATGCGCTACCCTGCCGACGTTATCGAGCGTGCGCGCGCCGCCGTGGACCACGTCCTCGGACTGATCGGAGAGCGCGCTTTTCCATTTGACGGCGCATGATTCGCGACGACCTTTCAGCGACGATCGAGCAGGCGGCCCAGGCGGCGATGGACGCCGGCGAACTGCCGCACGTCGTGCTGCCGGAGATCGTCATCGAACGGCCGGCGCGGCCCGAACACGGCGATTACGCCACCAACCTGCCACTGCGCCTCTCCCGCGCCGCACGCGCCAACCCGCTCGACATCGCCAAGACGATCGCGGCGCGCATCGCGACGGGCGACGCGCTGGAGGCGACCGAAGTAGCGCCGCCGGGCTTCATCAATTTTCGCCTGTCGGCGGCGTGGCTGGCGCAGCAAGTCGACGCGATCATCGGCGCGGGGGCGGCGTTCGGGAACGTCGACTACGGCGGCGGCAAGCGGGTGCAGGTCGAGTTCGTCAGCGCCAATCCGACGGGGCCGCTGACGGCGGGCAACGGGCGCGGCGCGGCGATCGGCAGCGTGCTGGCGTCGGTGCTGGAGGCGGCGGGGTTCGACGTCGAGCGCGAGTATCTGGTGAACGACGCCGGTACGCAGACGGAGGTCTTCGGCCGCACGCTGCTCGCGCGCTACCAGCAGCTTTCCGGCAAGGACGTCGCAATTCCCGAGGACGGCTATCCCGGCGAGTACATGATCGACGTCGCGCGGCGCATCAAAGACGAGTCGGGCGATGCCTACGCGAACGCGACGGAGCCACCGCCGGAGATGGTCATCCGCGGCATCGACATTGTTGTCGAAGCGATACAGGAGGATCTGGCGCGGCTCGGCGTGAAGTACGACATGTGGTTCCGCGAGCGCTGGATCTACGAGAACGACAACGTCTACGACGCCTCGATGAAGCTGCTGCGCGAAAAGGGGCATCTGATCGAAAAAGAAGGCGCGTTGTGGTTCGCCTCGAGCGAGCTGGGCGAGGATAAGGACAACGTCGTCATCCGCAGCACGGGTCGGCCGACGTACTTCGCTTCGGACATCGCGTATCACTACGACAAGTTCATCCGCCGCGGATTCAAAACCGTGATCGATGTGTGGGGCGCCGACCACCACGGTCACGTCTCGCGCATGAAGGCGGCGGTTGAGGCGCTGGGCGTCGATCCATCGCGGCTCGACATTCTCGTGTACCAGCTCGTGAGCTTCCGGCGGGGCGACGAGCTGGTGCGATTGTCGAAGCGATCAGGCAACATCGTGCTAATGCGCGACATCATCGACGAAGTCGGCGCGGATGCGGCGCGCTTCTTCTTCCTCTCTCGCTCGGCCGATAGCCAGATGGAGTTCGACCTGGAGCTTGCGAAGAAGCAGTCGGCGGAGAACCCCGTGTATTACGTGCAATACGCGCACGCGCGGATCGCCGGCATCCTCAACAACCCCACGAAGCCGGTGCCGGCGTACGATGATGGCGATGTCGCGCTGCTGACGCACCCGATGGAGCTGGAGCTTGTACGCAAGATGCTACAGTTGCCGGAGCTCGTGCAACTGATGGCACGCGAACACGCGCCGCATCACTTGCCGCACTACGCCGGCGAACTGGCGACGGCGTTTCATGCGTTTTACACCGAGTGCCGCGTGCTGAGCGACGACGTGCCGCTCTCGAAGGCGCGGCTGAAGCTGTGCGCGGCCGCGAAGGTGGCGCTGGCGCGGAGCCTGACGCTGATGGGCATGTCGACGCCGGAGAAGATGTGAGCGCTGTGCGCAGAACAGAGAGCAGAGAGCGGAGAACAGAGACGCGTGACGCCGGCTTCCGTAGCGGCGGAGCTTTAGCTCCGCAACGGCGCGTCGAGCGAGTACGCAACGCGATTCTTTCTGCGCTGGCAATTTGCGCCGTCCTGCTCACCGCGTGCGGCGACAATGACGACGGCGCCGGCGAACCCACGCACGTCATCGACCAGAATAACGGCACACCGGTAGATTCCACGCGCGTCTCCGACGAGAACACCGCGACGGTGACTGAGCCACCGCTGATCGTATATGAAGCCAACATCGCCGATAACGTGGACGTGTTCACGATCGATCCGGCGACGGGCGAGACGTTGCAGCTCACATCAGGCGAGAAGTTCGACGGCAGCCCCGCATGGTCGCGCGACCGGCAACGCATCCTGTTCACATCGAGCCGCGACGACGCGGCGAACAACAACGACCTGTATACGATGGCGCCCGACGGTACGGACGTGCAACGCCTGACCTCGACGCCAAACGGGTCCGAGTTCAGCGCGAAGTACTCGCACGACGGCGACACGATCGGGTACTCGATCCGGGAGGACGGCGACTACTACATCGAAGTGATGGATGCGGATGGCTCGAACGTGCGGCGACTTACAGAGGCGTACGATTTCGCGGAGTTTCCGGCGTGGCGTCCTGGCGATGACGAACTGTTCTACATGGCGATCGGTGAGGGCACGCAGGCCGGAGACATTCACGCAGTGAACGTCGAAACCCTCGCGGTGCGGACGATCATCTCGACCCCGGGGGCGGACGTCTGTCCGCACTTCACGCACGACGGCGAGTACGTGACGTACGCGAGAAGCCCGCTCGATGATCCGGAAGGCGAGCAGGACATCTTTCGTCACGAACTGACAGATACGGACACGACAGGCACGAACGACGTCGCCCTCACGGACGATCTGGCGCGCGACGACTACGCAAGCTTCTCGCCGGACGGCACAACCGTCGTCTTCCTCTCGGCGCGGGTCAATGAGTTCGATCTGTGGCTGATGGATCCCGACGGGAGCAACCAGCGCATCCTCACCGACACGCCCGACGCGCGCGAGAACGTGCCGGACTGGTAAGCGCGGCCGGGTTCACAGCAGATTTCACGGATGGCCACAACCGGTTCGGGTTTCCCAGATGCCGCGGTTGACTCTCGTCCAGGAGCGGCGGAGCTGCTGCCCGATCGGGTTCCGTGCTACGGCACTATCGTAGCCCAGATCACGATGAGAGTGCCGCACCGTTTGCGCCTCACATGCACGCCACGCATGATCACGGCACACGCAGGAAGGAGGCCACCCATGCGCTTTAACCACGTCACGCTCATTGTCAGCGACTTCGAGCGCTCAAAAGCGTTCTACAAGACGCTCGGCCTGCAACAGATCGTCGATGCACCGCCGCGGTACGCCCGCTTCGCCCTGCCCGAAGGGGACGCCACGCTCTCGATCGAAGTCACCAACGGCAAGAGCACACCGCCTCCGACGCCCGAACTCTTCTTTGAGGACGACGCGCTCGACGACACGGTCGCCGCCCTCAAGGCACGCGGCCTCAACTTCGAACAGGAGCCGACCGACATGCCCTATCTCTGGCGCGAAGCCCGCCTCCGCGACCCCGACGGTCACGACATCCGCATCTACAGGGCCGGTGAGAATCGCCTTAACCCACCCTGGCGCTTGAAGAAAACAGAGCCAACCGCATGACTGGAGTTGGTGGGCGCGGCGCGCGATACCGGGGCGGACCCGCGTGTCCGCCCCTACCGCGGTTTTTCCGCCGCATCATCTGGATCCAACGCCACTACCATCCACTCCATCGGTGACATCTGTGGATAACCCGTGACCGACATCCAGCGCATCCTCGCTGCGCAGGCCGTACGCGCGCTCATGTACGGCTTCGGCGCCGTTCTGCTCGGCGTCACGCTCGACGAACGCGGCTGGTCGGGGACCGAAGTCGGCGTGCTGCTGACAGCGATCGTTGCCGGCACGGCGCTGATGTCGTTCCTCGTCGGCACGTACGGCGATCGCGTCGGGCGCCGGCGCTGGTACGCGGGTCTCTTTGCGGGTCTGGCGCTGGCAGGCGTCGGCTTCGCGCTCATCGATCAACTGTGGCTGCTGTCGCTGATCGGCCTCACCGGCACGATCTCCACCGAAGTCATCGAATCTGGACCGTTCACGTCGCTCGAGCAGTCGATGCTCGCTGCGAGCGCGCCCAGCTCCGAACGCACGCGCCTGTTCAGCACGTACAACGGCGTCGCCGCGGTCGCCGGCTCAGTCGGCGCGCTGCTCGCCGGCGGTCCCGCACTGCTCCGCAACGCCTGGGGCGGCGCCCCCCACGACGAGCGGTTCTTCATCGTGTTCGTGCCCGCCGCGGCGATTGGCGGCCTGCTCGCGCTCTCGCTCTCCGATCGCGTCGAAGTCGAGCATCGCGAGCGGCGGGCACGGCCGCTCCGCGAGTCGCGAGGCACCGTGACGCGTCTCGCCGCGCTCTTCGCCGTCGACTCGTTCGCCGGAGGCTTCGTGATCCAGAGCTTCATCGCCTACTGGTTCCACGTGAAGTTCGGGCTGTCGATCGAAGCGCTCGGCGCGCTCTTCTTTGGCGTCGGCATCATGCAGGCGGCGTCGTTCTTCGCCGCCGCGCGCATCGCCGAGCGCTTCGGCCTGCTCAACACGATGGTCTTCACGCACATCCCGTCCAACGTGCTGCTGGCGGCAATCCCGCTCGCACCGTCGCTCCCCATCGCCATCGCGCTGTTGCTCGGCCGCCAGGCCCTCAGCCAGATGGACGTGCCGACGCGACAGGCCTACATCGCCAACCTCGTCCGCGCCGATGAACGCACTGCCGCCGCGGCGTACACCAGCACGGCGCGTTACGTCGTGCGCCCCGTTGGCCCGCTGCTGGCGGGCGTCACACAGCAACTCGCGCTCGGTCTTCCGTTCTTCATCGGCGGCGGCCTGAAGATCGCGTACGACCTCACACTCTGGAACTGGTTCCGCAACGTGCCGTTGCACGATGAAGACGCGGCGGCTTCGCGACCCGGCGATATCGATTCACCACAGAGGCACAGAGACACAGAGGTTGAGTAGAAGCCTCGCGGTCGCACAGCGTGTCAGAAATGTAGGGACGAGCCTTTAGGTCCGTCCCGGTCGGGCAGCTCCGCGGCGGCAATTCGAGTTCAATGGCCCAACTGACCACGGAAAATCTGTGCCCATCTGTGACATCTGTGGAAAAAACCGAACCCTACCGAGGACGCCGCCGCCGCTCCGGGGGCTTCTGCCGCGGCGGGAAACGGTGCGGCCGCCGCGCCGCGTTTGGCTGCTCGTTGTGGATGCGCATGGGCTTGCGCCCCGGCGCCCGATCTGAACGCGCGCGCGGCTCGTCGAACGATGGCGGCGAATCGACGGTTTTCTTCACGATGGGACGCTGCTTCACCGACATCGCCACTGCCGCGGCCGCGATGTCCGCCGGATCGTAGTCGTCCATCAGTTGTTCGACGACGGCGCGGTACCGTCCCCACTGATTCTTGCCCATAACCTCAAGCAGGCGCTCGACGAGCACGCGTAGTTCGCGCTCCTCCGCGTCGGCGACAGTCGGTAGCTCGGCGCCGCGGATCTTGGCGCCGGTCATCTTCTCGATCACGCGCAGCTCGCGCATCTCGCGCGGATTGACGAACGTTACCGCCTCGCCGCTCGCGCCAAAACGCGCCGTCCGGCCGATGCGGTGCACGTAGAACTCGGGATCCGCCGGAATGTCAAAGTTCACGACGAGCGTCACGTCAGGCACATCGAGTCCGCGCGCGGCAACATCCGTCGCGACGAGAATCTCCGTGCGCCCGTCCTTGAACGACTTGAGCACCTTCTCGCGGCCCGTCTGGCTGATGTCGCTGTGGATGCCGTCTGCCGCGTGCCCGCGCGCCTGCATCCGCTCGACGACCTCGTCGACCATGCGCTTCGTCGCGCAGAAGACGATCGCCCGTTCCGGTTGCCGGTCGTCGAGCACGCGGCCGAGCGCGTCCAGCTTCCGCGGGAAGGGCACCTGATAGAAGACTTGCTTCACCTTCGGCACCGTCAGCGCTTGCGGCTGGCTCAGACGCAGCATCTCCGGCTCGCGCATGTAGCGCCCTACGATGTTCAGGATCGGCTGCGGCATTGTCGCCGAAAACAGCGCCGTCACGCGGTCGTCCGGCAGATGCCCGAGGATGTATTCGACGTCCTCCTGGAACCCCATCTGCAGCATCTGATCCGCTTCATCGAGGATCAGCATCCGCACCGAACTCAGATCGACAGTGCCGCGCCGCATGTGGTCCATCAGCCGCCCCGGCGTCGCGACGATCGCATGTACGCCGCGCCGGAGCGCGCGCAACTGCCGGTCGATGGGCTGGCCGCCGTAGATCGGCACCGTCTGGATTCGCTTGTACCGCGCCAGCACCGCGAGGTGCTCGGCGACCTGGACGGCGAGTTCGCGCGTCGGCGCCAGCACGATCGCCTGCGGCACGTTCTTCGTCGGATCGACACGCTCGACGATCGGTATCCCGAACGCCGCGGTCTTTCCGGTCCCGGTCAGCGCCTGGGCGACGACATCGCGGCCGGCCATCAGGCTCGGGATCGCCTGCGCCTGCACGGGCGTCGGCTCCTCGAACCCCATCTCCTGCAGGCTTTTGAGCACGGGCTCACTTAGATTCAATTCAGCAAAATCTGGCACAACGTGTCCTTGGTGGTGTTGGTCTGGCGCCACGCATCGGGTGATCGCCTGCACTCAGCATAGCGCTATCCAAACATTATGGTGCGATGACGTGGGAACCCGGATCTCCGGATTCCCTACGCTTGGGTATTGACAAAGATGAGGGGGGGGGGGGGGGGGGATACTCGCAAGTCGATTGAGGTGCCGCAATGATGCGAATCGCTCCGAAACTCCTACCGCTTGTTGTCGCGCTCGTCGGCTTGCTGTTGTACTCGGGCGCCGGCTCACCCGCCACGGCGAGCCATCACGACAACGACAACGACGGCAGCCACCAGCTCCTGTTCTTCGAGAACAGCGAGATGAACGCGCGCACTGCACAGGGTCTCGCGATCTCCGTGTACCCAGGGTTCATCCCAGCCCAATGGCCGGTGCCGATCTCCAACGCGGTCACGGCATGGAATAGTGCGCTCAGCCCAACTACGGGCTTCAACGTGTTCACGTTCCAGTCCGGAGCTGTGATGATCGCCGGCGCCAACGATCGGAACGTCTGCGGCATGGCCCCGGGAGGGGGAGCGTCGCATGGCTGCCCACTCTTCGACTTCAATTATCAGACGCCAGCCGGCACCATCTACATGTACACGCCCGCCTTCGCCATTAACACCCACCGCCAGTCCGATGTGATGCACGAGTTGGGCCACGTGCTCTACAACGCGGCCGAACACTACGTCGCCCCCAACGCCGGTTACAACTGTTCGAGCATCATGGGTCACTGCAACAGCCCAACGCTTACCGCCGTGCAAGGCCACGACATCACCGACTTCTCGAACGCCTACCGGATGTAAGGACGCGCCTGACGCAGCCTACGCCCAGCGCGTCAACAACACGACCGTTCGCCACTTCTTCGAAGGAAGCTATTTCGGCGGCAACGGCCTGACGCTGCACGCCGAGAAACGGTATGTGCTCTATCGCGCGACAGACTACGTGAACGGTCAGTATTCACCCGATCAGGAGACGGGCAGGCGGGTGAACAACAACAATGATGGGACGCCGAATTCCGTTGACTTCTCGACGATGCCCGGAACGAACCAGGAATTCTGTTTCAAGGCGAGAGGCGAGACTGGCGCGATTGCGAATACCGCTGAGTCCTTTCGCTTGAGCCCTCCATCCCGCGCGTACTGTATCGCTCGCTCAGGCGCGGGTTCTGGAGTGACGGTTTTCAGTAGCCGCAACGACTACGTCACGTTCCGCATTTACAACAACTCCGGTAGCCAAATCAATAACGTCGCGCTCCTCCTCGACCAGAGCGGGACGCACATCTGCGACTTCGGGAGCATCGCGAACGGCAGCAGTGCATATTGCTTCGCGACCGGCCTCGGCAGCAACCCTGGCTTCCTGGATGTCTGGTACAACTGGTCCGAAAACGACACGATTGGCTACGACGCGCGATGAAAAGAGGGATGAACATGTTTCGTGTATCAGTCTTTGCAGTCGCCGCGGGAGCGCTTCTACTCGCCGGCTCGCTCACCCTCCACGCTGGCCCGGCGAGCGCCGGAGAAGAAGGTACGGTCACCGTCACGACCACACAAACCCAGACAGCACCGACGACTACAGCGACTGCGAGCAGCACAGCCGCCCAGCCGTCGGGGTCACCCTCCGCCACGGCGACACCGGAAGCATCGGTGACCGGCTCTCCCACCGTCGGCCCGCCGCCTCTGTCGACGACGTTTCCTGAACCGACCCGCGGGACTGATCGCGTACTCTCGACTGACTTTTCCCTTCCCGGCCGTGTGTTCGAGGAGAAGCCGGACGGCGAGCAACCAACGCATGCGCTTGTTGAACTTCAGTTGAATGGCAGGTTTGATGAAAGCGCAGCCGTTACAACTGACACCGGTCCCGTCGTGGCGTTGTTCACAGATGAAGCCGGCCAGTTCCGGTTCACGGACATCCCGCCGGGAGAGCATCTGCTCTGGGCGTGGGGCGGGCTTGGTTGGGTGAACCTTGTCGGCAATCAGGGCGTTCCGAGCGTCTTCATCGTCCCGATCACCGTCTCCGAGTCAGGCGTCGTGTCCGGTGCCATCCCCGACACATTCGTGATGCGTGAAAAGCCTGAGGGCGTGCTCGGTTATCCGATCCGCACAGGCCTCGATGGTCTGCCGCCGCCGACGGGAAGCGTCAGCGTGCGTGCGTTCGTCGCGCAGCTTCCCGGTGAAACGCCGCCGCTCCTGCCGGCGGCCGGAGCGCGCGCCGGCGGCGATGGCTGGCGAGAGGCAAGCGCCGTCGCCGTGGCTGCGGTAGCCCTGCTTGCAGGCGGTGTAGGCATCGCGGCTCGTAGCGCGCGGCGGCGCAACTAACGCCACCGAAGAGGCGCGCCCCCCGGGTGCGCCTCTTCACGCCGCGCATCCGTTCGACGCCCCGATTGTGGCCGTGTAAGATGCTCTCCCACGAGAGGCACCCATGCCCACACCAGAAAAAATGCGAGCAGTCCTCGAAGAACACGTCGCCGCCGAAAACGCCCACGACCGCGCGCGCGTCCTCGCCACCTACGTCCCGGAAGGCGCCATCTTTGAAGACGTGCCGACCGGCCGCCGCTTCGTCGGTGCCGAAGAGATCATCGATAACTACCGCAATCTGTGGGACGGCTTCCCCGGCCTCGAACGCCGCATCGACCGCTGGACGTTCGGCGACGATAGCGTCGTCATCGAACTGACGCTCGCCGGCGCGCACGAAGGCTCCTACCGCGGCCTCGATGCGACGGGCAAGAATCTCGATCTGCGCATCATCGCCCACTTCGCCTTCAACGCCGATGGCCTGATCACGCAGGAAACGGCGTACTACGACACGCTCACGTTCCGCCGCCAGCTAGGCGTCAAGTAGGGAGGGGTTAGACGATCATGGCCAACGTGTTGATCACGGGGTGCAGTTCCGGGTTCGGGTTGCTATCGGCCGTGGAGTTCGCGCGGCAAGGGCATTCGGTGTGGGCGACGATGCGGAATTTGGAGAAGGCGGGGCCGTTACGTGACGCGGCAGCGGCGGCCGGCGTGCAGATCGAGACCGCGCAGCTTGATGTGAGGGACGACGCGTCGGTGCGGCGCGCGGTCGCCGATATGATCGCGCGCGCCGGCCGGATCGACATTCTCGTGAACAACGCGGGCGTCGGCATCGTCGCCGCGGTGGAGGATTGCGACGACGATGAGACACTGCGCGTGTTCGACACGAACGTGTTCGGCGCGATGCGCCTGATCCGCGCCGTGTTGCCCCACATGCGCGCGCAACGATCGGGACGCATCGTGAACATCGGTTCGATGGCTGGCGTGGTGTCGTCGCAGTTTCGTGGGGTGTACGGCGCGACGAAGAGTGCCCTAGCGGCGTTGTCGGAGGCGATGTATCTGGAGCTGAGTCCGTGGAACATTGCGACGTGCGTGGTCGAGCCGGGGTTCTTCGAGACATCGATCGGTGAGAACAGGATGAAGACGCGCCGTCAGGGCGCGTCGGACTACGCGCCGCTGCTGGAGAAGTACGAGGGCGGGTCGTCGTCGTCGCCGCCGGGCACGGAGCGCGACAACCCCGATGCGGTGGTCGAAGTGATTCTTCGCGCGGCGCTGGAGGATGCGCCGAAGCGCCACTACATCGTCGGCAAGGACGCCGAGGCGCTGACCGCGCTGAAGGCCAAGCTCCCGGACGACGACTTCGCACGCGTGATCATGCGGACGATGCCGAAATTGGACGAGTAGGGCGGGGTTCACCACAGAGGCACAGAGGCGCAGAGGGTTATTTTTCGGCAACCACAGATGCACACAGATGGACACAGATGGGCGCAGGTAGGGAAGCGGGAAACGAGAGACGGGAAGCGGGATGCGTAGGGCGGGTTCACTGAGAACCGCGCGTTGCACGACGCGCGGGCCTCACCCCCCGGCCCCCTCTCCAAATTCTTGGAGAGGGGGAGCTTCGCCCGGGAGTGTCGTCGCTAACGCCGTGCGAGCCACGACCTGAATCGACTTTTCAGGCAGAGGGCACGATACTGTTCGGCGCGGTTCCATCCGCGGAGGTAGGTTCGGGGCGGATGCGCTGACCGACGGGGACGGACCTGAAGGTTCGTCCCTACGACTTTTCGCGTTTTACGTCTTGCTTCGCTTGACGGGTGGATCGCGGGGTTGGAGTTCATCTGGGGTGGGGCGCTGGAATAGCGGAAACCAGTCGCGCAGCCACGCCGGGTCGATCCAGAAGGTGCCTGGGGGAAGATCGGCGTTGCGTTCGGCGAGGCGCGCGAGCAAGACGTCATCCGGTGCGTCCGTGAAGTGCAGCTCCGTGCGGGCGCCGACGGCGGCGGCGCGGGCGCGCGCTCCTTCGCGTTCGCCGCGCGTCCAAACGCTGAAGTCGAGGGCGGCGTCGACGCCGAATGTCAGTAGTCGCAGCGCATGATCGGACAGCATCGTCTCGATCGGATTGCGGATGGCGTCGAGCTCGAGTTTGCGGGCGAGGGTGGTCTTGCCGGAGCAGGGGAGACCGCAGATGAGGTGGAGTGTGGGGATGTGTTGCCCTCTTTCAGACGAGGTAGTCACGAAACCACTTCGCGTTCACGCGCCTCTGCGGGCACATGGTAACGGCCGCATCGTCGTCTTCACACGGGCTACACGACAAAGGCGGCTCGCCGAGACGAGCCGCCCTTGTGCCTGCACCCGCCGGCTGCCCTTAGCCCGGGAGGATATTCTGGTTGTAGCGGAACATGTTCTGCGGGTCGTACTTCTTCTTCAGCGTGCGCAAGCGCTGCAGCGTCGCCGCCGGGTACGCGTCGCCGATGCGCTCCGGCTCTTCGTTCTGCAGGAAGTTGACGTAGACGCCGTTGCCCTGCGGGCGGATGCGGTGCCACAGCCCGGCCGCCCACGCCTTGTACGTCGGGGCGTTTTCGTCGCCTGGGAACCAGACGGCGATGACGGCAATGAAGTACTTCTGCGTGCGGTGCGCGAAGGCGGTCGCATCGCTCGGGACGCGGGCGATGGCGCCGCCCTGTCCGCGGATATGCAGCAGCGTCACGGGCGCCGTCGCGCGGGCGAGCGCCTCGAGCGCGTCGTCGATCGCCCGATCGCTGAACTGATCGGCGAACATCGAACGGAGGGCGACGCCGTGCCGCTCCTCAAGATGGGCCGTGTACTGATAGATCGCCGGGTACGGGATCGGCGCGACTGTGTCGGCGATCGGCTCTGCGATTGCTCGCAGCGGCGCGAGGGCGCGCTCGCCCTCTTCGAAGTCGCCGGTCCAGGCGACGAGCACGCTCATCACCGGCGTGCCGACGCGATCCTCCGGGATGAACGGCGCGGGCGGGGCCATCATCACGTCGGTGAGGGTCGTCAGTCCCTCCGGTGCTGTGGGCATGAAGTCGAGGTACGCGCGGATGACTTCACGCGTGGCGGGGAAGACGATCACGCCGCCCAGTATCTTGCCGACGGGCGCCAGTCGCAGCTCGAACTCCGTCACGATGCCGAAGTTGCCGCCGCCGCCGCGGATTGCCCAGAACAGGTCTGCGTTTGCATCCGCGCTGGCCGTGCGTACTTCGCCGTCCGCTGTCACGACTTGCGCCGAGATCAGGTTATCGATCGTCAGTCCGTACTTGCGGGCGAGGTAGCCGATGCCGCCGCCGGTGACGAGGCCACCCATGCCGACGGACGAGGTGTCGCCGGTGGTGATCGCCAGGTCGTGCTCGTGCGCCGGGCCGGCGACGTCACCCGACGTAGCGCCCGCCTGCACGCGCGCCCGCCCCGTGGCCGGATCGATGATCACGCGCTTCATGCCGGAGAGGTCGATCGTCACGCCGTCATCGACCATGCTCAGGCCGGGGACGCTGTGCCCGCCGCTGCGTACCGCCAGCGGCAGCCCACGCTCGCGCGCGAACCGCACCGCGGCGGCGACATCCGCCGTATCGGCGGCGCGGACGATGGCCCGCGGCCGCCGGTCGTACTGGACGAGCTGCACCTTTCGTGCGTCCTCGTACGTGTCGTCTTCCGGCGTCACGATGTCGCCGGCGATGCGGCGCCGGAGTGCGTCGAATTCGTCACGGATCTGGTTGGGGGTTGTCTGTGTGGTGGAAGAGGTCGCGATTGCCATCGGTTTGTACTCCTTGTGTTCTCTGCCTATCTCACGCACGCTCGTGCGTCTTGTCTCTAGGAAGTTACGACCCGAGAGGGTGACGCCGAATCGGACATCGGTTGGGTTGGGGGCGCGGACGTTAGGCGGGCGCGCTGCTCCGCCGTTGGTCGGAGACGCGGAAGACGGGAGACGGGAGGCGGGAAGACGGGAGGCGGGAGGCGGGAGGCGGGAGGCGGGACGATGGGTGCAGCGGGCTATTCCCGCCAGCGCACGTCGTAGAGCCGTACGCCTTCGTCGAAGCCCTTCGGCACGAACTCGCCGCGGTCGCCGAATACGAAGCCCTTGCCGGAGAGGAGGCCGCGAACGGTGTCTGGTACGAGAATCTCGCCCGCGCCCGCCTTCGCCGCGATGCGGGAGGCGAGGATCACCGTTGAGCCGAAGAGATCGCCGTCTTCTTCGATCGGCTCGCCGGCGTTGAGGCCGACGCGAACGTGCAGCGGCTCGGGCATCGACTCGGTGTGCTGGGCGAAGGCGCGCTGCAGCGCGATCGCGCAGTCCATTGCTTTGGTGACACTGCCGAACGATGCCATGAAACCGTCGCCCATCGTCTTCACTTCGGTGCCGCCGTGCGCCTTCAGCAGATCGCGCGTGATCCGCTCGTGCTCGCGCAGCACGTCGCGCCCGCGCTCGTCGCCGAGGCGCTGCATCATCTCGGTGTGGCCGACGATGTCGGTGAAGAGGACGGTGCGAAACGACCCTGCAGGCGTACGATCGGCCGTGGATTGATCCTCGGTTGATTTCTCCGCTTCAAGGAACTCATTCACGCGATCAAGGTAGGAGCTGTCTCCGACGACGGGCCATCCAATGTCTCCGGGAAGGGACACGAAGGTTGCGTTGGGCAGGAGCGCTGCAACGGCGCGCCCGGATGCAACCGGTGCGTACGTGTCACCCTGGCGATGTAAAACCAGTGTCGGCACACGAACATCTCGGACGGCGGATGTGAGATCTGTGTCGCGCATGTACTCGATGTAGCGCGCGGCTGTCTCGGCCAGCAGCGTTCGACGCACGAGTGCCTCGTACCACCGTTGACGATCCGGCGGGCCGCTCGGAAATGCAAGACCCGACCATGTGCGGAGGAAGAGTCTCCAATTCTGGCGGGCGAGCGCCGACAGGGCATCGAATGACTGTCTGTCATTGACGTCGAGTCCGCGCAGGAACGCGCCGAACAACACCAGGTGCGGCACGCGACCCGGATTGGCGCACACATACGCCAATGCCGCCAAAGCACCATCGTACGCCGCGAAGAAATCCACGGTATCGAGTCTAAGATCCTCGATGATGGTGGCGAGATCCTCGACGTGCGCGTCGAGCGAGATGCGTTCGACGGTGCGCTGACTGGCGCCAGTTCCGCGGCTCTCGCACCGCACCAGAAGGCGATTCGCCGCAATGCGTTCCATCCAGGCGCGGCACTCCGGGTCCTCCCACTCGATCTCCAGGTTGGTGCTGAATCCGGGCACATGCAGCAGCGGCTTGCCGCGGCCGAGCGTCGCATACGCAAGTCGGGTCCCGTCGCTGCTTGTGCAAAACCGGATTGAGGGCTCCATCAGTCCTCCCGCCACCGCACATCCCACAGCCGTACGCCTTCGTCGAAGCCCTTCGGCACGAACTCGCCGCGATCGCCGAACACGAAGCCCTTGCCGGAAAGGAGGCCGCGCACCGTATCCGGGACGAGGATCTCGCCGGCGCCGGCTTTCGCGGCGATGCGGGAGGCGAGGATCACGGTGGAGCCGAACAGGTCGCCATCCTCTTCCACCGGTTCACCCGCATTGAGGCCCATGCGTAGCTGCAATGGTTCGCCGCCTTCTTCGTTCCGCGCCGCGAACGCGCGCTGGAGCGCGATCGCGCAGTCCACCGCGGCCGCGACGCTGCCAAACGACACCATGAAGCTGTCACCGTCTGACTTGATCTCCACGCCATCGTGCTGCTTCAGCGTTTCGCGGGTGATGCGCTCATGCTCGCGCAGCACGTCACGGCCCTTCGTATCGCCGAGGCGCTGCATCATCTCCGTGTGGCCGACGAGATCGGTGAAGAGTACGGTGCGCACTCCCGACGGCGTTTGTCCCGAGCCTGAGACGGTCGCGGGTTCGGGATCGCCCACGAACGCGACAATGCGTGCGGCGAGGCCGTCGATGTCATCCGGCCAGAGGCCGTCGAGTTCGACCAGGCGCGCATCCGGGATCTTCGCCGCAAGTTCGCGCGACATCTCGCCCGTGAAGATGCGGCTTGCCCTGTGGTGCAGCACAAGCGTCGGGACGGTGACTTGCTGCATCAATGAGTCGATATCGAGATGGGTAGTGAAGTGTTGCGCGAAGCAGTCTTGATCGATGCAGGCGCGAATGAACGCGCCGTGAGAAAGTCCTTCCACGCGGCCCGAGCCGAACACTGTCGTGCCCATCGCTTCGGTAGCCAGTTCCCAGTCACTCGAGAGCGCCGCTAACGCACGTCCCTGTGCCGTCGTCCCAACATCCTCAACATGCGCGAATCCGTTGATCAGCACGAGCTTGCGCACCTGCTCGGGATGACTCGCCGCGTACGCGATCGTCGCGCGACACGCGCCCTGTATGCCGGTCAGCACGAACTCGCCGAGTGCCAGGCGCGTCACGACCGTCTCGAGATCACGGATCCATTCCTCCGTCGTAGAAGGAAGCACGCGGTCGGACAGGCCGGAGCCGCGCGGGTCGAACCGGACGACGGTGCTTCGCTCGGCAAGGCGCTCGAACAGGCGCCCGAGAATGGGGTGCGACCACTCCAGCTGCACATGGCTGGCCGACGGCTCCGGCATCACCACGTGAACCGGCCCCGCTCCGGAAACGGAGTACGCAATGCGAACGCCGTCCGCGGTCGTGCAGTAGCGGATGTCGGGTTCCATACGCTGAGTATGCCCGATGCGGCGAGTAGCGCACGAGCGGCGGAGTGGTTGCTGGGCAAAGATGTGGTTGGTAGGCCCTCTCGGATTCGAACCGAGGGCCGACGGATCAAAAGTCCAATCGATGCCCAGTGCCGCCTACTACTGCCGGTTCGCCCGACTGGTGCGGGCGCATTGATTGTTCGCTCGCAGCACACGCGCGCGGCGCGAAACGTGCCGTTCATGTTGTGTTCACGCGCGCGACACGAAGCCCTGCGCGCACGGCGATAGGCTCGGCGCAGGGAGTAACGCGCGGCATGAACAAGTTCGAAGTGATGAAGCGCGCAAAGGATGGCCTTGCCGTCCTCCCCGACATCCTGCGCCACGCCGCCGAAGCGACGCCCGTCGATCAGATCGCCGAAGACGACCTGATCCGCATGAAGTGGTACGGCGTCTTTCACCGGCAGCAGACGCCAGGGCACTTCATGATGCGGCTGCGCACGCCGGCGGGCAGCTCTCGGCGAAGCAAGCGACAACGATCGCCGGACTCTCCGACGAGTTCGGGCGCGGCACACTCGATATCACCACGCGGCAGAACATTCAGCTTCGCTGGCTGACGCTCGCGGACCTGCCGGAGGTGTGGCGGCGTCTGAAGTCCGTCGGGATGACGTCGTTGCAGTCGGGCATGGACAACGTCCGCAACTACGTCGCCTGCCCGCTCGCCGGCATCGACGCCGGCGAGTTGATCGATACGACGCCGCTGCTGGAGGAGATGGGGCGCGTCCATCTCGGCAACCCGGAGTTCAGCAACCTGCCGCGCAAGTTCAACGTCTCGCTAACGGGTTGCCGCGAGGACTGCGGCCAGGCGCAGACGCAGGATCTCGCGTTTGTTCCGGCGATACGTAACGTGTCGGGGCGGCGCACCGTCGGCTTCAACGTACTGGCCGGAGGCGCGCTCGGCGGTACGAGTCCGCGGCTGGCGACGCCACTCGAGGTGTTCGTGCGGCCGGATGATGTGGTGGCGCTGTTCGTCGCCGTGCTGCGCGTGTTTCGCGACCACGGGCCGCGCGAGCAGCGCGGCAAGACGCGCCTGAAATGGCTGATCGCTGAGCGCGGGGAGCCGTGGCTGCGGGATGCCGTCGCGCGGGAGATGGGCGCGCCGTTGCTGGGGCCGGGGGATGACGCGCGCACGACGTTCGGTGGCGAGCATCTCGGGGTTCACGCACAACGCGAAGCGGGCATGCACTACGTGGGACTGCACGTGCCGGTCGGCCGCATGACGTCCGTTCAGCTTTCGGACATGGCGCGACTGGCCCGCCGTTACGGGAACGGCGAGATCCGGCTGACGATCGGGCAAAACGCGATCATCTGCAACGTCCCGACGCGCAAGGTCTCGCTGCTGCTCGGTCAGCCCTTGCTGCAGGAGCTGCAGCCGGATCCGTCCCCGATCTGGCGCAACCTCGTCGCGTGCACTGGCGCCGACTATTGCCACTACTCGCTCATCGACACGAAGACGCGGGCCGTTGAACTGGCAGCGGAGCTGGAACGGCGGGCGGTCTCTGTCCCGGAAGGGACGCGCGTACATATCTCTGGCTGCGTGCATGCGTGCGGGAAGCATCACATCGCCGACATCGGCTTGCAGGGTGCGAAGGTGCGCGTCGGCGACAGCGTCGAAGAGGCCGCCGACGTGTATACGGGCGGGCACCTCGGTCCGGACGGACAACTCGCGAAGCAGGAGCGTGACAAGGTGCCGATGCGTGACATGGCCGGGGTGTTGGTGGAGGTGCTGGAGCGCCGTTCTGCGGTTACGCAAGTGGCAACCCCAACGGCGATACCCGCGCACGCCGCCGCCGGCAAACAGGCGCGCCGCATGGAGCGGCGATGAGCGCCGAGACGGCTTCGTTCTGGAAGTCGGGCAATCCGCGGGCGCTGTTCGCCTCGTTCCTGTACTTCGACACCAGTTTCATGGTGTGGGTGCTGCTGGGCGTACTAGGCAACTTCATCGCGAGCGATCTCGGGCTGTCGGATACGCAGAAGGGCCTGATGACGGCGCTGCCGCTGCTGAGCGGGGCGATCCTGCGGCCGATCATGGGCGTGGCGGCCGACCGGTTCGGCGGGCGACGCGCCGGATTGACCGGCATGACGCTGACGCTCGTTGGGCTCGCGATCGCGTGGATGTTCGCGAATCACTTTTCGACGCTTGTGCTGGCCGGATTGCTGTTGGGGATCGCCGGCGCGAGCTTCGCCGTGGCGATGCCGATGGTGAGCCGCTGGTACCCGCCACGACATCAGGGGCTGGCGCTGGGGATCGCCGGTGCCGGCAACGGCGGGACAGTGATCGCTGCGATGTTCGCGCCGCGACTCGCCGAAGCCTGGGGCTGGCACGCCGTGTTTGGCATCGCGATGCTGCCGATACTGGCCGCGCTCGCTGTGTTCGCGCTGTGGGGCCGTGAGGCGCCCGACCCGCATCCGCGCCGCACGTTCCGTGAACTGGCGCTGGTGATCAGGGAACGAGATGCGGCGTGGTTTTGCCTGTTCTATGCGGTGACGTTCGGCGGATTCGTCGGACTGGCGAGCTATCTCTCGGTGTTCTACCACGACGAGTTCGGCGTCGACCGCGTGTCGGCGGGCGACCTGACGGCGGCCTGCGTGCTGGCGGCGAGCGTCGCGCGCCCGGCGGGCGGGTTCATCGCCGATCGCGTCGGCGGCGCGCGCGTGCTGATCGCCGTATTCGCCGTCGTCGCGGCGATCATGTCGCTGATGAGCCACGTGCCGCCGCTGGCGACGACCGTCGGGCTGCTCTTCGCGGGGATGGTCGCGATGGGCATTGGCAACGGCGCCGTGTTTCAGCTCATCGGCCGGCGCTTCGGAGATCGCATCGGCTCGATCACCGGCATGGTCGGCGCGTGCGGCGGGCTGGGCGGGTTCTTTCTGCCGCTGATCGTCGGCACGATGCGCGATGCGACGGACTCGTACGGCGGCGGCTTCCTGCTGCTCGCGATGCCGGCGGGCGCGTGTGCGATCGCACTGGCGGTACTGCATGGTGCGTGGCGGGATGCGCCGGAGGATCAGTTGGTCGAAGGGCGTTTATGGGTAGGGCGGCACAGTGAGACGGCCGGCGGGTTGCCGTTCGTGCCGGTGGCCGAGGAGGGGGCGCCATGACGCAACGTCCCGGCATTCGGCCGCCGAAGTTCGCGGACAAATTCGCGCTGCTCGATTTCGAGGCGGATCCGCTGCCGGTGATTTCGATGTTCACGCCGCCCACGCCGTACACGCTCGACGACGTCGTCCTGCGCGTGCGCGGCGATGATCTGCGGACGCGGCTGCTGCGTTGGGTCGACCTTTCGAGCCTGCCGGTATACGAGCAGGAGGCGCCGATCGTCTGCCAGATCTTCAACTGGCACGAGGTGGCGGTCTGGCGCGGCATCCGCATGGTCGACCTGATCGATCACTTCATCTTCGAGGCGCTGGCAGCGGGGTATCTCTCGTGTCACTCATACGACGGCGAGTACTTCGAGACCGTGTCGATGGAAGAGGCGCGCGACCCGCGGACGATGCTGGCGTTCGAGATGAACGGCGAGCCGCTCGAGCATCGGTACGGCGGGCCGGTGCGGTTGCTCGTGCCGTTTCTGCAGGGCTACAAGAGCGTCAAGTGGCTCGACCGCATTCACGCCTTCAAACATGATCCGGCGGGCATCAAGCGGCTGCTCGGCCAGAGCAAGACGGGTGAGCTCGGCGACGCGTGGATCAGGCGGCTGGACATCGAGCCGCCGCATGGGCCCCGTGCGGGCACGGGTGTACGGCCGGTTGGGGGATAGGTGTCGTCTAATTTCCGGAGCAACCCGCACGATGATTCACGAGGACTAGCTCACCTCGCTCCACTGCTCGTAGGCCCTTCGAAGTTCGCGGACGAAGAACGCGTCGTCGTCGCCTCCCAGGTACACGCCCAAGTCCTTCGCTAAGTTGAAGAAACCTTGGCCTGGTACCCCCGTTTCCTTAGCTACGACAATGACCGAGAGGAGAGGCCGACCTTGAGTGTGCTCATGTTGCGAGATTTCGCCAAGGACAGCGGCAATCTCGTTTCGATCCCCGGGGTTGTTCATGTCGAGCTTGGCGAGCGGCGCAAGCTGGCCGTACTCGACGGTGCGATGCTGGCTCGCGACATCCTTTAATTCTTCGTAGATGGCATCATTCACGGTGAACCTCGTTCGCTCAAGTGTGCCAGATCGCATGCCGACGAACGGTGCTCGCGGAGGACGCGATCAGCATTCGAAGCATGCCTAGCGCAGACTGAAAGAAATGGTGGGCCCTCTCGGATTCGAACCGAGGGCCGACGGATTAAAAGTCCGCTGCTCTACCGCTGAGCTAAGGGCCCACGCGCATCATTCTAATCGATGCGCTCGCGCGCGTTCTACTCGCGGATCTGGCGCATCAATCCCGCCAGATCGGTGATGTTGTAGCGGTCGGTGATGCGGCCGTCGCGCATGACGAAGATGCTCATCGCCGTGGTATGGACGGTGCGGCCGGTCGGGGCGACGCCGGCGTACCGAGCGCTGTGGACGCCGCTGCCGCTGAGGTAGAGCGCGACGTGGTCACCCTCGGCGAAGAGGTGATCGATTTTGAACCGAATGCCGGGGAAACCGGCGTGGATATCGGCGACGAAACGCTTGATCTCGGCGCGGCCCGTCGGCGGGTCCGGCGGTGGGTGGTGATTGACGCAGTCTTCGGAGAAGATCTCGTCGGCGACGGCCATGTCGAGCGCATTGACGAAGCGATCGACGAGGCGGCGGATGATCGTGAGGTTGTTTTCGGGCATTACGTCAGAGCGTCACAGCGGCGTCTTCGCGGTCGGGATGAAGTTCGGCGTCGGCGGTCAACGCTTCTTGCGGGCGCATGGTCGCGGCGGCGTCGCGGTCGCGGATCAGGAAGGCGACGCCGATGCCGATCGCCGAGAGGATCGCCATAACAAGAAAGCCGTCCTGAAACGCGTTTAGGGCGCCGGCGCCGGTGACGGGGTTGCCGAGCTGTGCGTCGTAGTGGACGAGGCGGCTCGTGAGATACGATGCCGCAACGGCGACGCCAAGGCTGGACGCGACCTGGCTGCTGGCGTTGTACAGGGCGGTCGCGCGGCCGGTCTCGACGGGCGTCACCTGCGCGTACGTCGCGGCTTGGAGCGGCACGAGCACCAACCCAAAGCTGAGGCCACGGACGAGCAAGAGAGCGCGGATCAGCCAGAGGTTCGTGCCGAGATCCACCCACGCCAGCGCGAACATTGTCGCCGCCGACACGGCAAGCCCCGTCGCGATTAATCGCTGCGGACCGACGATGCGATAGAGGCGGCTTGCTGGCTGCGCGATGGCCATCACGCCGATGGCCATGACGAACGTCGTCAGTCCCGCTTCGAATGCGGTCAGGCCGCGCGCCGCTTGCAGTTCGAGCGTGAGTAGGAAGAACATGGCCGAGCCGCCGAACATCGTGACGATCCAGGCCAGATTGCAGGCACGGAACAGATTGTTGCGAAAGATGCGCACGTCGAGCATCGGCTGCGCGGTGCGCAGTTCGACAAGCACGAAGGCAGCGAGCAATGCGAGACCGCCCATGCCGAACCCGATCACGCGTGCATCGCCGAAGCCGCGATCTCCCGCCTCGGCGAGCGAATAGACAACGGACGCAAGGCCAGCGCCGGCGAGGACGAATCCCGGCGCATCGAAGCTGCCGGCGTTTTCTTGCTTTTCCTCTCGGAGATAGAAGAACGAGATCAGCAGCGCGGCGGCGCCGATCGGCACGTTGACCAGGAAGATCCACTCCCACGACACGTACGCTACGAGGAAGCCGCCGACGATGGGGCCGCTCGCCGGCGCGACGGCGGCCGGGACGACCATGATGCCCGCCGCCTTCGAGCGTTCTTCGGGCGGGAAGGCGCGCCAGACCATCGAAAACGCGACGGGCGAGAGCATGCCGCCGCCGACGCCCTGCAGCACGCGGAAGCCGATCAGTGATTCGATGTTCCAGGCGAACGCGCAAAGCAGCGACGCGCCGGTGAAGGCCGTCAGCGCGAACAGGAAGACGCGCTTCGTGCCGAAACGATCGCCGGCCCAGCCGCTGACCGGAATGAAGATCGCCAGGCTGATCAGGTAGCCGGTGATCACCCACTGAATCGTCGACGCCGACGTTACCTCGAATTCGCGCGCGAGATCGGGGATGGCGACGTTGACGATGGTAGTGTCGAGCAGCTCCATGAAGATCGAGAAGACGCCGACCATCGCGACGATGTACTTGTACTCGATCTTGTTGAGCATCCTGCTTCTCCTGTAGGCGCATGACGGCGCTCGCATGCTATCGCTGGCAAGCGCTCGCAGGATACCGGGCTTCCGCTCGTCGGTCGCGTCGGCTGATCGCGCCGGCGCGTGGAATTGGCCGCGCGATAAACTGGGCGGGTGATGAACAACTCCAAACGGACATCATGGCCGCTTTCATCGATAACGTAGCGCCATCGCTTCGCCCGATCCTGTTCCTTCTCGCGATCGCGGTCGGCGCCGTGGCGTGCGGCGATGATGCGCCGCGCGCGGACGAGCCAAGCGCCGCGGCCACGGTCGCAGTCGCACCTGCGCGCGTGCTC
>CAZRHH010000021.1:0-44817 GCA_964599885.1 uncultured Dehalococcoidia bacterium | reverse complement strand
CGGGGGTGGCGGGTCGCGCGCGTGTTGCCATACGGCGCATCGTCGCGCGATGAACGGGCGGGCGGCATTAGGGGAAACCCTCGTGTTGGACGCGGGAGGCGGGAGGCGGGAGGCGGGAGGTCGGATATCGGAGGTCGGAAGTCGGAGGCGAGCGGTGCAGGGGGTTGACGTGCGGCGGAGCGGCTTGACAGGGTTTCGGCGGCGTCGTTAGACTCAGCACACTCGTATAGTGATCGGCTGCGATCAGGGGTAGTACGTCTGGCAGCGGGCCAACAAGAGAGCCGGGTTTGGTGAAAGCCGGTGGCCGCGCAGCAGACCGAATGGACCTGGGAGCTTCGGACCGAACGCTCGCTCCGGCGAGCCAGTAGTTTCCGACGGAGTGGGCGCCGTTATCAACGCCCCCGGCATCGACGCAGAAGCGTCCGTGCCGGAGCGAGGTCAGTTTCGACGAAGCGTCGATCGCTGACGAAGCAGGGTGGCACCACGAGCGTAGCTCTCGTCCCGGTTGGGGACGGGAGCTTTTTCAGTTTTCGGAGACGGACGGACGTGTCAAGGCAGCAAGCGCCGAACGGAAGCGACACATGACGACAACAATGCCACGCAAACGCATTCTGACCGGGATACGGCCGACGGGGCCGCTACATCTCGGGCACTATGCAGGCGCGCTTGAGAACTGGGTGCGGCTGCAGACGGAGTACGAGTGCTATTTCCTGATCGCCGACTACCAGGTGTCGGACTACGCCGATGACATCGACCGCGTGCGCGAATCGGTGTGGGAGGTCGCGCTCGACTGGCTCGGTGTGGGGCTCGATCCTGAGGGCAGCCACTTCGTGATCGAGAGTCTGGTGCCGCAGCACGCGGAGCTGTCGGTGCTGCTGTCATGGTTCATGCCGCTCGGACGGCTGCAGCGCAATCCCACGCTGAAGGCGGAGATGGACGCGCTCGACACGGGCAAGAAGGGCGTGCCGGTGGGGTTCTTCGTCTACCCGCTGATGCAGGTGGCGAACATCCTGCTGCCGCGCGCGCATCTGGTGCCGGTGGGAGACGATCAGCTGCCGCACATCGAGATGACGCGCGAGATGGCGCGCCGCTTCAACCGCGATTTCGGCGAGGTGTTTCCGGAGCCGGAACCGCTCGTCGGCCGCGTGCCGCGGCTCGTCGGCGTCGACGGGCAGGCGAAAATGAGCAAGTCGCTCGATAACGCGATCTATCTGCGGGACGACGCCGCGACAGTGCAGAAGAAGGTGATGAGCATGTACACGGACCCGACACGGCTGCGCGCGACTGACCCGGGGCACGTCGAGGGCAACCCCGTGTTCATGTACCACGACGCGTTCAATCCGGACACAGCCGAGGTCGACGATCTGAAGGAGCGCTACGTGAAGGGCGCCGTCGGCGATGTCGAAGTGAAGAAGAAGCTCGTCGTGGCGATCAACAATCTGCTCGATCCGATTCGGGAACGGCGCGCGCACTTCGAAGCGCGGCCGGCGCTCGTGACAGAGGCGCTCGCTCGCGGCAGCGAACACGCGCGCGCGACGGCGGAAGAGACGATGACGTTGGTGCGCGACGCGTTGAAGCTCAACTATATCGAGCGCGGGAGGCCGTCGTGACCGCGTACGTGCCGACGCTCGCGCAGGCGAAGGAGATGGCCAGCCGCGGCAACATCGTGCCGGTGTTCCGCGATGTCGCGGCGGATCTGGAGACGCCGGTGTCGGCATATCTGAAGGTGGCGCGGGGGAAACATTCGTTCCTGCTCGAATCGGTCGAAGGCGGCGAACGGCTCGCGCGTTACAGCTTCATCGGCACGGAGCCGTACCGCGTGCTGCGCACCGGCGACAACGCGGTCGCCAACGAGACGTCCGGCGATCCGCTGATTCAGATCGAGGATGAGTTGAAGCGATTTACGCCCGTGCCAGTCGAGGGGCTGCCGCGCTTTCACGGCGGCGCCGTCGGTTATATGGCGTACGAAGTCGCGCGCTACTACGAGAAACTCCCAATGCCGGACGCCGATCCGCAGGGCTTCCCGGAAGCGATCTTCATGTTCACCGATACGCTGCTGGTGTTCGATCACCTGCAGCACACGATCAAGGTCGTCAGTCACGCGCGGCTCGACGGCGACATCGAAGCTTCGTACCGGCAGGCGACGTGGAAGATCGAGGAACTGGTGCAGCGGCTGGCGAAGCCACTGGCGCGGCTGCCATACGCGCCAGACCGCACGATGAAGGCGGACGAGCGCGTCACGACATCGAACCACACGCAGGACGAGTTCATGGCGAAGGTCGAACGGGCGAAGGAGTACATCAAACGGGGCGACACGTACCAGATCCAGGTGGCCCAGCGCTTCGCACGCACGACAGACGCGCATCCGTTCGAGGTGTACCGCGCGCTGCGGACGGTGAACCCGTCGCCGTACATGTACTACCTGGAACTCGGCGACATGCACGTCGTCGGCGCGTCGCCGGAGATGCTGATCCGCGTCGAGGACGGCGCGATCGAGACGCACCCGATCGCCGGCACCCGGCGACGCGGACGCGACGCCGAGGACGAGCAGCGCATGGCCGACGAGCTGCAGTCGTCGGAGAAAGAACGCGCCGAGCACATCATGCTGGTCGACCTCGCGCGCAACGATCTGGGGCGCGTGTGCGACGCGGGGAGCGTGGAAGTGACATCGCTGATGGCGATCGAGCGTTATTCGCACGTCATGCACATGGTGTCGCACGTCGTCGGGAAGCTACGCACCGGCGTCACGACGTACGACGCGATGCGCGCGTACTTTCCGCACGGCACCGTTACCGGCGCGCCGAAAATCCGCACGATGGAGATCATCGCCGAACTTGAGGGCGAGCGACGTGGCGGCTACGGCGGCTGCGTCGGGTATTTCGACATGTCGGGCAACTGCGACACCGCGCTGTCGATTCGCACGGTATGGATGAAGCCGGGCGTGGCGTACGTGCAGGCGGCGGGCGGCGTCGTCTACGACAGCACGGCCGAGGAGGAGTACATGGAATCCGGCAACAAGGCGCGGGCGATGATGCGCGCGATCGAACTTGCGGAGCAGCGGCAGGACGAGCAGCCGCGCGGGAGTCTGGGTTACTAGATGTTGGAAGTTAGAGGTTGGTCGGGGCTAGCACGGGCGATCCAGCGATGCCTGATTTGATGTCGGCGATGCTGTTTGAGCGGGACGGTGCTGTGCTGGCGGCGCATCGGAAGCTGAGCCGCGCGCCGTTCGGCGGGCAGTGGCTGCTGCCGATGAGCGAAGTCGGAGCTGCTGAGACGGCGGAGGAAGCGCTACGCCGTCACGCGCGCGAGCAGTTCGGCGTCGACATCGCCGACGAGACGTTCGCCGACACGGTGTACCTGGAGGAACCGGTTGACCAGCGGCGCTACGTCGTTAACATCTTTCGCGCTGTGCTCGGCGGGCAGCCCATGCGTTTCAACGCCGACGGTGACTACGACGACGCTCGCTGGCTGCGCCCGGACGAGCTTGCCGACGTGTGGATGCCGCCGCCGCTGCGCGAGCCGCTGATCCGTTTGCTGACCGAGCCTGACGCCGGTCCGATCGGCGATGACTGGAGCGCACCCGCCGCGGCCGAAGCTGTGGCGTTCAGCGAGGCCGTCCCGCTCGCAGAACGCGCGGAAGTGAACGCCGCCGCGGAGCCCGAGCCGTACGCGCCGCCGCCGGACAACCGCGCCGGCTGGGACGCGATCGCGAAGGCGTACCAGGACGAACGCTTCGGCGACCGCTACGCGGGCAAGTTGATGTGGTCATGGCGCCTCTGCGAGGACGACGTACGGCTGCTCGATGACGTCCACGGGCGACGCGTGCTCGTTCTCGGCTGCGGCGGCGGGCAGGACGTTGTCGCGCTCGAACGGCTGGGCGCAGTTGCTGTCGGCATCGATCAATCGGCGGCGCAGATCGCGTACGCACGCAAGTACGCTGCGCGCCATGATGCGCAGAACTCGTCGTTCGTTGAAGGCACCGTCGAAGATCTTTCGCGGTTCGACGACGAGAGTTTTGATGCCGCTGTGTCGGCGCACATGCTCAACTACGTCGACGGGATCGAAGCGACGCTGGCGGAGACGCACCGCGTGCTCAAACCGGGCGGCTATCTCGCGATGTCGGTGCGTCACCCGTTCGACACGACACTGTCGGGCGCGCCCTATCGGGTTGAGTCCTCGTATTGGGATCTGGAACATGACTGGACGTGGGACTTTGAGGGTGGCGCGTCGGCGGACCTTCGGCAATGGTTCTGGCCGGTGTCACGCTGGTTTGGAATGCTCACCGACGCCGGGTTCACCGTCGAACGGATGCTGGAGCCGCGCGAAGATGCGCCGCTTGAAGAAGGAAGCGGCGATGACATCGATTCGGCGCGTGCGGCACTGATCCCGTACACGCTGATGTTCAGAGCGAGGAAGCGTTGATGCTGCTGCTCATCGATAACTACGACAGCTTTGCGTACAACCTGTACCAGTATCTTGGCGAGCTCGGCGCGGCTGTCGAAGTCGTGCGCAACGACGGTGTCACCGTCGAGGACATCGACGAGATGGCGCCGGAGCGAATCATCATCTCGCCCGGCCCCGGCAACCCTGACGACGCCGGCATCAGCAAGGACGTCATCCGCCGCTTTGCCGGCAAGACGCCGATTCTGGGCGTGTGTCTCGGGCACCAGTGCATCGGCGAGGTGTTCGGCGGCATCGTCGAGGGCGCCGGCGAGATTTTGCACGGCAAGGTGTCGGAGGTGACGCACGACGGCCGCGGGGTGTTCGCCGGTCTGGCATCGCCGCTTGCCGCGACCCGCTATCACTCGCTGGCGATCCGCGCTGACAGTGTGCCGGATGTGCTGGAAGTGACGGCGCGCAGCGAGAGCGGCATCATCATGGGTGTGCGGCACCGGACGATGGCGGTGGAAGGCGTTCAGTTCCACCCGGAGTCGATCTTGACGCCGGACGGGCATGCGATCCTGCGGAACTTCCTCGCGATATCGTGATATACTGATATCACGATATCGGGTTGCGGGGTTATCCACAGATGGCGCAGATGGGATGGATGGAGTTGGCGCAGACAGCGAACGATGTTGGAGGCGGGTATGAAGCGATTCGTGATGACGCTCGATGAAGACATGTATGACGGCCTGCGCCACCTCGCCTTAGAGAAGAGCGTGCCGATGGCCAAGCTCGTGCGCTTCGCAATCGACAAGACGTTCGAGGATGAGCTGGACGGCTTCGTCGGCCAACGCAACCTTCATGAACATTTGAAGGATCCGTCTGGTTCGATGACGATACAGGAATACATGGCGAGCAGAGGAATTGAGGAGCCCCGCCGATGAAGCGACTGCTCGTGAACTTGGACGAAGAGATGTATGAGGATCTGCGCCGCCTCGCGTTCGAGAAGAGCGTGCCGATGGCGCGGCTCGTGCGCTTCGCAATCGACAAGACGTTTGAGGATGATCTCGATCGGGTCGCTGGCGAGCGCGGCCTGGAGGAATATCTTAAGGATCCGTCGACGGCAATCTCACTGGACGACTTGCTGAAGGAGAATGGGATTGCCATATAGATTCTGCATGGAGGAGTACTGCCGATGAAACGACTATTGATCAATCTGGACGACGACATGTACGACGGGCTGCGGCGCGTTGCGTTCGACAAAAACGTGCCAATGGCCAAACTCGTACGCGTCGCCATCGGGAGGGCATATGAGGACGAGATCGACGCGGCGCTCGGGATGATCTCGTTCGAGGAATCGTTGCGTGATCCGTCGTCGGTCATGACGCTTGCGGAGTTCATGAAGGGAGACGCCGTTGAGCTATCGAGTGGAGCTAACTCGAAGGTCGCGCGACGATCTCCGAAAGCTGCCGCAACGCGATCGCGAACGAGTGCAAAGCCGTCTCGATCGGTTCGCGGAGGAACCGCGGCCAAGAGGCGCGCTCAAGCTGGCCGGTGACGCGGCCGAGCAGTTTCGCATCCGCGTCGGCGACTTCCGTGTCTTGTACATGGTCGATGATGGGGAAGAGTTCGTGCGCGTGAACAGGGTCTTGAGACGAAACGAGCACACGTATGACTAACGATGCGGCCATCCGCAGTGCGATCGCACAGGCAGCCGAACGGCGCGACCTCTCCGAGGACGAGGCCGCCGCGTGCATGGAAGAGCTGATGACGGGCGCCGCGACGCCCGCGCAGTTCGCCGCGTTCGTCACGGCGCTGCGCATGAAGGGAGAGACGGCGGACGAGATCGCCGGCATGGCGCGCGTGATGCGCGAGAAGTCGAGCCGCATCGATATCGCGGGGCCGCTGCTCGATACGTGCGGCACCGGCGGTGATGCGAGCGGATCGTTTAACGTGAGTACGTGCGCGGCGTTCATCGCGGCCGGTGCGGGGGCGCGCGTCGCGAAGCACGGCAACCGCGCGATGACGTCGCAGTCTGGCAGCGCCGACGTTTTGGAAGCGCTCGGCGCCAAGATCGATCTCGGGCCGGAGCAAGTGCGCGATTGCATCGAGCGCGCGGGCATCGGCTTCATGTTCGCGCAGACGTTTCATCCGGCGATGAAGCACGTCGCCGCTGCACGGCGCGAGATCGGCATTCGCACGGTGTTCAACCTGCTCGGGCCGCTGACGAATCCTGCGGGCGCGCGACGGCAGGTGATCGGTGTGCCGCGTCCGGATCTCGTCCAAACCGTCGCGACCGTGCTGCAGCGCCTTGGCAGCGAGGTGGCACTCGTCGTCCACGGCGACGACGGCTTCGACGAAGTGAGCATCACCGGGCCGTCAACGATCGCCGAGTTGACGCCGGAGGGCGTGCGCGTGTTCAAGGTCACGCCCGAAGACGCCGGCTTGCAGCGCCACGACGTCACCAGCTTGCGCGGCGGCACGGCGGCGCAGAACGCAACGGAACTGCGGCTCGTGCTCGAAGGTGCGCCGGGCGCGCTGCGTGACTTCGCGCTGATCAACGCCGGCGCGGCGATGGTGGCCTGGGGCGATGCTGCTGATATCGCCGCCGGCGTGCAGGTCGCTGTGCGCAGCATCGACAGCGGCGCGGCGGTGGCGAAGCTCGACGCGTTCGTTGCGGCGACGAACGATGTAGGAGTGGCGACGTGAGCAACGCCACCGTCGTCGCGCAGATCGTCGCCGACAAGCGCATCGAGGTCGAAGCGCGCAAGATCGAGGAGCCGATCGACGCGCTCAAGCGGCGGCAGGACCGCATCGCGACGGAACAATGGAGCCTCGTGCGGTCGATTCTCGAAGGGCCGCGCGGGCCGAGCACGGGCGGCAAGCGCATGCAACTGATCGCCGAGATCAAGAAAGCGACGCCATCGAAGGGGCGGCTCGTGCAGACGCTCGAGCATCGCGCCGTCGCGCGCACCTATACGATCGGTGGCGCGGCGGGTATCTCGGTACTCACGGAATCAAAATACTTCCAAGGGTCGATTGACTACTTGTCCGACTGCCGCGTCAGCATTGATGGTTATTACCCGGGCGGGCGTCCGGCGATGCTGCGCAAAGACTTCATCTTCGATCCCTACCAGGTGTGGGAATCGCGTGCGTATGGCGCTGACGCGATCCTGCTCATCGTGTCGATTCTCACGGATGAAGAGCTGCACTCGCTCGTCGAACTAGCGCACCAGTCGCAACTCGAGTGTCTCGTCGAAGTGGCGAGCGAGGACGAAGTCGCGCGGGCGCTGAAGGTTGATGCAGACCTGATCGGCATCAACAATCGCGACCTGCGCACGTTCGACGTCGATCTCGGGGTGACCGAACGGCTGCGGCCGCTGATCCCGAACGATCGCGTCGTCGTGGCGCTGAGCGGCGTCCACGAACGCGCGGATGTCGAGCGGCTGGCGAAGACGGGTATCCATGCCGTACTGGTCGGCGAGGCGCTGATGACGGCGAAGGACGTGCGCGAGAAGATGAAGGAGTTTCTCATCTGATGCTGGTGGTGCAGATGCATGGGATGCCGGGAAGCGGGAAGAGCACGCTGGCGCGGGCGCTTGGGCGCGAGATTCCTGCCGTCGTGATGGATAAAGACGTGATCCTGGCGGCGCTGATGCGCGCGGGGGTCGACGAACCGCAGGCGCGTGGTGGCGCGTATGAGGCGTACTTCGATCTGGCGGCGAGCATGGTGCGGCAGGGGTACTCCGTGATTCTCGACAGCCCGATGAACTGGCCGCGCACCGAAGAAAAATGGCGTGCGCTGGCCGCCGAAGCGCGCTCGCCGCTGCTGATGATCGAGTGCGTGTGTGCGGACGAAGCTGAACAGCGCCGCCGTCTCGCCACGCGCGACGCGCTCGAATCGCAGCCGCGGGAGCCGCTGCCAGCAGAGCGCCTCGCCGGCACGATCGTGCCGACGTGCGAGCGGCTGACGCTCGACACGCTGCGGCCGCTCGATGATCTCGTCGCGGAGGCGCTCGCGTACGTGCGCCAGTACGCCGGGGCGGTGCGATGACGCGCGTGAAGATTTGCGGCTGCATGCGCGTTGACGATGCGATCGCCGCTGCGGAAGCCGGCGCCGACTTCATCGGCATCATGTTCGCCGACAGCCGGCGCCGCGTGTCGCCGCAAGAAGCGGCGCTGATCGCGCGCGCCGTCGGCGCGCCGCTGCGCGATCTCGAACAGGATGTGCCGCCGCCGATGCACCCGGGGCGCTTCGATACGGTCGACGCGTGGTTTGCGCACGGCGCGGAGGCGCTGGACCGTCTCCTCGAACGCAAGCGCCCGCTTGTTGTGGGCGTGTTCGAAGATCAGCCGATCGACGAGGTGAACGAAATCGCGGACGAAGTGGGTCTCGATCTGGTGCAGCTCAGCGGCAGCGAGCCGTGGAGCGACTGCATGCTGGCGACGCGGCAAGCGATCAAGGTGCTCCGCGAGCTCCCCGGTATGCCGGCGGACGACGTTTTCGCCTACATCGAGCCGAACGCCGCGCTCGCGTTCATGCTCGACCCGAGCAGCGGCACGGGTGCGGGCGGCGATCACGCCGTCGCGGGCGAGGTCGCAGCGCGCATCCCGCTCTGGCTGGCCGGTGGTCTGACGCCGGAGAACGTCGGCGATGCGATCCGCGCGGTGCGTCCATGGGCGGTCGACGTATCGAGCGGCGTCGAGACGGATGGCGCGAAGGATGCGGCGAAGATCGCCGCGTTCGTCCGCGCCGCGCGCGGGGTAACGGTATGAGGGAAGGAAATGTCATCGAGCGAACAGGCGCGAGCCCTCCCCGCCTTCGTAGCGGAGGAGCTTTAGCTCCGTCATCGCGCGCGGAACCGCGGGGGAACGCCATAAATGTCCCGCAACCGTTCGGCCGCCGGCGGATGGATGCGTTCTCATACACGGGTCGGTGGGCATACCACGTAGTGGTCGTCACTGCCGGCCGGAAGCCGGCGCTGACTGGCGACGTTGCGACCGTGGTAGGCGATGAACTGACCCGAGCTGCCCAAGCGACTGAATTCGAGATAGTCGTCTTCGTGATCATGCCGGATCACGTGCATGTCCTGTGCGAAGGTCTGACGGACGAATCGAATCTGCCTCGGCTGATGCAACGATTTAAGCAGCGGCCTGGATTTGATTTCAAACGCATGCACGGTGAAGAGCTATGGCAGCGTAGTTTCTATGAGCATGTGTTGCGTGCCGACGAGGATCTGCTAGCCGCCGCGAAGTATATTCTTGAGAATCCGGTGCGGGCCGAGCTCGTCGAGACGATCGAGGAGTGGCCGCTATCTGGTGGCACCGCTACGAGCGGAGCTAAAGCTCCGCCGCTACGAGAAGGGCTGCCACGGCCATGACCAATCCCACGTCCAACCCCACACTTCCTGACGCGTTGGGGCATTTTGGGCCGTATGGCGGGCGGTTTGTGCCGGAGACGCTGATGGTGGCGCTGAACGAGCTTACGGTGGCGTTCGAGGCAGCGCGTGTTGATGAGACGTTTCGCGTCGAACTCGATCATCTGCTGCGGACGTACGTCGGGCGGCCGACGGCGCTGTATTACGCCGAGCATCTGACGCAGAGGCTTGGCGGCGCGAAGATCTACATCAAGCGCGAGGATCTCGCGCACACCGGCGCGCACAAGATCAACAACGCGATCGCGCAGGGGTTGCTGGCGAAGCGGATGGGCAAACGCAAGATCTTCGCCGAGACGGGTGCGGGGCAGCACGGCGTTGCGACGGCGACGGTCTGCGCGATGCTTGGCATGGAGTGCACGGTGTTCATGGGTTCGGAGGACGTGCGGCGGCAGTCGCTGAACGTTTTTCGTATGAAGTTGCTTGGCGCAAAGGTCGAAGTCGTCGAGAGTGGCTCGCGCACGCTGAAGGACGCGATGAACGAGGCGATCCGCGGCTGGGTGACGCATGTGCGCGACACGTACTACCTGATCGGCAGCGCGGCGGGGCCCCATCCGTATCCGTGGCTCGTACGCGAATTCCAGAGCGTGATCGGGCGCGAGGCGCGAGCGCAGATCCTCGAAGCGGAGGGGCGGTTGCCGGACTACGCCGTCGCGTGCGTCGGCGGCGGCAGCAATGCGATCGGGCTGTTTCATCCGTTTGTTGAGGATGCGTCCGTGCGGTTCATCGGCGTCGAGGCGGCGGGCGACGGCATCGATACGGATCGTCACGCGGCGACGCTCTCGAAGGGGCGCCCGGGGGTACTGCACGGCTCGAAGTCGTATCTGCTGCAGGACGAGTACGGGCAGGTGCAGGAAGCGCACAGTATTTCCGCCGGTCTCGATTACCCGGGCGTCGGGCCGGAGCATTCGTTCTACAAGGACACGGGACGCGCCGAGTACGTGGCGATCACGGACACGGAAGCGCTCGAAGGCTTCAAGCTGCTGAGCGAGTGCGAGGGCATCATTCCGGCGCTGGAGCCATCGCACGCGATCGCGTATGTCGCGAAGCTGGCGCCGACACTCGGCAAGGACAAGCTGCTGTTGCTCGGCCTTTCTGGGCGTGGTGACAAGGACATCAACACCGTAATGGCCGCGCTTGGGCTCGATACGTAGCCCGGAACATCTTTGATCGCCCGAGCGTCGAATGATGTGACACCGCGAAACACCCGGAGGTGACGCCATGCCCAAACTGATTGCCACCGTCGCGCTGATCGCGACGCTGCTGTTTGCCGTCGCGTGCGGCGATGACGACGATAGCGCGAACGGCACGCCGGCAACCGGCGCCACCGCCGTCACGGAGATTGCGCCAACACCCGACGTCCCCACCGTCGATCCTGCGGCGCCGACGGCATCGGCAGCAGAGCGCGAGCCATGTACGTCGATTTCATCGCGGATGCTGACGCCGACGATCTCGTTCGAGCTGAACGCGGACACGACGTGGCTCATCTGCATCGGCGACGCGGCAGCGGGCAGCAGCTCGAAAGTCCTGTTTCGCACCGACGATGGCGGCGAGTTGTGGGATGTGATCAGCCAGACGACGATCGGCAATCCGCCGGCGGAGCCGGGCGTGGGCGAGCTGCCTAGTGGAACCAGCGTCACCGCGCTGCACTTTCAGGACGAGGTGAACGGCTGGATGGGTTTGGGCAGTCCCGGCGAGAATTTCCATCGCTCGCTCGACGGCGGCGTAACGTGGATCGTCGTGCCGGAGATACCGCCGGCGGTCGGCGTGACGTCGATCGAGTTCACGAGCGCGACGGATGGCACCGTCGTCACGTCCGATGGCACGTGGGTGACAACAGACGGTGGCGATACGTGGACCCAGACGCCTTAGCCTGGCGGTCGCGCTAACCGCTACGAAGGCGCACACATGAGTCCCGCGCGGGCTGAAAAGCCCGCGCCACGACGAGGAGTTGTCGCTCGGCTCGCGAAACGTCCCCGCTACAGCATGCGCGCGGCGGGCGTCTCGCGATCATCGGCGGACGCGAGGCACGCGGCGTCGTCGTTGGCGACGGAGTTGACGCGTGACGAAACGGGCGTCGCGACGATCACGCCCGCGTCGGCGGGACGGAGCAGTTCTCGCACACTCTTCGCGTAGGCGGCCGGATCCGTCGCCGGAATGTGCAACCAGTCGTCGAGGCGCTCCGCCGCCAAGATCACGGGCATCCGGTCGTGTACCGGCTCGACGACGTCGTTGGCGCTTGTGGTGAGGATCGTAAACGTGCGTTGCCACGCGTCGGTCTGCGGATTGCGCCACGATTCGTACAACCCGGCGAACAGCAGCAGGCCATCATCGGGCGCGTGATACCAGACGGGCTTTCGCGCTTCCTTCGTGCCGGACCACTCGAAGAAGCCGTCAGCGGGTACAACGCAGCGACGCTTCTCGAACGCCTCGCGGAAGGCGGGACGCGCTGGCGCGCTCTCGCTCCGTGCGTTGATCTGGCGCGCCGCTCCCTTCGCGTCGGGCGCCCAGCTATTCACGAGCCCCCAGATCGCGGGCAGCAGCTCGCGTTGCTCGCGCTTTGTGCGGACGATCCAGTGCTGGTCGGTGGGTGCGATGTTGTAGCGCGGCCGGAACTGCGCGGCGATCGCCTCATCGAACGAGGCATCTAACATCGTCGCCAGTTCGCGGAAGTCCTTCTTGGTGAGCGTGAAGCGTCCGCACATACGGAAAGTGTATCGAAGCTCGTCCCGATGCCGCCGTGTGGGTTAGATGCGCTGAATCTCGGGACGCGGCGCTTCCGGCTGAAAACACGACCAGATGTCTTTCGCCAGCAGGTCGACGTCCGCGAGTTCGCCAAAGACGAAGCCCTCGTACGCGTCGAAGCGCACCATCATGCGTTTCATCAGCCATTCGCCGTGCTCGTCCCACCACGCGGCAGAAATGTCCTCGGTCTTGTGGCCGCGCGCGGCGGTGACGGGACTAACCGAGATCGCGTGCTTGGCGAACTGAAGGGGACCGCCGCGCTCGAACGTCCAGCGCACGTGCCAGCACGTCGATTCAGCCGTGTTGGGTTGCGCGCAGACGGGACATCGGACAGCAACCGCTTTCGGCTCTGCGGTGCCTTCTACCTGATCGAGGATGCGTCCCATTGTGCTGCTCGCTTCGTTACGCCGAACGAACGTGTTCCGCATATCCAAACGGGCGGCCCAGCATCCAGTTACAGGCGTCTGTCAAGCAGCGACGCGATCGGCACGCGACCTGCGATCAGGGGCGCACGTGACCAGTGGTTCGCTCGACCGGCCACGCGAACGCGTCGTCGGGAAACGGCTACGGAGTCTGCAGCGACGGGAGGTGCTTTGCGGCGAATTCGTCGAGCAACGGCGCGGCGTCTGCCATCTGCGCCGGGTGGACGCCGATGATGGCGTGGGCCACGCCCATCTCCTTCAGCCGCTCCAAGCCCTCAGCCGTCTTCTCAACCCGGTCCGGGGCGAGCGTGCCCCCGCCTTCGATCGTGAGCAGCAGCTTCGACGGATCGCGGCCAGCCTTCGAAGCCGCCTCCTGCGCCACCTCGAAGTCGTCCCGCAGCGTCGGCAGCGACTTCGCCGTGGCGTGCCAGCCGTCGGCGTACCTCCCGACGCGCTGCAGCTGCCCCCGGCTCTCGCCGCCGAGCCAGATCGGAATGCCGCCCGGCCGCACTGGCTTCGGATTGCACGCCCAATCGACGACGTCGTAGAACTCCCCGTGGAACTCGACGAAGTCGTCGGTCCACAGCTTCTTGACCAGCTCGAGGCACTCGTCCATGCGTTTGCCGCGCCGCTCGAATGGCACGGACAGCGCTTCGTATTCCTGCTTCCACCAGCCGATCCCGGCGCCGAGGATGAACCGCCCGCCCGAGAGATGATCGATCGTCGCCATGATTTTCGCGTGGAGCACTGGCTGCCGCATGGGCAAGACCAGCACGGACGTGCCGAGCTGCGCGCGCTTGGTGATGCCGGCGATGAACGCGAGCTGTGTCAGCGGTTCCAGGAAGTCCATCGTCGGCGGGAAACCCATGCTGCCATCGCGCGAGTAGGGGTACTTGGACTGCTGCTCCTTTTGCAGGACAACGTGGTCGAAGACCCAGATGCCGTCGAATCCGGCCTCATCGACCGCCCGCGCGAACGATGCGACGTTCTCACGCGTTGCCAGCGGGCCGACCTGTGGGACGTGGACGCCGACTTCCATGTGCTGTCTGCCTTTCGATCTGCCGCGCGGCGCGTCGTGCGGCGCGATTGTGCACCATGCTACGCCGCCCGCGGCATCAGGCGCCACGCCAGCCTGGTCGCCGCGACGGAGACGAACAACAGCAGTATCCCGAAGGCGAAGCCGCCCGCGACATCGGAGGGCCAATGCGCGCCGATCCAGACGCGCTCCCAGCCGATGAGCAAGGCGCAGGCGAGCGCGGCGACACAGACCGGCGCTGAGACGCGCGCCGGCAGGTGCAGCGCGACTGCCAGCGCGACGTACCCGAACACGAGCGTGGCCGTGAGCGCGTGGCCGCTCGGAAAGCCGTAGTCGGGACGGACATCGCGCACGATGACGAACAACTCGCTCGGGCGGTCGCGTTCGATCCATTCCTTGAGCAGGAACGTCGAGCCGCGCGCGAGATTCACGAGGATCGCGGACATCGCGAGCGGCACATCGCCGGCGCGCCATGCAACGAGCGCAGCGACGCCGAACAGCGCGTACTCGACAAGCGACCACGCGAGGACGTCTGCGATTGGCTCGTAGTGGCGCCCGCCGGGCGTCCGCTGCACCAGGTCGGCGAGTGATTCGTCGAACGGGAGCACGTGGCCGGCGTGCGCCTGAAGTGTCAGTGCCGAGGCGGCAAGCGTCGCCAGCAGAAGGAGGCTCGCGATGACGCGGCGCTGCATGACGGTCATGGTGAAGTCTTCCCGCATCGGGCCGCACCCACGCTCGGGCGGCCGCGAGCGCGCTGGGGTCGTATGATGGTGCGAGACCGCTCATCAGAGTACCGACAAGGGGAGGCGCGATGCCGACGGCGATGATCAACGGGATCGATCTGAACTTTGAACAGCACGGCAGCGCCGGCGAGCCGCTGGTGCTGGTGCATGGATACACCGGTGATATCACCGACTGGCGTCACCAGTTGCCGGACTTCTCGCGCACCCACCGCGTGCTGATCATGGACCTTCGGGGCCACGGCGGATCGACCGCGCCGAGCGATCGGGACGCATATTCGATCCTGCAGCTTGCCGATGACGTTGAAGCGCTGATCGCGATGTGCGGGTTCGAGCGATATCACCTGCTCGGTCACTCGATGGGTGGGACCGTCGCACAGGAACTTGCGCTGCGGAGTCCGGGACGGCTACTTTCGCTGACGCTGCATGACACCAGCATGGGCTTCGCCACCCGGAATGCGATCATCGAGAAGTTCATGCAGGCGCGCCACCGGTACGCGGAGGAACACGGCATGGCCGCCGTCGCCGCGATGCCGGCGATCATCAAGCCGCCGCCGTTCATGCCGGAGGAGCGTGGCGCCGAGACGGATGCGCGCCTCGCGCGGATGTCGGTCGACGCATTCATCGGCGCCTGGGAGGCACTGCAATCGTGGGTGGGCACGCGCGATCGCGCCGCGAACATCACGGCGTCGACGCTGGTGATCTGCGGTGAGCTTGATGCTCCGCAGCTCGTTGAGGCATCACGCTGGCTCGCGAGCGAGATCCCGGACGCCACGCTCGAAGTGATCTCGCAAGCTGCGCACGCGCCGCAGTACGAACGGCCCGAACTGTTCAACGCCGCGTTGCGTCGCCATCTGGAGTCCAACGCGGTCAGCGGCGCGAAGTAACCGGTAACGCGGATACGAGAACAGACGGCGGGCGCCCGCCCGCCGTCTGTTCGTTGCGCGATGTGGAAACTACGTTCGACGCTGGTATCCGGCGAAGGCCACGCCCGCGCCGAGGACGGCGAAGAGCATGCCAAGACCGGCGATCCACGGCGAGCTGTCGGCGCCGCCGTCAAACGTACCGCCGGTGCCCGTCGTCGGCAGGGTCGATTCGCCGGCTACGCCGCCGTCATCGTCGGTCGCGTCGTCGAGAGCGTCATCGGCGTCGTCGCCGAGACCATCGTCGTCACCCGTTTCCGTTGGGTCGGCGACCGGTGTTAGCGGCCCTGGCGTACTGTCGTCGCTACCGCCGGCACCAGGCGTCGTGGCATCGGCAGGCGTTGTGTCATCGGCGCCTGCATGGACACTGGACGACGTACCGGCGGCGACGCCGATCGCGAAGACGGCGAGGCCGAAGATGGCGATGAACGATCCTGCTGCAACTGCTATGCGTTTCACGAGATGCTCTCCTTTGTCCGGTGCTTCGTGCTTTCCGATACCTCAGGGATACGCAATGGCCGCGAAGGCCGGAACGGAAAAAGGAGTAGCGATCGGCCCAGCGCCAGACCGTTGAAAACAGATCGGCACGAATCTTGATGGATCCGTACAGGGGCGATCAAACGACCATAATGCGGCACCGCGAATGGCCAGTTTCGGTTATGTGCGACGGCAGTTATCGGCGCTGGCGGAACGTGCCACAACAACATGCGGATTAGCCCATTCATAGTGGTTTCGCGAGTTGATCTCGCCCGATCCATCCGTTACTAGTGGGCAACACCGCGATGCGTCTGCAACCCAGATCGCTTCTCCGCAACGGCCAGTTCGCGGCCGCTGCCAGACAATGGGCTAACGCAATTCCTCTGCGCTGGCCCCGCGTCATGGGGCATGGACGCCTATGCGTCTCGCCGGCGGGCGAGAGGCAGTCGGTGCGATAGGGCGGGGCGGCGCCGATCGTCGCGAACAAAGCGGGTGGAGTCACTATGCAACATCAACAACGAACGATGAGAAGGTTCGCGCCTATCCTCGCCTTGGCGATCGTTCTTGCATCGGCGTGGGCGTTCGCCGCGACCGTGGCGGAAGCGACCGGGAGCGACGGCCACGGGAGTTGCAGCACCAGCTGTGGCGATGACACTGGCGGCGACTGCAGCAACAGCTGCGGCAACGACGACGACAACGGAAACTGCCACCCCAGCAACTGCGGCAACGACGACGATGACGGAAACTGCCACCCCAGCAACTGCGGCAATGACGACGATGACGGCTGCAACAGCGGCTGCGGTGAGGAACAACATGAACCCGTGACGCTGTGCCATTACGTGCCGGCGTTCGGCGGCAGCTACATCACGATCACCGTCGACGACGACGGTGCTTCCGGTAACGCGCAGGTGCAAGCACACGAGGGACACGAAAACGACATCGTGCCGGCGCCGGCGGGCGGATGCCCCAATCCCTTCAACCCCGACGACGATGATGACGACGACTGCGACTGTTCGTGCAGTTGCCCGGACGACCATACGCCGAAGGCGACAAAGACGCCGCGTGCAACGACTACGGTAAGCCCGACATCGACGACCGTTGGTGGCGGCACGACGACGCCGCAGGTCAGCCAGACCGCTGGCACGACGCAGACGCCGGGAGTGACGTCGACCGTGAGCGCCACGAAGACGCCGGGCGTGACCTCGACGGTGAGCGTCACGCACACGCCTACGAAGACGGCGGTGGCTACTGCGACGAAGACGCCCGGCGTGACCGAGACCGCTGTTTCTAGCCAGACGGCGACACCGACGACGGCCAACACGTCGACGCCGACGGCCACGAATACGGCGCTTGCTACGGCGACGCAGACGGCCGGTGTGACGGAGACCGCGGTAAGCAGCCAGACGGCCACGCCGACGGCGTCGAACACGGAGACGGCGACGGTTACGACCACGGCGGTCGCCACGACGACGAGTACGGCAGGGCCGACCGAGACGAGCACCGTGGTGACGAATACGCAGACGCCGACGGTCACGACCACGGCGGTCGCCACAACGACGAGTACGGTAGTCGTCGTCGGGACGAACACGGCACAGCCCACGACAACGAACACCGTCACCGGCACGACGACGGTCACCGCGTCGCCGACGCGTGACCGCGACGATGACGATGACGATGACGACGAGACGCCGACGACGACCGCCGGCACATCGACCGCGCCGGCAGGCACGCAGACGGCCGTGGGCACATCCACGCCGGGTGGCGGGGGAGCGATTCCCGCCGTCTCGACGCCGGTGAACATCGTGCTGGGTTCGCAGGCGCAGACCGGACCGGGCAGCGGTCCGGCGGGATTGCCTTCTGCTGGTGACGGCGCGAGCAACGAATCGACGAGTTATCTTCTGGCGCTGCTCGTGCTGGGCGGGACGATGGCCGCGATGGCCGGCGTGACGCTCTACCGGCGCAGGGAGGATCAGTAGTCCCGACGCTTCGTCCAGGCAGGATGAACAGAGAGGCCGCCCGAAGGGGTGGCCTCTCTTGTGTTGCGACAGCGATGCCGTCAGCCGGCGAGTTGGCGTTTCGGGGTTGGGGCCGATGCGCGCGTCGCCTCGACGACCGCCGGATCCAGGGCATAGCCGACGCCCCAGCGGTTGCGGATGATGTCTCGCGGCGCGCCCGCGTTTTCGAGCTTGAGCCGCAGTCGTTGCATGTGGACCTGCAGCAGGTGCCGGGCGTCGTGGTACGCGGCGCCCCACACGTGATCGAGCAGCGTCTGGTAGCTGACGATCGAGCCGTTCGCAGCAACCAGGCGCGACATGACGCCGAACTCGGTTGGCGTGAGATTGGCCGGATGTCCGTTTGCGTAGATGTCGAGTATCGCGTGGTCGAGTGCCAATGCCGGGTTCGCGATCGATCCGGAGAGCGTGCTCTCGCTGACGTGCGCCGCACGTCGCGTGTAGAACGTTGGAACGACCGGCGACGTTCTGGAATCCAAATCCGGGGCAGGGGTCTCCAGCCGTTCCACGACAGGCCCATCTGCCTTGTTCGCTTCGGGCCGGCATAGCAGTGCCTGCACGCGGTCGCGTATCGCTTCGCGGTTGTGCAGCACGTCACGCAACGTCAGTACCAGGATCGGCGCCGTGGACTCCTGGAGTGTGCGGCTCAGGTCGATGCCGTCCGCTCCGCAGCTCGTCGCGTTGTTGATGACGAGCTGCGGCTGGAACTCGCGCACCGCCTCGGTCGCCGTTGCGCAGTCGGGAACAGTTCGTACGCGAACGCCGTCGTGTTCGAGCGTACTGGCGATGAGCGATGCCGTATCGGCATCTGCGTCCATAACCAGGATGCGTCGAGCAGTCATGCGGTGTACTCCTCGGGTGGTTGCGCGTGCGCCGAGGCGGGAAGGGGGCGCGCATCCATATTCAACATAACGATTCGCGCATCGGCTCGCCGGTGACCCCCGGCAGCGGGACGCTCACGATTCCATCACAAGCCACGTTCCGCGGACGATGCGTGCTGACCGGTCGGTCATGATTGAAATCATCGTAAAAAGGGCTATGATGGCTCCACTGTTGCGGTGGCGCCTCGGTCCGGGCGTGGCCCGAACGTGTAGACGGGCGCCGAAGCGTCCGTAGTTGCCCACATGGGGGATGTACGGAGCGAGACGCGGCGAATCGGGCACGCCCTGACTGCGCAGGTTCACCAATGCGCCGTGGCACTGTCGAGATCTTGATGGTGGATGACGACCCGGGCATCCGGCGGGTAGTCACACGCGCGCTCACGGCAGCGGGTTACAGCGTCAACACGGCTCCCGACCGCGCTTCGGCGCTGGCGATGCTGAAAGAGCAGACGTTCTCCCTGGCCATCCTCGACGTGCATCTGCCCGACGGCAACGGGCTCGATCTGTGCGGCGAGATCCACGAACAGTACGCGATCCCGGTGATCATGCTCACCGTCGCGGTCGATGAGCTGGATGTCGTGCGGGCGCTCGAGTCAGGTGCGGACGACTATGTGCGCAAGCCGTTCGGGACGCGCGAGCTTGTCGCGCGCGTGCAGTCGGTGCTGCGCCGCGCCGAGAAGGACCCGAAGTCGCTTGAGGAAAGCATCGAGGTCGGCCGCCTGCAACTCGACTCGCGGAGTTACCGGGCGCAAATCGATGGCGAGCAGTTACCGCTCACGCCCACGGAGTACCGGTTGCTGGCGTTTCTGGTGCAGAACATCGGGCGCGTGCTTACGCACGACCAGTTGCTGCATTTCGTCTGGGGCCCCGGGTACGAAGGGGAGCACCACATGCTGCACGTCACGATGAGCCGGCTGCGGCAGAAGCTCAACAAGCTCGCCGATACCGGCGTCATTCGCACGATGCCCGGTATCGGTTACGAGTTCGTGTCGGGCAGCGGCTGAAGCGTGCGCCGGCCATCCAGCACTTCCCGGACCTTCACGGCCAGCATGCGTGGCGAAAACGGCTTCTGCAGGAAGTCGATCGAGTGTTCGATCACGCTTGAACGGACAACCGCGTTCTCCGTGTAGCCCGACATGTAGAGTACGTTCCTGAGGCCGTGTGCGGCCTGAATGCGCGCCATCATGTCGTAGCCGCCGAGCCTGGGCATGACGAGATCGGTGACGATTAGGTCGATGGTTTCGGCGTGTGCTTCGAGCAGACTCGCGCCTTGTTCGCCGTCCTCGGCCTGGAGCACCGTGTAGCCGAGTTCCTGTAACACCCGGGTCGCCAGCCGCCGCACAGAGGGTTCGTCTTCGACAAGCAGCACGGTCTCATCGCCGCGCGGCAACGGCGCGTCCACCGAGGGCTGTTCCCGTTCATCCGGCGCGGCGCCGATGCGCGGCAAGTAGATCTTGAACGTCGTACCGCGCCCAACTTCGCTATATACCCAGACATGTCCGCCTGCTTGTGTGACGATGCCGTAGCACGTCGCCAGGCCGAGGCCGGTCCCTTTGCCTACTTCCTTTGTCGTGTAGAACGGCTCGAACAGATGCTGGCGGACCTCGTCGGACATGCCCGCGCCGGTGTCGGTCACGGCGATCACCGCGTATTCGCCCGGCCGGATCGCCCCTTCATCGCCTGCGCGTACATCTGTGACCGTCGCGCGCAGCGTCTCGATCAGCAGCGTGCCGCCGTTGGGCATCGCGTCGTGGGCATTGACGACGAGATTGACGAGGACCTGTTCGAACTGTCCGGGATCGACCCTGACGAAGCCGGCATCTGGCGTCGTGAGCAACGACATCTCGATGTTCGTGCCGACAAGCCGGCGCAGCATCTTGTCGGTGCGCAGCACAAGCTCGTTAAGTTCGATGACCCTCGGCTCGACAAACTGACGGCGAGAAAATGCCAGCAACTGCTGCGAGAGATTCGCGGCGCGCGTCGCGGTGTCATGGATCTCCTGCATATCCGCCTGCGCGACGTCCTTCGATGGCCACGCCATGAGATCGAGTTCCGCCGTCACGATGATCGCCGTCATCAGGTTGCTGAAGTCGTGGGCGACGCCCCCGGCCAGGCGGCCGATGCCCTCCATCTTCTGCGCCTGCAAGTACTGCTCCTCGAGCTTTCGTTGCTCGGTGATGTCCTTGGCAGTGCCGACGATTCCGGCGATTTCGCCCGCGGCGGTCAGCGGCGCCAGGTTAATGCTGATCGTGCGCTTCGTCCCGTCGCGGTGAACGAGATCGGTTTGAAAGTTGGAGATCGTCTCTCCCCGTTCGGCGACGGACCGTATGAGCGTTACGACATCCGACGGATCGCGATCGATCAGTTCGGTGACGTTACGGCCGACCAACTCGCTCTCGGTCAGTCCGGAGATCTCGCAGGCGCGGCGATTGACCATCGTGAACCGGCCGTCGACATCGAGCGCGACGATCGCATCCGTGGCGGATTCCATCACTCGCTCACGGAATGCGCTCGCCGCGTGCAGCGCTTCCGTGGCACGCAGCCGGTCGCCGATGTCTTCGACGACGGCAAGCACTCCGCTTGCTGCTCCCTCGTTATCGCGCAGCGGAGTCGTCATCACGCGCACATCGACGGTGGCCCCGTAGCTCGTGGTGTAGCGGACGGTGCGGTTTTCGGCGTGGCCGTGCAACGTATTGCGGAACATTTCTCCGAGTTCGCTCTCCGAGAAGGTCGATGCATCAAGAGGGTTGATGCCGATGAACTCGCTGCTGCCGCGGCCAAAGATCTCCATCATCGCGGGATTCGCCGTCACGATGTGGCCCTCGGCGCCGGTGGTCGCGATGCCGACGGGAGCCTGTTCGACCACCTGCTCGAAGAGAGCGCGGCCGGCCCGAAGTGCCTCTTCGGCCTGTAGGCGCTTCGTTACGTCGATGCCCACGGCGACGACGCCGGTGACGCTGCCTTCGTCGTTACGCACGGGCGTGTAGTGCGTCTCGAACCGGAGATCGAGTACCGGCACGACATCGACGAACGCCTCACCGCTGAGCGCGCGGCGAATGTTGCTGGAAATGCGTCCGCTCTCCTCGAACCGATCGAAGACCGACTCGCCGATTTCAGGCAGGTCTACGTCCGCGGATGCCAGTCCCTTGCCCTCCAGCAACGTGAGCACGCCGTGCGCGTCGGTGGCGAACATGACGAGCGGCACGGTTTGGACGAACGCGCGGAGCTGCTGATCGCTGTCGCGATGGGCGGCCTCCGCAGGTTCGAGTCGCGGTTGTTCAGCAGTGCTGGGCCGGTCAGGTGCGATGAAGTGGGAAGGGCCGCGCACCAGCGCTCGCCTGACCGTCGATGAGAGGCGAGACAACGCGCCACGAAGACCGATGCCGACATCCCTGCGCATGGTGCGCAGTGTAACACCGGCCAGGAACCTGCCGACGCCCGGCGCGTGCGGGTGTTAGCGACGTTCGGGCGAGTCCCACCCGTAGCGCTGCGCCAATTGACCGATGCCGAGGTCGGGGCTGTGGCGGGTCAGCCCGAACGCGTGGCCGATCTCGTGAAGGATCAACCGCAACCGCCGCGCGTCGATGTCGGCTCCGGCGGGGATGATGTCGTTGACGTAGATATCGGCGCGGGCGATGGCGCCCGAGCAGTTGAGCGGCAGCGGTGACGGCGGGAAGTTGCACGCTGCGCCGTCGCTGTCGTACACCGCGGCGAACCCTCCGACGCCCGGCTGGAAGCGATAGCCATCGAGCGCGGGTGGCTGCTCGTCGCGGTAGCGGCGGATGGTAAGGACGATATTCGCCCCGGCCGGCTCACGCTGCAGCGCGAGCATCGGCGTCGCGCCGGCGTAGCGCTCGACCGCCGCATCGACCGACGGGCTCCAGTCAGTGCCGCCCGTCTCATCGATGATCGCGACGCGCAATGGGGCGGAAGACCCCCAAGCGTAGCCGGCGGCCGGTTCCGCGTCGAACGGGATGACGCCACAGGCGACCGACGCCAGCGCAAGCAGACTCAACATAAGGACGATGGACGCAGAACGCGCCCAGGATGCGCGGCACGCGTGGGTGCGGCTCAAATCACGTCTGCCTGGCGGGGCAGTGTGCATCGGCGGGGTAACCGATACGGCACCGGCGACTCGGCATGGAATCGCGGGTTCCAATGATCCAAACGAGCGTCGCGGTGGCACGTGTCAGTGCGGGATGGCCGTCTTTTAACGTTTCGCAGCTTCGGAGGGGCTAAAGGGCAGCGATTTGAGGCCGAACATCACACGAGACTAGATGGGGTCGCCCACCTGGCCGTGCAAAGAATTGCGGTCTTGCACCGGGAGCCCGAACCAACAAGGAGGACGCATGTTCAAAGTGAAGGGAGCCACGTTCGGGATTGCGGTTGCCGTCGTTACCGCAGGCCTGCTCGTAGCGGGAATGAGCTTCGCCGGCACGACCGGCGCGGCGACAGATGACTTCGGCAACATCAACGGCGCACCGACGGATCTGACGATTCCGAGCGACACCGGCACTGACAGCGGCAACCCGCCGGCTTCGCCGATCGAGCCCGGCACACCGGTCGATGGCGGCCAGGACCCGATCTCGGGCAACCCGGTCCCCGGCGACCCGAATAGCGGTGACGCTGGTGCGGGCGGCCTGGAACCAGGTCAGCTTCCGTCTGCCGGTTTCGGCTCCGACGGCGGCGCGAACGGCGCATCGACGCTGATCGTCCTGCTGGCCATCGGTGGCGCGGCACTGGCGGGCGCTGGCGCGACCGCTGTGGCGTCGAAGCGCAACTAACGACGAAACGCAGCTCGAACGAACGGGGCGGCTCGAAAGAGCCGCTCCGTTCTCAATTAAACGCAGCACGGCGCGATGGACGCGCTCCCCGCAGCGTCGTACCGACGCCTTCCTGCCGGCATTCAGGCCGGCGATGTGGAACCACCAACAATTGATCCGATTCGGGTAACAGACCGAGCGCGGTAGGGGGAACGCTGACTGTCATGGGCAGCGATTCCGGTGACACTCGCTCTGGTACCGCAACAGGAGCCCGCATGAAGCTGATTGTCACCATTCCGGCGCTCAACGAGGCGCCGACGATCGCAGGCGTGATCCGCGAGATTCCGCGCGCGATACCCGGCATCGATGCAGTGGAAGTGCTCGTGATCGATGACGGATCGCGCGATGCCACCGTGAAGGAGGCGCTGCGTGCGGGCGCCGACTACGTCGTATCGAACCGAATGAACCGCGGCCTCGCGTCGACATTCAAGACGGCGCTGCAGGAAGCCGTCATGCGCGGCGCCGACATCATTCTCAACACCGATGCCGATAATCACTACGACCAATCGCGCATCCCCGAGCTGATCGCGCCGATCCTCGCCAACGAAGCCGACATCACGATCGGCAGCCGGCTGATCGACGAGCTGCCGATGAAGAAGGCGAACAAATACGGCAACAAGATCGCCAACTACCTGATGCAGCGCCTGCTGCGGCTGCCCGATGTCGATGTATCGACGGGATTCCGGGCGTACAGCCGCGAGGCGGCGATGAAGCTCAACGTGCTGTCCGAGCACACGTACACGCACGAAACGCTGATCAACGCCATCGACCAGCGCATGCGCATCGTCAACGTGCCGATCGCGGCGCGGCATGTGACGCGGCCATCGCGGCTGATCCGCGGCATCGCGAGCCATATCCTGCGCGCCGGATCGGTCATCCTCCGGAGCTTCCTGCTGTACCGGCCGATGCACGTGTACGGCGCGCTCGGCGCCGTGCTGCTGGCGCTCGGCACACTCCCGTTCGCTCGCTACGCCTACTTTGTGACGCAAGGGCAGAGCGCAGGCCACGTGCAGTCGCTGATCATCGGCTCGGCGCTGTGGTTTCTGGGCGGGCAGATGTTCATCACAGGGATGCTGGCGCTGGCCATCGGCTGGAACCGGAAGATGACGGAAGAAGTGCTCTTCCGAATGCGCACGGATCGGGCCGACGCGGCACCGGCGCGCGCGCCGTTGCGTCAGTTGACGCCGATCATGGGAGAGCCGAACGACTTTGAGGGCGCAACCATCGGTACGGGAAGGAAGCGGAATGCGGCGTAACAACTCAAACGAAAAGATCGGCATCATCGGCGCCGGTATCGTCGGTGGATCGCTGCTGCGATATCTGGAATCAGAAGGTGCGGACGTTAGTGCGTACGATCCGCCCAAGGGCCACGCCTCGCCGGACGCGGTCGCGGATGCCGACATCGTGTTCGTCTGTGTGCCGACACCGTACACGCCCGGGCGTGGATTCGACGACAGCTTCATGCTCGACGCCATCGGCGGCATACCGGGCGGTAAGATCATTGTCATCAAATCGACGGTGCTGCCGGGGACGACGGAACTGATGCAGGAGCGCTTCCCGCAGCACCGCTTCATGTTCAACCCGGAGTTCCTGCGCGAGGCGACGGCGTTCGACGACTTCATCGCACCGGACAGGCAGCTCGTCGGCTACACGGCGGCCAGCCTGTTTGACGCGCAGCGCGTGATGGCGCTGCTGCCGCGGGCGCCGTTCGAGCGTATCTGCGCCGCCAGCGAAGCGGAGATGGCCAAGTACGTCGCCAACTCGTTCCTCGCCGTGAAGGTCAGCTACGCCAATGAAGTATTCGATCTCTGTGAGCGCCTGCGGATCGACTTCGCCGGCGTCCGCGACATGGTGACGGCAGACGAACGGATCGGCGCATCGCACATGGACGTGTTCGACGCCGGATACCGTGGCTACGGCGGCAAGTGCCTTCCGAAGGACAGCAAATCGCTACTCGATCTCGCGCGCGCGGTCGGGATCGAAATGCAGGTGCTGCGCGCCGCGGACCGGGTTAACGCGCTGTTGCAACCCGACACGGCGCAACAGCCAACGCCGCTCGCGGCGGCCGTCTTGCGGCTCGCGAAAGAGGAACAAGCGGCCTGACGCCGCTTCCAGCACCGGGAGTGCGCACGTGCAACTAACCGCAACGCTGCCGGCACGGTCCGCGCGCCGTGTGCCGGTGATCGCCTCAGTCGCCATCGCCTGTGCGATCGTCGTGGCGCTGACGTTGCCGCTCGCGCTTGCCCGTCCCGCCAACCTGACATCCGATGAGTCGCTCTATCTCGCGGAGGCGTATAGCGTCGCGCACGGTGATGGTCTCACGTACCCGTCGGGCGAGCCCGTGGCGCATCGCGCCCCGCTCTTTCCGTTGACGCTGGCTCCCGCTGTCGCGGCTGCGGGCCCAGATGCTGCGTACACCGTCGCGAAGATGATCGTCATCATCAACGTGCTGCTCGTCACGTTCATCGCGTGGCGCATGGCCGGCACGCTCGCGGGCGCCGCTGCCGGCGTGACGGCCGGCGGTTCGGCATTCCTCAACGGCCTCGGCACGACGTTGTATCTCGACCCGTTACAGACAACGTTCGTATTGCTGGCGATCGCGTCGCTGACGGAGGCCATCCGTAGTCCGCGGATCGCCTGGTTTGCGGCTGCCGGCGCCGCGATCGGACTGTCGTTCCTGGTGAAGGAAGCCGCGGTGCAGTTCGTGCCGCTCGGCGTCGTCGCCTGGCTCGCGCTGCCATCGTTGCGCAGCCACGCGGGCGCGCGCGGCGCGTTGGCGTTTTCTGTCGCATTCGCGGCGGTCGTGGCGCCGTGGTTCGTGTGGATCTGGCTCAAAACATCGTCGCTCTTCCTGCTGGGCGACGTATCCGTGGCAAGGCAGGGCGCGATCGTGGTTGCCGCGATGGCGTTCGCCGCGTTCGCCGCAGCTATCGCGCGTTGGCCGCTCGTGCCGCCGGAGCGCGCCCGCGCAATCGCCCCGTTCGCAGTGCCCGCCGCCGTTACTCTGGTCGCGTGCTGGGGCGGTGCGGTGCTCTACACGCTTGAAGCACACGATGGCTGGGACTATCCCGTCTCCTACTGGACCTCCGTCCCGCGATATCTGCGAACGGTCGCTCCATCCGCGCAACCGTACCTGCTGTTGCTCGCGTCGCTTGGCTGGCTCGGCGTGCGTGCCTGCAAACGCGACGACGACGCCCGCCTGCTGATCATCGTCGCGGTGATGTTCGCGCCGTTCGCGCTGTTTGCTGCGAACCGCGGGCTGCAACTCCGCGACGCGCTTCCGATCATCTACATCGCGCACATCGCGCTTGGACTCGTTGCTGCCGACGTGGCGCGGTACGCGCGCCGTTCGCTCGCGTCGCCCACGCAGGAAATGGCGCTCGCTGTGGTCATCGCCCTCGCCGCGGGCGTCTTCGTCGTCCACCAAATGCGGGTGTTTTCGTCCGATAACGCCGATGCCGCGGCGGTCGGTGTGCGTTTCGATTCGTGGGACAGTGACTTCGTGCAGGAGATCGCCGCGTCCATGGATGAGCACATCCCGCCCGGTGCAACGGTGGTGACGAGCCGCCTGTACTTTTCGAGCCTGCACGTTGAAACGGGTGGCCAGTACCGCATCCGCCAGATGCCCACGGTCGCCGTGAATCTGGATACCGGCCGCGACGAGCTGATCGCGCGACGATCGAACCTCTTTCGGTGGGAAGATCCGGAGTTGCGCCCAGCCCGGCCCGGTGACACCTGGCTCTGGCTGAAACGCTTCGAGGGGAAGAACTACTGGGTCGGGCTCGGACAGCAAGAACTGCTCGAATACGTCGACGCGCACGACGCCGCCTACGTCCTGCTCACTGGTGAAGACGTCGCGTTTAGTTCGCTGCACGCGGCGCCGTACCTGAGCGGGCACCCGGCGTTTGAATTGATCGATGCGCAGCACGTGTCCACGGCCGATCAGTATTTGCTGTACAGGGTGGATCGCACGCAACTCGCGCTGCGGCCGCACCCCACTGCGATCAGTCCGGAAGACGCCGGCGCCCTCGCCGACGAAACCGGCTGGACGCTGGATCGCATCGCGCGCGCGCTGGGGACGCCGATCCGCATCACGGACATCAACGAGGGCCTGTCGGCGCGGGAGCGGCAAGACGCGCTGGCCGGAAGCGGCATCACCGCAGCTACAAGCGACTAGTGCGCTCTCAGGGCGCGTGCGCCGGGACGTAGGGGAATCGCCGAGTGATGCGATCGAGTCAGCACGACATACTCACATCGGCCGCCGCAGCCGCGGCTGACAGCACGCCACGAGTGGATGCGGAGACGGGAATCTGATGCCGAAGCACAGCGCGGTACGGGTGACGATGATTGGATCCCTGCCGCCGCACAAGGGCGTGAGCCCGTACGTCAGCGATCTCTGTACGGTGCTGGCCGCGCGCGATGATGTGGAACTCGATGTCGTCGCCTTTCGCAGCATGTATCCGCGCGCGCTCTACCCCGGCGGCGACCCCGAAGACGGCTCGGGCGTTTGGCCGGCGGTTGCCGGCGCACGGACGCGCAGGCCGCTGCGCTGGTGGAACCCGTTCGGCTGGCTACTCGCCGGCCTGACGTTGCGCGGCGACATCGTCCACGCGCAGTGGTGGAGCTATCCACTGGCGCCCGTGTACGTCGTGCTGCTGGCGTGCGCGCGCATCCGTGGCAAACGCGTTGTCATCACCGTCCACAATGCTGAACCGCACGAGCGCGGCTTGCTTCGCCGCGTGGCGAACATGATGGTACTCCCGTTCGCGCATCGCATCATCGTCCATAGTGTTGACAATGCGCGCGCATTGCGCGGCAGCGTTCGTCGCACGCCGGTGGACGTGGTTGCGCTGGGCGTGCGGTCACCGGGAGCCGTGCCCGATCGCAATGAGGCGCGACGGCAGCTTGGCCTGGCCGAGGGGGCGCCTGTCGTACTGTTTTTCGGAAACATCCGCCCGTACAAGGGCGTCTCGACGCTGCTCGCAGCGTTCCGGCGCGTGCTCGATACGCTGCCCGATGCGCGGCTGATGATCGTCGGGCAGCCGTGGGATGGCGGCGCGGAGAGTCTGCGCGCTGAAATCGATCGCCTCGGCCTGCGCGACGCGGTAATCGACCGCATGACATACGTGCCGGAGCACGACATCGCGCGCTATTTCGCTGCGGCGGACGTCGTCGCGTATCCGTACACGCATTTTGACGCCCAGAGCGCGGCCGCCTGCATGGCGCTGACGTACGGCAAGGCGATCGTCGTGTCGGACATCGGCGGCCTGCCCGAACTGGCCGGCGACCCGAGCGTCATCACGACGCCTGGCGATGCCGAACAGCTTGCTGGCGCGCTGAGTCGCGTCCTCACCGACGATGCCCTGCGCGTCCGTCTTGAGTCGCACGCTCGCACCTTGTCGGCCGAGATGAGCTGGCCGGTTGTGGCCGCGGCTACGGCGGGCGTGTACGCGCGACTCACGCCCAGCGCTGAGAACGCGCTGTCGCCGGACGCCGCCGTTCTGGACGCGCCGCGATGAAACTTCTCGTGGTGTCGCCGTATCCGATCTTCCCGACGAACGACGGCGGGCGCGTGCGCACGCGTCAGATCGCGACGCACCTGTCGGGCCGTCACGAAGTCCATCTCGCGGCGCCGTGCGAAGGCCCGCTGGAGCCGGGCCCGTTCGCATTTCACGCGTCGCCCACGGGCGGCCCGGGACAGATCGCGAACCCGCGGACATTCACCCACCTCCGGTTGCTGATGAACGACGTGTCCCCGGACGCCGTGCTCGTCGAATACATGTGGCTCGCGCCGCACATCGCGGCGCTCGCTGCGCGTACAGGCATACCGTTTCTGCTCGACAAGCCCGACGTGGACACGGTGCGGTTTCGTCGCGCCGGGCGCCGAATCTGGCCGATCGTGAGCGCGTACGAACGGATTTGCGTGCGTCTCGCGCGGCGCATCTACGCGACATCGGAGGTCGATCGGCGCGGTCTGATCGGCCTGGGCGCGTCGCCTCGCAAAACCAGCATCGTCTCGAACGGAGTCGACACGCGGGTGAACAAGATCGGCGATGCGGCGCAACGCGCAGCGACGCGGCGCGCGCTCGGCCTGCGTGATGGCGACACGATGCTGTTCTTCTTCGGACAGCTCGCGTACACGCCGAACGCCGATGCGCTGCGCACGCTCGCCGCACTCATGCCCGAGCTGCCGGAGACGTTCCGTCTCTTCGTCGCCGGCCGCGGACCGATCGACGCATTGCGCGCCGAGTTCGGGTCGCCACGCGTGACGTTCCTCGGCGCCGTCGATGCGATCGCACCGCTGCTGCAGGCGGCGGACGTCGTGCCGGCGCTCGTCACGCACGGAAGCGGCACACGCATAAAGATTCTCGAGAGCCTCGCCTGCGGCGTGCCGACGGTGACGACGCGCGTCGGCGCCGAAGGCCTCGATCTCGGCGTGTGCGGCGATGGCCTCCGCGTGATCGGCGATGCTCGAGAAGCGGCGTCGGCGATCATCGACGCGGCGCGTGCCGCGCACGAACCCCCGTCGCAGGCGTTCATCGATGCGTACGACTGGAAGGCGATCGTCGGCAAGATGGAGCTGGTAGCATGACGGAAGCCACCGCAGCCGTCGCTCGCCGCATCTGGGGCGCCGCCGGGTACCTGCTCCTCGTCGCGATTCGCGAGAACCTGCGGACTTCCGCCCGGCCCGCACGCACGCCTGTGCGACCGATGCCGGCGACGGCGCCGCGCGCCGTCTGGGCAACAGCGCCGACAACGGCCGAAGAGGCGTCGCATACGCGTGCACGTTTCGCGACGCACGCCCCGCTCATGGGCCTGTGCGTCGTCATCGGCGCGGCGATCGCGAGCCGGCTGCGCTACATCGCGTCGTTCGATGGCACGTATGGCAGCGGCGATGCGCACGGCATCCTCGAGCGCGCGCTCTACATCCGCGATGGCAATCTGTCGCCATCGCCGCAACTTGTGCTGACCAGCGATGTGTTCGATCAGCCGGCGTTGCTGCCGGCCACACTCGCATTGCTCTCGCAGCTCCCCGGAGTCTCTCTACACATCGCACCCCTCATCCTCATGCCGCTTCTGACCATCGCGGCTGTTGTGGTGCTGTACCGCCTCCTGGCACGCACGCTCGGCGTGCCCATCGCGGTCGGTGCCTCGTTGATGTTCGCGTTGCTCCCGCGCTGGTCGTTCGACTCGACCGAGCCCGATAAGGCGCCCGCCGTGATGAGCCTGTTTATCTTCGCGCTCGCTGCGACGGAGGCTGGCAACCGCGATCGGCGGTTCCTCGTGCTCGGCGGCTTCTTCATGGCGCTCTCGATGCTGGTGCACACGACGGCGTATCTATTCGTACCCGTGCTGGTCGGCTCGTATCTCGCCTGGCACGCCCGCGACATCAAGCAGGCGATGAATCGCCATGCCGCCGCCTCGCTCGCGTTCCCTGTGGCGGCCGTCGTGGTGTACTTCGTGCTGGCCCGCGTGTTCGCCAGCGCGCCGCTCGAAGGGACGGCTGCTGCCCCGGAAAGCGGCGTCCTTCCGTCGTTCGTCCAGACGTACGTCGATGCGGCGTGGAATCTCATGAGCGGCGGCTTCAGTGACAGCGCGTGGAGTCTCTACACGAATGGCATCCGCAATCAGGTCGGCACGCCGGTGTTCGTGCTGGCGCTGGGCGGTCTCGCCGTCGCTGCGTACCAGATACTCGCTGAGCGCCGCTGGCACGTCACGCCGTTCGTGCTGTGGGCGGCGTTCATCACGCTGGCGTTCGCGATGCAATATCCCGCCGCGTCGCACGGTAGCCGCTATCCCTCGTACGTCACGCCGGTCTACATCATCCTCGCCGCGTACTTCGTATGGAACCTGGCGGGCCTCGCGTTCGTTTGGCGTTCGCAGCTGACCGCTGTCGCCGGCAGCGTCGCCCTCGGCGTCATCTGCGGATACACATCGATAAGCTACACCGTCGCCAGCGATCCCGGATTGCGCGACCTCTATGCGTCACACGACAAGGCCGCGGACTACATCGCCAGCGAAGGGCTGCTCGATGACGGGAGCGGGATGCTGTACATGGGCTGGCCGTCGATCACGTTCAGCCTGTTGGAGTCGCGGCCGGAATACGAGGATCAGCTCTACACATTCGGATTCGGTTCGCGCCCACTGGAAGACTTCGACCCGGCGTTCCTGGGCGAGCACGGCATTAAGTACTATCTGCTCGACCACACGGGACGCGACTCCCACGAATCGTCCGAAACGGTCTACGAGCAACTCAGCGGCGCCTTCGTGCCGCAAGAGCTGGCCACGTTCCACGGGCGTCCTGGATCATATTCCACGCTGTTCCTCCTCCGTCCGCGTGCGGTGCTGAGCCAGTCCGATGTACGCAGCCTGTTCGAGGGCGCGCAGTCAACGGCGACGCAAACACTGCCGCTGCGAAACGGCCTGCTCTGCGGCGTGGGTGACGGCGGCGTCCCGGGCTGGCAGGCGAACGGAGTCGTCGCGCTTGAGCCGGTCGGCGGCGAAGGCAATACCTGCGGTGTGCTCGTCAGCAATCAGAAGGAGTGGGGCGGAATCAGGCAACTGATCCCCAACGCGGCCAGCGCGCGCCCGTTCACGGCGATCGCAGCGGTCCAGTCTGCGGAACGTACAGCGGCGCGGACGGCGGTCGTCGCGGTATTCACTGGCGGGCGGCGAATCGGCGCGCAGGAAGTGGTACTGCGCGCTGGCGCGAACTACGTCGCGATCGAAGCGTTCACGCCTCCTGACGGCGAATCCGTGCGGCTCGTCGTTTCGACCGGGCCTGGTGATGAGGGCGACATGATCGTCCTCGGCGCCGCCGTGATCGACGGCTTCGCGCGGGACCCGGCGGGAGACTAAGAGCGAGCAAACACGAGCGGAAGGATCGCGTAATGACGACGAACAACACAACCTCCGAGCTTTCGCGCGCGGGCGACGCGCACAAGCGCCTGCTGGGCGCCTTTCGCGTCGTCGCGCGCCCCTTCGCGGGTACGCCGCTCGGCACATCGATCGCGCGGCGCGTGCCGTTCGCGCGCGGCGCCTACTACGGCGTGTACTCGCGGCTCTCGCAGGCGCTGCTCGATGTCGAGACGCCTTCCGGGACGCTCACGGTCGATCTCCGGGACCGTAGTGTCGCGCAGAAGCTCTACCTCGGCCGCGCGTACGAGCCGAGGGAGTGCGAACTGCTGACGCGGCTCATCGAGCCCGGCATGACGTTCTTCGATGTCGGCGCGCACGTCGGCTACTACACGCTGCTGGCCGGGCGGCGCGTGGGCAATGCCGGGCGCGTGGTGTCGTTCGAGCCGGAGCCGCGCAACTTCGAGCTGCTCTCGGAGAACGTACGCCGAAACACGCTCGCCAGCGTCCAGATCGTCAATGCCGCGGTTGGCGCGCGCGAGGGCGAACTGCAGTTGTACCGCGACCCGGATTACGCCGGCCACCATCGCATTCACGCGGTCTCCGGCCGCGCATCCGTATACGTGCGCTGCACGACGCTTGATGCGCAGGCGGCGGAATGGGGCGCGCCGGACGTCATCAAAATGGATGTCCAGGGCGCGGAGGGCGAGGTGCTGGCGGGCATGCGTACCGTTCTCGCGAACACGCCTCCACTTGCGATCGTCGGCGAGTACTGGCCGGCGGAACTCGCGGCTGTTGGCACCGATCCGGCTCAGTTTGTAGCGACGCTGCGAGATGCCGGCTACGCCGTGTTCAATGTCCCCGACCGTCCTCAGATTGTGCCGGTGCACGATGTTGCCGCGCTCATTCGGTCGCTTCCAGGAGAACAGGACTACACGAATCTGCTCTTTGTCCATCGCGAGCGCTTGCCAGCGTGGCTTCCGTGACACTCGGCCGGGAGCACGCGATCGCCGGTAGCCGCGGCGCACCGACGTTGACCGCAGCAGTGCGCACCTTCGCGTCTAACCTGAAGTCCCCGACAGCGCGGTACGTGGCCGCAGAAGGGATCAACCGCGGCGGCCGATTCGTCTTGCTGGTGCTGCTCGCGCGGCATCTGGGCGCGGAGGGATTCGGACCGTGGATCCTGGCGGCCGCGGCCGGCACGATCGTCGCGAACGTCGGTGACTTCGGTCTCGCGACGGAGCTGACGCGATCGCTCGCGTCGGATCCGGCGCGCCGCCGCGCTGTGCTGCAGAACATTTGGATCGCGGCGGCGTCCACAACGGCGCTCTCGGGCGCGATCGTGGTTGCGATAGCGGCGACGCTGCTTGAGGGAGACGCCCGCACGCTGCTACTGTGCGCCGGTATCGGCGGTGCGCTGGAGAGCGCATCGCTGCTGCTGCTCGCGCCCTTGCGCGCGATGCAACGTCTGACGGCGGAATCGGTTGTCCGTGCACTTCAGGGGAGCGTGCTGCTTGTGGCGGGCGGCGCAATCCTGCTCGCGTCAGGGCCGCCCATGGCGGTCGCGCTGCTGTTTCCGGCGGTGGGTGCGGTATCGGTGGGCATTGCCGCCGTGGCGCTCGTCTTGCACTTTGGGGTCGTGCTGCCACGCGCTGATCTGACGTTGATGCGCAGTCTCGCCGCTCGGGCGTTTCCCGTGCTCGCGACGACGTTGCTGTTCTTCGTCTACTTTCGCATTGATGCGTTTCTGCTCGCCGGCATGCGGGGCGATGAGGCGGTGGGTGTGTACGGCGCCGCTTTCAACTTCACGTACGGTCTGGCGTTCCTGCCGCTTACGTTCGGACGGGCGATGATGCCGCGCTTTGCGGCAGCAGCAGATGCGTCTTCTCTGGGACGAGCCTACCGGCGAAGCATGGCAGTAGTCGTGGGGCTCGGCGCCGCGATCTCGATCGCGCTGCTCGCTCTCACTCCCGCGTTCGAGCGCCTGTACGGCAGCGGTTTCGAGGGTATGCGCACGCCGTACTTGTTGCTCATCGTCGCACAGTTCCTGTACCTCGCGACGAACATGCACGTCGAACTGCTGTTTGGCCGCTCGAAGGGGCGAGCGGCCGTCGTACTGACCGCGGGCGCACTCGCGTTGAACGTCGCGCTGAATCTCGCGTTTATCCCGGCGTTCGGCCCAGCCGGCGCCGCGACAACGATGATCGTGAGCGAGTCCGCGCTCCTCGTCCTCCTGCTCGTCGTCGCGCGCCAGATCATCCCCGCTGCTGCGTCTCAAGAAAACGAATCGGGCGCCCCGCTTGAGGCGCCCGAACTCGCAACGGCGGCGTAAGAATCAGTTGCTGATCGTGAAGTTCACCGATGCCCAACTCTTGTTGCCCACGTGGTCAGATGCCTCGACGAGTAAGCGGTGCGTGCCGTTCGTCAGCACCGACGTATTGACGTTCAGCGAATAGGGCGCTGTGCTGTCGTACGTGAGATAGACGCCGTCCAGCCAGAACCGCACCTTCGCAACACCCACTGCGTCGGTCGCCGAAACGCCTAGCGCGACGAGACCGCTCACCGTTTCGCCCGGACCGGGAGAGGTGATGCTGACCGCGGGCGCCGTGGTGTCGCCGCCGTTATCGACGACGAAGTTTACGGCGCCGTACGTTGCGTTTCCCGCCGCGTCCGCAGCCTCGATGAGGACACGATGCAGACCATCGGTCAGCGCCGTGGTGTCAATGCTGCGCGCGTAGGGCGCGGTTCCGTCGTATCCCTGGTACGCGCCGTCGAGCCAGAAGCGCACTTTCGCGACACCGATGTTGTCTGTCGCGTTCACCGTAACGTTGATCGTTCCGGTGACCACCTCGTTGGGCGTCGGCGAGGTGATCGACGCGACCGGATTCGTCGTGTCGTCGCCGACGTTGAAATTCAATCCATGCCACGCCTTGTTTCCCGCGGCATCCGACGCATCGACGAGCAGGCGGTGTGGACCATCCCCCAGCGCATCAACGTCGATCGGCTTTGTGTACGGCGCCGTAAGGTCGTATCCCTGATAGACGTTGTCCAGCCAGAATCGCACGGCCGTGACGCCCACCGCATCCGATGCGGTCACCGTCGCGGTGATATCACTGAGTACCGCCTGGCCTTCCGCCGGCGACGTGATCGCTACCGTCGGCGGCGTCGTGTCTGGTTCCGAGATCGCGTCGGCGGCGTTGACGATGCCCCAGCCGGTCAGGTTGTCGAAACCGGCGCCGCCCATGTCGGTGGCCGTGGACTTCAGCGTGCTGACGATCGTGGTCTTGTCCGTGATGCCGTCGGCGATCATCAGGCCGACGACGCCCGCGACGTGCGGCGCCGCGAACGATGTGCCGGATCCGGCGCCGTACGTGCCCGTGCCGCTATCCAGCACAGTGCTCACGACGCTCTCACCCGGCGCCATCACGTCGAGCGACGGCCCGTAGTTCGAGAACGATGCCTTTGCGCCCGCGGAGTTCGTCGCGCCGACGGCGAGGGCGCTGTCGTAGGCGGCCGGGTACAGCACCGGACCGTTGTTGTTGCCGCTGGCCGCGACGACGACGATGCCCGCGTTCCATGCGGCGTCCACGGCCGTCTGCAGCGTGGCCGACGGATCGGCGGAGCCGAGGCTCAGGTTGATGACGTCGGCGCCGTGCGTGCGTGCCCAGTCGATACCGGCGGCAACGTCGAACGTGCTGCCGCTGCCGGATGATCCAAGCACCTTGACGGGCATGATCGTACACGTCCAGCAAACGCCCGCGACCCATGACGCGTTGTTGCTTTCCGCGGCCACCGTGCCGGCGACGAACGTGCCGTGGCCGTGGTCGTCGCGCGGACTCGTGTTCCGCGCCGAGCCGCCGGTACCGGCGGAGCTGTACGTCGATCCGTTGAGGCGGTACGACGTGGCATCCAGCACCGTGATCGTCCAGGTGCCGTTGTACAGCGCGTTACAGGATGGCGGCGAACCGACAAATTGACAGTGCCCGCTGACCACCACCTGGTCGCCCGTCTTGTAGTTGTGCGCAAATGTGTGCGTGATGCGCACGCCCGATGAACTCGACGACGTTGAGATCGGGTAGGCGACGAAGTTGGCGCCCACGTCACCGCCGCTCGAGATCTTCGTGTCGAGATCCTGGTGCGTGACCATCACGCCGGTATCGATGACGGCGACGACGACGTTGCTGTTGCCGGTGGTCACATCCCACGCCGCCGGCAGGCCGATCTGCTCGTAGTGCCATTGCTGCTGCGGGTAGAAGATGTCGTTCGGCGACTGCACGATCGAAACGACCGTGTCCGCTTCGACGAACTCGACGTTCGGGTCGGCGGACAGCGATGCAATCGCATCGTCGACCGACTGTCCGGCGTCAGGCTCGACGAGTACCAGCCCGGAGGAGCTGCTCTCGGCCGGTGCGGCCTCGGCTGCCGTCAGCGCGCCAGCCACGCCCGCGAGCGTCGCGTCGCTCTTGAACCGGACGATGACGTCGCCCGTGCGGCTTGCCTGCGCATCCTGCGCGTGGGCTGCGGTTCTCGGCTCTGTAGACGTGAAGCCGCCCGTACCGAGCGCCGCGGCGACAGCAGCGGCGAACAGACCTACCGTAATCCTGACGCGCATGGTTCCCCCACTCCCCCTCGCGCGTGGCGAGGTTCATTTCGTACTCCCTTAAGTGTCGGCGTGTAGGGAACCCGCCTTAAGGGTTTGAAGCGGGGAAAGCCACCCTCCGGAGGCTGGGGTGGAAGTCACAATCGGCTCCCGGCTTGACGTTTTTACATTCCCGAAACCCCCTTTCCGTTGACGTAAGGTAGAGCCGTCGCCTAGCCTCTACTCCAACACTGAATGACATTCATCGGCCCGACGATAGATGCGCGGCCGCGCAAGGGAGTAGCGTTGACCACCGCATTCGATCTCGAAGACGAACTGACGCTCGAGGAAAGCGGCTGGCGCGGCCGGGCGATTACATTCGGCGTGCTCATCCTGGTCGCGGCGTTCGCTGCGGCCGCGGCCTGGTACTTCTTCTTCAACGAGTCTGAAGCCACCGCCCGACCCACCGAAGACATCACCGTCGCCCGCACGACGATCAGCTCTACGCTGCTGATCTCCGGCGTCGCCGAGGCGCAGCTCAGCAGCGATCTCCTGTTCCAGACTTCTGGCAAAGTCGGCACGGTCGACGTGAAGGTCGGCGACACCGTGCGCCAGGGCCAGGTGCTCGCAACGCTCGAATCTGAGGATCTCGTCAACGCGATCAGCGTCGCGGAGACGAACCAGCGCACGGCGCAGCTCAAGCTCGAGGACCTGCTCGACGGTTCGAGCAACGCCGAGGTGGCGACGGCCGAGCAGGCGCTCGCCCAGGCTGATGCTGCGTGGACGAAAGCCGCGAACGACTACCAGACGCTGCTCAACGGCGCGACCGGCGCCGATCTCGCTGCCGCCCAGGGCGCGGTCAGCCTTGCGGAAGCCCAGCTCGCGACCGCGCGCTCGACTCGCGAGAAACTCGCGACCACGCCCGGCGACGCCGATGTCGCCGCCGCGGCCGCTGGCGTCGCGCTCGCGGAATCGGCGCTTACGGCTGCCGAGAACAGCGCCGACAGCGCCGAGAACAGCGTCACGTCCGCCGAGGCGTCGCTGAAAAGCGCAGAGACATCGTATTGTTCGCCGGCGCCACCAGCTCCCGTGCCGGACTTCTGCTCGTCGCTATCCGCGCCGATCTCCGTCGGTGACGCGGGGAAAATGGACGCCGCGCTGGATGGAGACAACTCAACGGAGGCGGCCAGCGTCATCACCGCGAACAATGCGTTTCTGAACGCGGAGAACAGCGCCGAAAGCGCCGAGGCGGCGGTCGAGTCGGCGGCGGATTCGCTGGATTCCGCCGAGGCCAAGTTGCAGGCGCTCGAAGACGGCCCCAGCAGCGAGGAGATCGCCGCGGCGGATGCCGGTGTTGCGTCGGCGGAAGCCGGGCTCGCGTCGGCGCAGGCGAAGCTCGCCGATGCGCAGGACGGTCCCGACGCGCTCGACATCGCGAGCGCGCAGGCGGCTGTCGATAGCGCCGAAGCGGCCGTATTCTCCGCCGAAGCGCGGCTCGATGAGGCGTTCCGCGGACCGGAGACGAACACGATCGCCCAGGCGCGCGAGGCGATGCGCTCGGCGTCGCTTTCGGTGGAGGCTGCAAGCATCCGGCTGCGCAACGCGCAGATCGTCGCGCCGTTCGATGGCACCGTCGCGGCGGTGAGCATCGCCGCCGGCGAGTTCGCCAGCCAGGCGGCACAGGAGCCGGCGATCGTGCTGCTGACGCCCGATTCGGTGCAACTGATCATGGATGTCGGCGAGACGGACTACGGAAACGTCAAGAAGGATCAGGGCGGCGTCGTGCTGTTCGATGGCCTCCCCGGCGCCGTGTATCCGTTTACGATCACCGAGATCGGCCTCAGCCCGACCATCAACCAGGGCGTCGTCACGTACCAGGTGAAGGCGTCGCTGGTGATCCTGCCGAACAGCCCGCGGCCGGCGCCCGGCATGAACGGCCGCGGACGCGTGACGACGGACTCGAAGCCGGACATCCTCACGGTGCCGCCGCGCGCGGTGCGTCCGCGTGGCGCCGAACAGGTCGTAGACATCCGACGCAACGGCACGATCGAGGAACAAGTGGTAACGACGGGCCTGACCGATCCGGAGAACATCGAGATCCTGACTGGCGTAAGCGAAGGCGACGTGCTGGTCGTGCCATCGCTGACGACGGCCGCGGATGACGAGGCCGAAGCGGTGCCGACGCTTGCCGGCGGCGTGCGCTAATGATTCGCCTGCGCAACATCAAGAAGATCTACCGTGTGGGATCGCAGCTTGTACCGGCGCTCGCCGGCATTGATCTGGACATCGACGACGGCGAGTTTCTCGCGATCATGGGCCCGTCCGGCTCCGGGAAGTCGACGCTGATGAACATCGTCGGCTGCCTCGACCGGCCGACCGAGGGGCTGTACCAGCTCGATGGTACGAACGTCGGCCGGCTGGGCGACGCGCAGTTGGCCACGATCCGCAACCGGCGCCTCGGCTTCGTGTTCCAGTCGTTCAACCTGCTGCCGCGGATGAGCGCTGTCGACCAGGTGGCGCTGCCGCTGGTGTACCGGGGTGCCGTTAACCGCAAGCGCGCGGCGATGGCCGCGTTGCGCATGGTCGGGCTCGAGAACCGCGCGCATCACAAGCCGACGCAGCTTTCCGGGGGCCAGCAGCAGCGCGTCGCGATCGCCCGGGCTCTCGTGGGCAACCCGACGATCATTCTCGCCGACGAACCGACCGGTGCGCTCGATTCGAAGACGAGCCAGGATGTGATCGAGATCTTCCGGCAGCTCAACGAGAAGCGCGGTATCACGGTCGCGTTCGTCACGCACGAACCGGAAGTGGCGGCGCACACGCGGCGGATCGTCTCGTTTCGCGACGGCAAGATCATCAGCGATGTCCCGAACGCGCCCGTGGTAAGTGGCGTGCCGCACGGCGTCGTCGTGCAGGATGGCGCCGCGCCGCAACCGGTCGCCCCGCCTCTTACGCTGGAAGGCGAGGCGCGAGCGCTATGACGATCGTCGACATCTTCATCTCGGCGGTGAACGCGCTGCGGACGAACGTGCTGCGGACGATCTTGACGATGCTCGGCATCATCATCGGAGTGGGCGCGGTCATCCTCCTAACGGCGGCGAGCGAGGGCGCGCAGCAGGGTGTCGGCGAGCGCATCCGCGGCCTCGGCAGCAACCTGATGTTCGTCCGGCCGGGCGCGCCGGGAGCGACGCCGGGCATCGGTCTTCCCGGTACGGGCGCCTCGTTGTTCCACGAGGACGCGCAGGCGATCAACGCGAAGGACTTGCCTTTCATCGAAGGTGTCGCATCGCAGGGAGCCGCCGGCGGACCGGGTTCGCTGATTCAGGTGCGCGCCATCTACCGCGGCCAAACGATCACCACGACGTTGATCGGCACGGAGCCGTCGTATCAGTTCGTGCGCGACTTCTACGTCGAAGAGGGGCGTTTTCTCTCGCAGGACGATGTGACGAAGAAGGCGCTCGTCATCGTGCTTGGCGCCGATATGGCGCGCGACCTCTTTGGTGAGGCTGATCCGATCGGCGAAAGCGTACGGCTGTTCGCGGGGGTCGGCGGCTTTGGCGTCGGATTCAACTTCACGGTGATCGGCGTGATGGAGCCGAAGGGTTCGAACGCTGTCGGCGGCGAAGATGGGTACGTGTTCGTGCCGCTGCCGGCGTTCCAAGCGCGCGTCGCGTTCATCCGCAATCCGCGCGGCCTGACGAATGTCAGCCAGATCAACATCAAGCTGACGGATCGCAACAAGGCCGAAGAGGCGAAGGAAGCGATCGGCAACGTGCTGCGCGTCGAGCACAACGTGACGGAGGACGACTTCACTGTGCAGACGCAGAGCGAACTGCTGGCGACGGAGACGGCGGTCGAGCGATCGCTGCAGGTACTCGTGCTGTCGATCGCGCTGATCTCGCTCGTCGTCGGCGGTCTGGGCATCATGAACATCATGCTCGTCTCCGTGACGGAACGGACGCGCGAGATCGGCATCCGCAAGGCGATCGGCGCTAAACGCGTGGACATCCTGCTGCAGTTTCTCGTCGAGGCGTTCCTCGTGACACTGATGGGCGGCGCGATCGGCGTGCTCGGCGGCTACGCGGCGACGCAGATCGCGCTGAGCTTCGAGATCGGCGGCGCTGACACGAAGTACACGATCACGCCATTCTGGGTGCTCGTTGGCTTGCTCGTTTCGGCCATCACCGGCATCGTCGCCGGCGTGTACCCGGCGTGGAGCGCGTCGCGGCTCGACCCGATCGAGGCTTTGCGGCACGAATAGGGTTGGGTGGGCCGCTGGTCGTTGGTCGCTGGTGGGTTCAGTTCACCGCAAAGGCGCAAAGGACGCGAAGGGACGCAGAGGCGTTCCCTTTCGCTTTTCACCACAGAGGCGCAGAGGCACAGAGGGATTGAGGAACCGAGAACCTCACGCGTCAGCTAGAGCATCGCGCGAGGGTCTACCGAAGCCAGCGGACCTCGTAGAGGCGCACGGCTTCTTCGAAGCCGCGGAGGGCGGTGTCGCCGCGATCGGCGAACAGAAAATCTTTGCCGGCGGCGAGTTCGCGGACGACGTTTGACGCGAGGATCTCGCCGCCGTTTGCTTTGCCTGCTACGCGCGCGGCGAGGTTGACGGCGGTGCCGAACAAATCGGCGTTCTCGGAGATCGGCTCGCCTGCGTTGAGGCCGATGCGCACCGCGATCGGGTCGGCTGCCGTCTCGTTGTGCGCGGCGAGCGTCTGCTGGATGGCGATAGCGCATCGCAGGCCCGACGTGGCGGACGGAAACGACGCCATGAAGCCGTCGCCCATCGTCTTGATCTCGGAGCCGCCGTGCGCGGCGAGCGCTTCGCGCGTCACGCGTTCGTGCGTGCGGATGATCTCGCGCGCTCGTGCATCGCCGAGTCGGTCGGTCAACGCCGTCGAGCCTTCAACATCGGTGAACATGACCGTGACGGATGAACCGTCGGCGCCGGACCCAGCGGCGGTTGCTGGCGCTGTCGCGCCATTGGTCAGAAACTCGATCATCGTGGCGGTCATAGCGATGCTTTCGTCGGCAATCGGGCGGTGATTGTGACTCTCGACCGGCACCAGGCGCGCGCCGCGGATGCTGGCGGCGATCTCGCGCCCGTTCTCGAACGCGATGGCGCGATCGCGCCGCGCGTGCATGACGAGCGTTGGCGCCTTGATCGACGCGAGAAGCGGGCGTACGTCGATCTCCCAGTCGGCGTCAAGCATCAGCGCGGCTTCCTCTTTGGTCGCCGATAGCTTCTGATAGCAGATGCTGAACCGGCGCTCCTCCGGCGTAGCGTCGGGCGCGAAGATACTTGTGAGCGCGTCGGATCCCATACCCCACTCCGCGCGCACGAGCGTGACGAGCGCGTCGCTAGCGTCGCTCGGGCCGAGATGGGCGAACGTGCCCCACAACAGGAGCTTCGTGACGCGCCGGGGGTTCAGCGCTGTGTAGCTCATCGCGATCGGGCCGCCCTCGGAGATGCCATACAGCGCGAACTTCTTGAGCTTGAGGTCGTCGACGACGGCTTCGAGATCGCGGACACGCGCTTCGAGCGAGAAGTCGGTGATGCCCCGATCGGACAGCCCGGTGCCGCGCTTGTCGTAGCGGACGAACGTGAACTGCCGTGCCAGTTCGTTGTTCTGCGTCACCAAAATTGGAGCCTCGTTGTCGAGCTCCAGGTGGCTGACCCAGCCGGTCACGCGAACGAGCGGCGGCCCGTCGCCCATGACGGCGTAGGCGATGCGCACGCCGTCGGAGGTGGTGCAGTAGCGTATCTGCGAGTCCATTCGGGGAGTATGGGGTATGGGCGTGTGGTTGGGGTAGCGGCGAAGCGGCGCGGAAGCTCGTAAGCGGCCTCGGAGCTACAATTGCCGTACGCACACCAGCCGAAGGAGCATCCGCCATGCCCGCTGCACCGCTTGATAGCTTTGGCGCCCGGTCGCCGCTTGTTGTGGGCGACCGCACGTACAGCATCCACCGCCTGAGCGCGCTCGATAACGCGGCCGGCGCGGGCGTGCCGCGGCTGCCGTTCTCGGTCAAGATCCTGCTCGAGAACCTGCTGCGGCACGAGGACGGACGGGTCGTGACGCAGGGCGACGTGCTGGCGCTGGCGGCGTGGAATCCGGCCGCGCCGCCGGAACGAGAAGTGTGGTTCACGCCGGCGCGCGTGCTGATGCAGGATTTTACGGGCGTGCCGTGCGTCGTCGATCTGGCGGCGATGCGCGATGCGATCCGCGCGCTCGGCGGCGATCCGGCGCGGATCAATCCGCTGCAGCCCGCCGAACTCGTCATCGATCACTCGGTGCAGGTCGACCAATACGGCTCGACGGGCGCGTTCGAGTTCAACGCGCGGCTCGAACTGGAGCGCAACCGCGAGCGATATTCGCTGCTGCGGTGGGGGCAGCAGGCGTTTGATAACTTCGCCGTCGTGCCGCCTGACACGGGCATCGTCCACCAGGTGAACCTCGAATATCTGGCGAAAGTCGTCTTCGAATCGAATGACGATGGCGTGCTGAGCGCGTACCCGGACACACTCGTCGGCACGGACTCGCACACGACGATGATCAACGGCCTCGGCGTACTCGGTTGGGGCGTCGGCGGCATCGAAGCGGAGGCGGCGATGCTCGGGCAGCCGATGCCGATGCTGACGCCGCAGGTGGTCGGGTTCAAGTTCAGCGGCAAGCTGCGCGAGGGCGCGACGGCGACGGACCTCGTGCTTGTAGTGACGCAGATGCTGCGCGCAAAGGGCGTCGTCGGCAAGTTCGTCGAGTTCTACGGCAGCGGGCTGTCGAGCCTGAGCCTGGCGGACCGCGCGACGATCGCCAACATGGCGCCGGAGTACGGCGCCACGATGGGCTTCTTCCCGGTCGACGACGAGACGCTGGCGTACATGCGCTTCACCGGCCGCGACGAAGCGGTCGTGCAACTCGCCGAGGCGTACTGCAAGGAGCAAGGGCTGTTCCGCACCGACGATTCGCCCGATCCGGTGTTCTCGGACACGCTCGAACTCGATCTCGGCGACGTCGAGCCGAGCATCGCCGGGCCGAAGCGGCCGCAGGATCGCGTGCGCCTCGCCGACGCAAAGCGGGGGTGGCGGACGAGCCTGGTCGCGATGCTGGAGCAGGGGCTGACGAACGGGCCGGAGCAGGAGAAGATCCAGCGCTGGCTCGGCGAGGGCGGGAGCGCTGACACGCCCGCGCCGGAGATGGCGACGCCGACGCCCGAAGCCGAACCGTGGGACGCGATTGAGGTGCATGATCCGCTGGGCGAGACGTACAAGCTGCGGCACGGGTCGGTGGTGATCGCGGCGATCACGAGCTGCACCAACACATCGAACCCGGCAGTGATGCTCGCGTCGGGGCTGCTGGCGAAGAAGGCCGTCGAGCGCGGACTGACGTCGAAGCCGTGGGTGAAGACGAGCCTCGCGCCGGGCTCGCAGGTGGTGACGGAGTACCTGAACGCGGCGGGCGTGACGCCATATCTCGAAGCGCTTGGCTTCTATCTCGTCGGCTACG
>CAZRHH010000020.1:0-44914 GCA_964599885.1 uncultured Dehalococcoidia bacterium | reverse complement strand
CGGCGGTGGCGACGCGCGCGCGTCGTTCGCCGGCGTTGCGGCTGCGGACGGCGGGCCATGTGCGAGAGTTTGTGGCTGTGTTGGTGAATGTCGTCATCGCCGGAATCTCCGCTATGTCTCGCGACGTCCTATCTCTGGGGTCAGTTATAGGGCCGCAGCTTCAGCGGCGAATCGGGCGATTGGGTGTGCGTGGGGTGGGACTTTAGTAGGAGGCGGGGGGGTTATCCACAGTCACAGATGGGCACAGATAGGAGATGCGGGATGCGGGCGCCGAGTAGCGCCGCGGGTGTGGGACGACGTGCCGGCGGAGCTGAAGCTCCGCAGCTACATTTCGTTTGGTGCGAGGACATCGGTTCGTTGTGGCGATGATGTTCGTCGAGCTGAAGCTCCACCGCTAGGAAGAACGCCGCGACCAGGTGCGCGGTTCCGGTGAACGGATGGATGCGGGGACGCTAGTCTGGGGCGGTGGTAAACTGCCCATGCTTTGAATAACGCTTCACAAACTTCTCGCGCGATCCTCGTCGCTGTCGCTTGGCCGTATGCGAACGGGTCGCTGCACCTGGGGCATATGGCGGGGGCGTATCTGCCGGCGGACGTGTTTGCGCGGTACCACCGGATGGTGGGGAATCGCGTGCTGATGGTGTCGGGGAGCGACCAGCACGGGACGCCGGTGACGGTGCGGGCGGACAACGAGGGCCGCACGCCGCAGGACGTCGTCAACGAGTTTCACCCGGAGTTCGAGCGGTACTGGCGCGAACTCGGCATCTCATTCGACCTGTTCACGTCGACCGGCACGAAGATGCACGAGGCCGTCGTGCATGACTTCTTCAACAAGCTGCTGGCGCAGGGGTACATCTACAAGGGCATCACGCAGCAGTTCTACGACACGCAGGCCGGGCGCTTTCTGCCGGACCGGTACGTCGTCGGGACGTGCCCGAACTGCGGCAACCCGAACGCGCGCGGCGACCAGTGCGACAACTGCGGCCGCACGCTCGACCCGGAGCAACTGATCGACCCGCGCAGCAAACTGACGGGCGCCACGCCGGAGATGCGCGATACGGAGCACTTCTTCTTCAAGCTGACGGCGTTTCAGGGGCCGCTGCTCGACTGGCTGCGCACGCGCGAGGGTTGGCGCAAGCACGTCCAGAACTACAGCATCGGGTGGGTCGAAGAAGGCTTGCAGGATCGGGCGATCACGCGCGACTTGGAGTGGGGCGTCTCGATTCCGAACGAAGATCTGGGGCCGGGAAAGCGCATCTACGTCTGGTTCGAGGCGTTCATCGGCTACGTGTCGGCGTCGATGCAGTGGGCGGAGGAGCGCGGCGAGCCGGACGCGTGGCGCGCGTGGTGGACGGATCCGGCGGCATCGACGTACTACTTCATCGGCAAGGACAACATTTTTTATCACACGATCTTCTGGCCGGCGGTGCTGATGGCGTACGGCGGGCTCAATCTGCCGACGGACGTTCCGGCGAACCAGTTCGTGACGTTCAAGGGAGAGAAGGCGTCGAAGAGCGAAGGCGTCGGCGACACCGTGCTGACGTATCTCGAGCGCTATCAGCCGGACGCGATCCGCTACGCGCTGGCGGCGAACTTCCCGGAGTCGTCCGATACGGATCTCACGGAAGCGGAGATGATCCGCCGGATCAACGACGAACTGGTCGCGACGTGGGGCAATCTCGTGAACCGCGTGCTGGCGATGACGCACAAGAACTTCGACGGGGTCGTGCCGCAGCCAGGCGCGTTCGATGCGCTCGACGAGCGATTGCTGGCGCGCGCGGCGTCGGTGCTCGGCGACGTCGGCGCGCACATCGAAGCGGTGCGGCTGAAGGCGGCGCTCGGCGCATCGATGGCGCTGGCGCAGGAAGCAAACGCGTACCTGAACGAGACAGCGCCGTGGAAAACGGCGAAGACGGACATGGCGCGGACGGGCACGTCCCTCTATGTGGCGCTCTGTGTTATAAACGCGCTGAAGGTGGCCCTGTACCCGTTCCTGCCGTTCTCCAGCCAGAAGATCCACGAGTACATGGGGCAGACGGACGCCGTCGAAGCCGCCGGGTGGGTGGCGCAGCGGCCGGTGGCCGGTACCGCGCTCGTCGCGCCGGAGCCGCTGTTCCGGAAGATCGATGTGCCGGTGCCAGACGGAGAAGCGCGGCTTACCGCATGACGATGCGCCTTGTCGACGCACACTGTCACATTCACGATGACGTCTTCACCAGGAAGGGCGACGACGCCGATGCGGCGATCGCGCGCGCGCAGGTTGCGGGTGTTGAGCTGATGATCACGCTGGGCGTGACGCGCGCGGACAGCGAGCGCGCGATCGCGCTGGCGGAGCGTCACGATGGCGTGCTGGCGGCGGTCGGCGTCCACCCGCATGACGCGAAGGATGTGACCCCTGCGGATCTCGATGCACTTGAAGCGATGGCGGCGCACCCGCGCGTCGCGATGATCGGCGAGATCGGGCTCGACTTCTATCGCAACCTGTCGCCGCGAGACGTGCAGCTCGACGTGATGCGGCGGCAGCTGGAGACGGCGCGTCGCGTCGGCAAGCCGGTCGCGGTACATACCCGCGACGCGCAGGACGAGATGCTGCCGTTGCTCGAAGCGTGGTCGGCGTCGATGGACGGGCGTCTGCCGGACGGGCGGCCACTCGGCGTGATGCACTACTTCAGCGGCGATGCGGCGCAGGCGGCGCGTTACGTGGAGCTTGGATTCGTGATCTCGATCCACACGTCGGTGACACACCCGAAGGCCGCGGTGCTCCAGGATGTCGCGCGCGCGCTGCCGCTCGAACACATCGTGCTGGAGACGGACAGCCCGTACGGCGCGCCGCAGCGCTATCGCGGCAAGCGCAACGAACCGGCATACGTGCTCGAAGCGGCAACGAAGGTCGCCGAGCTGCGCCGCGTGACGGCCGAGCACGTTGCGGACGTGACGACGCAGAACGCGATGCGGCTGCTTGGTGTGGGCGTGACGGCCGGGGAGGCGAGATGACGTTGAAGGTGGCGTCGATCTACGGGCCCGCGCAGGAAGATTTGCAGCTTGTCGAAGAGACGATCGACAGCGTGAAGCACGTCGAGAACTTTCCGGCGCTGTCGAAGATGCTGGGGCATGTGCTCGGCACGGGCGGCAAACGGCTGCGGCCGGCGATCGCGCTGCTTGCCGGTCATTTCGGCGAGTATCGTCGCGATCTGCACGTGCCGCTGGCCGCATCGATCGAACTGCTGCACACGGCCACGCTCGTCCACGACGATGTAATCGACGCGTCGCCGTCGCGGCGCGGCCGCGCGACGGCGAATGAACTCTTCAGCAACAGCGCCGCGGTGATGCTCGGCGATTTCATGTTCGCGCACTCGGCCGAGTTGATCGCGCGCACCGATGACACGGAGGTGGTGCGGCTGTTCGCGCGGACGATCATGGCGATCGCTGGCGGCGAGCTGCATCAGGATATGAGCGCGTACGACTACGGACAGGATCTGATCAAGTATTTCGGGCGTATCGAAGGCAAGACCGCGTCGCTGTTCGCGACATCGGCGGAGGGCGGTGCGATGGTCGCACGCTGCTCGCCGGATGAGCGCGAAGCGCTGCGCGTGTACGGGCTGAACATCGGCATGGCGTTCCAGGTCGTCGACGACATTCTCGACTTTGCGGGCGACGAGCAGGAGATGGGCAAGCCGATCGGCAGCGACCTGATGCAGGGCACGCTGACGCTGCCGTCGCTGATCCTGATGGAGCGTCACCCGAAGGACAACCCGATCAAGAAGGCGTTCCGTACGAAGAAGCCGAAGACGGAGCACGTCGCCGAGGCCGTCATGATGGTGCTGAATTCCGATATCCTGAACGAGTCATACGATGTCGCGCGCGACTTCCGCGATCGGGCGCTGACGGCGCTTCGCACGCTCCCGGACGGGGTGGCGCGCGGTCCGCTTGAGGATATCGCTGATCATGTGCTGGAGCGGCGCGCCTAGGGTTCGGTTTATCCACAGATGCACACGGATTTGCTCCTGTAGGGTGATGAACGCGTTCTCCGGTTGCGGCATCGGTTCCGACCTAACCGTGACGTGCGGTGGTGAGAGGTGGCGTGATGCCGATTTATGAGTACGCGTGTCATGGTTGCAAGACGTTCTGCGAGATCATCGTGCGGCGGGTCAGCGACGACTATGTGGCGGTGTGCCCGAAGTGCGAGAGCAAGAAGCTGACCCGGATGATCAGCCGGTTCGCGTTTCATCTCTCGTTCCAGTCGCAGCTCGACGCGCTGGACCCGAAGTACGACAAGATGATCGATGCGTCGAATCCGGATCTGTCGTTCGACAACATGGTGAAGGATTACCGCCTCGACAAGCCGATGACGACCAAGGAGAGCCGTAAAGCGATCTTCAAGAAGGGGCCGCCGGGGCTGATTCCGTAGGTGGGGGTGTTGGAGGTCGGAAGTCGGAGGTCGGGGTCGGCAGCTTGAGGGCTGGCGGCCGTTTTTGTTGCCCTGCGGTCAGCACTGCTAGGCTGATCGGGCATCGATCGAGCATTGAGGAGGCGTTGTGCGCAAGATTTTCGATATCCACATGCATTTCCCCCGGAACTGGGACAAGCCGGAGGAAGATCCGACGCCGGCGGTCGAGAATCTGTACGAACGCGCGATTGAGGCGGGCGTGACGAAGGCGAACTTGCTGTGCGGAGGGCGCTTCGGGATTTCGCACGAAGACTCGATGAAGCATGCGCTTCGGCACGAGGACTTGTTCATCCCGACGGCGGTGATCGATCCGGAGACGATGACGCCGGATCGAATGCGCGAGTTGCGCGACATCGGCTATCGCGGGCTGAAGATGATCGGCGTCAAGCGCGACTACGATTGCGAGGACTACTTTCCCGTGTACGAGACGGCCGAGAAGTTCGGTTGGCCGATCCTGCTGCACATGGGCGTGATCGGCGGCGGCATCGACTACGCGATCACGCACCCGCGCAAGGATCCTGACGCGGCCGAGACGTACAAGCGCTGGTCGTCGAGCGCGGTCATGCGCAACATGTCGGCGATGCGGATGCGGCCGTTCCATCTCGACACGATCGCGAACAACTTCCCGACGCTGCGGCTGATCGGCGCGCATCTCGGGGGCACGGGCAACTACGACGAGGCGGCGTCGGTCGCACGGTGGCGGCACAACGTGTACTTCGACTTCAGCGGCGGCACGACGATCGAACGGCACGCCGTTGAGCGTCGCCTGATCGGCCACGAGATCGGGTTCGAGAAACTGGTCTTCGGCTCGGACACGCAGGCTCAGAAGATCGGCGAGCACATCCGCCGCTGGGACACGATCTTCGATCTGCTCGACGTGCCGGACGATTGCCGCGAGCGGCTGTGGTGGCTGAACGGCGCCGAGATCTACGGTCTGGAACAGCCGGCGTGGGCGAAGAAGCGCCGTGCGAAGGCGCCGCTGGCGATCATCGGGACGAACGGCGCGAAGCAGTCGGGCGCACGCAACCGCGCGACGGCGACGGGTGCGAAGGTTAGTGTCGGTGCGCGGAAGAACGGGGCCAAGGCTGGGGCGAAGAAGGCGACGAAGAGTGTTGCCGCGCGGGGGCGGCGCTAGCGTCGGTGCTTGTCGAACCGCAACAAGGGTTCGTATTCACAAGCGGCCCGCCGGAGATGTCGTGCGGCGGCAAGGCTTCAGGCGGCGTTGCCATCGACGAGGCGGAGCTGAAGCTCCGCAGCTACGTTTCGTGCGGTGCTGATTCGGCTAATGTGCGAGCGTCGACGCTCGGACACGCGGACTCCGCGCCGCGACATGCGTGACACTTAGCTTCGAAACGGCGATGGCAATTGACACCTCGCGGCGGGCGCGCGTAAGATCGGGCGTCCTAGCGGGACAGGCGGCGCCCCCATTGCGGGGCGTTTGCATGTCACCACGGTACTGTTATGGCTACATCTCCCACGCTCGAACGGAGCGCTTCATCGTTATCTGCTGATCCAGCGGCGTCTCAACTGCGCGGCATCTCGCGCGCAGGGCGCATTCCGCTCCTCTCTTTCATCTTCTGCTTGGGGCTCGCCCTCTTCATATCGATCCCCGTACAGCCGTGGCTGCTGCTCGCGCTGACAGCGATCATGGCGCTGGGCGCGGACGGCATCATCCGTGCGCATCCGCGGGCGGAGTTCCACACGATCGCCGACACGTCGCCGTACCTGTTCGTGCCGGTGCTGTTCACGCTGTCGGCGGGGTTGTTTCTCGAAGACGTAATCCTCGGCTACTGGGCGGTGCCGGCGGTGCTGGGCGCGAGCGTGTTGATGGGCGCTGCGCTGTACGCCGAGCACGTGTCCGTCGAACCGCTGCACCCGCAGTTCCCGGCGGCGCGGTTCGCGCTCAACGTCATCACGTATCTGACGGCGTTCGGGTTCTATGCGGTGGTCTATGGCTTCGACGTGGACCTGGCGCCGGCATCGTTCGCCGTCGGGCTGATCAGCATGCTGTTGGCGATCGAGGTCTTCCGGGAGGCAGAGGCGGATCCGATCCGCGCGCTCGTGTTCGCCGCGGTGATCGGCGTCATCGTCGGCGAGGCGCGCTGGGTGCTGTACTTCATCCCGCTCGAGGGCTTTCTCGCGGGGGTGTTCATCCTGCTGGTGTTCTATCTGACGACGGGCGTCATCTCGCACTACCTGACGGAGCACCTCGACCGCGCCGTGCTCGCCGAGTTCGCGCTGGTGACGGCGGCGGGGCTGGCGATCGTCATCGGTGGCCGCGTGCTTGGGTGAGACGGCGCGGCGCGTCAGCGTGCGCTCGACGCGTTACGACGGCACGCTGCGAGACCGGTTCGACGCTGATCTGATCGAAGCCTCCGGCGATGTATTTCGCGTGCGCGTTCACGCAGGCACGCCAGCGGAGACGCCGCGCGGCACGATCCCGGAGGTCGCCACAGCCACCCAGATCCTGTTCACCGATCGCTGGTACAACGTGAATCACATCCACGAGATCGTCGCGCGTATCGCAACCTTTGGTACGCGAATCTCGCCATGCCGGCGCGGTTCGATGGTGTGGAGATCAGCTGGGTGGATCTCGATCTCGACGTCATGTGCGACGTCGATCGCGGCATCCTGATGAAGGACGAAGACATCTTTCAGAAGCGTGCGGACAGCGGCTTCTATCCGCCGGACATCGTGCAACGTGTGCGCGCGACGTGCGACGAGATGCTCGCGTTGGCGCGCGCCGGAGCATTCCCGTTCGACCGTGATGCGCAGATCTCGGCGTGAACGCGGTAGCAACGCCCGTGCGGTACTTCGGACTCGATTTAACGGCGGGCTCGCGGGCGTCGGGATACGCGACGCTTGATGCCGAGGGCGTGCTCGTCGATGTCGGGCTTGTCGGCAGCGGCGACGAGATCGTTGCGCTGATCGTCGCGAGCGGCGCGGCGATGGTGGCTATCGACTGTCCGTTGTCGCTGCCGACGGGGCTGTGCTGTCTCGACGCGGCGTGCGTGTGCGTGCCGGCGAACACGCCCGGGACGCGGGCGTGCGAGCGGGGGGTGAGCGCGCTTGGGTATGGCATTTACTACACGACGAAGCGCACGTTCATACGGAGGATGACCGAGCGCGGGATCGCGCTCGCCGCGCGGTTGCGGGCAATGGGGCTCGAGGTGATCGAGGTGTACCCGTACGCGACGAAGGCGGCGTTGTTCGGCAAGGCGATGCCGGCGAAGGCGAGCGTGGCGGGGCGTGCGTGGCTGGCCGAGCGCATGGCGCGGCTGGTGCCCAGACTCGGCGTTGTCGGACGCGCCCTCTCGCACGACGAGCTGGACGCAGTGGTGTGCGCGTATACAGCGCTGCTGTTCGATCGCGGCGAGGCGATGGCGCTGGGAGATGCGCGCGAGGGCACGATCGTGGTGCCGGCGCCCGCTTCGGCGCCTTCATTCACGGGCGAAATAACGGCGAAGTTCGCGCCGAACGTAAGCCAGCATCACCCCTGCTAGTACTAAGATAGAGATTGAGAAATCTCTCACAAACGACGGTGATTGCCGTCGGTGCGGACAGGAGGGACGGCGATGATTCTCGTGACGGGCGGTACGGGGTTCGTGGGCTCGGCGATCGTAAAGGAGCTGTTGCGGCGCGGCGAGCGCGTCGCGGTACTCGGGCGTGATGCCGAAAAGATCCGCAGGAAGCTTGGCGCCGACGTCGACGCGCGCGTCGGTGACGTGCGCGAGCCGGCGACGCTTGCGGCGGCGATGCAGGGCGTCGATACGGTCGTCAACGCGGTGCAGTTTCCCGGGTCGCCGATCGAAAATCGCCGCAAGGGGTACACGTTCGAGGAAGTCGATCTCAAAGGCACGCGGCATCAGGTCGACGCGGCAAAAGCGGCCGGGGTGAAGCGCTTCATCTACATGAGCGGCGTCGGCGCCTCGCGGGAGGCCGACCAGCACTGGTTCCGCTACAAGTGGGAAGCGGAGCAGTATTTGCAGAGCAGTGGCCTGGAGTGGGTCGTCGTGCGGCCGACGTGGGTGTTCGGGCCCGACGACGTATCGCTGAACCGCTTTCTCGGATTCGGGAAGATGCTGCCGTTTATCCCGATGTTCGGAAACGGCAAGCAGGACATGCAGCCGGTGTTCATCGACGACGTCGGGCGCGTCGCCGCTGATGCAGCACTGAAGCCGGAAGCGGCGAACACGATGTTCGAGCTGGGCGGGCCCGACGTGATGTCGATGAACGACGTAGTGAAGACGGCGCTGGAGATCCAGGGCAAGAAGCGTCCGTTGCTGCATCAGCCGGTGTTCGTCGGCAAGACGATCGGCGCGATCACGTCGATACTGCCGTCGCCGCCGCTGAGCGCAGATGCGATCGACTTCATCACCGGGCCGGCGGTGGCGGATAATACGAAGCTGAACGCCGTGCTGAAGCCGCGGCTCACGTCGCTGAGTGACGGGCTCGAGACGTATCTCGCTTAGGCTTCGCCGGGGCACTGGAAGGTAGAAGCTGGAGGCTGGAACGCGCATCACGAGCGATCCAGCTTCTATCGTCCATTCTCCAGCGCGCGATACGAGGCAGGGGCGCGGTTGTTCACACCGTGTCCTGCATCAGCGTCTCCGTCGGGACGTGGGCGCGGCTACGGCCGTAAGCGAGCAACGGGATCAGCGAGACGATCATCGCGGCGGCGACAGCGGCGATGAAGTAGCGCACATCGACGTGGTCGACGAGGACGCCGGCGGCGAGGGTTGGTCCGACGGACGCGAGGCTGCCGATGGCGGACTGCGTCGCGAAGAGCTGGCCGATGCGGCCGGCGTCGGCGCGCTCGTAGAAGAGCGCGCGTGATGCGACGTTCACGAGCGCGATGCCGAGACCGCCGAATGGCACGATCACCATCGTCGCGGCGACGCTCGTGTTGATGTGGAAGGTGTCGGTCGCCCAGGAGAAGAAGCGCCATTCCTGGAGTTCTGTCGACAGCGGGTCGACTGCGGCGAGTGCGGCCAGCGTCGCGCTGAACGCGATGAAGCCGAGCAGCGTAACGGTCGGCCCGCCGAGGATGCGCGTGAGCAACGGCGCGATCGCGAGCCCGAATGCGATGCCGATGGCGCCGGGCGAGAAGATGTAGACGACGTTGATGACGTCCGTCGAGAGCACGTCGTCCAGATAGCGTGGAATGGCGACGACGACCATCGTCGTTGCAGAGCCGAGCAGCACGAACTGCAGCATCGCGCGCATCAGCAGCGGGTCGCTGCGGAGGATGCGGAGGCCGCCGGACATCGAGCGCAGCGGGCCTTCGCGCGGCGTGGCGCTGGCGGCCGGTGAGAGACGCGGCGTCGCGCCAAAGATGAGCGCGCCGGTGGCCACCAGGATCAGCGTCACCACGAACAGGCCCCGCTCGTCGAACGTCTTGAGCGCGAGGGGCGCGACGAAGCCGGCGCCGCCGAACTGCGCGAGCAGGCTGACGACGTACATGACAGCGTTGGCGTGTGTGTTCATGCCGGGCGGCGTGACGGCGGCGAGCGCTCCGTGCTCGGCGGGTGAGTAGAACTGGTAGACGGTCCAGATGAGCACCGTGAGCACGAGCACGAGGACAAGGCCGGGATCGTAGCGGATGAACGCGGCGATGATCGCCATGCGCAAGGCGAGCGTTGTGAGCAGCGTGAGCTTCCGCGGGAGGGCGTCGCCGATGACGCCGCCGGGGATGCTGAGGATCACGGAGGGCAGGACGGAGCAGAGGACGAACAGCGACGTGCTGAAGGACGATTCCTGTTGCTCGATGACGAGGATGAAGAGCCCGTAGATCAGCGCGTTCTGGCCGGCGAGCTGGAAGAGCTTGGCCAGCGCGTACTGGCGGAACCGCTGTTCTCGGAGAAGTTCGAGCATGGGGCATCGTAGCATCGAGGGAAGCGGGAAGCGGGAAGCGGGAAGCGGGAAGCGGGAAGCGGGACGCGGGAAACGGGCGCGGGACGCGGGGAGTGGGAGAGCGCGCGAGGAGGGCGCGAGTGGGCGCAGCATCGGCGCTCGGGAGACAGGGCTCCGCGGCCAAATGTGGTTGGTCATGCGATGGCGGGCGGGGCGGTTGACGGTCAGGTGCCGGTAAAGATGGTGCAGGCGGACCATTCCGGTGGTCGCGCGCCGTGCCGTAATATCAGGGTAGGTAAAGTTATCGTAACTTGACCGGTCGCGCGGAGTGACCTTAGGGTACAAGGAACTTAACCAGAGGGGTTGGATGAACGTGCAACGGATAGGGCTGATGGTGAGCGGCGTGACGCTGGGCGCTGTCGCGGTCGCGTGCGGCTCGTACGGTGCGGCGATGTTGCAACGCTCTTCGGAGAGTGGACTCGACTCGCAGCGGTGGCTGTATGCGGCGGTGGGCGGTGGGGCGGTGTGCCTCGCAGTCGCTGTCGGGCTCGGTGCGCTGGCGCTCCTGCGCGACGCGCTGAAAGCGAGGGAGTCGCATGTCGGCAACGCTTAGGACGCGCGTTTTCGAGGTGCTCGAGGAGCGGGGGCAGAAGCAACGCTGGCTGCTCGCGGAACTGGTGCGGCGGGGATACCGCGTCAGTGAGGGGTATTTGTCGCAGATCAAGGCCGGGACGAAGCAGCCGGGGCGGCAGTTCATCGATGCCGTCTGCGCGGTGATGGGGATGAGCGAGCGCGAGCTCTTTTACACCGAGGGAGGAACAGCAAGCATGGCCGCAAAGACGACGAAGTCCGCCGCACGCGCGACGAAGAGCGCCGCCGCGCGCAATGGCCGCGGCAAGGACGGGCAGATCAACGTCGCGATTATCGGCGTTGGCAACTGCGCGTCATCGCTGGTGCAGGGCCGGTACTTCTACCAGGACGCCAAACAGGGGCAGCTGATCCCGGGTCTGATGCACGTCGATCTCGGTGGTTATCACATCAGCGACATCAACTTCGTCGCGGCGATCGACATCGACGCGAACAAAGTGGGGCGCGACCTGTCGGAGGCGGTGTTCACCGAGCCGAACAACACGATCAAGTTCAGCGACGTGCCGCACCAGGGTGTGCGCGTGTCGCGCGGGATGACGCACGACGGTCTCGGCAAGTACCTGTCGCAGGTGATCACGAAGTCTGTCGGCCCGACGGATGACATCGTCAGGCTGCTGAAGGAGACGGAGACGGACGTCGTCGTCAGCTATCTGCCGGTCGGGTCGGAAGAGGCGACGAAGTGGTATGTCGAGCAGGTACTGGCCGCCGGCTGCGGGTTCATCAACTGTATACCCGTGTTCATTGCGCGCGACCACTTTGGCTACTGGCCGAAGCGCTTCGAGGAGGCCGGACTGCCGATTATCGGCGACGACATCAAATCACAGGTCGGCGCGACGATCGTCCACCGTATGCTGACGCGGCTCTTTCGCGAGCGTGGCGTGCGGCTGGACCGGACGTATCAGCTCAACTTTGGCGGCAACACGGACTTCTTGAACATGCTTGAGCGGGAGCGGCTGGAATCGAAGAAGATCTCTAAAACAAACGCCGTGACGTCGATGCTTGATTACGAGCTGCCGGCGTCGGATGTACACGTCGGCCCGTCGGATCACGTGCCGTGGCTGCAGGACCGGAAGTGGTGCTACATCCGCATGGAAGGCACGACGTTCGGTGACGTGCCGCTGAACGCGGAGCTGAAGCTGGAAGTCTGGGACAGCCCGAACTCGGCCGGCGTCGTCATCGACGCGATCCGCTGCTGCAAGATCGCACTGGACCGGGGGATCGCCGGGCCGCTGGACGCGCCGTCAGCGTACTTCATGAAGTCACCGCCGACCCAGTACCCGGATGATGTCGCGCACGATATGGTAGAGCAGTTCATAGCGGGATAACCTGCGAAGGATTGGCTTGCTCGATCGTGCGGTCTACTGGGGGTTTCGGCTGGCCATCATCGTCACGCGGCCGCTGCCGCTGCGACTTGGCTACTGGTTCGGCGAGCGCGTGGCGCTGGTCTGTTATCTCGTGCTGTTTCCGCGGCACCGCAAAGCGTTGAACGCGAACCTGGCGCACGTGCTGCGAAGCACGGACGCCAGGTTCGTTGATTCTGTGGCGCGGCGGACGTTCCGGAACTTCGGCAAGTTTGTGATCGATTTCATTCACTACCCGCTGGTGACGCGCGAGGAAGTCCGGCGTCGCCTGCGCTTCGACCAGTACGAGGCGATGGACGAAGTGTTCAAGTCGGAGCGCGGCGTGATCGTGCCGACGCTGCATTTCGGCAACTGGGATCTGGGCGCGGCGGCGCTGGCCACGCTCGGGCACCCGATCCACGCGATCGCCGACACGTTCGCGTATCCGCCGATGAACGATCTGGTGCAAGGCTCGCGCGCGCGGCTCGGTATGCAGATCATCGGGCATGAACGCGTCGGGCCGGCGGTGTTCAAGCTGCTGCGACGCGGCGAGATCATGGCCATGCTCGTCGATGTCACGGACGAGGAGAACGGCATTCGCGTCGACTTCTTCGGTGCGCCGGCGCTGGTGTCGCCAGCGGCGGCGCGGATCGCGCTGCGGACGAACGCCTGGGTCGTGCCGGCGGTGGTGCTTCGCGGGCCGGAGGATGACCTGGTGATCCGGCCGATCGTCGATACGTCGCTGCGCGACTTCGCGCCGACGGGGGACGAGCAGCGCGATGTTTACGAACTGACGCGACTGATCATGGCGTCGCTCGAAGCCGTGATCCGGCAGTACCCGGATCAGTGGTTCATCTTCCGGCGACTGTGGAATGAACCGGTCCGGTCGACGGCGGCAGCGTCACGCATCGCGGAAGGCGTGTGAGCGATGGCGATCATCCCGCGCCCGCGGCTCTGGAAGTACTACATCATGCTGTCCGTCATCCACACGATCGGCCGTCTGCCGCTCGGGTGGCGGTACGGCGTCTCGCGGATCATCGCCGATTGCGTGTACGCGTGGCGGCGCTCGTTGCGGGACAACATGCGCAGCAACGTGCGTCACGTGCTGGGGCCGGACGCGTCGGACCGTGACGTCGACCGGATCGCGCGGCAGTGTTCGCGTAACATCGGCCGCTACTACGCCGATGTCATCGGCATGCGGCGGATGGACGTCCACAAATTCTACGAAAACGAACTGGTACTCGAAGGCATCGAATATATTCGGGAGGCACAGGCGGCCGGGCGGGGCGTCGTCATGGCGTCCGCGCACTACGCGAATCCGGAGTTCGCGACGCAGGGGCTCGCGGCGGCCGGCATCACCGTGTTCGCGCTCGTCGAGCCCTTGCAGCCGCCGGAACTGGGCCGGCTCATGGGCGACCTGCGTGCCGTCGCCGGACATCACTACGAGCCGGTGAGTTTCGGTGCGGTAAAGCGGGCGCTGGAATGGCTGCGCGCAGGCGGCGTGGTGGCGATCCTGGTCGATCGCGACATACAGAAGCGTGGCGTCGAGCTGGAGTTCTGCGGGTACCCCGCGCGCTTTCCGACGGGCGCCGTCGATCTGGCGCTGCGGACCAACGCAGTGCTGTTGCCGGGCTTCGTGCGGCGGGTGGGCGGATTCAAGATCAAGGCGGTGCTGGGACCGCCGCTGGAGCTGGTACGCACGGGCAACAACGATGAGGATCTGCGCGTCAATACGGCGGCGCTGCTGGCGCGCTTCGAGACGCACCTCCGCGAGGATCCGGGGCAGTGGAGCGTGTACGACCGCATCTGGCCGGACGATGACCTAACCGTGCGAGAGGGGTCGCCGTTGCCGGCGGAGACGGAAAACGCGACCGATGCCGGCGAACCGCAGGCGGTACAATAGCGGATCAACGCGCGCCCCGCGATCGCGGCGTACGCGCGTGGCGGAGGGTCGTTGGGTAAGGCTGATCTCCACATTCACACTCGGTACGGCGATGGCATGGCGACGGTGCCGCAACTGCTCGATCACGTCGAAGCGCTGGGCGGGCTCGACGTGATCGCCGTGACCGAGCACGACACCCTGCGCGCCGGCGCCGAGGCGCGCGAGTTGGTCGCGCGGTCGCCGCGGCCATTCGACGTGATCTGCGGTGAGGAGGTGACGACGCTGGACGGTCACCTGCTGGCGCTGTTTATCGATGAGCCGGTGCCCAGCTTTCGGCGCGCGGAGGAGACGCTGGCGACGATTCACGCGCAGGGCGGGCTGGCGATCGTGCCGCACCCGCTGTCGTGGCTGACGCGCAGCTTCACCGCGCGCGCGATCGACCGGATCGCCGCGGTGGAGAACGACGGCGTGTACTTCGACGCGATCGAGGAGTACAACGGCAGTCCGGCGGGTCGTGTGTCGTCCACCAAGGCGCGGCGCCTGAATCGCGAGCGGTTCGGGCTGGCGGCGGTCGGCAGCAGCGACGCGCACTTTCTGCAGTCGATCGGCTCGGCATACACGACGTTCGATGGCGCGACTGCTGGCGAACTGCGCCGCGCGATCGAGCAGAAGACGACGGCGGGCGCCGCGGGACGGGCGCCGCTGCTGTCGGAGTTGGGGTACCGGAATGTGGCCGTGCAACAGTGGCGCGGGATGATGGCGACGCCGCGCGCGATGGGCTGGCTGCCGACGATCCGCAGTTTCGTTTCGAGCCGCAGCCGCCGCGTTCCGCCGCTGCCGCCCGAAGGCGACGCGCGATGAAGATCGCGCTGGTGTCTCCCTACGACTGGACGGTGTCGGGCGGCGTCAACAATCACATCCAGCATCTTGCCGAGCAGTTCATCGAGCGCGGGCACGACGTGCACATCGTCGCCGCCGGATCGAAGGCGGTGAAGGGCGGCATCTGCCCGATCACGACCATCGGGCGCCCGATACCGCTGCGCGTGAGCGGTTCCGTTGCCCGCATCACGCTGTCGTTGCGGACCGCGGGGAAAGTGCGGCAGGTGCTGGATGAGGGCGCGTTCGACATCGTGCACGTACACGAGCCGTTCATGCCGCAGTTGCCGATCCAGTTCCTGCGCTACTCGACGGCTGTGAACGTCGGCACGTGGCACGCGGCGCGCGACTCGAACTTTGTATACGTGTACGGGCGGCGGATGATCAAGCGCTGGGCGACGAAGCTCGACGGGAAGATCGCCGTGTCGCCGGCAGCGGTGAAGCACGTCGAGAAGTACTTTCCGGGCTACTACAACATCATCCCCAACGGCGTCGATGTCGATCACTTCGCGCAGGGCGCGGAGCCGCTGCCGGAGTTCAGCGACGGCAAGCGCAACGTGCTGTTCGTCGGGCGGCCGGAAAAGCGGAAGGGTCTGAAATTCCTCATTCGCGCGTTCGTCGGTGTGCAGCGCGAGTTGCCGGATGCGCGGTTGATCGTCGTCGGCGCGGGCAAGTTCGGCCGTTTCGAGCGGGCGGTGCGGAACGCGCGACTGCAGAACGTGCGCTTTCGCAGCGACGTGCCGTTCGACGAGTTGCCGCGCTACCACCACACGGCGCACGTGTTCTGCGCGCCGAACACCGGCTTCGAGAGCCAGGGCATCGTTCTGCTGGAGGCGATGGCGGCGGGCATGCCGATCGTGGCGTCGAACATCGACGGGTTCGCTGCGGTGGTGACGCACGGTGTCGAAGGGCTGCTCGTGCGGCCGGAGGATCCGGCGGCGCTGGCGGCGGCGCTGGTTGAACTGCTGCGCGACCGTGAGCGCGGCGAACGGATGGGCGCGTTGGGCCGCGAGCGGTCGCAGCACTATCGCTGGGACCGCGTGGCGCAGAGCGTGCTCTCGTACTACGAGCGGCTGATCTACGAGCGCAAGCTGAGCGATCGTTCTGCGGCCGAAGGCGCTGCTGCGGCGGTGGCGCCGGAGCGAGCGATCAGCGGCGTGTAGTTGGTCGGTGGAGGCTGGATGTTGGCGGTTGGTGCGCGCAGGCGGCGCGCACTTTTTGTTTGGGCGCGGTAGTGCGGTTGCGCTCAGTCGCGTGCGATGTGCTGGCGGATCCGCCGATGAACGCTGTACATGCCGGCGAGCACGATGGCGGACGCTGCGGCGGTGGCGAGCATCGCACGGAGGACGATGGCGGTGTCGGTGGTGGGTGCGCCAGTGCCGGTAGTAGGAAGCTGGCGCGCCGGCGACGGTGTTGGCTCGTCGGGCAGGAACATGCACGTTTCGGCGACGCGCCCGCCACCTCCCGCCGCGATGGGTTCGCCCTGTGAGTTGGACGCGGTGATCTGCACTTGCGAGAGCACAACAAACCACCGGTCCGGCGCGACCGCCGGTAAGTCGAGCGCGAGTTCGTTCACATCACCGCCGACATCTTCGTTGATGGACAGCTCCCGTCGGTCTTGCTGGATTGGAGTTTCGCATACGCCGCCCGCGCTGATACGCAGCGCGGTCACCGTCGCTACGACGGTGTAGCCGCCGGCGCCGGGAACCGGCTGCCATGAGATGGCGGCGTCGGTGATGTCGAACCGCAGTTCAGCGATTGTCGGCGTGGCGGTCGGAGTCGTGGTGGTTGCGGGTGGGGCGCTGGTGGCCGTTTGGGTTCCAGCTGGTGTCGAGGTCGGATCGCCGGCGAGCGCGGCAAGCGGTGTCGCGGCGGCGGTGATGGCGATGGCGAGTGTGACGGCGACGAGCAAGCGCACGGGTTCACCTCGTGCAGGAGAACGCCTGGCGGGCGCGAAAGGTTAACCGGCTGGCAGAACAGCGTGGACTGAGAACAGATGTTACTGGCCGGACGATCGGGATTGTTTCCACAACGCGTAGGCGAGGATCGCGGCGCCGATGATCGCGAGGGCGATGCCGATCGGGGCTTTCGCCGCGTGGTCGTAGTCGCCGCCGGACGCGCCTGCGCCGGGGAGTTGGGTTGCTGCGGTCGAGGGTGGACGGCGGCCGCTGGCGTCGTCGCAACCGGCTTCGGCCGTGAGCGCGAAGCCGTCGGTTTCAAGCACGTCGTTGTTGGCGTCGAGCGCCGTAACGGTGACGCGGATGTCCTTGATGAACCATGCGTCGACGGCGGGTAGACGTGGCAGCGGGAGCGGCAGTTCAGATACGTCGGCCGGCACTGGGATGTCGATGCCGATGCCGTAGACATCGTCGGAGAGCGGCGCGGTGCAGAAGGGGTCGCCGGCGTTGACGCGCAGGGCGCCGCCGTCCGCTTCGATGCGGTATGAGGATGCGTCTGCGATCTCTTGCCACGTGATGCTGTAGCGCCCGGCGTCGTCTTGATCGAGGCGAGGGCAGAGCGGCGTACTCTTCAGCGAGTCGCACGGCGGGAGTCCGGCGAAGTCGGTGGGCGGCGTCGATGTCTCGTCGCCGGCGGAGGCGATGCTGAGCATGGCGAATGTGGCGATGATGGCGGCGATCAGTGCGGGCGAGAGCTGGGTTCTCATGTGGTGCGAAGGGTACACATCGTGTGCGGGAGGCGGGAAGTGGGAGACGAGGGATGAGGATCACCTACGGGCCGTGCGACGGCGAGTGGGCGGCGGCGCGGATGTAATGGCGCCAGACTGACACGGGCTGAAAGCCCGTGCCACGGGAGGCTTGTTGGCGATTGGGATGACGTGGCGAGCGTCGTTGTGCGACGCACGCGCGGGCTGAAAGCCCGCGCTGCGGTGGGGTGTTGGCGATGGGCGCGTACCATCGAGCGTCGTGATGCGACGTCCGCACGGGCAAGCCCGTGCCACAGAGCGTGCCAAGTGAACCGTATAGGTGACCGCACCAGCGCGGGTTGCGCGCGCCTTCGCGGAGCTAAAGCTCCGCCGCTACGAGAGCCGGCGGCTGTCGATAGCGCTCACGGCGGTGGGCGAGAACGCGTCCGCGCCGCGGTTGAACCTACTCGAAGACGCGGGTGGAGGCGGAGGCGATCTGTTTGCGGATGCGGTCGCGGCGGTCGATGTCCATGTGGGCGGCGATGTCTTCGGCGACAGCGGCGCTGTAGGGGATGTAGGTGAAGGGGTCGTCGCCGCGCTTGACGAGGCGCACGTTGACCGACTCTTCGAGTACTTCGGTCATCGTTTCCTCACTCACCCGCAGAAGATGACGCAGCACCTCATAGCGCACGGGATGTTCCGACGCGGCGATGATGTCGGCAAGCCGGCGCGCGGCGCCGGAGAGCGTCAGCAGTTGCTCGGCACGGATGCCATCGGCGTCTTCGGTAGGCATGACGTGAGTGTACCCGTCGCTTGCCGTAGGCTTCGGGCATGACGAACGGCAGCGGTCTGGTATATGGCATCGTCGTGGCGGCGGGACGCAGCGAACGCATGGGCGGCATCGACAAGGTGTTCGCGCCGGTATCGGGGCGGCCGTTGCTTGCGTGGACGCTCGGCGCGTTCAAGCGCTGCGAGGCGGTTGATGCAGTCGTCGTGGTCGCCGCGCCGGATTCGGTTCAACGGATGGAAGCGTTCGTGCGGGAGTGGCGGTTTTCGAACGTCGTCGGCATCGTCGCGGGCGGTGCGACGCGGCAAGCGTCGGTGCGGGCCGGCCTCGGCGCGGCGAGCGGTGCGGCGATCGTCGCGGTGCATGATGCCGCGCGCTTGCTCGTGACGCCGGAGTTGATCGAACGCGGTATTGAGATTGCGCGCGAGACGGACGCGGCGGTGTGCGCGATCCCGTCGCGGGACACCGTGAAGGAAGCGGACGGCGACCCGCCGACGGTGCGTGCGACACACGACCGCTCGCGGATCTGGCTCGCCCAGACGCCGCAGGTATTCGCGCGCGATCTGCTGCTGCGCGCGCACAATGCCGCGAGATCGGATGAAGACGCGGTTCCCACAGACGACGCGGCGCTCGTTGAGGCGTTGGGTCACGACGTGCGGTTGTACGAGGGCGCGTCGTGGAACATCAAGGTGACCACGCCGGAGGATGTCGTGATCGCTGAGGCGTTGCTGCGCGAGCGCTATTCGGCGGGGTAGCGGCTGGTCGCTGGCACGCTTGTTCATCATCGAGCCACGGAGCCACAGAGGCACAGAGGCACAGAGGGTGTGCCGCTACGGGCGGTGATGTCGGCGCGGGAGGTTAGGCAGGCGGACCGGGCGGAGGCGCCGCCGGGATGATCAGTACGTCGCCAACTTGCAGGGAGTTCGCGTTGATGCCGGGATTGGCCGCGAGCAGCGCTTCGACCGTGATGCCGAACTGCGCGGCGATGTTCACCGGGATGTCGCCGGACTGGACGACGTAGGTCTGCCCGAGCGAGGTCGGGGTGTTCGTGGCCGCAGGCGCCGGCGGCGGCGTTTCGGTGGGCGGATCGGCTGCTGGTTCGGTCGTTGCGGTCTCGGCCGGTGCGGGTTCTTCGGTCGGCGCCGTCTCGGGTTCCTGTGTGGGTGGCACGCCTTCGATCTGCGGCAACTGCACGGCGTCGCCGACGGCGAGCGTGGCGGGATCGAGACCCGGGTTGGCGCCGACGAGTTCTTCGAGGCTAAGGCCGAAGCGGTCGGCGATGGCGGCGAGCGTGTCACCGGCGCGGATCGTGTACGTCGTGCCGCCGCCGGGCTGCACGGCGCCACCGCCGATGATCGTCGCGTCGGGGAGCGTGGCGGGGAGCGTGGCCGTCGGGATCTTGTCGCTATCGGGCGCCTTGGCGTCGGTGGCGCCGCCGCCACCGCAGGCGCTGGCCAGTGCGGCGAGAGCGACGACGCAGATGGCGGGGATGAGCGCGCGCGATGGCCTCAAGGGGCTCCTCCGGTGGGAGTGTGGGTCAGCGGGGATGGTAACGGACGGTCGTCGCCGCGGCAAACGCGCGCGGCCTTTCGCTGTTGTGCTTCGTTGATGTCGTCAGTCGTGGCTTCGCCGCGGAGCGCAGCGTCTGCTTGCGCATCCGCTGCTTTCTTGAAATTAGTGATTGATCTGGGCGACACCCCCACATCGTTGTAGCGTGGGCCCGGCAGGCACTGCGCCCTGCACCCGCTTTTTTCCGCGCCGTCTGGTGTCGGATGCGCTGCTTGATCTTGAGACAGCCAAACCACGGCAGGGGACGCGGTTGAGGGGCGCTGCGTTGTGGCGTCAGTTTCTGCTAAGGGGCGAGGGCTGCGAGGGTGGCGTAGGCGATGCGGGCGGTTTCTTCAAGATGGGCGGGGTTGATGCGGTCGATCGCGTCCTGCTGGGTGTGGATCAGGTTGTCCTCGCGGTAGAAGAACACGACGGGGATGCCGGCATCGAGGAAGCTCTCGTGGTCGCTGCCGCCGCCCTGCGGTCCGCTCGCGATCTCTGACTCGATGCCCTCCGCCTCGCCGGCGACGCGCGCGACTTCGACGATGTCTTCGCTGCCGATGATCTGTAAATCGTCGTCGACGCCGATCACGTCGAGATTGATCATCGCCCGCATCGCGTTGCGCTCGGCGTCGGATAGCTGACTGACGTAGTATTCGCTGCCGAAGAGTCCGTACTCTTCGGCGCCAAAGAGGACGTAGCAGTGCGCGCCGGGGAGATCTCGGGCGGCGGCGACGCGGGCGACTTCGAGCACGCCCGCGGTGCCGGAAGCGTTGTCGTCGGCGCCGCCAGTGACGGGCACGCTGTCGTGATGGCCGCCGGTGACCGTCGCGCACGTCGTGACGCCGGCAGGTTTGGCGACGACGTTCCATGCCGTGCCGCGCGGTTCGGTGACGGTGATCGTCACGCTCGTCGTGCCGGCGGCGATGAGGCCGCGCAGGAGTTCGCCGTCGGGCGCGGTGACGCCGACGACGGGAACATCGACGGGCCCGCCGAGCGACGCAAGCGGCAGGCGCGGGCCGTCGTTGACGATGATCGCTCCGATCGCACCAGCGGCGACGGCGTTGCGCGCCTTTGTGCCGAGTTCGAAGCCGCCGCGATCGATGAGCGCGATGCCGCCGGTGATACCGGCTGCGGGAAAGTCTTCCGGTTGTCCGCCGGCCGCGTCAGCGAGAGTTCCCGTCGCGGTACCGGTGCCGCTGCCGACGAAGATGATGGCGTTGATGCGGGTGTCGCCGGCATCGACGACGGCAGGCAGGAACTGCGTGGCGTCGAACTCGAACTCTTGCAACGTGACGTCGTAGCCGTACGATTCGAGTTCGTCGCGGAGGTAATCACGTCCGCGCAGCTCGCCCGGCGTGCCGGCCGCGCGCGGGCCGATCTCGTCGGCCAGCATGCGCACGTGCTCGTAGATGCGGTCGCCATCGATCTCGGTGCTACGGATCGGATCCGGCGTCGCGGCGGTCTCGGCCGTAGCGGACGCGGGCTGCGAGGTCGCCGTAAACGTCGGCGCTCGTGATGGCGCATCATCGTCGCAGGCGGCGAGCAGCACGGCGCAGAGCAACGCGAGCGCGGTCGTGGCGATCCGGGGGAGTGATATCAGGGGACTTCGCTCCGAACGGGCGGATGTGCTGCTGGATCTACGGTGGGGTCGCAATCGTGGATTGCGCCTCGCCGGATGGTCTATCGGCGGTCTTTGCGGCGGAACCAGCCGCGTACGCGATCCATGGGCGTCGCGTCGCCGTATTCGATGATCTCGCCGCGCCAGCGCTTCTGCACGCGTCCGCCCACCGGACGGCTGGCGCTGCCGCTGCCGCGAACGACGGACATGATGAACGCGCCCGCCGTCAGGACGATGCCGAGAATCGTCAGCCAGCGCGCCCACCCGCCGAGCGGGCCATCGAACAGGAAGGCGACGGCGAGGCAGATGATGCCGGCGATCATGATCTGCCCGAGCGTGACGCGGGAGAAGCGCGCGGTGAACTGTTCCCACATCGTCGGGCCGGTTCGCTCCGAGCGGCGTTTCTCGGAGCGGCGGTTCTTGATCTTGGACGCGAGGCGTTCTTCCGGCACGAAGTTATCCAGCTTCTCGAGCAGTTCTTCGATTTCGCGCTGGACCTTGTCTGACTCTTTGCTGCCGGGCATGGGTCGCGTCTCCGTGGGTTGCCTCTGATTGTACTCGGGCCGTTGTGAGGGCGTCCAGAATCGGGGATGGCGGAACCGTTGCATCGGCCGCCGCAGCTTTCGAACCCGGCGCCGGGTCGCGTCGTCAAGCCACGCCGCAAGCTTTACCTGGAAGTTACGCGCAGTTGCCGTGGCGGTGTGCGTGACGGCGCTACGATGCCGTTGTTTCGGTGCGGGTAGTGTTCAGGAGGAGATGCAATGAGGGTAAAGGCAGCAGTACTGGCGTTCACCGCGGCCATCGGGGTCGTGGGCGGCGCGGTGTGGATGTCCGCTACGACGACAGGCGCGCAAGAGGGCGGCGACGCGCCCGTGGCGGGCGAGCAGAGCACGCCGTTTCTCGCTCGGGTGGCCGAGAAGCTTGGCGTCGAGACGAGCGTGTTGCAGGAGGCGGTGCGCGCCGCCGGACTCGACGCGCTCGATGAAGCCGTGGCGGCGGGCAAGGTTGGTGAAGAGCGGGCGGCCAAGATCCGCGAACGCATCGAAAACGGCGAGGGCTTCGGGCTCGGCGCGCTGCGGAAGTTTCGCGAGCACCGTCAGGAGCGCATCGAAAAGGTGCGTGGCGCGATCGTCGAGTCAGCCGCTTCGGCGATCGGCGTGACGGCCGATGAGCTGCGCGCGCAGCTCAAGGCGGGCCGTTCGATTGCGGACGTAGCGGCGGCGGAGAGCGTGAGCATCGATGATGTGAAGGCGGCGATGACGGCAGACGCGTCGGCACGCGCCACAGAGGCCGTCGCGGCGGGGAAGATCGACCAGGCGCGGGCGGACGCGCTGCTGGCGAAGTTCGCCGAGCGGCTTGATGACGTCGTTAACAAGCGGCGGGCGGCGCCAGGCGGGTAGCGGGCCGGGCTTGGGCGGATCGGTGACGAGAGACGCAGCGCGGGCCGCGTCTTTCGTTCGTGAGGTGGCTCTGCTTGGTGTGGTGGTGCCGTGCCAGAGTGACACGGGCTGAAAGCCCGTGCCACATAGTCACAGCTAGGTCTCGCGGTTTGTCCAACGGGAGCGCGGGCTGGAGCGCTTCTTCGTTTTGGAGTCCGGCGGAGCTAAAGCTTCGCAGCTACATCCGGGTATGCACCTGGCGGATCTAAAGCTCCGCAGCTACATCCGCGTATGCGGCGTCGGGCGGAGCTAGAGTTCCGCAGCTACATTTCGACCGCGGCTGGTTCGGATCAGGCGGCGGAGGCGTGTGGGGCGGCGACGGGCTCCTCAAAGACGAGCGTGTCGCCGGGCTGGGTGTTCGTCCGTTCGGCGGTGCCGGCGGCGAGTTCCAGCGTGTGCTTGGCGCCGCGGCCACCGAACGCGAACCACCATTGCCTCATCGATGGTACGACCTTCATGACGCGGTTCTCGTTGTCGAGGAAGATGGCGTCAAAGCGGAAGCGCATGAAGCATGAGTGGATCGACGCGCTCTTCGGAAGGAGAATGCCCCCGCCGTCCTCCACGCGCTTGCGGCCCATCAGACCGAAGAAGCGGGAGACGAACGACCCGGCGAGGTGCGCTTCCGTCGCGAGCACGGTGCCGCGGGCGGCGTTGCGGACGGAAAATACGCGCAGTTTCGTTAGCGCCATCGTGCCTCCAGGCCGCTCGTGAATCGCTACGGCGACTCGGTAGTGTCGTACGGTACATCGGCCCAGCGTATTGGCGCTTTCCCTGACGCTCCGGAGATGGACGCGGGTGTCCCCGGGGCGGGCGCTTCGTCGGCGCCACCGATCCGCACGAAACGGAGCTGGTGGTTACCGATTCGGATCTCGGTGCCATGACGCAGCGTGACGGCGGGTTCGCGCAACACCCTGCCGTCCACGATGATCTCGTCGCCATCGAGGCGACGCAGCACGTAGCGGGCGCCCAGGCGCCACACCCGCGCGTGGTTCGGAGCGACATCGGCGCTGGCATCCCGGAGGCGCACTTCGGCGTCGCTGCCGCAGCCGATCGTCACCGTGTCAGTGATTATGGCGACCGACTGGCCGGCGCGCGGCCCGTCGACGAATTGGAGCGCCGCCGACTCGTCGCCGGTTGTGCGCGCCATCTCGCGGGCGGTGTTGGCTTCGGCGGCAGCGAGCCGCGCGAGGTGATCGCGATGCGTCGCGTCGCTGCCCCACTCTCGTGGTGGCTCAGACTCCGTGCGCAGCGAGGCCAGACGCTCCCGCACCGACAGGCTGCTGTCGAACGCGGGGATCTCGGCGCGAACCTCTTCATCCGCCACAACTACTGGCGGCTCGATAACCGGCTCCGAAATTTCGGCGTCGACCGGTGCCGTGCCAGCTGGCAAGGAGTCGTTTGGCGTCAGTTCGTCCGTCGTCGGAGCGGCTTGCTGCATGCGGCGCTCGAACGCCGGGTTCCGGGCGAGGATCGGTTCCTCCGGCACGACCGGCGCTGGCGGCTGTACGAACGGCGCGGGCGATGGCTCCGACCCTTCGTTCAGTGACAGGTCGTAGCGCGCACGCAGATACGGGTTCCCGAGCGTGCGGTGCGCCGCGCGGATGAGCTTGCGCACGCGTTCGTCCTTCGCGCTCATGCCGACGGAGTAGGCAACGCCGAGGATGCCGATATCGGCGTCCATCGCCACGCCGAGCGTTTCGTAGCTATTACGGGGAGCGCGGCGGTCGCCGTAGCCGTGCGCCTCATCGTACTCGCGGCGCCTGGCGTCGTCGGACAGCAGGTCGCGAGCAGCTTCGAGTTCCTTCAGCGATTCGGGCGCTGCGCGGCGCGCGCGTTTGACGAGCAATCCGGCGATCGCCGCGACGACGTCGGGTGGTGCCATCGGGTCGAGATGGAGTGTTGCGTAGGGATCGAGTACGTCGGTTCGGATAGCTTCGAGCATGCGCTCTGCTTGCCCCCGCGGCACGGCCCGCGTTGTCAGAATCGTCGCGGTTGCGTGCGCTTGACGAACGTAGCACCGCACGTGAACACGTCAACATAACAGCTTTACACGGCGGCCCGCGCGTCCTGCTTGACGGCTACCTGCGGTTGAAGAAGTCCACCGACCAGCGCCACTCGCTGCCGTCCGGCGCGTTCGACCACTTCGTGAGGATGCCGACTTCGCCGCCCGGAAGCAGGACGGGGCGGCCGATGTCCGCTTCCTCGGGCCAGCCTTCGCTGCGGACGATGCTGCCGTCGGCGATGCTGAGGCGCGTCATCGGGTAGTAGTCGCCTTCGCGGCGGAGCTGGTCGGCGAAGGCGCGGCGGCTGCCGTCCTCCGTGCGGACCTCGATGCGGAGGGCGTCCGGGGCGGCGTGTACGAGGACGATATCGGCGGAGTCGAGGCGGCAGCGGGCGAAGGCGAGGCCGGTGGCGGCCGCGTTGGGGTACCAGAGTTCCCATGTTTCGAGCGGCATCGACATCAACCTCGGCATGCTGGTGCTTCGTTGAAGCACGGAAGGGGGAACGATCGAGGATGGATCGCCTGAGCTGACCCAGTATCTCACGTTGAAACGGGATCGCAAACGTCCGGCGGGTTAGCACGCTCGGCATAGCTTGCTATGCCGCCACGACGGGACGCGCGCGGAGCCTCAGCTCCGCGGCTGCCTCGCGGGTTTCTCGGCCGGAAGTACTGTGTGCGTTTCCACCTCCGCGCGGGCTGAAAGCCCGCGCTACGGCAGGGTGATGCGCTGCCGTCGCCTACGCGCCGTCGTCGTTGGTGAGGATAAGCGTGCCGGCAGCGTGGAACATGCCGCCGACGCCGTGCGCGATGCTCGTGCGGACGTTGTCGAGCTGGGCCGCCGCTTCGCCGCGGAGCTGGCGCACGGATTCCTGGATGGCGAACATGCCGTACATGCCCGTGTGCGTGTAGGAGAGGCCGCCGCCGTTGGTGTTGAGCGGGAAGTCGCCGCCGGGCGCCGTGCGCATCGCCTCGAAGAACGGCCCGCTCTCGCCCTTGCCGACGAAACCGAGCGCTTCCAGCGCGAACATCGGCGTGTGGGCGAACGCGTCGTAGAACATCGCGTGGTCGATGTCCTTGTGTGCGATGCCCGCTTCGGCGAAGGCGAGCTGCCCCGACACCTTGAACGCGCGCGACTCGGTGAAGTCGTGCATCATGCTGATCATCGAGTGTTCCGTCGATTCGCCGCTGCCGAGGACGTAGACGGGCTTTTTCGGGAAGTCCTTCGCGCGTTCGGCGCTGACGACGACGAGCGCGCCGCCGCCGTCGGTGACGAGGCAACATTCGAGCAGGTGTACCGGGTACGCGATCATCCGCGATTGCAGCACGTCCGCGACGGTGATCGGGTCGCGCATGAGCGCGCGTGGGTTCTTCTCGGCCCAGCGGCGCGTGGCGACGGCGACGGACGCCATCTGCTCGTGCGTGGTCCCGTATTCGTGCATGTGGCGCAGGATCGGGATCGTGAAGCGCGTTGCCGGCCCGGCAACGCCGTACGGTTCTTCGAACTGGCCGCTGGGCATCTGCCGCGAGCCGCCCCAGCCGCCAGCGCCGACCCGCGAGCGGCCGCTTTCGCCGTGCGTGATGAGCGCTGTCGTACAGAGGCCGGCTTTGATCGCGGCAGCGGCGTGCCGGACGTGGATCATGAACGAACAGCCGCCGACGCTGGTGCCATCGATGAACGTTGGCACGATACCGAGGTATTCGGCGACGGCGACCGGAGACTGACCGGCGCAGAGTACGCCATCGATCTCATCCTTGCTGATGCCGGCGTCGGCGAGCGCGTTGAGCGCGCCTTCGGCGTGAAGCTGGAGGGCGGACTTGTCGGGCTGGACGCCGAGGGCGTCGGTCTCGGCGGCGCCGACGATGGCGACGCTCATGCGCAGGCTCATGATGCGCGCTCTTGCGTGGCCGCGGGCCGGAACAACGGCAGCGTGATGTCGTCGTTCTGCTTCTCCCACGTCACTTCGAGCGGCATATCGATCGGCAGATTCTCGGGCGTCGGCTCGATGCCGATGATGTTCGTCATCATGCGCGGGCCTTCTTCGAGTTCGACGATCGCGATGACGTACGGCGCGTCATCCTTGAAGCCCATGGCAGGGCGGTGGTTGATCACGTAGGTGTGGAGCTTCGCCCTGCCGCTGGCGGTGAACCATTCGACGGCGCGCGAAGAGCAGTTGGGACAGAACGGGCGCGGGAAGAAGTACGCCTTGCCGCAGGCGGTGCAGCGCTGGATGCGCAGCTCGCCGCGCCTGGCGCCGTCCCAGTATTCCTGTGTTTCAGGCGTGGCTTCGGGGATGGGTCGTTTGGGCATAGCGGTTCGGAGTATGCCGTGCGCGCGAGTCTGGCGGAAGCCGACTCTGGGGCACTGGAGGATGGATGTTGAAGGAGGGATCCGGCAATGAGGGAGTGATGTGCGCGGCTCGCCGGGCTAGGCCGCGTACGACTCGCGGTCGATCTTGACGCCGAGAGCGGTGGCGATGGTTTGCAGATCGTCGACGAGATCGCCGAGTGCCACGTCGCCGGCCAGCGAGAGGAGCATCGATCGGTCGTCCTCTTCGAGTTCCGTCGTCGAGAACATGTTGAGGAGGTCATCCCCGGCGAGCGGATCGGGCGCCGCGGCCACCTCCTCTGCGACCGGTTCGGTGATCGCTTCGGCGGCTGCGTCCTCCTGCTCGGGCGCCGGCGCCTCGGCCGCTTCGGGCGCGGGCGCGGCGAAGAGGGCGGTGGTGGCGTCGTCGAGCGGCTCGTCGAGGCCGAGCGCCTCGGTGACGGCTTCGTCCTCTTTGATCTTCTTCTTGCCGAACGCCATGGTGGCACCTCGCCGTGAGCTAGTGCGTCGGGTGCGCGAGATAGCTTCGGGAGAGTATCGGCCGCGTGAGGGGGTTCCCTTAGGGGTGGGGTTCGAGACTGGCGGCTGGACAGGCGGGAGGGGTGACACGAACCGGTCGGACTTGGTGGCTCGACCGGAGATACTGGCCCGGCTTCCGGCACCGCCATCGCCCGGGCCGGGACTGCACCGTCGCCGGTACGGAGACCGAAAACTACGAAACGAACTCACTGCAGAACCGAAAACTACCAAACGAACGCCGTCGCTCCGAACAACCGAAAATTACGAAACGAACTCCACCGCCGGCGCCAACAACCGAAAATTACGAAACGAACTCGACGTGAAAACCGAAAATTACCAAACGAACTCGCCCGCCCGGTCCCAGGTTTCGCGGTGGTCCAGCTTCCAGCTTCCAGCCTCCAGCCTCACGCCGAAGGGTGAGCGGGGCGCGGGGATGCTGCCTAGAACAATCCCTGCTTCTGGGCCTTGGAGAGCAGCTTGAAGAGCTCGTAGAAGTTGTTGACGCCGGATTCGCCGAGTTTCTGGAGCAGCGCGCCGCGGCGATCGACTTCCTTGTAGATCTCGCGGCGGCGTTTCTCGGAGAGCCCGCGCGAGGGGGCGACCCGCTGCTCCAGCAGGTAGCTGTTGTTGAGGCCGAGGAACTCGAAGATGTCGCGGACGGGGTCCCAGCGGAAGATTTCGACGAACGAGAACGAGTTGTTGACGGGGTCGTAGCCGATGATCTCCGAGATGCTGAGGATGCGGCGTCCCGGGCGGCCGGTCGGGAGGCGGACGGCGCTGCAGATCATGACGACGTTGAGGTTATCGACGTAGGTCTTCGGCACGCTGATCGGTACACCAGTGACTCGCTGGATCAGCTTCTCGACGGTGGAGGCGTGGAACGTCGCGGAGACGGCGTGACCGGTCATCATCGCCTGGAAGGCGATGTTGCCCTCTTCACCACGGATCTCACCGATGATGATCATGTTCGGGCGCTGGCGGAGTGCCGCTTTCAGCAGGCTGAACATATCGACGCTGCCGCCCTGGGCGCTCATGGCGCCACGAACGACCTCGCGCGTCCAGTTGGGATGCGGCACCTGCACTTCCGGCGTGTCCTCGATGCTGACGATCTTGGCGTGCGGCGGGACGAACGTCATCAGCGCGTTCATCAGCGTCGTCTTTCCGGACGCGGTTTCGCCGGAGACGAAGAAGTTCATGCCCTCTTCGACGATCAGCGACATGTAGCCGGCCATCTGCCACGTCATGGCGCCGGAGTTGCAGATGTCGACGATGCTGAGCGGGATGCCCATGAACTTTCTGATCGTGAAGTTGGAGCCGTTCTTCGAGACGTCGCCGCCGTAGACGATGTTGATACGCGAGCCATCGGGCAGCGTCGCGTCGACGATCGGGTTGCGGAACGTGACGGGCTTCTTCATCTTCTCGGCGAGCTTCAGCACGAAGTCGTCGAGCTCTTCGTGCGAATCGAAGTTGATGCTGCTCTTGAGGCCGGCAAAGATCTTGTGCTCGATGTACACCGGCCCGACGCCGCTGCAGCTGATGTCCTCGATCCAGTTGTCGCTAATCAGCGGTTCGAGCGGCCCCATGCCAATCTTGTCGCGGATCACCATGTACTTCAGCGCGCTCAGCTCGGCGGTAGTGCAGCGAATCCTTCCGCCCTTGCCGCCGCCGCTCTTCGACCCGCCGAAGGGCAGCTTGAGGAAGCCGGCCTCTCCCGACTTCAGAGCGGGGACGTTGGGCAGCGGCACGTCGCCGCTGTCCGTGACATCGCATGAGTTATCGATCGCGGTGAGCAGCACTTCGGTCTTCTCTTCGGGCGTCGTCGCTTCGGCAAGAATCTCAACGAAGTCGAGGAGGCGCACCTCGATGTCGTCCATGTAGTCCTGGAGGTAGTCCGAGTCCGGCTCGATCGCGATGTAGAAGTTCCGGGCGCCGCCGCCGTCCGGGAAGATGTGGACGAACGTGCCGTTGCCCACGGGATAGATGAGGTTTGGCTCCTTGATGTCCTGCATCTTGCGCGACGCTTCGGGGTAGTACTCGGGCACGCCGAACTCGGCCATCGGCACCTTGTGCAGATACGTCATCAGGTGTGGCGCGCCCTCAGCCTGCTCGCGCAGTTCCGGCGCCAGCAGGTTGTGCAGCGGGCACTGAGCGGCGCTACGGCCCTTGTGGTCGTCGATCTCCTCCGGGACATCGAACGGTAGTCGTTGCGGCATGCGCCCTCGCTACGCCTTCGCGCTCGACACGGGGATGATGCGCATGCCGAGCCCAGGCTCGACATCGAAGCTGACGATGTTACCGGTGGTCTTCTCGGCGCCGCGCACCTTGGCGACTTCCAGCACCTTCATCAGTTGGTCGCGCATCTCTTCGGTTCGCAGGCGCAGGTGGGCATCGCAGAGCGAGCGGATGCGCATAAACATCGCCTCTTCGAAGGCGTGCGAGTGCATCGTGAAGAAGACGGTCATGTTCTGATCGACGAAGTCCTTCACGCCAGTGAGAAACGCCAGTGTGTGCGACTCTGGCACCTGTGACACGAAGGACGTAAGCGCATCGACGAAGATGACGTCGAATCTGCCCTGCAGCCTGCCGAAGTGCTGCAGCATTTTCGTGAATGCCACCTCGGCGGCGTCAGGCGTCATCGCCGCAGGGACGGGGTACACGTTGAGCGCGCCGAGGAGATAGAAGTCGGTCACGTCCAGGCTCAAGCTCGACATCTGGCGGAAGAGGCTGCGCGCGGTGTTCTCGGTCGTATAGAGCACGCAGCGAAAGCCGCTGTTGAGCGCACCGTGGATGAGCTGCTGGGTCACCACGCTCTTGCCGGCGTTCGATGACCCTTCGATGAGGATCAGCGATCCCTCGGGAATGCCGCCGCCGAGCTTCTTGTCGATCTCGGCGCTGCCGGTCGAGACGACCCGTCTGCCTTCCTCGACCTCTGCCATGTGGCCTCCATCCATGCGCGCTCGTTGGCGTCCGCCCGCGTCCTTGCCGTTCGCTTCCGCCGAGGTGCGCGCGCATGCGTGGCCTCAGCTGATGCTGGGCTCCCATATCTATGTCGGCATCCCGGGGCAGGAATGTAGGTGCGCGCACCCGCTCCGGCGAATACCTCGTTGGACGTTGGGGTGTTGGCCGCCGCTGGTACGGGATCGCTGGCGGCGCCGCACTGAATTTCCCCTACGGGGGGCGCTCCCGTAGACTCCCGCCGTCAACATCAGGGGGAGGCTCGATGGTGGAACCGCTGCCAGCGTCGGTATTCACACCGCGAAGCGTCGCCGTCGTCGGTGCGTCCCCGAATGTCGATAGCCCGGGCCACGACTACGTGAAAGCGATCGTCGAAGCGGGCTTCAAGGGGCCGATCTACCCGATTAACCCGCGCGCGCCGGAAATCATGGGCCTGACGGCGTATCCGTCCCTGACGGCGGTGCCGGACAACGTCGATCTCGTCATTTCATGCATTCCGGCAGAGTTCGTGCTGGACCTGATCGGCGAGTGCCAAGCTAAGGGCGCGACGGCGCTGCACCTCTTTACCGGACGATTCAGCGAGACGGGCGATGCGGCCGCGGCGGCGCTGGAGCGTGACGTGAAGCAGCGCGCCGCCGACGCCGGCGTGCGGATCATCGGCCCGAACTGCATGGGGGTGTTCGATTCGGCGACGGGGTTGTCGTTTCGGCCGGATCTGCCGAAGACGCCCGGCGGCGTCGCGTTCATCTCGCAGAGCGGCAATAACTCGGTCGAGCTGATGCTGCACGGCGCGGCCCGGGGTCTGCGCTTCAGCAAGGTCGTCAGTTACGGCAACGCGCTCGACCTGACGGAGGCAGACTTCCTCGACTTTCTCGCGGCCGATGACGCGACGACCGTGGTCGGCGCGTATATCGAAGGCACCGGAGACGGCCGGCGATTGTTCGCTGCGCTGCGTAAGTGCGCGGCGGCGAAGCCAGTGGTGATCCTGAAAGGCGGGCGAACGGGCGCGGGGTCGAGGACCGCGGCGTCGCACACGGCGGCGCTCGCCGGTCAGCGGCAGATCTGGAGCGCCGTGCTGCGGCAGGCGGGCGCCGTAGAGGTCGCCACGTTCGACGATTTGCTGGACATGCTGGTGGCGTTCGCGTTTCTGCGGCCGCGTAGCGGGCGCAACGTCGGCGTCGTCGGTGGTGGCGGCGGGCGCGCGGTGCAGTCGGCGGATGTCTGCGAGGAGGCGGGCCTGCACGTGCCGAAGCTGCCGGATGGCATCCGCGCGATGCTGCGCGAGAAAGCGCCGCAACTCGCGGACTGGGTCGACAATCCGGTCGATCAGTCGATCCTGGCGGGCAGTGGCGTGTCGGGCGCGCGGGTGCTGGAGATGATGCTGGAGAGCCCCGCGTTCGACGCGCTGATCGCGAACGTCGGCGAGGACTGGGTGCTGGGGCGGCCCGACGCGATCGAACGGATGGCGCATCTCGTCGACCGGTTCGCGGCGATCGGCGTGAAGTCGCCGAAGCCGCTGGCGTTTGTGCTGGGCGTGGCGGATTCGCCGGACGAGACGAAGTGGCGCGCTGTCTCCGGCGGGCTGCAGCGGCTTACGGATGCACAGCTCGCGGTGTACCCAAGCGTCGATCGTGCGGCGAGCGCGGTGGCGCGGTTCGTGGCGTATCACGCGGGGTGGGACGGCGGTTAGGGTGCTCGCGGTGATTCGTCGTCAGGCGGGATGAGCGGTTCGAGAGCAGCGATGAGAACGGGAAGGTCGTCCTGCACGTGTCCCAGACGCGCTCGATATCGACGTTCATATAGTCGTGCGCTATCCGGTGCCGCATTCCAATGACCTTGGGCCAGGGAATTTTCGGTAACTGGCTGCCGTTTCCGGCGAAAGCCCCTTCGGGTTTTCGCCGATGATTTGCAAGAGCATGCCCAGCGCGAGCTGAAGCTTGGGGTCGCTTGCGAACGAGTCGAACGCCACGTTCTCAACAAAACCCGCTGCCTGTTCGGCAGCAATGAGCATGTTCAGTAATAGGCCTAACATCGCGATCGCTACCCGGCTGCATAAATCCGCTCTGCCGAGCCGAGGATCCTTCGTCGAATGATGTAGTTTTTGCTCTCTTCCACCGCCCCGCGTTCGGCGATGTCCACGTGTCGCCCGAACAATGCCTCGAGCTCATCGCCGATCGTCACGATGTCGAATAGCGATGTGTGGGAATCCGGCGCGAACGTGAGCATCACGTCTACGTCGCTGTCCGGGGCGAAGTCTTCACGGAGAACCGAGCCGAAGAGCTCGAAGTCGATTATCTTCCACTTCTCGCACAGGCGCGGCGAGCTGCTCGTGCGATACGTGCAGGTTCGGGTGAATGAAGTCGGTCTGCGTGCTCGTGCCCGTATCGTACCTCAGACGGCCAGGGCGGCGTCGATCTCGTCGCGGTGCTGGGGGTGCTTCGCCGCGAACGCGCGGACGAGGCCAAAGCAGCCGCTGATCATCATGTCGCCGTGCGGCGTGGCAAAGTACGGCTGGAGCCGGCCGCCGCGGATCTTGCCACGCTGCGGGCCGGTGACGGCGAGAACCGACGGCGCGGTGACGCCGTTCGCGGCGGCCGTCGTGCCGGCGCCTGCGTAGAACACCCCGTGTCCCTTCGAGTTGAACACGTCTTCGTGCGCGAGAGTGCCGGCGATGAGGCGCTCGGTGAAGTCTTCGATCCGCGCCCGCGTCATCTCGCCGGTGTGATGTTCGTACAGGCTGACGATGCGCGTGCCTTCCAGGTGGAACGCCAGCGCGTGCATGTTGCCGAGATTCAGCACGAGGCGTACTTCGCTGTCCGCGACCTGCGGATCCTGCAGTGCACCGAGCGCGGCGGCGGGGCCCGTATCGAGGAATACGAGCGGCGTTCCGGGATCCTCGCGGCGTGCGGAGTCGATCATCGTGCGCGCGCGCGTGAGATACTCGGGGATCTCGTCGGGAAGCATGGCGAAGGCGATCAGGTCGTTGTGACCGCTGACGACGCGTTTGAGGTGGTCGAAGCGGAAGAGGCGGTCGGAGTAGCCGGGCGGCGACGCGCCGTGGTCGAGGCAGCCGAGCGCCAGGCCATCAAAGTGCGGCGAAACATCGAACGCAGCGAGCGCTGTGCGGATGGCACCGAGATCGAGGTCGCGCAGTTCAATGTGGTCGACGCCGTCGAGAACGCGCGCTTCGTCGTCGCCGACGATGCGGACGCCCATCGCCTCGACTTGCGAGAGGTCGTCGTCGAAGGTCTGCGCGGCTTCGGGCGTTGCGTAGGCCGTTGCGCCGGACTCTAGATGATCCGCGAGCGCCCAATGACACGGCCCGCCTCCCTGGATGACGCCGGTGAGCAGCACCGACCGCTTCGCCGCCGTCGCGCGACGGATGCGCCCGGCGGCGATTTGCGTCGCGCTGGGCATGACCATCTTGATGCTGTTTTCGACCGGGCCTCTCGAGTCGAAGACGAGGATGTCCTGCGTGCCGGTGCCCATATCGATGGCAAGGATCTTCATGCGGCAAGTATGCCGCAATGGTGCGTTGGGGATTAGCGATTGGGGATTGGGATCATTCGGGTTTAGGGTTCCATTGCTGAAAAAGCACCCCGCCGAAGGGGGCGGCGGGGAGCGTCCCTGCTATGGACGCCGCCATCCTTCGGCGGGGTAATTGCTAGCTGCGATAGTACGCCAGCGATGAAACGGATGGGGGGTTGCTTATGTGGATTTTTCGGATCGGGCCGAAAAAGCGCCCGCGTCAGGCGGCTCTCAAGGCGTCAGTGTGATCGCTATCGGTTTCGTGGGTGTGGGCCGCGAGATCGTGGCGGACGAGCGTCTTACTCCAGAACTGGTGAAGCAGATAGGCCGAGGACAGGGCCAGGAGCAGGACGACGGCGATGAAGAAGGGCATGGCTCCTCACTTGGTTGCTGTGCGAAGGACGTGAACTGGGGCCGCGGAACGCCTGCGGCCGCTGCGCCGGATGGCGGAGAGAGGCGTTCGGGTGGCAACCGGGGAATGTTGCCACCCGACGCGCCTACTTCTTTGCGGCCGGCTTGCGAGCTGCCGTCTTGCGACGGGCGGGCTTGCGAGCGGTCGTGCGCGACTTCGCGGCAGCGGCCTTGGCCGGCTTCCGCGCCGTCGTCTTGCGAGCAGCCGTCTTGCGAGCGGCTGGCCGCTTGGCAGCCGTCTTCTTCTTGGCGGCTGGCCGCTTTGCGGTGGTCTTGCGGGCGGCTGGCCGCTTTGCGGCGGTCTTCCGGGCCGCTGGCCTCTTGGCGGCGGTCTTGCGGGCCGCCGTCTTCTTCTTGGCTGCCGGCCTCTTGGCGGCCGGTCTCTTCGCGGATACAGCCATGCTTTCCTGCCTCCTGTCTTCCTTGACTTCGTGCCCCTACCGTCTAGGAGCAGCCACTCGTGCTACCGCAGTTTTCACAGCGGTAGCACGTCCCCGACCTGATCATGATCCAGCCGCAGCTCGCGCAGGCGGGCGCATCGGCGTGCCCGTTCGCGCGCGGCGCGCGGTAGATCTGCGGCACGCTCTCGTCCGAGGACGAGTGCGGCTCGCTGGTGGATGCGGCGCTTGTGGCGATCGATCCCTCGATCGGCAGCGGGTACTGACCCGCGGCGAGCGCCGCCTTAATCTCCGGCGTCATGACGCCCACTTCATACGCCTCTTGCGGCGACATGTAGCGGCTGGCGAGCCAGCGGAAGACGTAATCGATGATGCTCTGCGCGACGGGAATGTCGCGGTTCTCGGTGCGGCCCATGGGCTCGAACCGCATGTGGCTGAAGTTGCGCACGAGGTCCGGCAGCGGCACGCCGTACTGGAGGGCGTACGAGATCGCCCGGCCGAACGCCTCCATCAGGCCGCTGACGGTGGAACCTTGCTTGGCCATCGAGAGGAAGATCTCGCCCGGCGTGTTGTCGTCGTAGAGCCCGACCGTGATGTAGCCGTCGTGGCCCTCGATGCTGAACTTGTGGGTCAGCGAGGCACGGGTGTCGCCCATCTTGCGGCGGATCGGCTGCCCTGCTTCAGAGACGACGGGCGCCGCCTCGGTCGCCGCGGCCGTGTTGGATGTCGAGAGCGGCTGCACCATCTTGGAGCCGTCGCGGTAAATGGCGATGGCCTTGATGCCGTGTCGCCAGGCTTCGACGTAGGTGTCCGCCACGTCGGCAATCGTCGCCTCGTTGGGCAGGTTGACTGTCTTGGAGATGGCGCCGGAGATGAAGGGCTGGGTGGCGCCCATCATCTTGATGTGGCCCATGTGGTGGATGAAGCGCTCGCCGTTTTCGGCCTTGAAGGCGCAGTCGAAGACCGGCAGATGTTCGTCGCGCAGCGCGGGTGCGCCTTCGATCGTTCCGGTGGTGTCGATGTGGTCGACGATGGCGGAGATCTGCGTCGCGTCGTAGCCGAGGCGGCGGAGCGCGCGGGGGACGGTCTGATTGACGATCTTGATCATGCCGCCGCCGACGAGCTTCTTGTACTTCACGAGCGCGATGTCCGGCTCAACGCCCGTCGTGTCGCAGTCCATCATGAACGCGATCGTCCCTGTCGGCGCGAGCACTGATGCCTGTGCGTTTCGGAAACCAAATGTTGTTCCCTGCTCAACTGCATCGTCCCACGCTTTGTGTGCTGCGTCGATCATCAGCGCCGGCGCAAGCGTCGTGTCCATTGTACGCGATGCATCACGATGTTTTGCAACTACGCGCAACATCGGCGCGCGGTTTTCGTGGAACTTCGCGAACGGTCCGACGCGTTTTGCGATCGCAGCGGACGTCGCGTACGCGTGTCCGGTCATCAGTGCGGTGATCGCAGCGGCGTACGCGCGGCCGGCGTCGGAGTCGTACGGCAGACCGAGCGACATCAGCAACGCACCAAGATTCGCATAGCCGAGACCGAGCTGACGCATGGCGATCGTGTTCTCGGCGATCTGCTGCGTCGGGTAGCTGGAGTTGCCGACGATGATCTCCTGCGCCCAGATCGTGACGCTGACGGCGCGCCGGAACGACTCGACATCGAACGTGCCGTCTTCATCGATGAACTTCATCAAGTTCAGCGAGGCGAGGTTGCACGCCGAGTTATCGATGTGCATGTATTCGGAGCACGGGTTGCTGGCGTTGATGCGCGCGGTGTTGGCGCACGTGTGCCATTCGTTGACCGTGGTGTCGTACTGCATGCCGGGATCGCCGCACGCCCAGGCGGCGGCCGCGATCGTGTCCAGCAGCGCGCGGGCGTCGACGGTCTTGACCGTGCTGCCATCGAGGACGGCCTTGAGCGCCCAGGGCTTGCCAGTCGTCGCGGCGTCCATAAACTCATCGGTGACGCGGACGGAGTTATTGGCGTTCTGGAACTGGATCGACGACCAGGCGTCGCCGTTGAGGGACATGTCCCAGCCGGCCTCGCCGAGCGCGTAGGCCTTCCGCTCCTCGTTCGCCTTGCACTCGATGAACTCCTCGATATCCGGGTGATCCGAGTTCAAAACGACCATTTTCGCTGCCCGGCGGGTCTTGCCGCCGGACTTGATGGAGCCGGCGATGCTATCGGCGCCGCGCATGAAGGAGATGGGGCCACTGGCGGCGCCGCCGGCCGAAAGCGTCTCCTCGCTGGAGCGGATCGTGGACAGGTTGATGCCGGACCCGGAGCCGCCTTTGAAGATCATGCCCTCGGTCTTGCACCAGTCCATGATCGATTCCATCGTGTCATCGACAGAGAGGATGAAGCAGGCCGAGCACTGCGGCTTCTCTTCGACGCCGACGTTGAACCAGACGGGGCTGTTGAACGCCATCTTTTGGTGGACGAGGAGGTGCGTCAGTTCGTCGTGGAACGTCTGCGCTTCGTCGGTGGACTCGAAGTAGGCGTCCTTCAACCCCCAACCGCTGATCGTATCGGCGACGCGCCCGATCATCTGGCGGACGCTGCGTTCGCGCGCCGGCGTGTTGATCTTGCCGCGGAAGTACTTCGAGACGACGACATTCGTTGCGGTCTGTGACCACGGCGCGGGGATCTCGACGTCCTTCTGTTCGAAGAACGCGTTACCGGATTCGTCGGCGATGGTGGCGGTGCGGTACTCCCACTCGATGTCGCGATACGGATCATCACCGGTGCGCGTAAAGAAGCGCTCGACGGTGAGTGCCGTGTGGGCGGCCTTGCGGGCTTCGGGGTCGGCCTGGAGGACCATGACTCGGGGATTCCTTTCCGTGAAAGCCTGCCAGCTATCTCTGCTGATGTGTGACCGGGCGTGCGTGCGTCGCGAACACATGCGCGCCCGTAGTCAGCGTGTCGGTGGTGGGCAGGAGGTTGAAACAGTCACCAGACTGCGCGAGAAGGGGCGCGCACGCAACGACGTTACGTCTCGCAGCGCGCATTCCCTTCCCACTTGCCGAAGCACCAAACCCCATGTCACTCCCTCTACAACGGATAACGCGCCGATCGGCAATGCCGCGGCGCGCGATCATCTCCTAGTTGGTGGCGCCCATCATCGTTACTGGCGCCGAACGTTCCGTGCATGCGTACCAGCGCCGTGCCAGTTCGCTGGCGATCGTCTCCGGCTTGAGCACGGCGATCCTGACGGGCGAACGGCCGCTGCGCAGTGTGTTGAGCAGCCGTTCAAAGAGCGCCTCGTCCATGCCACTGAGGCGGTAGTCGGTGAGCAGCGCGATGCCGTCTTCGACTGCGCGCCGGTCCCCAGTGTCGCCCAAGAGCGCGAGGCGGCGGCGCATGTCGGCAACGACGTCATCGATGAAGGCTTCGACGTTGGCCATCAGAAGCTCGCTCCCCGGGTGTCGTTCTTTGGCGCGACGGCGCCCTGTTCTGTGTGCGCAGGCGCGGACGGCGGCGCTTCGGTGGTGAGGTCGTCGTGGGGCGCGAGAGCGGGCTCGATGTAGCCGGCCGTCAGGTGCTCCGGCACGCGCTCGATAATGCGGAGGCGGTAGACGGAGATCCGCTGCTCGTCCTGCCCCTGCAGCTTGAAGGTGAGGTGCTTGTCGCTGAGATAGAGCTGCGTGCCGTCATCGAGGTGCAGCGTGAGGGCGCCGCGCTCGCGTTCGAGCATGTGCATCTGCCACGACGGCCACATCGTCACCTCGGCGCGGTCGCGATCGATCTCGCACGGGCCGTTGGCGATGAACTCGCCTTCGTTATTCAGCAGTTTGCCTTCCATGCGCACGCAGTCGTTCTCCTTGCCTGACGGCTCGACTTGCTGAGGCTGTTACTTCGCTTTGCGCCGTCTCTTCGACTGATCCCGTGGTGCAGCCGCCGGCGCCGGAAGGGCGACGGGAGTCTGCACCGGCCGCACCGGGCGGCGGTTGCGGGTTCGTGATTTCGGTGCGGCCGGGCGCAGCCGAAGAGAGGGGGGCGCGAACTCGGGCTCCTCGAGCAGCGGCAGTTGCGCGCCCGCGGGCCGCGTGCCGGATGCCAGAGCTTCGAGTTCGTCCCGGAGCGCTTCGAGGTCGCGGAACTGCCGGTAGACACTCGCAAAGCGCACGTACGCGATGGGGTCGAGGTCGCGGAGCCGGTCCATCACCAGCTCGCCAACGTCGGTAGAGAGTACTTCCGGCGCGCCGGACTTGTAGAGCGTGGACTCGATGTCGGCGACGATGGCGTCAATTTCGGCCGGAGCGATCGGGCGTTTGTCGCAGGCCTTGCGCAGTCCGGCGGCCAGCTTCTCGCGCGAGAACTGCTCGCGGCGGCCATCCTTCTTGGCGATGTAGAGGGCGACGGCCTGGGTGCGCTCGTAGGTGGTGAAGCGGCCCGCACACTCGGGGTTCAGGCATTCGCGCCTGCGGCGAATGGAGTCATCGACATCGCGCGAGTCGATGACCTTCGAGTCCTGGCAGCCACAAAATGGGCAGCGCATCGAAATCTGATCCCTTCCCTGGGCCCGCGGTGGAACGTCGTTCCCCCCGAGTGCTCGGCGAATGTACCACTAGATGTAGTGCTTGTCAATCGGGCTGCACGGACTGCAACGCTACATATTGTGGTGCTGGAGGGCTGGGAACTGGGGAGACCGGTACTGGGAAGAACAGAGGCGACCGCGCGGCAGCCCGAAGAATCGGTGTGGCTCTTGGACATTGGGCCTCTGGATCGTCGAGTTTCTCAATGGGCAGCTCGACCCTGCGGAGGTGCTTGCGGTCGAGGTTCGGCAGTACCTTGGAAAGAGCAACTCAAAGATCGTGGTGCCGGAGATCATTGGCAGAACGGTCGAAGCAGAATCCAAGAAGGCCGTTCGCCGCACATCCATTTGGAACGAGCAGCGATTCTTTGCGGCCCTATCTCAGACTGATCCGTCCGTGGTTCCAGCGGCCAAGGAGTTGCTCTCCTTCGGCATCGAGATCGCCGGACGCGCAGTCGAGTGGGGTAGCGGGGTGGATCGCGGCTCTTACACTTCGAGGCTCATTGTTGGCGCGGAACGATTCAGCATCTTCTCTGTGTATTCCACCGCCCAGGTGAGCCTAAACCTCGGCTGGAATAACAAGATGAATCTCGCGGGAGAAATGGAGACGTTCTGCGAGAAGTACCGTCGCCGGTTCGCCACCGAACTCAACATCTTTCAGGAAGGCGCTGGGCAGTTTGCTGGCATGATGGCAAACCTGACCGAACTGACTCCTGATCGGCTGGCTAAATTCCGGGCCATCATCTCCGACGCGGCCTCCGAGATTCGAACGCGCGCCAGCGGCACGACCTGATTCCTCCGTCTCGGTCGACGCGACGCGCCAACTGCGGCGTAATCGCTACCTGCTGAGCGAGCGTTCGTAGGCCCAGACGGAGAGGGGGGCGCAGATGGCGATGATGCTGGCGATCCAGATCAGCGAATAGGCCATCGGATGGGCGATCGACCAGGGGTCGCCGGGGGCGGGTGGCGAGTTCGGGTTGCCGAACTGGATGCGGACGGCGTCGGAGAGCGTGGTGACGGGGTTCCATTCGGCGATCACCCGGACGACGCCGGGCATCGTCTCCGTCGGCACGAAGGTGCTGGCAACGAACGTGAGCGGGAACAGCACGACGAAGGCGATGCCGTTGACCCCTTCGGGCGTCGCGACGAGACTGCCGAGCAGCACACCCACCCAGATCATCGCGAAGGCGAAGCCGAAGAGCAGCGCGTAGCCGATCGCGGCATCGACGACGCCATCGCGGATACGCCAGCCGATGAGCAGGCCGCAGAGCGACATAAGGACGATCGGCAGGATCGACTTGATGAGGTTGGCGATCGCGTGGCCGCCGAGGACGGCGCCCTTGGCGATCGGCAGCGCGCGGAAGCGGTCGACGGACTGATTCTTGCGGTCGTTGGCGATCGAGAGGGCGACGCCGAACGCGGTGAAGACGATGGTCTGGGCGAAGATGCCGCCCATGAGGAACTCCTTGTAGCCGCCCTGGCCGGGCACGTTGATGGCGCCGCCGAAGACGTAGGCGAACATCAGCACGAAGAGGATCGGCTGGATGGTGGCGTCGCTGAGGACTTCGGGCTGGCGCTTCATGTGCGTGAGGCCGCGCTTGGCGATAACCCACGCGTCGTGGATGAAGCCGCGCGGTTTGTGGAGCGTCGCCGGCGCCGGACTATCGGCGGTGATGCTGGTCATGATGCTTTCTCCTCGGTCGTGGCGTTCGCTGCGTCATCGGGCGCGGATCCGGTGAGGACGAGGAACACTTCGTCGAGCGTCGGCTGGCGCAGGCTCAGGTCATCGACGGCAATCTGCGCGTCGGCGAGCGCTTTGGCGGCGGCGAGCAGCGTTTGCACGCCCTGACGGATCGGGGCGATTACCGACCGCTCCGACTCATCGATTGCGGGCCTGGCGCCCGCAACCTCGGCGATGATGCGTGCGGCGTCCTGGAGGCGCGCGGCGTCCTTGACGATGACCTGGACGTGGTCACCGCCAACGTCGCGCTTCAGCGTACGGGCGTCACCGCGAGCGATGATGCGCCCGCGGTCGATGACGATGATGTCGTCGGCCAGGCGCTCGGCTTCTTCAAGGTATTGGGTCGTGAGCAGGATCGTCGTGCCGCGGGCGACGAGCGTATCGAGTACGGACCACAGCTCGTTGCGGCCGCGCGGGTCGAGTCCAGACGTTGGTTCGTCCAGAAACAGCACTTCCGGCCGGGCAACGAGCGTTGCTGCGAGATCGAGCCGGCGGCGCATGCCACCGGAGTAGCCGGACGTGACGCGGTCGGCGGCATCCGTGAGCGAGAACTCCTCGAGGAGCTCGATGGCACGGGCCGCAGACTCCTTACGGCTGAGTTGGTGCAGTTCGCCGAGCATAATGAGGTTTTCGCGGCCCGTCAGCAGATGGTCGACGGTGGAGTCCTGCGCGGCGAGACCGATGCGGCGACGCACTTCGTCGCCGTCGCGGCGGACATCGAAGCCGGCGACGGTGGCTTCACCTTTGTCGGCTTCGGCGAGTGTGGCGAGGATGCGCACGGCGGTCGTCTTGCCGGCGCCGTTGGGCCCGAGAACCGCGGTGACGGTACCCGTTGGCACTTCGAGATCGATGCCGCCGAGGGCGACGTTATCGCCGTAAAGTTTCACGAGCCCGCGCGCCTGGATGGCGAACGGTGCATCGGTCGCCGAGCCTAACGCGGCGATGGGCCGCGCATTCTCGATTCGGCGCACGTTCGTGTCAAGTGCGGCGGTATCGGACGTTGCTGATTCGATAGTCATGGATGTCCTCAGCCTGTGTCGCTGGTCTGGCTTCGTGTGCGATTGCGGTGGCGGTGGTGCGGGACTCATGGTAGCACCGCGTTTTGTACCGTATCCCGGCCCAACTGTTGCGAAAATCGAAACGTTTTCTCGCTGGTGCCGACGGCTTGTTTGGCGCCGAATCGATCATACGCCAGGGCTCCAGACAGTGTGGTGTCAGCAGATCGAACCCGACCACGAGATTGCTGACGGCGCGGTGTCAGGATCGTCGTGGTTCCTTCGTTGTTTCTTACTTCGTCGAGTGGTGCAGCGCATGTATGCAGTCTCGCTACGTCACACGGCCGCCGCATCGGCTGGCGGTTGAGCTTTCGTACCGAATGGGAAGTAGGACGGGAGATGTACGGCCCGCCCGCCGCGGCCGCGCGTGGCATAAGGCTGCAACGCGGCGGTTATGGAGAAATGTTGCCGGACGCTGTAGACTATGGCGAAGTAGCCCAAGCTCCGGGTTCTGTGGTGACTGCCCGTGCCACTCCACCCGGTCGGGCTACTTTTATTTTTCGGATTGTTTGCACGTCAGCGACGATGGCACAGCACGCTGTGGGGCTACGAGCGTGGCATGGGGGTTGTGCTGAGTTCGAACGGGGCCGGGCAAGCGGGGCCCCCTACCGTTCGGATTTGGATCGGCGCGTCCGCTGCGAACGGCGAGGGCACAGCACGCTGTGCGGCCGCTCGACTTCGTGCTTAGATCCGCCTATCCTCAGCCGATGAGCCGGCCTGCTGAACTCAAGCCCTTCTACGACGGCTGGGCCGACCAGCAGCAGAAGCTGCTCGACTCAATCCGCCCGCTGACGCCGGAGCAGATGCAACTGCGGCCGGCACCGGGCGAGTGGGCGATCTGGCAGCTCGCGAGCAATATGGCTGGCGGTCGTCTCTACTGGCTGTGCTTCATGCTTCGAGAAGACGACCGCGGCGTTGGCGCGTCCCTCGATTGGTTGGGGTGGGAGGACAACGCGGATCATCCGCGGAGCGCCGACGAGCTCGTGGACGCTCTTTCCAAGACCTGGGGAGTGGTCGAAGCCTGCCTCGATCGCTGGAGCCTCGCCGACCTTGGTACGGAGGTCACGAGCAAAGACTGGTGGGGCAACCAGGTTACGATCACCCCGGGCTGGGTCATCCACCGACTGATGTCGCACGAGGTCCATCACGGCAGCGAGATCTCGATGATCCTCCGTATCCACGGGCTCCCCACGGCCATGAACGCGTAGAACATCCCTACCATCTGCAGCGCGCCGGCAGCGCGCAGTAACATCCAGCGTTCAACCGGCACTCCCTCACTTCCCGTCTCCCACCTCCCACAGCCCGAAAATGGAAGGGCCGTGAGCGGCGTCATCTCCCAAAAACGACGCTCACGGCCCAGGTGCCTTTCCCTGGTGGGGGAAAGCTCCCGCGGTCCCGCGCCTGCGGAACTTTTCCGCCTGCGCTGGATCGTGGGACGACTGGCTAGACAGGCACCTCCTTTCCCAACAACTGCCGCACGTTCCTTATCGCGTCGCTACGCGGCGGCGCAGGAACGTGGGTAGCTCTGTGTCGTTCGCGTCGGCGACAGCGTCGGCGCGCATCGGCGCCGGCTCGTCGGCCGACTGCGGGTCGGTGACTGGAGCTGCCGGCGGCGCGTCGTCCAGCGGCAGGTCGCGGCGGAACTGCTCAGGGATCGGGTGAACGGCGGTTGGCCGCGCGAAGCCGGTGGCGATCACGGTGATCTTCACCTCGTCGCCAATGCGCGGGTCGATCGCTGTGCCGAAGATGATCTCCGCATCGGGGTCGACGACGTCGGCGATCACCTGGGCGGCGGCGTTCAGTTCGTGCAGGCCGAGCGTCTTGCCGCCGGTGATGTTGAACAGCACGCCGCGCGCGCCGTTGATCGCGATATCGAGCAGCGGGCTGGAGATCGCCATGCGCGCGGCGTCGGCGGCGCGGTCCGGGCCGGTGCCGCGGCCGATCGCCATGAGCGCCGGACCGGCTTCGGCCATGATCTTGCGTACGTCGGCGAAGTCGAGGTTGATCTCGCCCGGCAGCGTGATGATCTCGCTGATGCCCTGGATGCCCTGAAGCAGAATGTCGTCCGCCGTGCGGAAGGCGTCCTCTACCGTTGAGTTCTCGTCGCAGGTTTCGAGCAGCCGATCGTTCGGGATGACGATCAGCGTGTCGACCTTCTCCTGCAGACGCTGGATGCCCTCTTCCGCCTGTCGCATGCGCTTCGTGCCCTCGAAGCCGAACGGCTTGGTGACGACGCCGATCGTCAGCGCGCCGGACTCCTTCGCGACTTCGGCGACCATCGGCGAGGCGCCGGTGCCGGTGCCGCCGCCCATGCCGGCGCAGACGAACACCATCTCGCTGCCGCGGACGGCCTC
>CAZRHH010000019.1:0-45531 GCA_964599885.1 uncultured Dehalococcoidia bacterium | reverse complement strand
GAATTGGAGAAACGCGTGCCGATTGCGGCGGGACTCGGCGGTGGCAGCAGCGACGCAGCGGCCGTGCTGCGCGGCTGCAACGTACTCTGGGACGCGGGCCAGCCGGATGCGAACTTGATCGAGATCGCGGGCGAGATCGGCAGCGATCCGCCGTTCTTCGTTGCCGGCGGAACCGCGGTGATCAGCGGCCGCGGCGACGCGGTCGAGGCGCTGCCGGATGCTGTCGCGGCGCGGCTACTGCTCGCGACGCCGTCGGCATCGGCGCGACAGATCGGCGTCGCGACCGGCGTCGGCGCCGGAAAGACGGCGTCGATGTTCGGCGCCCTGACGCCGAGCGAGTTCACGGAAGGTGATGCGACCATTGGCGTGCGCGAGGCCGTCCTGTCGGGCGACGCGATCGTCGATGAGGCGATGATGAACGTGTTCGAGCGCGTGACGTCGACGATGCAGCCGGAGACGGAGCGCGCGATGGATGCGTTGCGCGCGCAAAGCCTCACGCCACACCTCGCCGGTGCCGGCCCTTCGTTCTTCCTGATGCTACCGGACGCTGCAGACGTTCACGCACTGACTGATCGCGTGCGCGACCTCGGCTTCGAGCCGCGCATCGTGCGGACGCTTTCGCGCGCAGGCGCGCTCCGCATCGAGCAACTGTAGTGGCCGAAGTCTTCGCCGGCTTCATCGTCGGCTTTGCGCTCTCGCTGGCGGTGGCGCCGATCGCCGCCATCGCGCTGATCGCGTCGAACGATCGCTCCGGCGTGGCGCAGCGCGTCGCGCCGCCTGGCACCAACATGGTGGCGCTGTCGGTCGTGCTGCACTTTGCGGCGATGCTGCTCTTCACAGCGGTCGGGATGATCCTGGGGCTGCTGCTCGCGGGTGTCGAGGACAGCCGACCCGACGGCGGCCTCGGCAGCCCGAACTTCGCGTACACGTTGATCGTCATCGCGCTGACGGCAGTGATCGTTATCCCGGCGTTCGTGGTGCCGTCGGTGCGGCGGTACGCAGCAGCAGGCGCGCTGGTGTTCGTGGCGGCGTTTGGGTGGGCGCTGCCGTGGTTGGCGTCGGTCGGGTAGGTGGGTTGGGGTGGTTGAACGCCGTTGCGTGTGATGATCATCGCGGTGGTGGATGACGTGGGCGGAGCTGAAGCTCCGCGGCTACATTGCGCGCTTCGCAGCACGAACCTCATCCGCGGCGATGGCGACGGACAGGTCTGAACGGTGCGGGCGCCGCTTGCGGGGTGGCGTTGTTATACTCGCCTCCGATATGCCCGGAACGATCATCGACATGCACATCCATACGACCGCCGGTGCTTCCGACAGCGGGCTTGCGCCGGAGGATCTCGCCGAGGAGGCGAAAGCGCGCGGACTCACGGGCATCAACATTACCGAGCACGACCGGTTGTGGGATACGTTCAAGCTCAAGGAATATCGCGAGACGCACGCACCGCTGTTCGTGAACAACGGCATGGAAGTGTCGACGGACCTCGGCCACATGATCGTCGTCGGGCTGAAGCAGTACATGCCGGGGATTCGGCGCGCGGAGGAGCTGCGGCGCGTGCTCGATGACGTCGGCGGGTTCATGGCGGTGGCGCATCCGTTCCGGCACTGGTTCGACCCGGTGTACTTCCGCAAGCAGGGCAAGGAGCCATTCACGATGACGCCGGAGCAGGCGGCCGAGCGGATGCCGGTGTTCGGGCTCGTCGATGCGGTCGAGGCGCTGAATGGGGCGAACACGCCGCGTGAGAACCTGTTCGCGCTGCGCGTCGCGAAGGCGCTGGGCAAGCCGGTGACGGGCGGCAGCGACGCGCACTCGACATCGGGCATCGGGTTCTATTGCACGGTGTTCGAGAAGGAGCTGTCGACGCCGGAGGAGATGGTCGAGGAACTGCGCGGCGGGCGGTTCCACGCGCACCACGGGTTGCTACAGGGAAAGCTGACGTACTTTACGGAAGACAGCCTCGAAGAAGCTGCGCCTGGATTGGCGACATAGTTTCCGGCCTGTTTTCGGGCACTGGAGGGTAGCGGCTGGAGGATGGATCGAGCGCGGCGTTTTCTTGCGCAAACGTGCGACTCCGGCGTTATGGGCGGGCGGCGTGCCAGGGTGACACGGGCTGAAAGCCCGTGCCACGAGGCGAACGTGATTCGCCATCACGACGCACGTCGCCGGAGCTAAGCTCCGCAGCTACCCTCGTTTTCTGGCTGATACGCGCGCTCTTGTGGGGCGACATAGTCTGTCGCGCGTCCCATGCTAGAATCTGACCGCACGCGCCGAACGACGCGGGTGAAGGTGCCGCAATCGCGCATCCTTCCCGCCTCGCTTCGGCCCTAGAACCACCTCCTTGGCGTACGTTTCCATTGACCTTGAGACGACGGGTCTTGACCCCGACCACGATCAGATTATCGAAGTCGCGGCGATCCGCTTCGACGCGTCGGGCGTTCTTTCGACGTACCAATCGCTGATCAATCCTGGGCGGCAGCTGGAGTATCGGATTGCGATGCTGACTGGGATCGATCCGGCGGAGCTGGAGACGGCGCCGCTGTTCAGCACTGTGGCACGCGAGATAGAAGACTTTATCGGGCTGGATCCGATCGTCGGGCAGAATCCGACGTTCGATACGACGTTTCTGCAGCGGGACGGGGTGCAGGTCTTCGGGCCAACGTACGACACGTTCGAACTCGCCGGCCTCATGCTGCCGAACATGCAGCATGGCCGATCGCTCGGCGCCATCGCCGAGCGCCTCGGCATCGAGTTTCCGACGAGGCACCGCGCGATGGCGGACGCCGACGCGGCGCGGCAGGTGTTCGTGGCGTTGCGCGAGCGGCTGGCGGCCTCGCCGGCGGATTTGCTGGTCGAGGCGGAGCGCATCGCTTCGGCGAGCGACTGGCCCCTGCGGCATCTGTTTCGCGAGATCGCTTCGGAGCGTGAGCGGGTGGCTGGCGAGGGCGAACGCGAAGGTTTCGTACACGGGTTCGTGAAAGCGCCAGCGCCGATTGGCGATGCGTTGGTGCCGTCGACGCGGCGCGTGTACGTCGATCCGGAGGAGTCGGCGGCGCTGATCACGTCGGCGGCGGCGCGAGACGCGCTCGAGGAGTTCGAAGAGCGGCCGGAGCAATCGGCGATGGCGCGAGCGATCGGCGAGACGCTGTCGGACGGCGGTGAACTGATCGTCGAAGCGGGAACGGGCGTCGGAAAGTCGTTGTCGTACCTGGTGCCGTCGGCGCTGCACGCGGTGCGCAACAACGCGCGCACCGTGATCTCGACGAACACGATCAATTTGCAGGAACAACTTACGGGGCAGGACATCCCGATCGCGCGGGCACTGCTCGAGTCGGCCGGGATCGACGCGGACTCGCTACAGGTGGCGCAGCTGAAGGGTCGCCGCAACTACCTCTGCTTGTTGCGCTGGTCGTCCGCGCTGCGCAGTGCGGTGCTGTCGTCGGAAGAAGCGCGGGTGCTCGTGCGGCTGCTGTTCTGGCTGGGGCAAACGGATACGGGCGACCGTGCGGAGCTGGCGTTGCGGCGCGAAGAGGATGCGGCGTGGTCGCGGATGAGCGCGCAAGAGGGTGGCTGCCTGACGATGCAGTGCGCGTTCGTGCGCGACGGGACGTGCTTCCTGCATCGCGCACGGCGGAAGGCGGAGGCGGCGCATCTCCTCGTCGTCAACCACTCGCTGCTGCTGTCGGACGTGACGACGGGCGGCAACGTGCTGCCGGAGTACAAGCATCTCGTCGTCGACGAGGCGCATCATCTTGAGGACGAAGCGACGAGCCAGTTCGGGTTCACGGCGTCGGAAGCCGACGTGATGGACTGGCTCGACCGGTTGCACACGCGCGGCACGCGCGGCGGCGAAGGCGGCCTCGTCGGGACGATCGCAAACGCCACGCGCGCGTCTCAGCAGGTGTTGAGTGCGGCGCCGCAGCTGAATCAGATGGCGCGCACGCTGGCGCCGGCGGTGACGCGCGCGCGCGATTCGGTGCCGGTGTTCTTTCGGGCGGCGCAGGCGTTCGGGCAGCAGCACGCGAGCGAGCGCGGCGACTACGACGACCGGATCACGATCAATCGTTCGATGCGCGTGCAGCCAGACTGGACGAACGTCGAGTCCGCGTGGTTCGAGACCAACGACGTGCTGGCGGGCGTCGCAAGCATGACCGACGAGATCAGCGACATGCTGGCGCAGATCAACCCGTCGGACATTCTCGATCGCGACGCGGTGGCGGGCGATGCCGCGGACGCGTACGAGCAGGGCGAGAAGCTGCGCGCCGGCATCACGCGGATCATCGGCGAGGACGATCGCGAGACGATCTGCTGGCTCACTCTCGGCCGCCGCGACGCATCGCCGTCGCTGGCGAGCGCACCGCTGGGTGTGGCGGACAAGCTGAAGGCGGGGCTGTTCGCGTCGAAAGACAGCGTCGTTCTGACGAGCGCGACGCTGACGACGGAGGACAGCTTCGGCTACATGAAGCAGCGGCTGGGCGCGGAGGATGCGCGCGAACTACTGCTCGGCTCGCCGTTCGACTATCGCGCGTCGACGCTGATCCTGACGCCGAGCGACATGCCGGAGCCGAACTCGCCGGGCTACGCAGCCGCGGTGCAGTCGGCGCTGATCGAAATGGTGCAGGCGAGCGAGGGTCGGGCGCTTGTGTTGTTCACGTCGCACGCGGCGCTGCGGACGGCGTACAACGGGATCAAGCGGCCGCTCGAGGAGCAGGAGATCCTCGTGCTGGGACAGGGTATTGACGGGCCGCCACGGCAGTTGCTGGCGACGCTGCGCGATAATCATCGTTGCGTCGTGCTGGGGGCGGCGAGCTTTTGGGAGGGCGTCGACGTCACCGGCGAGGCGCTGTCGCTGCTGGTGATCGCGAAGCTGCCGTTTCCGGTGCCGTCGGACCCGATCTACCAGGCGCGCAGCGAGTTGTTCGACCGGCCGTTCGACGAGTTCGCGCTGCCGCAGGCGATCTTGCGGTTCAAGCAGGGGTTCGGGCGGCTGATCCGGCGCAAGACGGATCGCGGCGTGCTGGTGGTGCTCGATCGGCGCCTCCGGAGCAAGCAGTACGGCGAGGCGTTCGTGCGGTCGCTGCCGTCGTGCACGCTGCGAGAGTTGCCGGCGCGCGAGTTGCCGGATGAGGTGGCGGCGTGGTTGGGGCGGGGGTTATCCACAGATGTCACAGATGGGCGGAGATAAGGTGCGGGCCGGCGGCGGAGAAACGGGATGGTTGGATCGGTTGCGAACGCGCTTCGTCGAAACTGCTCACTACCCGTTCGCATCGGGACTGCGGATCGCGCTATTGGTTCTCGCCGGCGTGTCGCTGCTCTTTATGTACCTCGATATTCAGTACACATTGGCGTACGTTGGAACAAGAGTGGCGGCCATCGCGTGGATCGCGGACGGCGCCAGAGCCTTGCACGAGCGGCGGCGTCGCCGGCGGAAGTGATCGTGAATCTCCTTGATGCGCCCACCAAAACGGACTCAGAGGTTCGTCCCTCCATTCTCCCGGTAGTGCCTCGATGATCGTACTCCGCGAACTCCGCGACGCCGATCGCACATGGCTCGTCGGTTGGCTCCCGGCCGTCGCCGGCTCCGTCGACTACGACGCATCGACGATCACGTCCGATGCCGCGATCACTGATGGCCGCACAGTGCATGTCATCGAGCGCGATGACAGTGCCGTCGGTTTGGTGGTGTACCGCCTCAACGCACCGCGCGCTGGGTGCGCGATCGTGGAGTTCGTAGGCACGCCGGCTGCAGAAGCGCGGCGAGGTGCGGGGATGCGGGCGGCGGCGCTGGTCGAAGATGAATTGCGGGCGCGCGGCGTGCGGACGATCTTCGCGCCGGTGGCGGCTGTGCACGGAATCTCGATGTATTTCTGGATCCGGCTGGGGTATCGGCCGTTGTTGCGGGGGGAGTGGCCGTGCGAGGTGGAGGGGGTGGCGTGGCTGCGGCGGGACGTGGGAAGCGAGAAACGGGATGCGGGAAGCCGGAGCGCGGATGCACTGCGACCTAGTAAGGGCGATCGGCAAGTATCCACTGGTGATGGAGGTAAAGCAGAAACGCATGCCCTTCATCCGAGAGTCGGTACCGACCGTTCTCATCCTCTTCCACAAATCCAGTGACCTCCGAAAGAAAGCGAAGCCATACTTCGAAAGTTATCGGATGGTCAGTCTTGCTTTCATGTAACGCATGCAATCCCCGAATCTCCTCACGCGTCCACGCGTGACCGTCCTCACCCTTTTGTCGTTCGACCTCCAGTAACTGCAAGCATCGCAGTTGAGTGCCATAGATGCCGCGATAAGCTTTCTCAAAGCCAAGTTCCTCTCTCGCATTCGCGTACCTGATGAGCAACTCAAGATAGTCGCCCTTCAACGCCGCACCTGCATCGGCTTCGCCTTTGCTTTCAAGCGGTACCGCCACGGGTTCGGTCGCTTCGATGAGAGTGGTGGGCTGCGGGGGAGGCGGATCCGATCTAACAGCCGCGCCTCCGAACGACGCCTCACGTAGGTTCGTGAGGAAGTGTCGAATCTCGGCGCGGTAGAGCAGGAAGGCGCCCGCTAGCACGGCTGCTATCAAAGTCGGATAGACGAGCGTCTGGATGTACTCGAGAACCAGTTCAGCGTTCATGTTTCCTGATTCGCGCACTCAGGCGCGGCCACCGTATGCCTCATGAGGATTGGATCGTACATCACGCCGGCAGACTGCGTTTGTGGCATCATCGCGCAACTCACACAAACGGCAGCCGGTGCCCCAGATACGCCAGCAGCAACCCCCGCACGATCTTCCCCGCCGTCACAGCCGGGAAGAATCGTTTGAAGGGCATTCTCACCGAACCCGCCGTGATGCCGGCGACTTCGAACAGCGGATTCGGCACCGCCGACAGCACGAAGAGCGTCGCCATGCCCCAGCGGTCCATCAGCCAGTCGATGCCACGGACGATGCGCTCGATCGCGGCGCGAAAACGCTTCGGACCGGGGATCTCGCGGCCGCGCGCAAGTTCCGAGCCGAGGTAGCCCGTGTAATACGCGGTCACTTCGCCGACGGCCATCCCGGCGCCTCCGGCGATGCCGACGAGCCAGGGGAAGCCGGCGCGGTCGGCTTCCCGGATGATCAGCAACTGCGCCGCGCCGGTGAGCCCCGGGACGGGGATGAACACCGTCGCCGTGCTGGCGAGGTTAGTGAGGAAGACGCCGAAGTACCCGAAGCCCTCGAGTCCGTCCGTGAGATCCGGATAGAACAGCAGCACCAGGCCCGGCAGCAGCGCCACGAGCAGCAGCCCGATCGCGGCGACGAGGCGGATGCGCTGGTGTTCGGCGAGCCAGGCCGTCGTGCGAAGTACGAAGCGGTCGAAGCGCGTGTCCGCGCGGCGTGCGACGGTCTCTGCGGACTGGCCGAGGAGATCGTCGTCCTGGGCGGGATCGTGGGCCATTGGGGCAGTGTACTGGCTGTTGTGCGAGCCGTAGTGCGTTTCACGGGGACTGTGAGGATGGAGGCTAGAGGATGGAACGCCGCCGCCGTGGGTTCGCGCTCAGTTGATGCGGGGTTCGTCCGCGTCCGGGTACACGATGTCGTCCTCGAAGTCTTCGGGTGGCGTTTCGCCGCGGGCGCGGATGGCGTCGCGGCGTTTGATGCGGCCGGCGACGATCACGTTGGTGACGAAGAGGTGCGCAACGATGTAGCCGGCGCCGAGCAGCGCCGCATACTGGATCATCGATTCGGCGTTGGTGTCGGTCTCACGGTTGAGCAAACTGGCGATCAGCAGGCCAGCGACGAAGGCGCAGAAGACGGGGAACGTGCGCCACTGCCATCGAGCGGCGGGAGAGACGGTCGTGTCTTTGGTCGACGCTGGTGCGTCCTGTGTGCTTCGTGCTGGTTTGGATCCGCGGACGTCCGCGCGCGTTGTAGCCATCGTTAGCAGTCGATGTTCGCGCCGGTGCCGATGTCCGGGAGATGCGCACTATCGGCAACGAAATATGCGCCGGCAACTGCGGATGCGCTGAGTGCCGCTGCGTGCGATGACGGGTAGGCGATATCGACGTCGTCGACCGGCCGCGTGTGGGAAAGCAGCTTCACGAGGAGCCCCAGCAGCGCCGAGCCGCACAGCACGCTGAGCGCGCCTACCCAGAGCGCGTTGATCGTGGCGCCGCCCGGAAGGGAGACGACGCTGCCGACGAGCACGAACACGAGGAGCGCGAGCCAGCTAATGACAAGCGGTGGTTTCATCGGTTCATTCTACTGCAACACTGGAACGGATGCTTCGACGCCCGGCGCGAGTGAATCGCCGTCTATAGGCGCTTCTTGTACCGGCGCGGACGCGTCGCATCGCGTGCCGCCCGCAGACGCGGCGCAGTCGTCGGCGCAGGCTGCCGCGCCGCCACGATCGGCCCCGCATCGCCAGCTAAGCACGTATTGCACGCAAACTGCAGCGCCAGATGCTGCTCGTCGATCCACACCTCGCCGCAGTCCTGCGCTTCGACGTCGTTGCGCTGGTTGAGGTGGAACGGGGCGTTGCACCAGTTGCACTCGGCTGACATCGGCGCGTCGATCGCGCCGCGGCAGACGGTGCAGATGGCGGCGGTTGCTGCGTCAGTTGCCATTGAACTTCAGATCTAGAGTGGCGCTCATGGCGCCGGAATCGCGGATGCTCTTCGCGAAGCGCAGGACGAGCGCCTGTTCGTCGCCGCGGTCGCTGGCCCAGCCATCGAGGCGAGCGGCGCGGATCAGCTGCAAGCCGCGCTGGATGTTCGGGCCGACGGGCACGCCCATGTCCTGCAGGTCGCGGCCGGTCAGGATCGGACGCTCGCCGCGCCACTCTTCAAGGTAACGAAGCGCCGTTTGCCCGGCAATCGAATCATCCGCGGCGGCGAGCGTTGCGACTGCGGCGACGGGGAACCGATCGAGGAGCAAGGCGACGCCGGAGGGTTTGGCGTCGGGGCGGGCGAGCATGTCTAATGCGCGGCGCAGGGCGGCGATGCCCGACACAGCCGCCGCTTCGTCGCGCTTGAGGCGCAGGCGGGCCGTGATCGCTTCCGCGTCCTCGGGCGTCGCGTGAAGCGCCAGCAACGCGAAGCCGTAGTTTGTGCGCTTCGCATGGCGCGCGGCGGGATAACCGAGTGCCGCCGTACGCGCCGCGTCCCAACTGAGCGCCGCATGCACCGCAGCAAGCGCCCCCGTCGCGTCCGCGGCCTCGAGCGCGGAACCAGCGCTGTCTTCCGCCAGCATCAGTTCGAGTTCTCGGCGCAGTCGCTCACCGCCGATCGTCGCGACGTGGCTAATCCCGGCGTACAGCAGATCGAACGTGTGCGGCTCCAGCGTGAATCCGAGACGCGCGGCGTAGCGGAGGGCGCGGAAGACACGCGTCGCGTCGTCGCCGAACGAACGATCGTGCAGGACGCGGATACGGCGCTTCGCAATGTCATCGAGTCCGCCGCACGGGTCGATCAGCGTCGGCGCGCCGTTCAGCGTGAGCGCGAGCGCGTTGACGGTGAAGTCGCGGCGGCGGAGGTCGGCGTCGATGCGGGCGGTTGCGACTTTGGGGAGCGCGCCGGCGCGAGCGTAGGTTTCGCTGCGGGTGGTCGCCACGTCGATACGGGAGCCGGCGATCGTGACGCTGGCAGTGCCGAACCGGACGTGCGTAGTGACGCGCTCGCGCGGAAGTGCGGCGCGGACGATGTCGATGGCGTCCGCACCGATGGCGAGATCAATGTCGACCGGCGGACGCCCGATGATCGCGTCGCGGATGAAGCCCCCGACGGCGTACACGCGTGCGTCGCCGCCCTGCGCAATGATGCGGCCGACCGCGGCACGCGCCTCTGGCACGATAGCGGCGAGGAGTCTCGCACGGAGCACGGCGGGATCGGTCGAAGCCGGCATACGCTCAGTATATGAGCGAGCGCGCGAGGTGCCGCTTGCGAGCAGCGCCTGCTTCTAGAGGATCAGTTTGAAGCCCGCGTGGGTCGCTTCGAACCCCAGGCGCTCGTAGAAGCGATGGGCGTCGCTCCGCGCATTGTTGCTCGTGAGCTTCACCTGCGCGCACCCGTGGCGCCGTGACTCTTCGATCGCCCAGCGCATCATAGCGTCGCCGATGCCTCGGCCGCGTGACGCGGCGTCCACGATCACGTTCTCGATGATCGCGACATCGCGGCCGTGGGGCTGCATATCGGGCACAAACGTGAACTGAAACGACCCGGCGATGGCGCCCTCGTGTTCGGCCACGAGCAGGCGGTTCCGTGCATCGCTATCGATCGCCTCGAACGCCGCGTAGTAGCCGGGTTCTACGGCGGCGGACGATGCCGTGGCGTGCTTCCGGGTGAACTCGTCCGTGCGGTAGAGGGCGACGATGCGCGGGACGTCGTCGCGGATGGCGTCTCGGACGACGATATCGATGTGCATGTGGCAATGATATACGCCTGTGAGACCGCCGCATGCACGGTTCGACCGTCCCCCGCAAGGGCTTCCGTACCGCTGTGTATCAGTCGCCGCACCTGTTCGAGCTTGCGGTGTGATTGGGGCGGGTTGACAGTGCTACGGGTGCGTACCTATCATCGACACGGCTTGGCGGCCAGTGGGTTCATTTGGGATGGCGGACGCGTGGCGATGATCCATCGCGATGGCCGCAACCGGATGGAGCGGGAGCAACCGAACCAGCCAAGGGATCGCGATGCGGTTCTTGTTGGTCCGGGCGCCTGCCGCGCTGTTGGATTGCTGTCGAGCACGACCGCTTCGGGCGGTCGTCGTGCTTTTCGCCACCGGTTAAGGGTGGTTGCTGTGCCGCGCACTGCGAGAGGTGTAGGTTTGCCGTCCTGGAAAGAGCTGGAGGACCGGCTCGGGCTGAAGTTCAAGAATCATGAACTGCTGCGGCAGGCGCTCATCCACACCTCTTACCTCAACGAGAATCCCGGTATCAATGTCGGCTCGAACGAGCGGCTCGAGTTCCTGGGCGACGCCGCGCTCGGCGTCGTGGTGGCGCAGCAACTGTACACGGAGTATCCCGACGTCGACGAAGGCAAGCTGACCGAACTCCGCGCGCACCTCGTCCGCCGCGACACGCTGGCCAACGCCGCCGCACGCTTCGACCTCGGCGACTATCTGCAACTGGGGCGCGGCGAGGACGCCGCGGGCGGGCGCAACCGTCCGACCAACCTCGCGCGGGCCTATGAAGCCGTCGTCGGCGCCATTTTTCTCGATGGCGGGATCGTCAAAGTGCGGACGTTCATCAGGCGGACCCTGGGCGACGAGCTCAAGGCGCTGCGCGAAAGCGGCATGCCGTCGGATCCAAAGTCGCGGCTGCAGGAAGTGATCCAGTCACGCTGGCAGACGACGCCGTCGTACCGGCTGATGAAAACAGAGGGTCCAGACCACGCTCGGCGCTTCACCGTGCAGGTGATGGTCAGCGGACGGTCGCTCGGCGTCGGTGAGGGGCGCAGCAAACAGATGGCGGAAAAGGAAGCGGCGCAGCAAGCGCTGGCGCAGATCGAGCAACAGGAGATCGCCTAGTTGTATCTCAAACGCCTCGACGTGCAGGGATTCAAGAGCTTCGCCAACAGAACCGCGTTCGAGTTTGCGCCGGGCGTGACGTGCGTCGTCGGGCCGAACGGCACCGGTAAGACGAACGTCGCCGACGCGCTGCGGTGGGTGCTCGGTGAGCATGCCAGCCGGACGCTGCGCGCACGCAAGACCGAGGACGTGATCTTCGCTGGCAGCGATAGGCGCGCGCAGATGGGCGTCGCCGAAGTAAGCATCACGCTCGACAACAGCACACAGTGGCTACCGATCGAGTTCGCGGACGTCGTCGTCACGCGGCGCGCCTACCGCAGCGGCGATAACGAGTACCTGATCAACAACGCAAAGGTGCGGCTGCGGGACGTCGTCGAGCTGTTCATGCGCGCGCAGGTCGGACAGAACAGCTACGCGTTCATGGGCCAGGGTATGGTCGAGCAGGTGCTCAGCCTGCGGCCCGAAGACCGCCGCGGATTGATCGAAGAGGCCGCCGATGTGCGGCTCTACCGCAACAAGCTCGAAGACTCGCAGCACAAGCTGAAGGCGACGCGCGAGAATCTTGACCGCGTGCGAATGCTCGTGCGCGAGATCGAACCGCGCATCACGCAGCTCGAGCGGCAGGCCGGGCGAGCAGTGAAGTACCAGGAACTGGCAGGCGAGCTCGCCGTGACACTGCACGCCTGGTACGGGCATCAGTGGAGCGAAGTGAACGCTCAGGTGCTGGCCGCGATCACGACGCAGGATCAACGCACCGAGGAACTTGAGCACGCGCGCGCCGAAGTGCGTACGCGCGAGGACGGGCTCGTGCAACTGGGCGCGGCGATCGAAGAACGCCGGCGCGACATCGCGCTGCGCGAGACGCGACTCCGCAATTTGCAAGACTACGCACGCGATCTCGAGCGACGCGCCGCCCTCGACGAAGAGCGCGCGAAGATGCTTGGCGAGCGCATCGAAGAGCTGTCCGTCGAACTGGCGGCGTTACAGGTCGATGAGGCGGCGCAGGAAGAAGCGACGCCTCTGGCCGACATGTCCGAACAGGAAGCGGCGCTGGCGTCGGCGCGCGCGGAGCTTGCGGCGCAGCGCGAACGGCTGGCCAGCGTCGAAACGGAACTGCACGAGCTGCAACGCGGCGCCCTCGCGAGCGAACAAGCTTCTTCGCGGGCGCGGGCGTTAGCCGACGATCTGTCGCGGCGCATCGCCGACGCGGCGGACGCGATCGCCCGCTGCCGGCGCGAGCAGGAAGCAGCAACCGAAGAAGAACGGAAGCAGACGGCAACGCTCGCGGAGTCTGTGCGGGAGAACGCGCGGCTCGAAGCGGAGGTGGCGAGCGTCGGCGCGAAGATCGAACAGACGCTGAATGAACGCCGTCGTGCGGTGGACGGGCTGGCGATGGCCCGCCGCGAGACGTCGACCGTGGACGCCGATCTCCGCGCGATGCGAACAGAGCTGGAAGCCGCACAAGTACGGCTCGAGCTAATGGAGACGATCGACGTGCGGCCGCAGGCGCCGGACGCCGGTGTCCGCGCGATCCTCGAAGCCGGCAACGTGATCAAGCGCGACACGGTTGCCGCGGATGTCTCGCTGCCCGGCGTGCTGGGACTCGTCGGACAGTTGATGCGGGTGCCGCCCGGGCTCGAGAAAGCCATCGAAGCGGCGCTGGCGGACAGTCTGTTCGCGATCGTCGTCGAACGCGACGAAGACATGCTCGAAGCGCTCGACTTCCTGATCCGCGGCGAGAGCGGCCGCGCCACGATCTACGCGCTGGACAACTTCCAGGAGCAGCGTCCGCTCAATCTGATGAAGGAGCGCGGCGTCGTCGGCGTCGCCTCGGCGCTGGTGAAGTGCGACTCGCGCTACCGAAAGCTGATCGACACGCTGCTCGGACGCACGGTGATCGTCAACGATCTTGGACTAGCGCATCGGTTCGTGCGCCGCGGACTCGCGAACGCCGTGGCAACGACGGATGGCATGCTTTTGCGCCCCGTCGGCTCCGTATCCGCGGGCTCACTATCGATGGTAGAGGCGGCATTCGCGCACGAGCGTGAGCTGGACGACCTGCCCGGCGAGATCCACCGCTTGCTGCCGCTGATCGCCGATCGTGAGCTGTCGGTCGAGACAGCGGGTAAACGCATCATCGCGGCGGAACAGCGCATCGTCGAACTGGACGCGACGCTCGAAGAGCTCCGCGCCCTGCGCGCGAAGACAGACACCGCGCTCGCGAACGCCCATGCGACGCTCGGCGCGTTGCGCGCGCGGACCCAAACGGCGCGGCAGTCAGCGACGCGTCGCGACGACGAGATCGCGCGACTGACCGATGCGCGCCAGGCCACAGAGACCGAGCGGGAGACGCGCACGCGCGAGGCGCTCGCCGCGGAGGAGAAGGAGCAGGAACAGCGCCGCGCCATCGCCGAGCTGGACACGGCGCGGACGCTGCTTGCGGACGCGATCGCCGAACACGCGGCGAAGGTAGCGCACCTCGATGGGGAACTGCGGACGGAGCGGCAGGTCACGGGCGTAGACCGCGCGGCTCGTGATCGCCTCACGCGGCAACTGACGATGAAAGATGAACAGCGCAGCAAGGCGCAAGATGAAGCGCGCGCCATCGCGTCGCGGCTCGACCTGACGCAGCGGGAGCTTGCCGGGAAAAATGAAGAAGTCGAGGCGTTGCGCTCCGAACTCGAGCCGGCGCGCGGTGAGCTGGCACAATTCGAATCACGTGAGCGATCGTTGTCGACCGAACTCGTGGAAGCGAACGCGCAGCAGCGAGACGGCGAGCGCGCGCTGATGGAAGCCGAGAACGACGCTCGGGTGCGCCGCGACGAACTCGACGCGCTGCGGCAGAGCCTCGAGTCGGAAGGATTCATCGCGACGGAGGACGGGGAGATCGAGCGGCTTGCGATCGACAAGGCAGAGGACGCCGACGATGACGGCGACGGCGACGGCGACGAAGCGTATGCCGACGCGCCGGGCGATCTGCCGCGTTGGATGCGTACGCCGGACGGCAACGGCGGTCATGGCGATGGGGGCGGTGACTTGCCCCCGATCCGCGGCGCTTCAACGATCAACCCGACGGAGATGCGCGACAAGATCGCCGACTTGCGGGCGCAGATCCGCGGGTTGGGGCCGGTCAACGAGCAGGCCGCGACGGACTACTCGGAAAGCCGCGAACGCTACGATTTCCTGACGGGTCAGCTCGCCGACATGGCGCAGGCCGAGGCGCAACTCAACGAAGCGACGACCGAGCTCGAGACGATCATCCGGGACCGGTTCCGGACGACGTTCAAGATCGTCAACCGCGAGTTCGAGCGTTACTTCAGCGCATTTTTCCAGGGCGGCACGGCGCGGCTGGAGTTGGGTGAAACGGATGAGCAGGGGTTGCCCGGCGTTGACATCATCGCGCAGCCGCCGGGCAAGAAGCTCGGCTCGCTGGCGCTGCTATCGGGCGGCGAGCGATCGCTGACCGCGGTGGCGCTGCTGTTCGCGCTCTTGCAGGCTAACCCGTCGCCGATCTGCGTGCTGGACGAAGTCGATGCGGCGCTAGACGAAGCCAACGTCGGTCGGTTCGTCGAGGAACTGCGGCAACTGGCGCAGAAGACGCAATTCATCATCATCACGCACAACCGGCGGACAATTGAGACGGCCGACACCATCTACGGCGTATCGATGGGCGCCGACAACGTGTCTCGCGTCCTCAGTCTCAAACTCGGTGACATCGAGCACGACGAGTGAGTTCAGCGGCACCGATTCGGCAGCCAGCGTCACCACGGCAACGACTTCGCGGCTAAGCGCAACGGCTACAGCTTTGGCTGGCCAGCCGATAGAATGCCGCGAGCCTGTTGGGAGGGTCGCCCTGCTTCGGATTTTTAAGCGCACCAAAGAGACCGACGAGAAGACCGAGCAGGCGCTGGAGCGCACCCGCAAGGGCTGGTTCAGCAACATCTCCGGCATCTTCGATCGCGGAAAGATCGATGACGAAGTCTGGGAGGAACTGGAGGAGCTGCTGATCGGCGCCGACACAGGCGTCTCCACGACGCAGAAGATCCTGACAGACGTGCAATTGCGCGTCGAGAAGGAGCGCACGAAAGACGCCGCCGACGTGCGCGAGATGCTCAAAGAGGAAATGGTCGCCATCCTCAAGACGGGCACCGAGAAGGGCCGCATCTGGGGCGAGGAAGATGATCCGCCATCCGGCCGGCCGGCCGTGATCCTGATCGTCGGTGTGAACGGCACCGGCAAGACCACGAGCGTGGCCAAGCTGGCGCAGGCGTACCGTGAGGACGGCGAGAAGGTCGTCGTCGCAGCGGCTGACACGTTCCGCGCGGCGGCGATCGAGCAGCTAAAAAGCTGGGGCGAGGTCGTCGGCGCCGACGTGGTAGCGCACAAGCAGGGCGCCGACCCGGGCGCCGTCGTCTTCGATGCACTGACCGCGGCCGAGAGCCGCAACGCCGATGTCGTGCTGATCGACACGGCGGGCCGGCTCCACACGAAGTTCAACCTTATGGAGGAACTCGGCAAGATCGTCCGCGTCATCGAGCGGAAAGTACCGGAGGGCGCGGACGAAGTGATGCTCGTGCTGGACGCGACAACGGGACAGAACGCGTTGGTGCAGGCGAAGGCGTTCGCGGAAGTGGTGCCGATCACGGCGCTCTGCCTGACGAAGCTCGACGGCACATCGAAGGGCGGGATCGTGTTCGCCGTGTCCGATCAGCTCGAGATCCCGGTGCGCTTCATCGGCACCGGCGAGCAGCCCGAAGACTTGACGCCGTTCGATGCGGAAGAGTTCGTCGATGCGCTCTTTCAATAGTCACGGATTCCGCGGACACGCCTGGTTCAAGCTTGTAGCTTCGCGCCAAACTCTGGGCGTGCGAGCATCGTACTGGTGTTAGACGCATGGGCGACGCGCCGTCACTCCACGAAGACGTTAGAAACGCATGACTGAAACGATCCGCTGGTGGTTGGTCCTCCAACTGGCAGGACTGGTGCTGCTGCCGCTGTGCCTCGCACTCTTCCGGCGACTGCCCGATCGCGGGTACGCACTCTCGAAGCCGTTCGGACTGCTGCTGCTCGGGTTCACGTTCTGGTTCTTCAACAGCCTGCGCATCCTGCCGAACTCGTCGGTCGGCATCGTGCTGGCGCTGGCGCCGCTGGGCGCGCTGGCGGCCGTGTTCGCGTGGCGCGAGCGCGACGACATCGAAGCGTGGGCGCGCGAGCACTGGACGTACATTGCCGGTGTCGAGGCGCTGCTGCTCGTCACGTTCGCCCTCGGCGTCTGGCTACGGTCGACGGTGGGCGACATTCGCGGCACCGAGCAACCGATGGATCTGATGTTCTTGAACGCCGTGACGCGTGCGGATCACTTTCCGCCAGAAGACCCGTGGTTGTCGGGCCACACGGTCGCCTACTACTACTTCGGCTACCTCATCGTCGGAATGACGGGCCGGCTGGCGGGCGTGCCGACGGATGTCGGCTACAACATCGGCCTGGCGATGATCGCGTCGCTCGCGCTCGTCGCCGCCTTCGGGCTGGTCTACAACCTCGTGCGTATGCACGAGACCGACGACGCACCGAGGCCGGCGTCCAACGCCAAGGCGAGAGCGACGGCCGTCCCCGGCAGCACGCTGAACTGGCAAGCGCCAGTGTTCGGGCTGGCAGGCGCGCTGATGCTCGTCGTAATGGGTAATCTCGTCTGGGTCCTCATGTTCGCGTCGTCGTACGGGATCGGCGGCAAGGGCTTCTATCAGTGGGCCGATGTTGACGGACTGACCGTCAGCGAACCGCGCGCGACCTGGTACCCGAGCGAGTTCTTCGCCTTCTTCAACGCGTCGCGGATCTATCCGCTGAGCGATGCTGATCGGGCGATCACCGAGTTTCCGATGTTCAGCTTTCTGCTCGGCGATCTGCATCCGCATGTCATGGCGCTGCCATTCGTGCTGCTGGTCGCCGGCGTGGCGCTGACGTTATACCGGAGCGACGAGCCGCTCGATGTGACGTTCTGGCTTCAGCGCCCGCTGTTGCTGATCGGCTCGGCGATCATGCTGGGAGCGCTGGCGTTCATCAATACGTGGGACATCGCCACCATGGCGTTCGTCGTCGTGGCCGCGGCGTTCGTCAGCAACTTCCGCCGCACCGGCGCCTTCACGATGGATCTGTTCGTTCAGGTGCTGACATTCGCGATTCCACTCGTCTTGCTCGCGCTGGTGGTGTATCTGCCGTTCTTCCTGAGCTTCGCGTCGCAGGCCGACGGCGTGGGTGCGGTCGTCACGCGGCCTGGGATCACGGTCGCGGGCACGCGGCCGTTTCACCTGCTGCTCTACTGGGGGCCGCTGTTCGCACTGGCGCTGCCCTACATCGGCTGGCGCCTGCTCGCCGAGCGCGAGCGCATCACCACGAACGTGGCCGCGGTCGCGGCCGCCGTGCCCATAGCCGTCATCGCCGGGTGGGCGCTGCTCTTCGGCTGGCAACGCGCCCGTAGCGACTCCAAAATCGCCGATGCCGCCGGTTTCGGCACTCAAATCCTCGACCGCGGCAGCGCCTGGTTCAGCGCGATCTTCATCGGCGCGGTCCTCGCGGCGGCGCTGATAGCGCTCTGGCTCGAGATGACCTCGAGCCGCAAGCGAGCCGCGGCTGGACGCGGCGCACGAGTTTTTGCGCTGTTGTTAGTTTCCACAGCGCTACTCCTGATTCTGGGGACGGAGTTCTTCTACGTTGGCGACGTCTTCAACAACCGGATGAACACCGTGTTCAAGCTCTACTACCAGGCGTGGCTGCTGCTGGCTCTGGTCGCCGGGTTCGCGCTGTACGAGCTGACGTCGGCATGGCGGTTGAGTGCCGGAAGCGAGAGAAAATTTACGGCAGCGTGGGCCGCCGCCACTGCTATAGTGCTTGTCGGAGCCGCGTTGTACCCCCTGGGCGGCGCGTTCAACCGGGCGCGTCCGTACAACCAAAACGGCGAGTTGATCATCGTTGGCGGGCAGCTGGGAGGCAATAGCTATCTCTCGGCGGACGAACTCCAGGCGATCGATTGGCTGCAGGAACGGGCGCAGGGACAGGAGTTTGTGATCGCGGAAGCGACCGGCGGCCAATACTCAGAGTACGGCCGCATTTCGGCGGCAACCGGGGCACCGACCATCCTCGGATGGGGCGGGCATGAGGATCAGTGGCGAGGCTCGAGCGAACCCCGGGCCGGCCGCTTTGAGGACGTCAATACGCTGTATCAGACCACAGACATGGCTGCCGTCCAGGCGATTCTGCGGAAGTATGGCGTCACGTACATCTACGTGGGCGAGATCGAACGTAGGCTCCAGGGCGTGCAGCTTGCAAAGTTCGAGTCCTTGCCCGCGGTGTTCACGTCCGACGGCGGGCTCGTGACGATCTATTCGACGCAAGGCGCAAGCAAGGTTGAGGCCGCCCGATGAGCACACAAGAACCAAACGCGGATGCCCCCTTCGGCACGACCGGCGAGCGCCTGAGGGCATTCGCTATGAACGACGCGACGCGTGACCGCGTCAGCGTGCTGGCGGGGCGTTATTGGGAGATCTCGTCGTACGCACTCCTGGTCGTGTTTGCCGCGGTGCTGCGCTTCTGGAATCTCGGCGACCGCGCGATGCACCACGACGAGAGCCTGCACGGCTTCTTCAGTTGGGGCTTCAAGGAGACGCTCGACAGCGTCTTCACGTTTAACGGCACAACCTCCAACAACTACACGCACGTACCGTTCATGCATGGGCCGTTCCAGTTCATTGGCAACGGCTTCATGATGTGGATATTCCGGGACGGCGACTTCCAAGCGCGTATCCTCGCTGCGACGATGGGGACGGCCATGGTGTTCATGCCGTTCTTGCTGCGGCGGCAGCTCGGCACGTTCGGCGCGCTGGCAGCCGCCGCCTTCATCGCATTCTCCCCGACGCTGACGTACTACAGCCGCTTCACGCGCGAAGACATCTACACTGCGTTCTGGACGCTCGGCATCGTCATCTTCATGTGGCGCTACCTCGCTTCGGGCGAGAACAAGTTTCTCTACCTCGCCGCCGGCTTCCTCGCCGGCTCGTTCGCGACGAAAGAAACGACGTTCATGACGATCGGCGCGTTTCTCGTCTTTCTGGATTACATGCTCGCCGTACACATCGCCGATCAGATTCGCGCGAGCAAGCCAGCGACGGGCATTCTCGCTGGCGAATGGACGCCGCTGAAATACGGGGCGCTCGTCGCCGTGCTCTTGCCATTCGCGTGGCTGATCGCGATCGCCTGGCCGTTTATCTCGGACTGGCGCGACAAGTACGGCCTGCGCGAATTGCCACGAGAGGGCAGTCTGCTCATCGTGCTTGGAACTCTGTCGGTGCCACAGTTTGCTGCCGGCATTCAGCTTGCGCTCGGCGACACGTGGCAATTGCGCTCGGGTGCCGCAAATCTCCACGTCGCAGATCAGGAAAAGACGCTCGCGTACGTGATGGTCTTCGGGCTGATCGGTGCGTCGCTCGTGGTTGGCGTGCTGTGGCAGGCGAAGACCTGGCTCTTTGCCGCGGCCGCGTTCTGGATCCCGTTCGTCCTGCTCTACACGACGTTCCTCATGAACCCCGAAGGGTTCATGTCCGGCATGTGGGGATCGATGGACTACTGGATCAGCCAGCAGGATGTCGCCCGTGGCGACCAGCCGCCGTACTACTACTTCATCACGATCCCCGTGTACGAGTTCTTGCCACTGGCGATCTCGTTCGCCGCCGCCCTGTACTACGGCATCCGCGGCGACCGCGTGCGCGCGATGGTGATCGGCGGGTTGTTTCTCGCGGTGATCGCGTTGCTGATCTTGCCAACCGGCCCGGAACTCGTCAAGGCGTCGTTGTTCCACGTGTGGATTCCGTTCAGCCTCGCGCTGCTCGTCGTCCTCGTGCTGCCGATGCACATGTTCAACCGCTTCTTGTTCTTCTGGCTCATCGTGACGAGCCTCTCGCTCACCGTTGCGAGCGAGAAGATGCCCTGGCTCAACGTCCACATTGCGCTGGCGCTCGCCGTGCTCGCCGGCCGCTTTGTCGGCGATATCGTCGAGAACACAGACCTGCGCGCCGACTTGCCCAAACTCGAGCGAGTGGCCCCGTACGCCTACGCCGCGTTCGCGGCGGCCCTCTCGGTGCTCGTGTTCGTGATCGTCGGCCCGTTCTCGCTGGCATCGCTTGGCGGCTGGGCGCTGGCCATCGTCGCGGCCGCGGCGGTGTACTGGGCGTACAGCGGCTATAGCCGGCGTACGGCGGTGCAGGTCGCGGTCGTCGGCGCCGTGGCGGCGTTCTCGGTGTTCTCGCTGCGCGCGGGCGTGCTGGCATCGTGGGGGCACCCGGACAGCCCGCACGTGAATGAGCCGGGCGGCCTGGCGACGCGCGACTATGGCGACGTGCCCGTCGAATTGCTGGTCTACACGCAGACATCGGGCGACATCCCGGTACTCCGCGACAAGATCGCCGAGTACGCACGCACGAGCGGCCTCGACGAAAACGTGCCGATCGTCGTCGATGCGATCGACGGATACACGTGGCCCTGGGCGTGGTACCTGCGCGACTACAAGGCCGTGACGTGGGCAACCATCACCGACAATTACACGGCGCCCAATCCGGGATCGATCCTGCTGATCTCCAAGGCCAGCGCGCCGAAATTAAACCTGGGCGGCCAGTACGACGAAGGACTGCCGTATCATCACCGGCGCTGGTTCCCGGAGGAGTATCGTGGCGCGGACGGCGCCTACTCCACGCGCGACTTCTTCAGCGACCTCGTCTCGTCCTCCGCGATTAGCAATTGGGCGGACTACTGGACGCGCCGCACGTTGCCGGCAGCCGAACCGGGCTCGTCCGAGGCGATCGCCTACTTCCCGAAGGGCTCCGGCGTCGTGCCGGTCGTGCCGGCGGGGCCGACGGTACGCATCGAGGGTACGCATGTGATCATCGGTGGCGAAGGTTTCGCCGACGGGCAGTTGCGCGGGCCCACCGACGTCGCGCTCGACGCGGCGGGCAATATCTTCGTCGCGGACACCGACAATCAGCGCATCGTCAAGTACAACGCGCAGGGTGAGTACCAGGCGTCGATCAGCGCCTTCACCACGGAAGACCTCGCCTTGAACCTGCCCGGGTCGATGACAATCGCGCCCGACGGGACGGTCTTCATCGCCGACACGTGGAATCACAAGATTCTCAAGCTGGACGCCCAGTTGACGAAGGTCGACGAATGGGCGGAAGGCCAGGCGGTCGAAGCCGGCGGCGATCCGTTCAAGCTGTTCGGTCCGCGCGACATCACGCTGACAGCGGCCGGCAACGTGCTCGTCACCGACACCGGGAATAGCCGCGTAATCGAATACACGCAGGATGGCGAGTTCGTGCGGCAGTTCGGCAGCAAGGGCTCAGGTGGTGGACCGCTCGAGCTCAGCGAGCCCGTCGGTATCGTCACGAACGCTGCCGGCGACATCTATATCGCGGATTACTGGAACAAGCGCATCGTCATCCTCGGCGACGATCTCAATCTCAAGAGCACGATCGCCGTCGATTCGTGGGGCAGCGAAGCGGTGACAGACCGCGCGTACATGGCGCTGCTCGCTGACGGCCGCCTGCTCGTGACCGACCCCGCCAACGGGCAGATCCTAGCGTTCGCCGCCGACGGCAGCCGCATCGCCGCCTACGACGTGCCGCCAGATGCGAACCGCAACTTCTCCCGGCCCATCGGTATCACGACCGACGGCACGAGCGTGTTCGTCGTAGACTCCGCCGGACATGTCGTAAGGAAGATACCGCTCGCCGAAATCATTCCGTGAGGCACCGGAGAGGGTCGCTCAGGCGGCCCCCTTCGTTCGTTCGTGGCAGCCTTAGAGGTCGGGCGATCAATGGTCGTACGAGGGGAGTCGGCGCCTTGGGTCAGCACGGCAGCCGTCCTTTGAGGCCCGCTCCGGCGATGAACTGCTCAGGTGGCCACGCTATATTGCCTCCCTCCGTTGCCGACCATAGAGTTAGTGCTGTGGCAGGCGTCAAGTTAGCTTCGCGCCGAAGCTGACGAACGGGCGCCTGAAGCTGGAGCTTCTGGCCGCTGCCAAGTCTGATAAGAGCGGCGGAGTCCAAGCGCCGCCGCTACCTCCTGCGCCCGCTTTCGCGGCCGTATTTGCCCGGTTGGGAGTCCCGTTTGCTCAGAAGTCGTGGGTTCTGGATCGGCATCGTCATCAGTCTCGTGTTCATCGGGCTGTTCATACGAAGCACCGACTTCGGCGAGGTGCGCGACGCCTTCCGTGACGCCAACTATTTCGTGGCGGCGCTCTCGATGCCGGTGTATTTCGCCGGACTCTGGCTGCGGACGCTGCGATGGCAGTATCTGCTGCGACCCGTGAAGCGCGTGCCCGCAATGCGTCTCTATCCGGTCGTCATCATCGGGCTGATGGCGAACAACCTGATTCCGGCGCGCGCCGGCGAACTGGCCCGGGCATACGTGCTGGGCCAGCGCGAGCGGATCAGCAAGACGACGACTCTCGGCACGATCGCCGTCGACCGCCTGTTCGACGGCGTCACGCTGGTGCCGATGCTGCTAATCATCGCGGCATTCGCCGGCGGCGACGCATCGTTCCCGGTGTTCTTCGGCTACGAGCTGAGCTTCGCCGGTCTCGGCCTCGTGATGGCGGTGATCTTCGGTGCGGCAGTCGGGCTGCTCTTCTACATGGCACTGGCATCGTCAGGGCAGCGCTTTCTGCGCACGACGCTGCATCGTCTCGCGCCGGGCAAGCTGAAGCCGAAGGTCGAGAACCTGATCACGTCGTTCTTCGACGGACTGCGCGCGCTGCGCAATCCGCTCGATCTGGCGCTCGCGTTGCTCATGTCGCTCGGGTCGTGGGTACTCGAGGCGACGATGTACTACATCATCGCGCTGGCGTTCGGCATTCACGAAGGATTTCACATCTTCCTGCTGCTGACGGCGGCGGCCAACCTCGCGATCGCAGTACTGGCGTCGCAAGGCGGCGTCGGCCCGTTCGAGTTCGTTGTGCGCGAGACGCTCGTCGCATTCGGCGTGGGCACACAGCTCGGCGCGGCGTACGCGATCGGTTTGCACGCCATCCTGCTGTTTCCGATTATCGCGCTCGGGCTGTACCTGATGTGGTCGATGAAGCTAACGTTCGGCGACATGCTGAAGAGCAGCGAGCCGGAGCCGGAAACGGATGTCCCGCCCAACGATGGTGGTGTGCGCCGAATGGCGACGCCGCGACGCGCGGTAGAAGGATCGGCGCACGAATGAAAGTCGCGATTGTTGGCGGTGGCGTGGCGGGCATGACGTCGGCGTACCGGCTGATGCAGCAGGGCCACGATGTCTCGCTGTACGAGGCAAGCCCGTACCTGGGCGGGTTGGTGCGCACGTTCGAGGTCGGCGGCACACGCCTCGAGGCGTATTACCACCACATCTTCAGCACCGACACGGTGATCATCAAACTGATCGAAGAGCTGGGACTCGGCGATCGCCTGAAGTGGATCGAGTCGAAGGTCGGCTGGTACGACAAGGGCAAGATCTACAACTTCGTCACGCCACTCGACCTGCTGCGCTTCGCGCCGGTGTCGATCCCGGATCGCGTGCGGCTGGGGTTGATGGCGATGAAGCTGCGCAAGAAGGACGAGTGGGCGGAGTTCGAGCGCATCACGGCGAAGGACTGGATCGAGCAGAACGTGTCGAAGGGCGCGTTCGCCGGCATGTGGGGCCCCATGCTCCACGGCAAGTTCGGTGACGCCTATGACCGCGTGGCCATGGCCTGGCTGTGGAGCAAGATCCACCTGCGCTTCGCGTCGCGGAAGGGCGGGCCGCTGCAGAAGGAGCAACTCGGCTATCTCGCTGGCAGCTTCTACGGCTACATCGACGCGATGGAGCAGCGAATGCGCGCCGGCGGCGTCGACATTCACACCGGCGCGGCGGTCGAGCGCATCACGGCGGAAAACAACCGCGCGACGGGCATCGTGCTCGGCGATGGCACGCACGTCGCCGCCGATGTGGTGATCGCGGCGCTCCCCTCCGTGCTGTTCAAGAAGCTGGCGCCGCCGCTGAACGAGGACTACGATCGGCGTCTCGCTGCCGTCAAGTGGCAGGGCGCGCTCTGCATGGTGATCACGCTCAAGAAGCCGCTATCGGACATCTACTGGATGAACATTGGTGACCGGACGATGCCGTTCCTGGCGATCGTCGAGCACACGAACTTCGTCGGGCCCGAGAACTACGACGGCAATCACATCGTCTACATCTCGAACTACCTCGCGCAGGATCACGAGTACTTCCAGAAGACCGACGAGGAGTTGTGGGCGCTCTTCGAACCCGCGCTGTGCAAAATCAATCCGGAGTTCTCGAACGACTGGGTCAACGAGCGCTGGGTGTTCCGGGCGCCGTTCGCGCAGCCGATCATCACGCTCAACTACAGCAACGACAAGCCGGACCACCGCACGCCAGTCGAGGGCCTGTACCTGGAGACGATGACGCAGATCTATCCGGAGGACCGCGGCCAAAACTACAGCATCCGCATGGGCGAGGACGTGGCGCGCATGGCGGTCGAGGACTTCGCGGCGCGAGGGTCGGGTACGGCTCCCGGCGTCGTGGCGTAGGTCTCTTCGCACCGCTCACCGCACGCCACCACAACCGCCGCGCCTGGAATCCGCTCAACGCTCTCCGTAACCCGTCAGCCCGTCGGCCAGGCACCGCACCAGCGAAGCTGCGATCGTGCCATCAGGATCGAGCGCCGGATTGAAGATCGCAATCGTCATGCCAACCGCGCGTCCTAAAACTATCGCGGCACGCAGAACCTCGCTCAACTCGCCGAAACTCAATCCGTCCGGAGTCCGGTAGTCGACGGCAGGCATGATCGCGTCGTCGAGCACATCGACATCGAGGTGAATCCAAAAACCACGTAGCGGCCAGCACGGTGACTCGTAACGGGCGCACGTCGCTGTAACTCACTGCTGATCTTAGCCTCCCCGCAGACGCTTGTACGACGCTTCGGCGCTCGCCTATAGTGAAGCAGCGCACAATCTGGGAGTTGCATGCCCGAAAACGAAGCTACGCTCGAGATTCAGCACCTGCTCCGGGAGTTCAAGCCGGGGGACGGTGACCTGATGGCGGCGCTACACGCGGTGCAGCATCACTACGGCTACGTGCCGCGCATCGCCATGCGCGTCGTCGCCCGCCAGCTGCGGTTGAGCGAGGCGCGCGTGTACGGTGCGGCGACGTTTTACAGCGAGTTCCGCCTCACCCCGCCGCCGGCCACGCTCATCGGCTGGTGCAGCGGGCCGACGTGCCGCCTCAAGGGCGGCGAGCATGTCCGCCGCGTACTCGAAGCGGAGACCGGGCTGGCAATGGGCGAGAACACAGACGGCGACGCGATCGGCCTGCATCTCGCGCAGTGCAACGGCACGTGCGAGTACGCGCCTCAGATTTGGCTGAACGGCCGCGTCGTCGGGCCGCTGACCGGCGCCGCCACATCAAAGCTGGTGCGCGAGCTGAAGGCGAAACAATAGCAATGGCGACTCAGACGTACGACGAGATGCGCGCGGCGGCGGAACAAGCATGGCGCGCGGTCGAGCAGCCGTCGCGGCCGCTGTTCATCGTCTCCATCAACACATCATCGATCGCGGCGGGCGCGGAAGCGACGCTCGAAGCGTTGCGCGCTGGAGCGGCCGCTGGCGGCTACGACGTGATGATCACGGGCGACACCGGGCTGGCATGGGCGGAGCCGGTCGTCCAGGTGCGCCGCCCCAACGCCGCGACCGTCCTGTACGGGCGCGTCATGGCAGCCGACGTCGCGGCGTTCGCAGCCGCAGCCACGGCCGGCATTGCGAGCGAGCACGCCGTCGGCATCGTCGATGGCGGGGGCGTTGATGGAGTGCCGGCGCTGGCGGACCTCGACTGGATGAAGATCCAGGTCCGCTGGATGATGTCCAACTGCGGCGTCATCGATCCGGAGAGCATCGACCATTACATCGGGCGCGGCGGCTACGGGACGTACATGCAAGCCGCCGCCATGGATCGCGACGAGTTGATCAAGGTCGTCACTGGCTCGACGCTGCGCGGGCACTCCGGCTCCTTCTTCTCGACGGGCACGAAGTGGGGGTTCCTCAAGAACGCCCCGTCGGAACCCAAGTTTCTCGTGTGCAACGCGGACGAGGGCGACCCGGGCGCGTGGGTGAACCGCGTGCTGATGGAGAGCGACCCCCACGTCATCCTCGAGGGCATGCTGACGGCCGCCTACGCGTCGGGCGCCACGTACGGCTGGATCTACCTGCGCGACGAGTACCCGCTCGCGGTCGAGCGCATGGAGCGCGCGATCGTACAGTGCCGCGAGCGCGGCATTTTCGGAGACGACGCGCTCGGCACGGGCGTGAAGTTCGACGCGGAAGTCGTGCGCGGTGCGGGTGCGTATGTGTGCGGTGACGAGACGGGGCTCATCTCGTCGATCAATGACGATCGCGGGATGCCGCGGATCAAGCCGCCGTTTCCGGCGCAGCAGGGCGTGCTGGAACAACCGACGAACGTCAACAACGTCGAGACCTACGCGGCGGCGACGACGCTCCTCCGAATCGGCGCCGATCAGTTCAGCACCGTCGGCACGGAGATCAACCGCGGCACCAAGATGTTCACCGTGTCGGGCGCCTGTGAGAAGACGGGCTGTCTCGAAGTACCGTTCGGCATCAGCGTCAACGACGTGCTCGCGGCGGCGGGCGGCATCACGGGCGGGCGGACGTTCAAGGCGCTCCAGCAGGGCGGACCGCTGTCGGGACTGCTGCCCGGGCACATCGCCGGCGATCTCCCGCTCGAGCCGGAGGCGTTCCGTCCGCTGGGCGCGGGCATGGGCGGCGGCGGCCTGATCTTCGTCGACGACACGGCGTGTACGGTCGATCTCAACGTCATGTTCTCGTGGTTCCTCGAGGACGAGTCGTGCGGACGGTGCCAGACGTGCCGTAGCGGCAACCAGCGCATGCTCGAGATCTTCAAGCGCACCGCACAAGGCGAAGCGCAAGATTGGGATCTGGATCATCTGGCGGCGCTCGGCGACGCGTTCCAGTACTCGAACTGCTTCCACGGCACGCTATCGCCGGTGATCATGCGCAACACGCTCGAGCATTTCCGCGCCGAATACGATACGCACGCACTCAGGCATCGCTGTCCGGCGAAGGTGTGCGCGGGGCTGATCGAGTATCACGTCACGAAGCAGACTGACGCCGTAGCTGAGGCGGCGGCAGCGTGCCCGACGGAAGCGATCGTGCACGTGGACGGCGCGTGGCGAGTCGACGACGCGAAGTGCATCCGCTGCAACGTCTGCATCGAGATCGCGCCGAACGACATCGCGATCGTCGACAAGTACCGCGACACGATCCCGCTGCGCACAATCGCAACAGCGAACATCGCGCCCGACGCGCGCGCGGTCACAGAACGACCGTCAGCCGCAAGCTGACCAACGCAGCTCGCGCCTGTGGCTACCCCTTTTGCCCGACGCGCTCAGCCCGACGTCAAACGCTTGCCGATGATCTCACGGTGGCCGTTGAGGTAGCTCGCCGCGGACATCGCCTTCCCGCCAGGCGGCTGCACCGCCATCACACCGAGCCCGCCATCCAACGTCATCACCGCGAACGCCACATCCGCCAGATCGAGCGCCCGCATATCGGCCGTCGCTGCGATGATCGTGCCGGCGGCGTACGCACCGGGTGGAAACTGTTCGGCGAGCGCCACCGCACGGAGGATGCGCAGCGGCGCGCCGTCGAGATGCGTGTGTGCGATCGGCCACGGGTTGTACGCCCGCACCATCCTCGCAACGTGCACCGCATCGTCGCGATCCCAATGGATGAGGGCGTCCGCCTTCTCGAGCTGCGGCGCGTACGTCGCCCGGCCATCATGCTGCGGCACCGGCACGAGCGCGCCGCGTTCGTACTGCGGCAGCAGTTCCATGAGCAGCGCCGCGCCCGTTTCGGCAATGCGCGGCGTTAGCGTCGCCGTCGTGTCGTCCTTCTCGATGGCGATGGCGACGCTGCCGAGCATCGGCCCGGCATCAAGTTCGAGTTGCACTTGCATGATGGTGGCGCCCGTCGTAGCATCGCCGGCGAGGATAGCGGCAGGGATCGGGGCGGCGCCGCGCCATCGTGGCAGCAGCGACGCGTGGATGTTCAGCACGCCCAGCCGAGGCACGTCGAGCACGGGTTGCTTCAAGATCTGGCCGTAGGCGGCGATGATGCCGAGATCGGGCGCCATCTCACGGATCTGCGCCACGACCTCGGGCTTACTGATGCGGCGCGGCTGCAGCACCGTGAGACCGTGCGCCAGTGCGAGCGTTTTCACCGGTGACGGCGTCAGCTTGCGCCCGCGGCCGGATGGGCGGTCCGGCTGCGTGAAGACGGCGACGACTTCGTGCTCGCTGTCAATCAGCTTCCGCAGCGCGGGCAGGGCGAAGTCCGGCGAACCCATGAAGATGACGCGCATTGAGTCGAGGATAGCACGCACCAGCGGGTGCGGCGTATACTTCGCGCCGAGAGGGCATGCACCGGAAGGGACGCCGAATGCATCGGATCTATGAGCTGTTACTGACAACGCTGATCGGCGCATCGCTCATCCTCGCTGCCTGCGACCGAGATGACGACGACGGAGACGCGACGCCGACGGCCGGCGCGACGGCAACAACCGAGGCGCCGGCCGCGTCGCCGACAGCCGACGGTGCCGCGCCACGCATCTCCATCGTCGCGCCAGACGAAGGCGCCACCGTCGCTGTCCCCATCGCGATCAGCGGCGAAGCCAACGTATTCGAGGGCGTGCTGAAGCTCGAAGTGCTGGACGAAAACGGCGACACGCTCTGCCGGCGGACGGTCCAGGCAACATCCGGCACCGGTACGCCCGGAACGTGGGAGACGATCATCGCGTTTGACCCTGAACGCGCCTTTGGTGTCGGTGATGTCGCCGCCGCGCCGGTGACGATACGCGCGTTTAACTTCAGCGCACGGGATGGCGCCGAAGAGAACATCGTGACGCGCGACGTGCTGCTCGATCCGGAGCCGCCGGCGATCGTCATCGCGTCGCCCGAGTGCGAGGCTGATGTCGCGCAGAACGCGTCGATCGCCGTCACGGGCGAAGCGGAGGTGTTCGAGGCCGCGCTCACGATTGAACTGCGCGACGCGTTTGGCGGGACGGCGCTGACGCAGAACGTGACGGCAGCGAGCGGCGTCGAGCGTTCGCCGTGGAGCACGACGTTAGACCTGACAGGCATTCCGGGCGGCGCGTACGAGATCGTCGCGCTCAGTTTCAGCGCAGAAGACGGATCGGTGCAGAACGAGTTCGCCGTGCCGATCCAGATCATCCCGCCCGCATGACCAGCGACGGCACGGTACGGCGCCTGCAGGCCGTGATCAGCGGCCGCGTGCAAAATGTGGGATTCCGCGAGTTCGTACGACAGGAAGCGTCTTCACGCGGACTCGCCGGCTACGTCCGCAACAGCGACGACGGCCGCGACGTCGAAGTCTGCGCCGAGGGCGAGATGGACGCGCTGACCGAGTTGCTGGCAGCGTTGCACGCCGGTCCGCGCTTCGCCCAGGTGGCGCATGTCGAGGCGTCGTACAGCGAGGCGAGCTTGGGCTTCAGCAAGTTCAGCGTCGAACTCTAGGGGCTGGGCGGTCGGAGGTGGGAAGTGGGAGGTGGGGTTCGGCGTTCAGCCGGATGTCAGCCTGCGTCGTAGGTTGGGCGTAGGTTTCGCGTCGGGCGGCGAGTACGGGTGTTGGACTACGATGGCTGCATGTGGAAGCTGATCGCGCTGACGCTCGTGGCATTCGTGATTGTCGCCGGTTGCGGTGACTCCGATTCTAAGCTCGAAACCCCGGTCGCGGATGAGAGCGCAGTTCCGTCGGTGTTTTCCGCGCCGACGGTGGCCGAGACTGAGGTTCCGGAGCCACCGGAGATTCTCGCGACGCCGAATGTGCAGACGGGCGACGGGTGGACGATGGAGACGCTCGTCGTGAATCTCGACGAACTCGATCTTGCTGTGGCCGTGTACCCGGGCGGGCTGACGCTTCTCGACGTGCGGTCGGGGCGGGGCGTGGCGAGGGCGGACTTCGCGGGCTCCGTGTACGTGCGCATTCGCGAGAATCCGCTCCAGCTGATCGTCTCGTATTCGTCTGGAGATCGTGGCTATCGGTTGCTGATCTTCGACGTGCTGGAACGCGGGTTCGCGCTGAAGCATGAACTCGCGCTGCCGCAACGATACGGGCACCAGGGATTCACGAACGCGATGCACCTGTCGAATGACGGACGATTCGCGTACTTCGGCGAGCGCGATCTGATCGACCACCCGGAGTGCAGCGGCGATTCGGTCGATGGCGTCGCATGCCTGCGCTATTCGATCCGGATCGTCGATCTCGATGAACCGTCGGCGATACACGAGCGGATCCAGGTGCCGGAGCGGTGCTATCCGTCGATCACGGCGTACGGCGAGGCATCGGTCGCTGCATATTGCAGCGGCTCGCCGGGGACCCTCATCATCTCTGCGGATGGCGGAGCACCACGAGCAATCGAAGGCTACGAGTTGATCCCACAGCCGAGCGTGGCGGGTTGGCCGGACTACGTCGGTGGCGAGTACGCGACGGTGCTGGCTGATGGTTCTCCGCGCGTGCTCTATGGCGATGGCTCACTGCGGGGTGCGCCGGATGATGGACGTACCGCGGCGGCGGCGATCGTGGCGGAGCCGGTACTCTCGCCCGGACACACCAGCTACGGCGTGGAGAAGATCGATGATGCGCGGGTGCTTTCGAGCGGCGAACGGCGGGCGGGCGGCGCGCCGACAGCACATTTGCGCGTGTTCAATCTTCGCTCCGGACAGGTGGAGCAGGCGATGCCGGCGCCCGCGGGCGTGCTGCATGCGACGGTGCTCGGCGAAGAGCGTGGCGTGGCGCTGACGCGCGATGGAGACCGGTACTCGATCCAGATCATCGACTTCGCACGCGGCACGCTGTCTGCGCCAATCGAGTTGACGGAACTCGGTGGCGAACCGCAGATGATCGTCCGCTAGTCGAGCAGCATCACTTCTACTTCATCGCCGGGCGACACGGCGGGCACATCCTCCGGCACGATCGCGAACGCATTCGCCACAGCCATCGACGTGAGAATGCCGCTCCCCTGCGGGCCAGTGAGCGCGGCATAGTAGCGGCCGTCGCGCTGCGTGACGATGGCGCGGGCGTACACGCGGCGCGCATCGGCGTTATCGATCTGTTCTTCGGCAATCGCGCGGACGGTGGGGCGCTGCCAGTCGCTGCGGCCAAGCATCTTATAGATCGCGGGGCGGCCGAACAGCTCGAACGAGACCATCGAACTCACAGGGTTACCGGGCAGCCCGATGTGCGGAACGCGTCGCTCGCCCGAAGGGAACGCGCCGAACGCAAGCGGTTTACCCGGACGCATGCGCACGGTCCAGAAGTCGACCTCCCCTTCTTTCGCGAGCACGTCCTTCACGACATCGTAGTCGCCACGCGAAACCCCGGCTGACGTGACGAGCATGTCGGCGTCGAGACCGTCGCGCAGTTTCGCCGTGAGCGCGGCGACAGTATCGGCAGCGATACCCAGCCGCCGCGGTATGCCGCCGTTCGCGAGCACCATGGCCGAGATGCTGTAAGCGTTGCTGTCGTAGATCTGCCCTGGCCGCAGCGATTGGCCCGGGTCGATTACTTCGTCGCCGGTTGAAAGGATGGCGACGACGGGCCGCCGGTGCACGCGCACGGTCGCCTTCCCCAGCGACGCCAGCACGCCGATCTGCGGCGGATGCAGCACGGCGCCTTTGGCGATGATCGGCTGACCGCGCCGGACGTCCTCGGCCGCGCGGCGGACGTTCGCGCCCGGCTCGGCGGCTTTGAGCACGCCGACCGCATCCCGCGACTTCGCGAACGACCCGAACGGGCGCCCCGATGGCTCGTCGGTCTCCTCGAACGGCACGACCGCGTCGGCGCCCCGCGGTATGGGCGCGCCGGTCATGATCCGCACCGCCGTACCGGCGCGCACTTCGCCGTCAAAGACGTAGCCGGCGGCGAGTTCACCGATGACAGAGAGCTGCACGGGCGACGCGTCAGAGGCTCCGTCGGTGTCGGCTGCCCGCACCGCGTAGCCATCCATCGCCGTGTTATCGAGCGGCGGAATGTCGATGTCCGAGACGACGTCCTCTGCGACAACCTGGCCCAGCGCGTCGAGGATCGGGCGCTCCTCCGGTTCGAGCAGCGTGACGTAGGAAAGGATGCGCTCAAGCGCCTCTTCGACGGAGATCATCGGCTGCCCTTCGTTCGGATTCGTTGGCGACATTGAAGCACAGCGCTGACGGAGCGAAAACTCGCGTACGAACCCGGACCTGGGCGAAGACGACTTCCGGCGCTGCTTCTGGGTGACAGCGCGTGAGCCCGGGCACTGTATACCCGGGCTCACGGTTGCGCGTGATGCGTTGCCGCTATTCGCCGCCGGCCGACACGGAGAGGACGACATCGGAGTAGCCCTCCACGTCCGACGGAGAGATGGCGATGGTCACCGCCTCCGTCGAGGCATCGGCGCCGTTGTCCGGCGTGAACGTCAGGAACGCCTCACCGTCCGTTTCGGTCTGGAACGACTCCGTCCAGCCGTTGCCTTCAAGTTCACTGCTGAAGAAGTCGACCAGCGCCGCAACATCGTCCTCCGAGTACAGCTCGACGAGGAACGTCGTCGTGTCTCCGCTGCTGAACGACGAGCTGCTCGTGACGCGCGCGTCATCCGGAAGCGGCACGCGATCCGACGGGAAGTCGTCGGACAGGTCGACCTCGTCGGGAAGCTCGGCCGCCGGCTGATCCGTGTCATCATCGCCCGACGTATCGCCATCGTCGTCGCTGCCGCCGTCGTCGGCGTCATCGGCCGTGGCGTCGTCGTCGCCGCCATCGCCGCCGCCGAACGTGGCGTCGTCCTCGTCGCCGATCGTCACGAGGATGATCGTATCGTCGCCATCGCCGGTGCTCGCGTTGACGTAGGCAACCTTCGACCCGTCCTCATTCTCAGCCTGCCAGAACGCAGACGTGCCGCCCAGATCCCCCGACGAGGTAGACGTCCACGGACCGTCGCTGAGTTCTTCGTCGTAGAAGGCGCGCACGTCCTCGAGATCGTCGCCGGTCTTCCACGTGACGACGAAGCCTTCGATACCGCTCGACTCCCCCTGGACGCTGCCCTGAAGGTCAGCGCCGTCGTAGATAGGGAAGTCATCAGGGAAGTCATCCGGCAGGTCGTCGGAGATCGTGCCCTCGTTGCCGTTGCCGAGGTCGATCTTCTTGTCGTCGCCGCCGCAGGCGACCGCCGTCACGACTCCGAGTAACGCGAAGCCGCCAAGAACTGTGGTTAGCAATCTGCTCATGTGATCACTCCTTTTAACTGCTCGATCCTCCGCGCCGATAGTAGCACGGCAAGGAGTTGGGAAGCGAGAAGCCGAGACGCGAAGCACGCGCCCAATGAGTGTGGCCGGCGCCTGAGAGCGCGCTGGAGCGAGCAAGGGCGCCAGTCTCCGAAAACTTCACCGCCAGAGGCATCCGCGGCGGGCTGCGCGCGCCTCAGCTTCGAGGCCAACGAGCGCATCGCGATGCTGGCCGTCGTCGCGCCAGGCGTGGGCGAAGCCATTGGCCACGAGCGGCCGCATCGACACTAAGGCGCGACGGCGTGTAGCGGGCGCCTGGGAGCACGCTGGAGCGAGCAAGGGCGCCAGTCTCCGAAACTTCAGCGCCAGAGGCAGCCACGGCGGGCTGAGCGCGCCTCGGCTTCGAGGACAACGAGCGCGTCGCGGTGCTGACCGTCGTCTCGCCAGGCACGGGCGAAGCCGTTGGCCACAAGCGCCGCGTCCACGCTGAGTCCCAACGGAGTGTAGACATAACGTAGCAGCCGGCCGTTGCGGTCACGGTTCCGGGTGTCGGGCAGAAGGCGCACGCCCTCTTCGATAAGGGCTCGCGTCGCCTCCGTCGCCTCGGCAAAGCAGTCGTCGCCGCGCTCCGGCGTATCGATGCCGAAGAAACGGATACGCTCCTCGCGGCCATCGATGAGCACGTCGAACGTGTCGCCATCGATGATGCGCGTGACGTCACCACGCTCCATGCGGGTGACGTCGGCGCAGAAGACGGGAGGAAGTACGGCCGGTAGCGCGCAATCGGCCGTGTCCTCTGGCGGTGAGCCCGATGATCGGGCCGTGGTCTGCGCATGCACAGTGGCTGTCGCGTCGCCATCGGTAGTGGCAGCGCCGCCGCCGCAGTAAGCGGAAACGAACGCGATCGCGGCAACCGCCAGCACGGCGCACGCGGCGAGGCGTGGATCGAGGCGCGCACCGAGCATCGGTCGCCGGCGGCTGGCAAATGGCACTGCGCAGCTCCTTCGCGCGGATGCTACCACGCGCGCTGAAGCACCGAGCGGACACCTCGCTTGAACGTAGAACCGGAAACCGTGACTCTTCACCGCATGTGATCGCAATGCGGAGGACTGATGGCTGCACCGCGGTTCGATGTTGTGGGCATCGGCAACGCACTCGTTGACGTGTTGGTGCACGCTGACGACGCGTTTCTCGACGCGCAGGGTATGGCGAAGGGCACGATGACGCTGATCGACGACGAGCGCGCGCGCGCGCTGTACGACGCGATGCCGCCGGGCATCGAGATGTCGGGTGGGTCCAACGGTAACGCGATGGCGGCACTGGCATCACTCGGGGGACGCGGCGCATACGTCGGCAAAGTCGGCGACGATCAGCTGGGCGACGTGTACCGGAACGCGATGCGTGCGGCCGGCATCGCGTTCGACTCGTCACCGGCGCGCGGGCTAACGACCGGGCGCTCGCTGATCTTCGTCACGCCAGACGCGCAACGGACGATGCAGACGTACCTGGGCGCCGGCTCGCACCTGACGCCGGACGATGTTGACTCCGACCTCATCGCGGATGCCCACGTCACCTATCTCGAGGGCTACCTGTGGGATCCGCCCGGCGCAAAGCAGGCGTTTCTGAAGGCAGCAGCCGCTTCGCGCAAGGCCGGCCGCAAGGTCGCGCTAACACTGTCCGATCCGTTCTGCGTCGAGCGGTTCCGCGAGGAATTTCTCGATCTCGTCGAGAATCACGTCGACATACTGTTTGCCAACGAATCAGAGATCACGGCGCTTTATCGGTCTGCAAGTTTCGAAGACGCGGTGCGCTCCGCGCGAGCCCAGTGCGAGCTTTCGGCACTGACCCGTAGCGAACACGGCTCGGTCGTCGTCTCGCGCGAGGAGCTGCATGCGATTCCTGCCGAAGACACGCGCGTCGTCGACACGACAGGCGCCGGCGACGCATACGCCGCGGGCTTTCTCTTCGGGCTGACGCACGGCCGCGATCTGGCGACCTGCGGGCGCATCGCCGGCATCGCTGCGGCGGAGGTGATATCGCACTTCGGTGCGCGACCCGAGGTCTCGCTGGCGGAATTGGTCGCGACACGCCTAGAATGACCGGATGCACCGCACCGGCGCCGCGTTCAAACCTGGAAGCCAATCGGCGTCACTTACCGTGATGGACCGCCGTTGCGAGCTACCACCGCCGGCGCCCGTGACATCGCCTCGTCCAGAAGTTCGATCACGTGGACGACGCGGCCGGACATCCGGCGCTGGCGGAGACCGCCCTCCAGTTGCATCATGCAGCCGGGGTTGGCCGTGGCGATCGTCGTAGCGCCTGTCGCGGCGACATCATCCATCTTGTGTTCGAGTAGCCGCTGCGACATCTCGCGCTGGACGATGCTGTAGAGACCGGCGCTGCCGCAACATCGGTCGGGCGCGTCCATCTCACGCAGGCGCAGCGCTGGTATCGATGCCATGATCGCACGCGGCGCCGTCGTGACGCGCTGCGCGTGGACGAGGTGGCACGAATCCTGGTACGTGACTGTGGCATCGACCGGACCGAGCGGTGGGAGCGCGTGTTCGCCCACGAACTCGAGCACGTCTTTGGTCATCGCGACGAATGTTCGAGCGCGGTCGCGATACGCAGGGTCCGACGCGAGCAGTTCGTCGTACTCTTTCATCGTCGACCCGCAGCCGGCGGAGTTGACAATGATCGCGTCGACATCGGCGCCCAGAAACGCGTCGATGTTACGCCGCGCGAGATCGCGCGCAAAGCGGCGGTCGCCGGCGTGCATGTTCAGCGCACCGCAGCAGGTCTGCGTTTCTGGCAGCACGACGCGGTAGCCGAGGCGGTTGAGCACGCGGACGGTCGCTTCGTGCGTGCGGGGGTACGTGTGTGGCATGATGCAGCCTGTAAGCAGCGCGACGCTCTTCGTCAGCCCTGATGGCTGCTTCGCCACCGTAAACGGCGCGTTCGGCATCACGGGCATCGATGCCTCAGCGGCGGCCAGCGCGGGCGCGAGACGCCGGAGCAGCCCCGAGCGCCGGACGGCGGACTGCAACGACGAGCGTTGGTACGCCCGCATCACCGCGGTGATCGCGCGCAGCCGCGGCTGATGCGGCAGCACGGCTCGCAGAGCCGCTACGCGCAGGCGCCACGCAAGTGGCCGTGCGGGACTCTCGACCACCACCGAGCGTGCCGTCTCCATGATCCGGCCGAACGGCACACCGGAAGGGCACGCCGTCTCGCAGGCGCGGCACTGCAGGCACAGGTCGAGGTGCTGGAGCAATGACGGCGTCGGCGCCGCGCGCTCGGTGGTGAGCGCGTCAATCAGCGCGATGCGGCCGCGTGGCGAGTCAGTTTCCATACCGAGCTCGAGGTACGTCGGGCAGGCTTGGAGACAGAATCCGCAGTGGACGCAGCGGGCAATGTCGTCCTGCAGCGACGCTTCGTGCGTGTGTCCGTCGTGCACCTGCGCCATCAGATTCTCCCTGCGAACCGGCCGGGCGCGAGGATGCGCTGCGGATCGAACTCGTCCTTCATCCGGCGCATGATGGCGATGTCGGCGCGTTCCGGACCGAAGACATCAAGCTGGTGCTTGAGCATGAGCGGCGCCGCGTCGATGATCAGCGAACCGCGGCGGCGTTCGACGGTTTCGCGCGCGTGATCGACGATCGTCGCCGCGCGGATGCGCGACGACCCGAGACGCGCGCGAATCAGGCCGCACGTTACCGTCGCCGAGAGCATGGCTGACGCGCCGGTGAACCGACGGTCAAGCACTTCGATCGTCTCGCCAACGTCGGTTGGCATCACGCTCGCGCGGAGGGCGAGGCCAGCAGGCGCAAACGCGATCTTCCAGGCCTGCCATGGATCTCCGATCGAGGGTTGTTGTCTCGTATTTTGTGTCTGTTGCAAATCGGCAATCGGGTGTTCCCGCAACGTCGCGTCGAAGCGGGTTGCAAGCATTGCCAGTTCTCGCATCGAACGCTCTACCGCGGCCGCGCCACCTGCAACGCGCATCAGCACGCACCATCGCGGGTCGCCGACGACGGCGTGAGCCGCGGGTGGCGACAGCAGTTCGGCTGCGTGCAGCGCGAGGCCCGCATCGCGCGCCGCAAGCACGAACGACGCACCGGCGGCCGTGCCATCGAACGTGGCTGAGAGCGTCGTTTTGACGCGCGGCACCGGCGCAAGTTTGAACGTCATCTCGGAAATAACGCCGAGCGTGCCGTGCGATCCGGCGTAGAGTTTGGGCAAGTCGTAGCCGGTGACGTTCTTCACGACGCGGCCGCCCGCTTTCGTGATCGCGCCGCCGGCGTGGACGACGCGCACGCCGAGCAGCCAGTCGCGCACGGTGCCATACGCGTGACGGAGCGGGCCATACGCCCCGCTGGCCACGAGACCGCCGGCGGTGCCGTCCTCGCCCGCCGGCGGGTCGAGCGGCAGATGCTGGTTGTGCTGGGCGAGCAACGCCTCAAGATCGGCCAGACGCACGCCGGGTTCGACGGTCACAGTGAGGTCGTCAGGTTCGTATGCGATCACGCGCGTCAGCCGTTCTAGCGAGACCGCCACGTCATAGCTCTCAGGGACGTTGCCAGCACCGAGATGCGTGCCACCGCCGACAGGGATCACGGAAACGCCGCTGTTTTGCGCTTCGGTCAGGATCGCGCTCAGTTCGGTCTCGTCGCGCGGTGCCACCACGACATCTGGCTCCATCCCGTCGATCTCGAAGCTAAGTTCGCTTTCATCGCGAACGATTCGCGCGGCCGTCGAGCTAACCGCAGCGATAAATTCCTCGATGCGCGACTGCGCGATGACGTTAGACATAGATGTCGGCTCCGACGGCGGCGGCGACGCTCGCGATGTGCTGCTGGCTCACCTCGCCGCAGCCCTTGTGGGTTGGAAACGCCTTGCACGGGTTGTAGTTCTCGCCCGCTTTGAATGCGCGCTTCAGTTTCGCCATCGCCGCCAGGTCGGCGTCATCGAAGATCCAGCTGATGAAGTCGCGCTTCTCGAGACCGACGCCGTGCTCGCCGGTGATGCTGCCGCCGGCGTCAACGCAGAGCCGCATGATCTCGGCGCCGGCCTCCAGAACGCGCTCCGTGGCACCGGGCACGCGCTCGTCGAACAACAGATTCGGGTGCAGATTGCCGTCGCCGGCGTGGAAGACGTTGGCCACGGCCAGACCGTGGCGCGCGGCTATGTCGTACGTCGCGCGCAGCACAGCGACGAGTTTCGTGCGCGGCACGACGCCATCAAGCACGTAGTAGTTCGGGTAGAGCCGCCCGAGCGCGCTGATCGACGTCTTGCGTCCGGCCCACAGCAGATCGCGATCTGCCTGTTCGACGGCGACCCTGACCTCGCGCGCCGTGTGCGTGTTGCAGATGGTGCCGATTATCTCCGCCTCTTCGCGCGTCGCTTCTTCGAGGCCGTCCACTTCTATCAGCAAGATCGCCTCGGCGTCGAGCGGGAAGCCGCAGTGCAGCACCGGCTCGACGGCGGCGATGATGTTGCGGTCCATCATCTCAAGCGCCGACGGCAGGATGCCCGCGGCAATGATCGATGAGACGGCGTTGCTGGCGTCATCGACGGTGTCGAAGATGGCGAGCAGCGTGCGCGTTGATTCAGGCATCTGCGTCAGTCGCACGGTGATCTTCGTCGCGATCGCCAGCGTACCTTCGGAGCCAACGAACGCGCCGGTGAGGTCGTAGCCGCTGACGTCGCGCGTGTTGCCACCGACGCGCACGACTTCTCCATCGGCAAGCACGAGTTCGAGACCGAGAACGTGGTTCGTCGTCGCGCCGTACGCCAGGCAGTGCGGACCGCCGGCGTTCTCGGCGACGTTGCCGCCAATCGTGCAGGCTCGCTGGCTTGAAGGATCGGGTGCGTAGTACAGGCCGTGCTTCGCGACGTGGCGGCTCAGATCGAGGTTCACCACGCCCGGTTCGACGATCGCGATGCGGTTCCGGACGTCGACTTCGAGCACGCGCTTCATCCGGGTGAGCGCAATGATCACGCCGCCGATCGTAGCGACGGCGCCGCCGCTGAGGCCGGTGCCAGCCCCGCGCGGGATCACGGGCACGTCGAAGCGGTGCGCGATGCGGACGGCCGCGGCAACCTGCTCGGTACTCTCAGGAAAGACGACGGCTTGCGGCTTCCCGCGCTCGATCGTACCGTCGTACTCGTAGGCAATGAGTTCTTCAGGCGTCGAGAGTACGCGCTCGCGCCCGAGCACCCGCTTAAGTTCGCGCACGACTTCGCGCGTGACGCTGCCGCGCGGCGGAGGCGCCGGAAGCGGGACGCGGGAAACGGAATCGGACGCATTCATGGCGGCAGTATACGGAGTGGGCTGCGAAGCGGGATTGATTAAACCACGGAGTCCTGCGAGGCACCGACTCTCATCGCAACCGACCAACATCTGGTTGGTAGCGCGGTAGCGGCGAACCCATGTGTTCGCCCCGGCATGGAGAGTCATCCTCGCCGATCGAGGCAGCCTAGAGGAGCAGACCCCCCGAAGGCACGTACCGGTCGAACTGGCCAAACGGCTGGGAGGCGAGGAGGTACGTGCGGTTGGTGATCTTCCAGCCACCCGAAAGGAGCGTGCCCATCACGACCTGGTTCGTCGACGTGACGTACGCCGTTCCCGCGCTGACCTGGCGTTCGGCCAGCCAGTCGCCGGCGACGCGAAGCAGCGCGAGCTGTTCGTCCGGTTCGACGGCAGCAAGCGGGCCGATGTACCCGCTGTCGAGCGCATAACCATAGCCGATGAGTTCCCCGTCGCGGTTGAGAGCGAACGCGTAGTTGCTGTCAGCCCATTCCGTCAGGTACATCTCATGCTCGGCGCGGCGTTCGGCGCCGTAGACTTGCGCGTCAAGCGCCGAGATGCGGTCTTGCCAGCCGTCGCAGTCGACAACGAGTTTGCGGTTGCCGTCCGGCGCGGGCAGGGCAAGGAGCGCGTCGACCGGACCGGAGACGTGGTAGCCGATCGCCGTGCCGAACATGCCGTGACGCATGTACAGCGATTGCGCGGCGGCGGATGATGATGCGACGACGGCGACGATGCGTGCGCCGGCATCGCGGCCGGCGTCGTGCGCGCGTTTCAGCAGCGCGGCGCCGATGCCGAGCGAGTGTACATCGGGCTGCACAAAGAGCTGCGCCAGAAACCAGATGTCACCGCGTACGAATCCCATCGAGAAGCCGACGACGAGGCCGTCGCTCTCAGCCACGTAGGAGCCACCCGGATCCGTCTTCAACAGATGAGCGAGATGCGGCGAGCGGCGCGCCGTCCACGGAAAGATGTCGCGATTCTCCGAACGCGCGAGGCCTTCAAGCGCGCCCTTGCGAATGTAGGTCGCCGCGTCGATGTCGGTGGGGGCCATCAGGCGATATGCGATCTTGGGTAGCTCAGGCATCGGGCGAGACGAGGATCTTGCGCAGTTCATTTCGCCCATCGGAGAGACGCGCGAACGCATCCGGTGTGCCGCTAACCGGTACAACTTCCGAGATCACCGGCGTTACGTCGACGTCGCCGCGCGCGATCATCATCGCGGAGTCGGCGAACTCCCTGCGGCTGTAGCCCAGCACGCCGATGAACGTGTACTCGTTGATAATCGTCCGCAGAATGTCCATCGAGTACGGCTGGTCGCCGACACCGGCGATGACGATGTTGGCGCCCCGCGCGGTCGCATCGACGCAACTTGCGATGCCAACCGGCAGCCCGGAGCAGTCGACCGAGAGATCAGCCCCGTCGTTGTTCGAAAGCGACAGCGTCGTTTCGACCAGCTTCGCCGGCTCGACCACGTGCGAGGCGCCGACGGTTTCGGCAACGGCACGCCGGCCCGCGAGCGGTTCGGAGACGATAATGCGCGTGCCGCGCATTTGGCGCGCGGCGATCACCGTAAGCAGGCCGATCGGACCCGCGCCGGCGATGACGAGAAGCTGAGCCGGATCATAGCCCCCCTGGATCAGCGAGTGCCAGGCGACCGCGAACGGCTCTGTAAGCGCGGCCGCGCGCAAGTCGGCGCCCTCCGGCAGCGCAACGACGCTGCGTTCCGGCATGGTGATGTAGTCGGCGTATGCGCCGGGACGGGTGTAGCCCATGCCGCCACCGCCGTTACCGCCACGGCAGAGATTCTCGCGGCCGCGCGCGCAGTAGTTGCACTCGCCGCAGCCGGCACCCGGATTGCCGACGGCGTGCTGGCCAACGCGATACTGCGTCACGCCTTCACCTACGGCAATGATCTCACCGCTGAACTCGTGACCCATCACGGGCTGCATGAAGCCGAGCGCGCGCGGCGGATTCTCAGCCTCGAACTCGTGCATGTCGGAGCCACAGATGCCGCAGAAGGCGACGCGCAACTTAACTTCACCCGGTCCGGGACCGGCATCCGGCAGATCGACGATGGACATGGCGCGAGATCCGGTGAGCGCGGCTGCTTTCATGCTTACTCCTCGTGTCGGCGATCATACCGCGGCTGGTGGTTAGTGTCTGGTGTCTGGTGTCTGGTGTGGGGGAGCGTCATCGCAACGACGCAACGAACGAAGGAACGACGCACCCACCAAACGAGACTCGATGTTGGCGGTTATCCTAAAGGCGTCAGCCGATGCGCCACGCGGGCGCGTGGAGAGCAGCGCGCGCCCGGAGCCGGAAGGAACCGACACTGAGTAACGCCCATGCTGCATGACACGCCGCTCATCGGCACGCTGACTGCTGGCCTCGTGCTGGCGTTCATCGCCGGATTCATCGCGATCCGTCTCCGCCTCCCGCCGATCGTCGGCTATCTGCTCGCGGGCATCGCCATCGGACCGTTCACGCCCGGCTACACCGGTGACACCGAGCTTGCGCCGCAGATCGCCGAGATCGGCGTCATCCTGCTCATGTTCGGCGTGGGCATTCATTTTTCGGTCAAAGATCTGTTGTCGGTGAAGAACGTGGCCCTGCCGGGGGCGCTGGCGCAGATCGGCGGCGCCACTGCGCTCGCCATGCTCTGCGCGACGTTGTGGGGATGGAGTTGGGGCGAAGGTCTGGTGCTCGGGATATCGCCGTCAGCGATATGGAAGTGGGCCTGACGATGATCCGGCGCCACTCATCCGCGCAGGGATCAGCGATGAGGACGGCCTGGAGACCCTGCGGTTGATTCGGCAAGCAGCGGAGGTGGCCGAGTCTGAGGAGGAAGATCCGGCGGTGCTGCGATAAACGCGCTGGTTACAGCGCGAGGGCGTTGGGTGTTATGCCCAGAAAGATCTGGCCGGCGAGTTCATAATTGGCGGCGTTAAGAATGACGTGCTGCGTAGCGGTGTGGACGTCCCGAAACTCGCGCTGGAGCGTGCTCGTCTCGTAGATCGCCGACCCGCCGCCGAGCGTGTACATCATATCGACGGCGCGCGCCGACTCGAGTGTGGCGTGCGCTGATGCGAGACGCATCAGCCCGCGTTGTTCGATCGTAGCGCTGTCGCCGGCATCGACGTGTTCCCAGACCTCGGCGAACGTCTCGTAGAGGAAGGCGCGGGCTGAGCGCAGGATCGCCTCGGCCTGCGCGACCTGGCTCTGGATGGTGGCGCGGTCTCGCATCGTAACGGCGGAGCCCATAGAGACTTTCGATTGTGCCAGTGTAATAAAATCGTCGATCGCGCGTCGGGCGATGCCGGTGCTGACGGTGGCGACGGTCGCCGCGAGGAAGCAAAAGATCGGGAAGCGGTACAGCGTGCCGTCGTGTTTCGGCGCCTGCATGCCGAGCGCTATCGAGCGCTCAGCCGACACGAACGCATCCTTGACGGCGATGTCGTGACTGCCTGTACCCCTCAGACCCGAGACCGTCCACGTATCGATGATCTCGACATCGGCGGCGGGAAAGATCATCATCCGCCAGTCGGGGGATGCCCTCGGCGACCATGCGCGGCGCCGCGCCCTCGAAAACGAGCGATCCGGCCGCGAGCCATGCACAATGCTGGCTGCCGCTCGCGAACTGCCAGCGTCCGGTCACGCGGTAACCGCCGTCGACGGGCGTCGCGCGCCCCATCGGCGCAACGGGCCCGCCGGTGATCGCCCCTGGCGTGAAGATCTCGCGCGCCACGTCTTCGTCCAGCGATGCGGCGATGATGCTCGTCCCGGCGCCGATGCCCAGCGTCCAGCCCGTCGCGCCATCAGCGATCGAAACTTCCTCGACGATCTTCATCATCGTGATGATGTCGACTTCAAGGCCACCCAGTGCCTGCGGCAGGACGATGTCGAAGAGCCGCGCGTCGATCAGTTGCTGCAGCAGGTGCTGCGGCACGCGACGGTTGCGCTCCGTCTCATCGGCGGCCGCGCGGATAGCCGGCGCGAGATCGCGTGCGCGTTGAAGCAATTCGGCCGGTGCGATCGCGGTTGTCATTGTGCGCAATAGTACGCGGTAGCGAGAAGCGGGAGCAACGGCCAGAGCGCTCGGCGTTAGGCCAGGTGCGGTGCGATGTGCTGAAACAGGTCGTTGATGCTGACGACGGCGGTGGGCTGTCCGCGCTGCAGCAGGGGAATGTGCCGGAAGCCCCCGATCGACATCTTGTTGAGAGCAACCGCGATGTCGTCCTCGTCGCGCAGGAACACCGGGTCGGCGGTCATCACCTCGCCGCAGGTGACGGCGTTCAAATCCTCGGTCGGGCCCGCCACTTTGTGCAGCACATCCCACGGCGTGATGATGCCGGCGAGCTGCGTACCGTTCATCACGAGCACGCAGTTCGTGTCGGTGTGCTGCATCATGCGGACGGCAAGCCCGACGGGATCGCCCGTCGCGACCTTCACGGGCGCTTTTGCCGGCACATCGGACAATCGCTGGCGGATGAATTCAAACCCGCGGTCGGCGCCCGGCGAGTCGGCTTGATCGAGGCCGTAAAGATCCGTACCGCAGTTGGCGCAGAAGTCGACGCCTTCGATGTTGTCGTGCCGGCATTCGGGGCAGATCATCGGTTGCTCCGGGCGCTCGCGCGCGTTGCTATTCGACGGTCCAGGTATCGCCTTCGAGAAAGAGATCGCGCAGGTCGTCCGGGCCCTCGGCTGCTTTCGCAGCGTCGATCTGCTCCTGCATGAGCGCATCGTACGTCGGGCGCTTGACGGCCCGCAGGACGCCGATCGGCACAGGGTACTCGGGCCAGTCGGCGCGACTGAGGAGAAAGGCGACGCTCGGGTCGTCGCGCGTCTCGTCGTGAACGAGGATGTCGGCTTCGGTGACGCCGTTCTCGCCGATCTTGACGACTTCAAGCTTCATCCCGGAGATCGTTAGTCCCTTGTCGCGCTCCTTGCCGAAGATCATCGGCTTGCCGTGTTCGAGCGTGATCGTGCGGTCGGCGCGGTTCTCCTTTGCGGCGAACTCCGCGAAGGCTCCGTCGTTGAAGATGTTGCAGTTCTGATAGACCTCGACGAACGACGTGCCGCGGTGCTGGTGCGCGCGCTCGAGCGTCTCGACGAGATGCTTGGCGTCGGTGTCGATAGACCGCGCGACGAACGTTGCTTCGGCGCCGAGCGCGACGCTGAGCGGCCGGAGCGGCGCGTCGATCGTGCCGTATGGCGATGATTTCGTGCGCTTGCCGAGTTCGGACGTCGGCGAGTACTGGCCCTTCGTGAGGCCATAGATCTCGTTGTTGTGCAGAATGATCTGGATGTCGACGTTGCGGCGCAGCACGTGCAGGATGTGGTTGCCGCCGATGCTCAGGGCGTCGCCGTCGCCGG
>CAZRHH010000018.1:0-45576 GCA_964599885.1 uncultured Dehalococcoidia bacterium | reverse complement strand
ATGCCAGCTTTGACGTGCGGCCAGTATCCGCGGTCACGCTCACGGAGCAGTTGCCGAATCCCGACGTCGTGCTGTTCTCGACCGAAGCGGCGCGGTTCGAGGGCCTGCCGCCGATCCCAGGGCTTGGCATCACGGATAACGATGTCGTGCTGACGTTCAGCGGCCGCAACCGCTCAGCCGTGACGTACGAAGGCGTGCAGGGTTGTTCGGCTGTCTACGACAACAGCGGCAATGTCATCCACGTCCAAAGTACCGAACTGATCCAGATCGACGAGTTGGGCAACGTCTATCCGGCGACGATGGACTCGGCGGGCCCGTACAACGCCTTTCTGATCGCGGAGGGGGTGCCCAGGGGCCCCATCCAGATGCGCGCGTGGCTCTGGTTCGGCGCGAAGGACGCGCCGACCTCGGAGTACCAGTTTGTTTCGACGCCGTTCATCACGATTCAAACGGTGCAGTTTCCGTGATCAGGCGCCGACTCTCGTCGGCGAGGCCGCAGCGCGAGAAACAACGAACCCGGCTCCGATGCCGGGTTCGTTTGCTTTCGGTTGGTAGCGCGTGCGGGATTCGAACCCGCGATCTTCGCCTTGAGAGTGCGGTGCAGCGTGTGTCGTTGAATCGGCCGATACCCCGCCTCAGATTCGACTTGCATCCGCGTTCGGCGAACTTCGTGGTGTCTGACAAAACCTCGTGAGGTCAAGGTGCAGGCAGGTTGGTCACAGATTGGTCACACCTTCCAACTGGAAAGTGAGCAAGCCGAACCGCTACGATCCGCCTCACATTGAATCGAGCATCGGCGCCAGGTCGCGGACGCTAGCGTCAGCAGTAGGCAATGTGCGGTCGGCATTAGAGGCGACGCTCGGTGATTGGCCCGATGGCTGTGATTGCGGACGCTTCGGATGGCTCGTCCACACCGAGAGCGGAGAGTTCAGCAAGAAAATTGGGACCGCGCGCCGTCCATGTGACGCGCGTGAGGACGCGCACGCATTCGGCTAGGAGCGGATCGTTTGCAAGCTGACGAAGTCGTGTTTCAGCCGCCAAAACGACAGCATCCGCGACTTGAGAGGTCGAAGTTGAAGAGGCGTCGAGCATTTCGAGGACGGCGCGCCAGCGTCGAGTTCGAGGAAGTCGCCCCAGCCGAATATGACCCACAGCAGCACTTCGCTTGAAAGGAATGCTATCCTAGATCACCTAGAACGGACGTGCTAGGTGTCCTTTCAGCGGTTGCGGCGATACCGGTCTGGACCGCTAGATAGCGACCTGTTGCGATACACGGTTTTACAGACTGTGTCCGTCCGTCCGCAACCGTCCACGAGGGTACGCCCACGCGAAGAATCGCGAGTCGCTGTTCCGCCAACGTCCGCATTCGTGCACCCTCATCCGACCGGGTTGCTTTCAGCGTTGCTGTCATCCGTGATCGCGCTGGTCTAACTCGCGGCTGCGACGATCACGTCCTCGTTAGTAAGCGAGATTCTCGCATCTCCCGCGACCATTTAGACGCTGCAAACAAACGGCCACGGTGCGGCGAGCAGGATGGCGCGCGCAGCATTTCCAAGCCGGGGAGCGCCGCGTTTGACTCCACCGTTGCGCTGAAGGCCTTTCGGGCGCGCACACCAGTGATGCAAAGGGTGGAAGGTTTCGACTTGTTAGACGAGCGAAATTTCCTGGTCGCTGCAGAACCGTTGCTGGATCAGCATCTCGTGCCGCGAAAGATCGTAATGACAGCGGTGCGCAAGGATTGCGAACCGCTCGCCCGGCCTTGGCTGATGCGTCTGAACTCCGCCGCGTTGGCCACTTCGTTTCAGTCGAGCTGATGGACGGCCGCGATTCACCGTTTTTTCAGGTCGTATCCTTTTGTCCGGATCACATTCACAAGTGACGCGTGTCGCTGCTTGCCTATCACTAGGACACGCAGGTCCGCATATTGAGCGCCATGTCGTAGACCAATCTCAACGCGCAATCCAAAACCGTGATTTCATCGCGAAAACTCATATACACCCGGAAGGCGAAGTGACTCGAGCGACACGATATCTGCGGGAACGGTATGTGGCACGTCTAGGAGCTGTTCATTCGAAACGTCCACGGACTTTGCGACTAGCCGTTGCGTCACTCCGGTGTGTGGATTAGGCATGGAAACGAGCAGTGGCTTGTTGAGATCCTCGTCGACACAGATGGCTCCCGTTTCCGCGTTCGTAGCCTCGACGTGGAAACACGTGGCGTTTCTGCCGGCGATGTTTTGATTTGGCAGTCGTCCGACAATGCGGGCCTGCATCGCCGCTTTCATCCCCGGGATGGCGCCAGTCGGCGCGCCAAGTTCGCGTTCGCAACCGAACGATATGTCCGATAAGTCCGGCGCAAGAACCCATACGCAATACACCTCCGACGCCCGGGTCGACAGCAGAATGTGTCCGACACCCGGGTCAACTTTGCCCGTATGTTCTTCATCCCACCTGCGAACGGACTCTGTCTCTCGCCAGACGAACAACCCGGGACCTAGTCTGTAACGTTCATCACCTTCCAGCCAATCGAACACGATCGTGGCAGGAGTGAACTCGTTCAACTTGAGTAGATCTGCGACTAGGGGACCGTCAAACGGCACCGCGGTCGCTGTCTGCAGCCGGGGTGACGGCCCCGCCTTCGACGAACCTGAATACGGACCACACGCTGCAGCGAGAAAGAGCAAGCCAATCAACGTCGCAGCTGCTTTCATGGGTTGTCGAAAGCCTTCTTCCAATCCAGGTTCCAGGAACATCCCCCGCCAAGGGAGTCCAAGCATTGCACTGCTTCAGTGCCTGCTAGATTTTTCGCGTTGCGAGCCCTCGCTTTGTCCACGTTTAGCCCGTAGCCGTCCAACAAATCGAGTTGCGCTTCGCTCCAGGGTCGGTCGTTGATGCTCGACAGGTTCTCGCCGGCGAGAACTGTCTTCCTCCACCAGGCCGCGCCTATCATCCTGTTTCCGCGGATGTTGAACCCGTACTCTCTATCCCAATGACCAAGCCACGGCAGGATGTCGTTGTGGCCCCACCAATCGGACGCACCAACGATCTCTCGATAGCCGAGATAACGAGTCCGATCAGTCGAGAACAGTATGTCGGCGAATGTTGCCTTGAACCATCTGCCCGGTTGATCCCACATGCCCCCAATCGTTTCCCAGCCGAGTGCCGAGATCCGGTTGAGTCCACGCTCGCCCCACACCGCGGCTACATCTAGAGTAATGTCCAAGACTTCCAGTCTAAACCTCAACAAGGATTCACGGTGGTATTTTGCTCCGAGCTTCCAGAAACCCTCTTGCTCGATTCCTGCGCGGAATAGGCTAAATACTTCATTTTGACATCCTCGTCCGGTACCACATCGCAGCACCTGCTTCCAGAGCTTTGCTGAACACCTCTCCGCCTTGCTCTTGCCTGGCAGCAGGATGCAGAAACCGCTCGGATCGCTAAATGTCGCTGGCGAATTTCGCACGTACGTGTACCGGTTCAATCCGTCCGTGGTGGTCGGATCAGCACTCATAAACCGCCCGAGCGTCGTGCTGTAGAACCGCGCCTTGTAATTGTAGAGCCCGAGCGCCGCATCGCCCGGCTCTTCTTGCTGGCCGGTGTAACGCTTGTCGGTCTGCGTGATGCCGCCGGAGCGAGTCGCGCCGTACGGCCAGTACGCCATCTTGGAGACCACGGCGCCAACGTCGTTCGTGATCACCGACGCGCTGCCGAGATGGTCCGGCAGGATGTACGAGAGCGTGCCGTTGCCCGTGCCCGTCGGCACGTTGCGGACGGCGACCGTGCGTCCGAAGCCGGCATAGTACTTCTTGATGGCGCCGGTGTTCGTCTGCTCGAAGACGCCGCCGACGTAGACGGTGGAGCTGGTCGCCGTCCGAAGGCCGTCAAAGACGCCAGGAGATCGACCACGAACACTCCGCCAACAGCTGCCCTACCTTGCCATGACAGCCCGCGCAGCAGTATCGGCGACAGTACCGTCTGCGCTTGGCTCCTAAGCGTTGACAGCTGCCCCTCGGTGCGCTTGCATGGAGTGCAGAACAGAGAGAGATCGTCACGATTCCGCGGAACCACAACCTAGATCAATAGACAATCCTTGTTCGTTCCCTATGTTCTGAAGTTCACGACACGCGTTGCCTACGTCGTCAATAACAAGTTCCGCCTCGAAGTAGCGGACGAGGATGGTGTTAAATTGAGATGCGGATTGCAAATCCGTGGTCGATTCCTCCAAAATGACCCACCGATCCACGACGCTTTGGTGCGCAGCAATGAAATTATCGTGTGCGGCGCGCACGGATGCAGGAGGGGAGAGGCGTAAGAGATCCGCATGCTCTTTCTCTAGATTCTCCGACATCGCCCTCACGTAATCGTGAGCCTCGTCCAAACGAGACTCATCCACGTCGAACGGGGAGTCGAACGGGAAATCGACCTCGTCCTCACGCCGTTGCGCCTCCTCGGCGACAGCCGAGAAACTCGTTAGGTAACCCTTGAGCGTCGGTTGGGTACGAGCCGGCGTGCACGAGGCAGCCGCCAGCAGCATGACGAAGGGCACGCAGGGGAGGACGTGGCGCAGGCTCATGGATACTCGGTCTCGACGCCCGGGGGCACCGAGATTGGATACGGCGGTGGAATGTGCGCTATGTGGACAGCTAACGCCTGCACCGAGGGGTGCGCACAGTGGTTGGAGTTTGCGCCCATGCACTCTCTCGTGACCAAGAGCGTCGCCCCGTCGATGTACGCATCCTTGAGATAGGGAATATCGGGCCCGCGCCTTTGCCCGGCATTCGGTCCGTTCACGACTACGACGGATATGAGATTAACAAGCCCGTCCGGACCATGAGTGCGACCTATCGGTGGCTGGATCAAGACTATCCCTCTAGGGAGCGGCGTTGTGAGCGGACCGAAGTCGTTCCACATACGGAGGACTGCTCCCCACGCGACCGCTGCGCCTTGGCTGTATCCGATCCATGTGTCCGCGCCGCGAAAGCCGAAGCGCCGATGCGCCTCTAGAAACTCGTCGATCTCGGGCAGATTGTTGCGGTCACGAATGATGTCGACACCGTTTTGCCACAACCCGCCCGTGTCGACGAAAACCAGTCCGAATACGTCAGCGCTTTGCTGCCCATTGTATCCCCTCTCGGCCATCGCAGGAAGGAACCAGCGGTCGAATATCCAATCAAGAAATGCCTGATCCGATCCAGGGTAACGGCCTTCTTCCCGCCATTCTTGCTGGATAGCGTTCCGGTACCGATTCAAGTGCTCCGGATTCCCGGTTTCACACTGATGACCTGTGCCGCATCCAACGACAGCCGTAAGGCCAGAGGGATCAACATACCGCAGCGGATTGTTCGCCGCATAGCTGTATCGATTGAGACCGTCATTGGTCGGATCACTACTAAGGAAACGCCCGAGCGTCGTGCTGTAGAATCGCGCTTTGTAGTTGTACAGGCCGAGCGCCGCGTCGCCCGGCTCCTCTTGCTGGCCGGTGTAGCGCTTGTCCGTCTGCGTGATGCCGCCGGAGCGTGTGGCACCGTATGGCCAGTACGTCATCTCGGAGATGACGGCACCGGCGTCGCTTGTGACCACCGATGCGCTGCCGAGGTGGTCCGGCAGGATGTACGAGAGCGTGCCGGTGCCGGTGCCCGTCGGCACGTCGCGCACGGCGACCGTGCGTCCGAAGCCAGCATAGTACTTCTTGATCGCGCCGGTGTTCGTCTTCTCGTACACGCCGCCGATGTAGAACCACTACCGCGCACAACCCCGGTTCTCAACCAACGAATAGACCGTCTCGAAGCTATACGCGAGCTCCCGCTCCTCTGTGGACAAGGAGCGAAGGAAGGCGGAGTCCGTCAATGCAGCATCGGTGATTGAGACGCACACCGTCCTCGGCGGACCATCCTCGAATCGAGCCTGACCACCCGATGCATCATTCAACCCGCGCTTTGAAAACTCCTGATCGTACCAGCCGCGAACCTCAGAGAACGGAAGATTCGAGCCGTACAGAACAGCGTGCGGACGAGGAAGGTCGCTGCTGCCGACGGCCAATCTAGAACTGGCGATTCGAGTCGAGCCGGGCGGAGCCACATCGACGAGTTCGGCTTTCTCGTCGCACCCGAGGGTCGCGAAACAAAGCACAAGGAAACTGAGCACCCCTGCGAGCCATCGGATGTTAGTCATCAGTCGGTGCCCAGGGTCGTTCACAAGCTGCCCCCACGCCTTGGCAGAACGCGATGAGGTCGCGCGCCGGCTGGATCAGCGGCATGACATTCTTGATCTGGGAGCTGTTCCACTCCTCCACGAAAAAGGTATTCGTCCCTCTGATGAATGAGTCCGCGTAGTTTTCCGAGCCAAGGTTGTATATCGCTGCTTGATGCATGATGTTTCCTGAATGGCCGCGGGGCGCAAGATCGGCAGCATCATGGTAAGCAAAGATCGCCGCCATATACATTACCGCCGTTTCTGTATTCAAGAGGTCGTTAATGATGGCGACGTCGCCTGCGAGACTCTTGGCGTATTGTGGAAGGTGACCCCCATGGATGGCCTCCCAAGCCAACACGTCGCGAACAGTTTTCACGCTGATGTTCCCGCGGCCCCAATTGATGCTTAGTGCCTCGCCCAAGAGGGCATCCACCCCTAGACTCAGGTTCCCCCAGACTTCGAGGGTCATCTCTACAAGGTCCTTTGCGGCACCTTGATCCCACTCCCAGATGAGAGTGGCGAGGATAACGCTAGGTTCTATACCGTACGCCGTCCCCCACCAGACGGCGTCGTCAGAATACTCTGCCGCGGGATTGGAGTGCTTCCTCGTGGGAAAGCAAAGACCAGATATGAGGCACCGAGAACCACGCGCACTCAACTTCTTCTCAAAGTTCGCGCATCCTTTGCAAGGCTTCATTCCAGTGGGATCTCGATACACAAGAGGATTGTTCAAGGCGTAGGAGAAGCGGTTCATCCCGCCCGCGCTAGATCCTTGGACTGGGTCGGCACTGACAAACCGCCCCAGCGTGGTGCTGTAGAACCGTGCCTTGTAGTTGTACAACCCCAGCGCCGCATCGCCCGGCTCTTCTTGCTGGCCGGTATACCGCTTGTCGGTCTGCGTGATGCCGCCCGAACGCGTCGCGCCGTACGGCCAGTACGCCATCTCCGAGATGACGGCGCCAGCATCGCTCGTGATCACCGACGCGCTGCCGAGATGATCCGGCAGGATGTACGTGAGCGTCCCGTTGCCGCTGCCCGTCGGCACATCGCGGACGGCGACCGTGCGTCCGAAGCCGGCATAGTACTTCTTGATCGCGCCGGTGTTCGTCTTTTCTGCGAACGATCGCTTACCGAGTTCAGGATCGCGCGATTAGCGTGGCCACTTCCATCAACGTTTCGACCTGAACCCTTTCGGACGGTGCGTGTTCGGTTCGCCAGAACAGCGACGCCTCAACATACGCGCCATCGGTTTGGAACGCTCCGCGCTGGCCTTCAAACAGGGTATCGTCCCAATGGCCGGCCGAAGTCAAGGCAACGTCGGTGCTGCCGACCTGCCTCGTTGTCCAATCGACTTCCGCGAGCAAATCACAGCGTGGCCGTTTCGCGAAGAAGACCAGTAGGGCAGCTCCTCCTTCATCAACCGTCCCGAATTGAACCGCGAAGCCCTGGTCAGGTTGACCTGCGGCCGGGATCAAACCTGTTCTAGGCGTCGCCGCGCCGAACAAGGTCTGCAGTCGCACCGGCAGCCCAATCGTTATGCCGACCGTCGATTCTGCGGTGCCAACGGCCTCCGCCAAATTTCGCGACGGCAATAACAAAGAAGTCTCGTTGGCGAAGCATGAAGCGCGCGCATCAGAGCCGGAGGGATCGTAACTGGTGCATGCAATGCCGGTTGCAACGATCACGAACGGAAGTAGGAACAACCTAATAGCCATAAAACGATTCTTCCACAGGCGCGAAGTCAAGGACGTCAATAAATTTGATGCCATGCCCACCGACATGACCACCGACCTTTTCGAGCTTCAGGTCGATCTCTAGGTTATCTGCCTCGAAACTCGCAACGGCTCGAATCTCCACTCCGACACCGTTAATGTCTCGCGCCACACCAACCGGGTTTTCGGCGAGGCTCCCTTCTGGGCCGGCGTCCAACCCAACGAAGGCGACATGATCGTCGGTGAAGGTTGTGATTCTTGCTTCCCATCCACTTCCTGTAACCAGTCGATCCGGACCGACGCAGAAAAGCCCATTGCAAAGAGGGTTGTCGAGGCCCGGCAGACCTTCGCCCGGTTGAAACTCACCGTACGCGTAATTTAGCTTACGTTTCGTTGCGTTCACACTGAAAGACAGAATAGCCCTGCCGGCCGGAGAGTCGCCAACGTGTCGGACTAGCGTCCGGATCTCGACTTGGTATGTGTAGTGCAAGGTGATGTCCCCTCTCGCCGTGGATTCTAGCCCCACGAAGAATTTGAATGCGTCGCTGTTGACGACAGCACGCGCGTAAGCCCGAACGGCATCCTCGTCGAATCCTCTCGAGTTGCATTTGCCACCCCAGGCACAGAAGAAGTGCCGGATCATCGTTTTTCGGCTGCATTCCATCCACCTTCCGTTCGGCCTCTGTACGCAGTGTCCCGAAGGATCAGTAAACGCGAGCGGATTACTGACCGCATACGTATAACGATTGAGCCCGTCGGTGGTGGATGAATCGGCACTCACAAACCGCCCCAACGTCGTGCTATAGAACCGCGCCTTGTAGTTGTACAGCCCCAGCGCTGCATCGCCCGGCTCTTCCTGCTGGCCGGTGTAGCGCTTGTCGGTCTGCGTGATGCCGCCGGAGCGTGTCGCGCCGTACGGCCAGTACGCCATCTCGGAGATGACGGCGCCAGCGTCGCTTGTGATCACCGACGCGCTGCCGAGGTGATCCGGCAGGATGTACGAGAGCGTGCCGTTGCCGCTGCCCGTCGGCACATCGCGCACGGCGATCGTGCGTCCGAATCCGGCGTAGTACTTCTTGATGGCGCCCGTGTTCGTCTTCTCGTAGACGCCGCCGATGTAGATCGTCGAAGTCGTCGTGCCGTTCTGCTGCAGCGTCCGCTTGAGCAAGGTGCCTGCGCCGTCGTAGGTGTACCGGTACACCGATGTGGAGCAGTTCTGGCCAGACTTGGCGCCGATGCGGTCGACGTCGGGTTGGTCCACCACGCCGCTCGTGTCGATATCGCGCAGCGCGAAGTTGGCGCGTCCCGGTGTCTGGCCCGTCGCGTTATTGACGAGGAAGATATCGTTGACTTGGATAGCGCCGTTGGCCGAGTTGTTTTGATCAACGCAATCGAACCCCGGTGCCGGCCGCACCGCTGGCGGCGCGCTCACGATCTCCGTGAGCCGATTCTCCGCGTCGAACCCGTATGCCACCTGTGTGGTGGAGCTCGCGCTGGCGATCATGTTGCCGTTGGCGTCGTAAGCGAACGTTCGCGCGAGAGTCCCGCTGATGCTCGACACCGCATGCGGACGCGCGGTGCCGGCCGCGGGGTACGTGTGTGTCAGGCTCGCCGCGCCTTCCTGTTTGGCCGTCATGTTCCCGATGGCGTTATATGCGTACACCGCCGTCGCGCCGCCGGCGAATCCCGTACCTCCCGTAAGACGATTCAGATGATCGTACGTGTACGTCACCGTCTCAGAAGTACCGGTCCAGTCCGACACCGACTTCACGTTGCTTGCATCGTCGTACGTCAGCGTGACGTTTTGCGCGGAGCCGGTTTGGATGGACGTCACGCGCTTGCGGAAGTCATAGCCGTAGCTAGTGACGAGCGAGTTGTTTAGCGATAGGCTCTCCAGCGCACCCCACGGCTTGGTCACCGCATTCGTCACGAGCGCCTGCTGAACTTGCCCAAATGGCTGGGACGACATTCCGATCATGTCGCCCTGCGGGGTCGTGCTGTACTGCACCGCGTCGCCGTCCGGATACGTGATCTGCGTCACGGCATCGAGCGCATTGTAGGCGTACGCCATGTTGTATGGCGCCGAATCAACCATCCTTCGCGTCAGTGTGCTTCGTCCGCGGGTGTCGTAGCAGTTGTACTGCTGTCCCGAACCATCCGTCATCATCGTCATCCGGCCGACCGCCGTCGAAGCGCCAGCGCACGCCGGCGCGTTCGCCCCGGTGTTGTAGGCGTCGTACGCAAACGTGACGGACGGGGCAAGGTTGCTGTAGGTCTTCTGCGTCAGCCGCTCGGCGGCGTCGTAGTTCAGCGTCGTCGTGATCAGCCGGGCATCCGTCTGCGTCTTGAGACTGCCGGCCGCGTTGTACGTGTAGCTCCAGTCCCCCATGTCCGGGTCGTCCATCGTGAGCTTTCTGCCCAGCAAGTCGTAGTCCATCGACGTCACGTTACCCGCAGAGTCGGTGACGGTCTTGAGATGGCCGGCACCGTCGTACTGATACGTCGTGTTGTTGGTCAGCCCGGAGTCGACCAGTATCTCAATCCACGCTTGCGTGACCGCCGGGTGGGGTCCCGATCCATTGTGCGTCTGAAACCCGAATTGGAGCCCGTCGTTTAGTTCTGCCACAGTCCACGGCTGCCCCGTCCGCGGGTTAACAGCGAGCTCCCACTTGTCGTTGCGCCAGCCGTCCGCGAACGTGCCAGCGAAGCTCGGTCCCTGGATAGGCACTGACGCCTGGTAGAACAGGGCGTCGATGCCGTTGATGGGGTTCGAGCCCACCTCGATGAGGTGGCGCCAGCGGACGTTGTAGCGCACGGAGCTAATCACCGCGCCGGGAGCGAGCTCCGCGCTAGGATATGTATGGCTGTCGCGCGCACCGAAGCGGAAATCATCGACGTACGTCGCGTCCTCGTCCGGCGGCGTCACGTCGTCCACGCTTTGATAGTGCGGAGGCGGAGTGGGCGGCGGAGGCGGAGCGACGTTCGGAGTGACATTCCAGGCCGCATATACGCCTTGTCCGTTGGGCCTCAACGTGATGACCGAAGGGGCGGCAGAGGACTCCTTTATCGTCGTCGTCCGGGCCAGCGGGTTTTGCACTTGTTCGGTGCGGTTGAACTTCTCGTCATACGTGATCGTCGATAGGCCGTTGTGGACCGTCTGTTGCGATGGCCCGCCAGACTGACTCGGCGCGAGCGCCATGGTCGAGATCACGTTGCCGAGAGGATCGTACGCGAAAGCCGTGCGATCGAACCCTATCGTGGAATACCAGGCACAGTCGATCGCCGTTCCAACGACGGCCGGAGCGGACGTCATGGCCGTCAGGCCACGTGCGTCATAGTCCGTGCGCGTGCTTCGTACGTCGGTTCCACGGAACTGCTCGCGTCGATCGTACTCCCGACCAAACCCGTCCATGCAGGAAGTCGTCATCCTGAACGCGGATGCATTGTGATGCGCCGTCCGCTGTTTCGTCGTCACCTTGTTCACCGCGCCGATGCTGTATGTGAACTCGACGGTAGGGATATTGGGGAGGTCGAGGCTGTCGTACACCCGCTCGACGCGCCCAAACGTATCGTAGACCGTCGTCGTGACGCGGCCCGTCGGCTCGGTAACCACCGTCGGTTTGCCGAGACGGAAGTCGTACGCACTGTTGCTGACGTGCCCGAGCACGTTCGTCACGGACAGCGGGAAGACGTGATGCGTTGGATCGTAGAGCATGAGCGACGCGCTGACCGGCGGCGTCTGCCCGGTGGGTATCCAGCCGAACCATGTGCCCGAGGGTGGCGTGTGGCTTTCAGGATTGACGGATGTCGGAATCGAAGATTGAGCGACATTGCCGTATGTCTTCGTGCCGTTCGTGTGCGTCTCATAAATCATGTACGCGTTCGTCGATGACGTGAACGGCTGCTCGAGCTCGCACTGCGCGACTGTGCCCGTGACGGCCGCGCTCGTCGCAGTCACGATGCCGATCGCCGGCGCGGCGGCGGTCGTCGTGTTCGCACCGTCGTAATACGTGCGCGCACAACCCAGAAGAGCGTTGCCGTTAGCGGAGTCGATCTGCTCGACGTACTTCGGCAAGAACAGCCATTTGGCGGTGTTTTTGTGATACGCGGTCTTCGTCGTCGTACTGGTTATCTGACTCCAGGGGTCGGGATGCACGTTGCTAGTTGCCGCCGTAAGGAGCCCGAAGCACTCCGTTACAGCGCAGTTCGCGGCGTCATCGAAGGTATTGGTGACGCTTGTCTTGCTCCCGTCTCGTAACGTCGTCGACGTGTTGAATGGATAGACAAAGTTGACCGACTTCAAGCCGACGCCATACGCCGAGTTGTTGGATACCTCGCGGATGACCCAGTACGTTTCCTCCTTCAGCCATACGACCCCAAGTGCATCTTTGAAGACCGTCTCGTATTCACGGCCGGTCTTCACCTCATTGTCCCACGACACCGCACTGTGATACAGGTGCGTAATCTTGTTGCCGGCGGCATCCGTCTCCGTGACTTTCTCGAAGCCCCTATACCCAGCGTTGAACGGGTTCTGATACGCAGGCGTCATAGGGACTAACGGGTTCGGGGCATGAATTGGTGAGGCCCCGCGCTGAACTGCGCACTTTCGTAGCTGTAACTTGTGACGACATCAGGCTGATTCGGGCCAAATTGTCGTCGTTCCTCAATGACGACGCTGCGGGACCAACGATCCTTGCCGTTGGCTCGACCCTTTTCCTCGTAGTCGAAGAGGATGACGCCACCGAGCGCGTTTTCTACGCGCGTCAGATGCGGCCACACGTAGCCCCACTGATCGATGTTGTTGTTTCCGAGCAACGCATGCGGTTCGTTCGCGTACTGAAATTCCGTCGTTGTCAATGTCTGAAGGACGCCGTTTGCGTCTGGCATCCGTTCGCTCACGTCTCTGAGCCGAAGCGTGCCCGTCGTCTTCAGCACGTGCCCGCATGTATCTGTTAGAAAATCGCGCGCCGTGTCCTCATATGTGAACTGGTATCGACGCGCGGGCGCGCCTGAGACCGACACGTTAACCTGCGAGAGCTTCTGCGTCTCACGCACGGGAGGCGCCAAGTAGGGCCAGCATCCATTTGCGGCGGCGACGTTGCGCGGGGTGTCGAAGCGCATGTTCGTGCACGATAACGGATCATTTGGCGGGATCACGATACATTGATCCGTCGCAGCGACGAAATCAATGACGACTGCGTCGCTGTTGTATTTGATCTTTTCGATGCGGGAGTCGATCACGTAGAGCGTATTCGGATCGATAACGTCCTTTATCCTCGTCTGCTCGTATTCGAACACCACGCTGTTTCCGCGAGTGTCTTCAATGCGATTCACGTCGGCGCGATAGTCGCGGATCGTCCCGATGTTCGGTCCGGCACTCTGCCGGTAAAAGCGCCGGAACTCCGTCGCTGCGTCCGTACCGCCGCCGAAGGTGTACTTCGTGCCGGATTGATCCCAAACGCTCCACCCATTGACGCAGTTGATCACGTTGCAGCTCGCACGAATCTTGATGTACGGATTGTCTCGCAAGCGCCAGACGTAACCATCTGTATCCAACGTGCCGGCCGGATCCTGCATCATCTCGCCGCCGATCGCTCCGATCGACAAGAACGCTCGGTGACGGAGCAGCTGCTCAGGTGTATACGCCGCGTCCTGGCTAAATTGAATGTTCGGCACGTCCAGGTTCCAACCTACGCCCACCCAGCCGGAGCCAGCATCGTACGTACGCATCTCCCCGAGTCGGCCGGAGTCATAGGACAAATCGAGCGATGGAGTGAGTCCGCCCACGCCCGGCGGCAATTCGAGCGGGATACTGAAGGCGGCTGACCCCGACTGCGGATTCACATTCTTGCCGTCCAACAGGGCAGCGGAGTTGACGATCAGGCTGGCCGTCGCAGCGTTCACGCTGAAGTGATTACTGCGCACGGTGAGCGCAGAATTCTCTGCGTCAACGAGACCAGGGATTCGATCCCATTCTTCTGTCTCCTCGTCGAACGACCAAAAGGCCAGCGTCCGCGGATCGAATCCTGCCATTTCATCAGGACCGAACCGCACGCTGATGGTCACGTCGTCATCGAACTCGTGGACGGCGCGAGAGCCACTGTCCGCCGTGGCGTCGAACCTCCAGATCGCGAGGAATGCCTGGTTCGGTGAGGGTCGGTTGTAACCATTGTCTCTCGGAAGCTTCGTGATCCGTACATCCAACTCGGCGGTCGTCGCTCGGTCTGGGAAATCGATCACGACGCGGCGATCGTTCGATGTGGCGCGTCCGCCGGACCGTGCGATTGTGGCTTGCGAACTGTCGCCTATGTAGTCGAGCGACGGTGCGAGGTCCGGGAGATCGGCGACCACCGTCGGGGTGGGGCTGGGCGTCGTCGTTGGGGTCGACGTTGGAGTGTCCGCCTCGGTCGTGACAGCGGGAGCGGGCGTCTCTGTTAGGATCGGTTCCGGTGAAGGTTCAACGGTCGATAGCTCAGTCGGCGCGTCTTCTGCCGTTATCGTTGGCGAGGGGGAATCGGCCGCTGACTCCGTGGGCGTCGGCGTCGGTGGGAGTGTCGTCGATTCGGTGACCGTCACCGACGGCTCCAGCGCCTCCTGAGCCTGCGCCGCGCGCACATCCATGATGTGGCGGACGAGTCCCGGTTCATCGCGATCGAACATCGCCGGCGTCACGATCGCGATTCCAATCACAGTCCACAGCGTGAGCCAGCGAAAAATATACACAGCAACGCCTCCGTGCGAAGTCGATATCGCTCAATCCGTGCGTTCTCGCGGGGATGTGCGGCGACGATACTCCTGCGTCTACGAGTTGTCAAGGTGCATCGCGTCACAGGAGTGGCGGCCAACATGGAATCACCACCGCTCGTGGCGGCTGCGCACGATTAACACACGTGTCGTCGCTCGGGCAGCACTCGTGCACATTGCGACGCGTTCGACGTTACGGACCTGTCGCTCCGTACGGCCCCGCACGCGCAATGTGGCGCGGAGGGATGCAGTTTGTAGGCACGGTAGCTGCAACCATTTGGAGATCGACCACATTGATCGAGCCGTCTCGGTTCACATCGAAAGCGATGTGATACGGACTACCGGGAGTATCCGGTCCGATGTGCTGGGCAATTGCCCCGAGATCCACGACATTGATTTGGTGGTTATTGTTGATGTTTACCGCCTCATGACGATCGCCGCAGCTGTCGCCATCGCTGTCAGCACGGGTAGGGTCGAGACCCCAGTTTCGCACCTCCATGCCGTCGTTCAAGCCATCACCGTCCGTATCCACAACGTTTGGGTTCGATCCTATCAACGTTTCCAGCGTGCTCGGTATGCGATCGGAATCAGGGTCGAGCGCGGGTGCTGGATTTAGCGGCCTGCTGTTCTTGTCGTTCGGGTTCGTGCTGACGAGGCATTCGTAACCGTCGATGAAGTGGTCGCCGTCGGTGTCCTGCAGAGTCGCTTCGGTTGCACCGGTACTATTGCATCCTGCCGCTTCCTGCGCGTTCGTGAGCCGATCGTTGTCGATGTCGTCATCGCAGGCGTCGCCGAGGATATCGCTCCGCGGATTGCTGATGTCTGGTAGGACCGCGCCCGTGGCGATGTCGCCGCTGTCGGAGTTTTCCTGGAGCGGGTTCGCCACGAGCGGGCAATTATCCAAGTGCGCCAGGGGAATGTCGTCCTGTCCCACGCTCTGGGCGTTGCTCAATGGCACGGGGTTGCCCCAGTCGTCCAGCTGGCACTCGCTGCCGTCGGGCGTAAGGAAACAGTCGCCATCGATATTGATGTTCTCGACGGCCTCATCGCTGCCATAGTTGAGCTCGACGCAGTCACTCAGATAATCCTGGTCGACGTCTCCGCACACCGTGTAGAAGGCGATGCCGGCGTTGACGTAGCCCTCCGATTCCAGACCTGTCAGAGGTAAGTAGGCGTGTTCGGTCGGACTCTTGTCCCACCGATAGACGGGTTCGTAGGCATTGGCAAAGTTGGCGATGCTTCTCCTCAGCGGCGCGTAGAACACGGTCGCCCCCTGCTGGGTGTGGGTCGCCGATGGCTGTGCCGCGGCCAGGAGCACATCGTTCGTCGCCGGATCTGTCCACTCGGAGATCGCGTTGAAGCCGGGCACCGGAATGGTCGCAGCGTAAAACGCAGTACCCTCGGCGGAGAACCCGGCGGGCGTCGACCCGATGCGATAGCGCCGCTCGTTGGCACTGTTCACGGATTGGGTCACGGGACGCCCAAGCATGATCTCATGCAAGAACACACTGTAGTCATCGATCGTCGGCACACCGTTGACCGGGACGAATCGGTTCGTCGCCATCGTGATGTAGAGCGTCTCACCGCCGTTGGTCTCGTACTGAGGGTGGAGTGTGCCGGTGTAGCAGTAGCCAAACCCGGGGAGAAAGAAGTACGGACAGTAGGACAGCAGCGTTTCCTCGGCGCCCCACGGCGCCGTTGGTTCGGTTGCCGTGCGCATTCGAACCGTGGAGAGCGGTCCGCCCGCATAGGTCGCCGTCCACTTATCCAGGCCGGAGCTGTAGCCGAACGTCACCCCGCCATTGAGCCCGAGCCTAGCGGTGAAAATGCTTTGCTCTTCGGAGACGACTGTCTCCCAGATGGTCGTAGACGGGTTCCAATATTCCAGTTCACATTCCGGCGCGCTTTCCGGAACGCACGCTTCGAGCGCGGCCGTCGTGTTGGGCACGCGCGCGAGTCTCGCGGTGTTCGCAAAGGGCAGGGTAACACCGTCAGGAGTCGGGCCGTGCAGCCCCAGATAGAGGTAGCCGTCGCCGATGCCCCCGACGAACGGGCCTGCGCCGCTCACCAAGCTTGTCGGCGCGGTGTTCGGCCACACGAGTCCTTCGCGCACGGACGGGAAGGCGGGGATCTGCGTGCCATCGAACGACGCTAAGCCGACGCCCGGAAAGCCGAAGCTGTCGCAGTTGCTGATCGGGACGTAGAAGAAGTGCACCTTTGGAGCCTCGACTCCCATCAATCCGAGGGGCCAAATCGTGCATTCGCCTGCTTCCTTCGGGAGGATTGGAGTCGCGACGTTGTTCGTGTCTCTTGCGTGCTGGAGGTGGACGCAATCAGCGGCGTCGTCCGTCGCCGGCGGCTCGCCGTACCCGAGTCCGTTCGGTTGGTTCGGCGGGCCGGAGTTGCTGTTTACGTACGAGTCCGCGAAGCCCCAGAACACCTTTCCGAGAAACTCGATCGACGCTGATCCGTCTTGGCCTTTCACGCCGGCGTCGAAGCCGAGCACACTACATACAGGCCGATCCGCGATCGCGACGTACTCGTGCGCGGGTGCCAGCGGGATGGAACTAACGCTGCGGGCGATGCCGCTCGGCATTGACGCCAGCACGACCGCGATCAGCGCGGCAGCGAAAAATCCCAGGCTTCGCATCACGTTAGTCATGTGAGCTCCCTCTTGTTCGCACCGTTGTTGAATCGCCGCTCGGACATCCGCGAGTTGCCGTACACATCCGGGCTCGGATCAAGCACGGCCGCACGAAGCGATGGGCAAGCGCCAAGAACCAACGCCTGCGGGCGCAGTCGGGTATCGCTCAGTCGGTGCGTTCTCGCGGGGATGTGCGGCGAAGATACTCCCGCGTCTGGGAGTTGTCAAGAGGCTCTGGCACAGAGTGGCGACAGTGATTGTCAGCGCACCGGGTCGTCGCCCTCCTTGGGCTGACAAGTGCGTGCGCACGTATCCATTGGGTTCGGGGATCGAGAACCCAGCTGCAGTTTCGGCCTCCTCGAATGATGAGAACCTCGTCAAGGCGAACACGGTCGTGATGGGATGTCCGTCAATCGTCGCTGTAGGGGGAATACCGCTGCTGGTTCGCGGGGTATCACTCGGTCGCGGACCGCACGCGGCGGACGCCAGAAGCAACACGCTGATAGCAACGGCTAATTCTATTCGGATCATTGGCGTGTGGTGACCGCTAGCGCACCGATAATCCAAGGCGCCCCTGCGTTGTGAGGTATATGCGATGTGGAGCCTCCACCGTTCCACGGAGTTTCACCCGCATAGTTTTCGTGGTCACGGGCGACGAATGCAAAAGTAGCAAACCACGGATCGAGTCCGGCTCCCTCGTTCAACCAGAATCCAACTTCCGTGTCCGTATGATAGGCATAATATGCCGCAACCGTTCCCGCTCCCAGACTGTAGCCCATGACGCCGATCAGTCTCTTGCCGCGGGGATCCTTCAAGATCTCATCCAGATCACCCCATCCGCGATCAAACCCAGGGACGCCGACGAGCACCTCCACTCCAACACCGTCCCCCGAGCCTACAGATACTCCTACGCAGAAAGCCACTGTCACCGCGACTCAGACGCCGACGCCTCCGCATACGGCTACGACGACTCGTACACCGGTTCAAGAACGCGACGGGTTCGGTAGTCGACCTGAAGCGCTCGTTGATGGCCGAGGCATCGTGGCCTCGACAGCTCAGGTGTGGAACCCTGGCGACCAATCTTGCACGGCTGTCATCAAGAAGGCGTTCTGACTTACCCCCAGCTAGTGTTCGGCATCCTTGTGAAGAAACGTGTCGGTTTTCGTGACTGCGCGTCTTGACACCAGGACACTTTGGCTGCACACTCGCTGGGATGTCGCTCGCAACGGTACAAGTTAAAGCTGCTCAGATCCAAATCGAATCCGCGCTTCTAGCGGCTCAGCTCCAAGCGGTTTCTGTCGCCGGGGACATGCTCCAAGCCCAGATGCCTACGCATGTGCGTTTTGTTCCTGGTGAACTCCACAACGACTTGGTTCGCAGAGTCCACGTGTTTGGTTCGTCGGTCACCGAGTTCTCGCGCGACTTCAGCGCGTCCGTCAAGGAGTTTGACCTCGTTGAGGTGCTGAATCAGGCTCGTTGGGACATACCGGAAGGACTACCAGACTCAGAAAACGGCATTCGAGTCGTGGAGATCGTAACCCGCGCATTGAATGATACCGGGAGCTACCTCAGCGACGCCGACCTTCCGAATCCCGATTGGAAGAAATGGCGGCATATAGCCCTCATCGTTGTTGAGGTAGGCGTCCTGTGTATCGCCTTGGCCCACGCCGCGCCTGTCATCGCTCTGGGGCTCGCCGCAGCAAACGCTGTGCCTCTCGCGGCGGAAGCAATTGTTATCACCGTAGATGCTATCCACCTTATCAGTGAAGTCATGGGTGGTGGCCGGTAGCGGTGCCTCGTGACTAGCCTCCGGAGTCGCAAGGACTCGGGCCGCGTTCACTTCCAAACAAACAGTCCTGTTGGTATAGCACAGTACGGCGTGCACAACGGCCAAGAGGAGGCAGACGTCATGTGGGAAACGGCAACCGAGCAAGACCGTAGTGCGCTTGTGCGAGACCAAAACAACACCGACGCCGACGCCGACGCCGGTGCCAGAGGTGATCTCTGGCTCAACGGCAATACGGGCGAGCATTACTTGGAGGGGATCGTTGGCGACGACGCCGGCAAGTGGTTTCGGCTTGTGGGGTACATCTACTTCCGCTGTCCCGATCAACCTAGGACGGATTATGTGAACACGAACCTTCGTATCTCGGCGGCGCAATGGACTAGAGTCGGCCCGGTCGGCAGCTCTGCCACGTGCCATGCTTGCGGCAAGACGCATGCACTTACCAAAGAGAACACCAAGTTCGTCTTGCGGTGAATCTGCGTGGCTGGTGCTACGACAATCCTGCGGATCAATACATCCATATAGGGGCGTGAGAGCGCGGAGTACACTCCTCAAGCGCCCAGTTCCTGCCCCGGTGAGGACCTAGTTCGATGGTGGTAGACTCCGCGAATGATCGAATGGGCGGAGAAGTACCCGGGCGAGTGCGTTAGTTGCGGCTTCCTCGGGCAATACCAGACCGGCGCGCCGGGGATCCTGCTAGACGTTCATGCTGGGTACCGGGCGAGCGGCTCTATGTCTGGCGGCAACGGGCTCTGGTGCTTGCGCCGCGCCGCCAATCTTGAGGCCGAAGTGAAGGCCAAACAAAAGGAGCTCACCTCATCTCCGAGCGGCTACGCCGCGGGCGACAGCGTGCTTCATCACGCGCGGCGTCAGGTAATGCAAGAAGCCGGCCGCCATTGTCCCGACTGGTACGAGTGGGTCGAGTACTTCGATCCAAAATGGCACTACGAAGACTGGCGCATGCATCAGTTGATGGAAGAACAGACTAGGGTGGCGGCAGATCATGCCACGACGGCGCGTGCCCTAACAGCCGTTACGGAACGCAACGAACGCCAAACCACCGAATTCAACAGGTACTTTCTAATCTTGGCGCTCGCGACGATCGTGCTCGCGCGATAGGGGCGCTGGCTGCGACGCTCGCGTACCCCGGCGGCGTAACATGGGTCGTCGATAAAATGCCGGGGGCTGAGCGCGAGGTTAACCCGGTCCCGTCACCAACGCCCTAGCGCCGTCGTTCGCGGACGCCGTAGGGCCGCCCCATGGGACGGACAACTTCATCGGGTCTCGACCGCTCAACGAGAGTGACGACCACCTAAGCGCGTGCCAGCATCGACGCGGGAAGGTAGAGCGCCCCGTACGTCGTCGAGCGACGGGTCCAGGTCCGTGAGCGCCGAGTTGCAGTCCGCATACGCTGTACACCACGGAGACGAACGCCGTCGTGCGCTCGCCTTCGGCCCATTGACAACGCACATCGTTCGGGTTTAGTCTCGCCTCCTCATACTTCGAGGTACTTGCATCGATTGCTCGGTACGAAAGCATTTTCCTGTTGAACAGGAGGCGACGGAAAGTGGCCAAGAGCCGATGAACCCCGCGGCGGCGGGAAGGGTCAGTAAGGTTTCATTGTCCATTGAATCAGCGGGGCGGACGTCACCGCTGCGGAGGAGGGATCATGCCTAAGTCTGTATGCCCTGGAACGATCCGCGTAGGCCGAATCGGTGAGTTCGTTACGGACGCCGTTCCTGATCCATTCGACGCGCGAGACCTTGAATACCGGCCACGTCTCGAGCCCCTCGCGCCATCGATGGATACGCGCGATCTCGCTGGCGGAAAATACGTGTTGCGTCAGCAAGGGAACTCGTGCACCGGCCACGCGCTTGCGGCCGCCATTAACACGGTTCTCGCGCGTCCGAACGCGCTAGCCCGTGCTCGCACGAATGGGCGTCGCGCGGCGTCGCCCGTCAGTCCCCGCGTCAGTCCGTACATGCTCTACTTCCTCGCCCGACGCTACGATGAGTTCCGCGGTGAAGAGGACGATGGCTCGTCCCTGCGCGGGGCGCTAAAGGGCTGGTTCCATCACGGTGTGGCGCTGGAAAGCGAGTGGCGCGGCCTGAGCACCGCAAAAGATCTCGAAGATGAGGACTTCATCAGGCGCTGCGCGGAACGTCCACTGGGGGCATACTACCGCGCGAATGCACTTCGGCTGGACGACATGCAGTCCGCCATCAATGAGCTGCACGCGATCGTCGCGAGCGCCGTCGTGGACAACAGCTGGGCGACTCCGGTGGAGATGACGCGCGGCGGGGAGACCTTGCACGTGATCATGCCTGCCGTGGATAGCGGGGAGACGGGCGGCCACGCGTTTGCGATCGTCGGCTACAACGAAGTTGGGTTCCTCGTCCAGAACTCCTGGGGAAAAGACTGGGGGAAACACGGATTTGCGACGCTGCCGTACGAAACATGGCTAGACAACGCTTACGATGCCTGGGTCGTACGTCCGGGCGTACCGAAGACGCCCTTCGCGAGTGGCCGCGACCGGACGCTGCTCGGGACCGGTCAGAAGCTGGTGACGGCACCGGGTCTTGATACCAAACGACTCGCCGCACACGTAGTGAACATTGCCAACGACGGTCGACTGTCGCAGCGTGGGAAGTTTGTGAGCAGTCCGGCGCAGATTGAGCGGGTCTTCACTCATATGGAGCTTTGGCACGACGCGTGGATCAAGGATGATTCCAGCTCCAAACGACATGTAGTCCTGTACGCGCACGGTGGATTGGTAAGCGAATCCAGCGGCCTGGCAACCGCGCAGAAACACCTTAACTGGTGGCTCAACAACCGCATCTACCCGATCAACTTCGCGTGGCAGAGCGGAGCGGTCGAGACCCTAATCGACCATCTCGCGGACGAAGCAAAGAAGGTCCTTCCATTTGGTGGTATTGGCATCGATCTTACGGAGCAGTTCGATCGCCTGATCGAGAGGATTGCCCGCTCCGGCACCCGATTCTTGTGGGACGAGATGAAGGAGAACGCACGAAGCGCTTCCATTTCCTTGACCCAATCGGAGATGAAGGCGGTCAGGTGGCCGCCAACGAACGCTACGTCTGTGAGCATGAATTCGATGCCCGCCGCATCTCTGACTGTTACGCGATTGGCGAAGTACGTGGACAAGTCGCGAGGGTCGGTGCGCATTCACTTGGTCGGACACAGCGCCGGGTCGATCTTCCACGCAGGCCTCCTTCCGGAACTGGTGCGTGCGGAGCTCAAAGTCGACTCGATCACACTGCTCGCCCCCGCCATCCGCGTGGATGAGTTTGCACGGGACGTGCTACCACGACTCGGCGGGAAGACGGGGACACGATTTGCGACGTTCGCGATGACGAACCGACGCGAGCTCGACGACGTATGCGCCGGCCTCGGCGTGCGGGCTTACCACAAGTCCTTGCTCTACCTCGTATCACGAGCGCTAGAATCATCTGAACGCGGTGGCGAGGTCCCGGTGGTGGGCATGGCGAAGTTTGCTGAATCGCCCGTTGATAACACGACGCTTGCCAAAGCGATCCAAGCGCGAGGTGGGGAGATGATCCTCGCGCCAACGGATACGCCAGCTCGATCGCGGTCGGATGCCTCATCCCACGGAGGATTTGACGACGACACGGACACCATGACCTCCGTCGCGATGCGCATCCTCGACACCGAAGACATCAGAGACGTCGAGATCTATAAGGCGAACGCCCCGCTGAAGCCCGGGCCATCCGCCCCGCCGGCGCCACAAGCGGTGGAGGCCGCGGTACCTGGTGCTCGGGCACGGAGCTCGGGATTGAAGGCAGCGTTCGCGAAGCCAGCCGGCTCGATCCCGCTCACAACGACCGCGGAACCCCAGACGGTGCAGGCATGCGCTCCCGTGATGGCGGACGGTACTGTCCTTGAAGTCGCCGCCGCGCCACGATCCGGCCGTCCATTCTCGACATTATGCAGGTACAGGGGTGGGAATCATCGGTGGGATTCGATGCGGAGAGTGGACCAGCTGCTGCCAAAGGACGTAAGCCACAGCGCAACGGCAAGAGTCCGTCGACGGCTAGACGTGCGACCACGCACAAACGCATGGCATCGCCGAAACGGGTGCCCGCGCGTAAGCGCGCACGATGACCGAAATCGTACCGGCGACAGCCGCGCTAGTTCTGCGCATCCCCCGTAAGCGACCGCCTCGTAACGTCGCGCATCATAAGGTCGACCGACTCCTACGCCACCGTTGCTAGGCTCGCATCCGGTCGGAGTTGGCACGCTGCCGCTCATCACTTTTGATCTGAGCGCGGGGGCTCACTGACGACGGTTGCTTGCCCCTATTCTTGGTGGTGCCTGACTTCGGGTTTGTCTGGGGTCGTGGTGAGAATCGTGCGACCGATGGTAACCATGCGCTCATGGTACATGAACCAGTCGTCGATCGCGTCAGCGCTAAGTCCTAAGGTGCAGAATCTTCGAGACTGAATTGGGCGTCGAGAACCCGCACGGCGTTGGTCAATGTCGTCCGGAGCTCTTCGTTGACCTTTTGGACGGTTTCGAAGGATGTTGAACTCTGCTTAATATCAATCAGGTTAGCTATTTCGTTGGAGAAGGCGGCTACGATGAGGCGTTGCCTGGTGTCAATCGCATTTGCGCTAGCCACGCCGCGCCTAGCTACAGCGTACACAGATGTCAGCGTGGTGATGACGCCGGCACCATCGAAGATAGCCGCACCGACCTTTTCAACGTTGTCGTCGACAACGAAGAAGGCAATCGTGGCGCCGGCAATCATAGATACGCCGAGGACGAACATCGCCACCGCTAGTACTGCCAGGATCCTGAATGCGATTCGGGGATTGCGCATTGCTTCGCTGAAGAATTGCTGCTGGATGGTCGCTGCGTGGATGATTGCTGGAGACTCTTTGTCCAGGTGTTCCTTGACCTGTCCCGCGACCATCCGGGCCATTGGCTTCGCTTTCTTCGGAACGAGCTTTGAGACTGTGGCCGTCGAGTCTTCTAAGTAATCCGCCCGAAGCCGAGGACTGGCCGCTATTTGCCGTGCGATTTCCTCTGCCGTGCTCGTGTTCTCGGTGTTGATGTCGGGCATACTCTTCTGCTCCTAGCTAAGCAGCATTCCGGCTGCTGTGGCATGATTCCACCTCGCTGTGGCGTACAGGTTGATTCAGCGCATGGATCCGGTCAGACATTTGGCACAATTGTCACAGCCGTCGCTCCGTGCCTGCGCCCGCGTGTCCGCAGTGAAGTACACGGGATGACCCCCTCTGATGATCTCGCTAGTCCGACATCCTATCCACTCGTGTCTTCATGTCGAGATCATGCACCTCTTTGCTGTTCCTGTTCTCGAGGAACCGGTTGTTGTGCTGTGCCGAGCCATAACCTAAGGGGCTCCTCGCTCCCGGCCTGATTCATTCACACCCAAGACCATCGCCGCGTCGGTCTAGGTCGTACACGTCGGATCCGACCAGACGAATGAAGGTTAGATCGGTTTAGACGGCCCGGTGCCATGACTCGCATCGACTCTGGGAGGATGAGCCTGCTCAGGCGAGACGTCGTCTGCGTCTTTGAGCGCCTTGCGAAGCGCCTTCACCCTCTTTTCAACCGCGGGCGTATCGTCTAACTTAACGGCGATGTCACAGACCGCTCTTAGCACCAAGGCGTTTTGCTCTGCGAGCGCCTGGGCCTGCATCTTCCAGCGAACGATGCCGATGTAGACCGTTACGCCCCAGGACATCGCACCGATCATCATCACGGCAATTGAAACAACCCATCGCTGCGAGTTGTCATACGGAACGAAGATGTTCGCGGCGCCAATGAAAACGAAAACCAGTGGGATCCCTCCAACAACGTAGAGTTGCTTCAAAACCTCACTGAGGGACACTAAGCCCTGGTCAGTGTTTGGTGCGCTGCTTCAATGCCCGTCGCTGGGATGTCGGAGCGGATGGCCTGGCTCATCTCGTGGCAGCTTCCCTATTCGTCATTCTACCCTCGTATCCTTGCGCGTTAGCGTGATAATGCTCGCCGGGGCGGCCGCTGTCAAGAGACGAGGACCGTGGACAAGGGCTCTGGGCACAGGGGGCGTGACCGAGCACGTTCGGGTTGCTAGGCGGGGGCTTCGTGCATCGAGATCGGGTATAGAAACACTGGGCGGTCTCCGTGACGTGTGCGATGGGCGCAGACGAAGGTGGGCGTGGGGCGCGCACGATGACAACATGGTATGGGCATGGGCTTGGGAGTTTTGACCTGATCGCCCGGTGGCTGTGCACTAGTCCAATGAGATCCGCGGGTGGATTCGCGGCTGCGGCACCCCCTGCCGGCGCCGCAATGTCAACTCACACTGTAGTCGCGGGCATCAAGCCAGAGGCGTTCGTAGAGCTTCTTGAACCTCTCGAAAGCGGGGTGAACCGCGTTGAGCCAGAGATGTGGGTAGTTTTCAACCTCACTGAGGTACAACTGGAGCTCCACCGTCATCGCGCCGTCGATGCCAAGACTTGCGTCCGTAGGCACTAGCGGCGGATCTCGGATGAGTCATTCGTCCTATAGGGCGCCATTGGCCGGTCGTGCCGGGCATGGCAAATGAATCCTCTTCATCGAACGGTACGCAAGGGTTGGCCCGAGTCTACAGCATTGAGTGTGAGTGATGGCTATTCGACGCGCAGCGGATGATGCTGCTCGGCGGCTAGTTCCTTGCCATCGTCGATCGGCGCACGATACCTTCCCTAGAAGGTACCATGGAGTATCTCTTTGAGTAATTGAGGAGGCCAGCTTGCACGCCCAACACCAAATTTTCGTGGATGCGATCGGCGATTTCCAGAAACTGACCGTCACGTTCTTTAGCCAGGAAGACGGAACGCATCTCCAACGAGCGTGTGCAGATGGATTACGGGCCATCGCGACGAGCACATGATCAATCTGATCGATACCACTTATGGGACTACGAGAGCGACACAGGCCCACACTCGCTTAGCCTACTGGCCGCGTACGTCGTCAGCTTCGAACTCCTGGGCGAGAGTTTCGACCCGAACGAGTTCGTGACGTGGGACGTCAGGAAGTCGCCGTGGTTCTTGACGCGCGATTGGGCAGACTTGAGTTAGTGGTGCATCCATGAGATTGGCCGCCGTGAAGTTCAACCGCTTCCGTTGCCTGTATGACACGGACTGGCTGCCACTTCGGAATCTCACGGCCTTCATCGGCGAGAACGATTCTGGGAAGTCGGCGGCTCTCGACGGCACGGCGATGCTCCTAGGAGCAGCGGCGTTGGGCACCACCGACGACATCTCCTTCAAATCTCTCCCTGCGGCCGGAGGCGATCCAGACGTGCCGCGCGAACATGAAGCCGACTTCATCGTATGGGGGAGATTTGAACTCACCGAAGATGAGCGGCTGGCGTGGACACAGCCGCTTGACACCTCTGGAGATGCGATAGTCTCTCTTGCGTTCAGCACCAACGGTAGAGTCTGGTCGGTCACTGGTAAAGTGTCCGCCGATCCGGATCTGCGAATCGATCCACCATCGACAAACCTCAACGACTTGCGTGCGCTGCTTGTGGCCAAGGGCGGGGTTAGCCCGGGCGGCAATACGAAAGCGCCCTACGTCGACGCGATGCGACAGTTGATAGCAAATTGCCCGAAGACAACTGCGTCGATCACCGTCGCGACTCCTCCGCACCTCACTTCGTGCGAGGTGCTGGACTTCCGCCGAGCGCAGAGCGCCGATCTCGTACTGAACACCACGCTAAAAGCTCTGTTCGCGGAGTTCATCACAGCGAACATGCATGGCGAGTTGGCGACGATCGAACAGCGCGCGAAGAAAGTGCTCCAAGCGAAGGCGGACGAACTCGGTCGATTTGTGAAGCGCTACCGTTCCGACGTCGGCAGTGTTCTCGTAAAGCCGGAGGTCGACTTCGCCTCTGGCTACAAACGCGCAGCCATCGATCTTACTGATTCTCGCGGTAACCCGATCCCTCTCAGGCTACGCGGGCAGGGCCTCCATGCCCACCTTCGTCTCGCCGCTTTTGAATGGAGTGGCGAATTGCTAAAGAGAGGCGGCATCAAGCATCGGATCGCCTTGTTCGACGAACCCGACACTCACCTTGACTATCAATCGCAGCGCCGGATCCTGGGTGTGCTCGAAGAATACGCGGAGGACGGCCAAGTTATTGTTGCAACCCATTCGATGAGCCTGATCAACCGCGTCATGTTGGAGCAGATAGCGCATTTCACCCTGGACAAGGCGACTGGACGTTCCGAGCCGCGCATCGCTAGCACCGTTCCTGGCACCGAAACTACTGAGATAAACAGAATCGGCACCTCTCTCGGCATAGAAAACGCGACTCTATTCTACGAACGAGCCTTTTTTGTTTACGAGGGTGAAACCGAGGAGCGGGCCATCCCGCGAATGTACGACTTGTGGACCAGAGGTCGCTGGTATCTAGATGGGATTCGCTTCGTAAACGGCACGAACAACCAAGGGGCGATACTCTTCGCGCGCTTTCTTCACAACAACCGTCGTCCGGTCATCGCATTCGTGGACGAAGACACGACCTGGAAGAAGTCGGCGTTCAACAGACAATTCACGAAGGCGCGGCTTGAAGGGCAGGCTCTCCTTCCAGCGAACCAGATTAAGACCATCGGGCCGAAATGCTTCGAGCTCGCGTTCTCGGATGGTGTGTGGAGTCGGGCGGTGTCGCGTGCTACCGGCGGAAAGAAGCGACTGAGGAAGGCCAAGCTTGCGGCTTTGAGAGCAACACCCGAGGCCTTCCTAAAGCATCTGGTGACCGCGAGTGGGCGTTCTAAGCCAGAGTTGGGCGCGGCTCTCGCGAATGTGATCCGCCGCAACGAAATACCTGCCGAATTGAGCAGCGCTATCGACGCCATAAGGACCCTCGCGCAGAACTAGCATCCTCACGCTGGCTCCCTTCGCTATTTCACACACCATGTCCACATAGTGCCAGCGGTAGTGTCAATCCGTCGATAGCCGCGCGGGAAAGTCGAGACTTACGCCGGACGTTCGACCTCCTGCGGCGCCTCACGCGCAAACGCCACCGCGCCTCATTCGCTCGGACTCCGATCCTTGCTAACGTGTTGGTCGCAGACCGACGTAGGGGCACTTTCTTAGGTAGGATAGCCTCGCGAAGTAGATGAGGTGGAAAACATGCCAAAGGTCGATGTACCCGAAGCGACCATCGAGAACGACGTGATCAGGCTAACGCCCTCTACCGTAAAGCCAGGCATCCTGGATCTGTGTTGGAAGCCGGATGGTAACACCTGGGATGTGTATAACAACATCGTCGTGGTCGCCCGACGTGACGGACTCTGGGGCAACGCCGAGATCCAACAACAGCACGTTCGTATCGCGGATGTGCGGAAGATCGAGTACGGACGAGTCCTTCGCGTCAACTACGAGTATCCAGCTTTTAGTAACAGTAAGAACGTTCTCAAGGAGCCCTGCAACCATGCGGCGTTGAATCTCGTAGTGGAGATCGGTGACGGTCCGCACATAAAGACTCAGCTCTTCGCGCGAAATCACGTTGATGCTGCCGCCGTGAACAACTATTGGGGTTGGAGGCATCGCGTCGACAAGCTCAACGCCGGGAAGATTTGTAAGGCCGCCGACAAACCATGGTGGGAAGGGGTCGAGCACGCCTACTACAAACAGGGTAAGTGGACTCGCCTGCCGTACGATGGATCCACGATCACATTTCGCGGACCAGATGGGCCGATTCAATGGCAATCGGCGCCAGCGGATCGCGCGACTTTGGTAGTCGAGACGAGGCGATGTCCCTGGGATCCATCGCAAGGGAAGCCAAAACAGGCACCTTGGTTCGAGACGGTTAGCATTGAGCGCGCGCCATTCCGGCAAGGGGACGAAACGTGGTTCGGGTTCATAAAGCCATGACGAACCCAGGCGTAGACGTAATTCCATTCGGCACGCCGCTATTGCCGTCGACCACGTCGTTGGCATTTCCTTCGGCAGGCCACTAGCTAACCAGGCCCGACGAAGGAGGCGCGCAAGATTCTGGACGACCCTGGAATACGACGATCGTTCACGCTGAGCGCTCAAGGCGATGTCCTCGAATGGAGCTTCGGCACCGGTGGTGCGAGCGCTCGAGTTCGCCTGACTATCCAGATCGCGCTCGCCCGACCGCGGTTACAAGAACGTACGCAATTTACCTACCGAGGCGTCGGCTAAGCGTAGACATTACGCTTGAGATCGAATGCTTGTCAACCCCCACCGAGGGCACACATTTTCTTGATCTGGCCCATCGTGTGTGTGCGAGGATCAGGGATCGCGACGACGGCAGGCCGCCGTCGGCGTAAAACAGAGAACGTGCGCGTCCCATTACCCCTGACGGAACGCGGACGCAAGTCTGCATAGGATCCTCAGCCTCCGTCACGTCGGTAGCGAACGCGGAACACTCCTCCGCCTAGAGCCTCGTGAGCGAGGCCGTCTCGCTTGCGAGATTGAGCAGAAACGCTTCCGCCACCAGTTTAGCCCTCCTGCGCGGATGAGCACGGCTCGATTCTGTTTGATCCTAGGACAGTCCTCGCGGCGCAGGACGCGAAGCTTCGCGGTCTTGAAGCGCGTGTATTTGACACCAGGACTAGTCCGGCACGACTAGGGTCGCCTGGTGCTGCTGCATGTGCACTCCTCAACAACCTTATTGGTTGCGGAACCCGGCTTCACGCGCCGCCAATGAACTCGAACAGTCCCTTGGTCTGATCAAACCGGATCAGGCCGACGCTCAACGCGATTCGAGTAGCTTCTGTCCTCGTTGCGCCATTCAACTTCTCCAAGATCACAGACACGTGGCGGCTTGCCGTCCTCCGACCGATTCCCAATTGATGCGCAATCTGCAGATCGGTTCGCCCATAAGCAACGAGCAACAAGACTTCCATCTCCCGGTGTGTCAGTTGATGATTCCGAGGCATGGAATACATTCTAGATGGTATGTCAATACCCGTTCGTCAGTTTCCCCGCAGAACATTCCCCCCGGATTTCGCCGCTATCGAATGCAACCGCAGCGACCATAATCTTACTTACGACTATCCCCCAGGCGCGTTTAAGGAGGACAGCTTCAATGCCGAATGCAGTCCAGCATGACGTCCCCATCGAGCTTCGAACGCACGTCGAAAAAACGGCGCGTAACCTCGGGTTCAGAGGCTTCGCGGATTCGACCCTCAACCAGTGCTATGACTCCATCGTGCGGCAATTTGTCAGCTTGCCGGCGGACGCTGGACGAAGACAATTGTTCGATGAGATGGCATCGTTCTTTCCCAATGGCAAAGCCTTCGCCGATCAGCTGCGGCGCCTGAACGATCTCGACCCCTACTCCGCCAGTCGAGTTGAACCCGACGAGCTAGCTCGCGGCCATGCCGACCAGTACGGCGAAGCCCTCTCGATCGAGCTTGTGGAGATCAACGGTCCTTTAGCGGCAGCACGTGTTGGCAGACTATATCGCGGAAACTACCTATCACAGGTGGAAGCATTGGACGCGCTAATGGAGGAAGCGCGTCGCGGGGCGATAGAGGACTATGTTCACTCTGCGGTAACTGCTGCCACTGTGCTAACGGGGTGGTTAGGGAGCCGGATCCACAACATCGAGAAAATGGGTGACGAGGTCAGCACTGGCATGCAGCGCCAGCTAACTCAAATCACGCACGGCCTCATTGGCGGCGCATTGGTACACGGCGGACCGCTCGCCCAGTTTGACTCGTTGCTCTGGTTCTATGAGCGGGGATGGCTCCCTGTTGGACGTGAGCGAGGGATCCTCTCGGCGTATGCCTTGGTCAAGACGTAAGAGGCAACCTCATGCCGACAGATCTTGTCATTGCCCTGCGCGTGTCGGTCGCTTTAGTGTTCGTTATAGCGGCTTCCACCAAACTGAGATCTCGGGAAGTCTTTCGATACGAGCTAATTGAGGACGGCGTAAGGCCTCGGTTTGCGAGCTATCTCGTCGTCGGCCTTCCGCTATTGGAACTTGCCCTCGCGGTTGGGCTTACGGTCTCCGCAGATTGGCTTGTTCCAATAGCGGTTTCGCAGCTCGTTCTCATCGCCTTCGCGGCCTACCTTCTATCGCGGAGATCCCACACTAATCGCAGCTGCAGTTGTTTTGGCGATTGGATTCGACTAACCACGGGGCAGGCTGTCATCCGAAATGTTGTCCTGTTAGTCACAGTTATTCCAGCTTACGCAATCGGCACCGCAACCTGGAACCCATTGTCGGCTGAATATCCAGTTCAGCTCTTGATTGGGGCTGCCACTCTGTGTGCTGCTGCTCTATTCCTGCCCAGTCTGGGCCAGATCAGGCAGCTGGCTAAGTCGACGGGAGACGCATGATGCTTTGGATTCTGGTTGCGAGTCTGGTAGTGCTCTGGATCGTGGTAGTGGCGCTCGCTGCGCTTGTAATTGGCCTGCTCAGGCAAATGGCGGTTGCAAACGAGCGACTGGGTCTTCGAGCCAGACCATTCGATACGACGGACTGGGGGCTCGAACTCGCTGCCACAGCGCCTGGGTTCGTACTCGAAGACGTAGTGTCCGGGCGCCCTTTTCGTTTCGACCCACAAAGCAATGAATCTACGCTCGTAATGTTCGTTGCGCCAGGTTGCAGCGGGTGTGCAAAAGTGCTGGAGGGCATGCCGAATAGATTTGATCGGGCTGAGATCTTGCTCATGACGGAGGCAAGCCGTTCCTCGGCCATTGAATGGGCTCGGAGGGAGGGAATTAGGCGGCTTCTGCTCGACGAAGACGGTCAGACTGCAGTGGCGTACAACGCTTCGAATGTGACCCCGTTCGTCACTATCGTTGTGGACGGCAAAGTTGGAGCACGCGGAAGCGCGAACCACTGGGATGAGGTGCTCGCGATGCTCAACCACGCTCTCGGGCATCCTGGTGCCGACCAAACTTCAGGGCCACAGGAGATCATCGTCGAAGAAAGGAGCATTGCGTCGTCATGACTAAGACAATCGAACGAATAGAAGAGGTTATGGGTCGTCCACAGTCGCGGCGCTCTTTCTTCGTACGGATGGCCCAGGTTAGTGCGGTTGTTGGTGCTGGCCTCGCAGGTTCACGCCTACTCGATCCACTGACTGCCGAAGCCGCTTGTTCTGGGCCGTTGTGCGGTACATGTTACAACTGTCCGTTTTGTACTACGTGTGGCACGTGTTCAAATTGTGTGTCGTGCTCACCCACCACGACGCCTAGCGGATGTCAAAAAGCCGGCTGCGGTGCCGCCAGCGTGTATTGCTGGACGATCTGTTGCCAAGGAAAACGTCTGACAGCCTGCGACTACCTGTGTGGCGGATGTCCAGGGCACAGCGGATGCTCGTGTCGATGTCAGCACACACTGAGTTGCGGGGGTCTTTCAAATTGCAGCCCCTCCTGCACGAGCAACTGCAACGGGTGAAGGTTCATGGATTACTCAGAACTGGCATTGCTGACCATCGCATTTGTAACGGGGTTCGTCCAAGCCTCGACCGCTTGAAACGTTTCGATGGCACAGACCATCGCTCCTCTCGTGAAGGGGAGAAGGCGAGTTTCGGGCTTATTGAGCTACGTAGGAATGAGCGTGGCGATGCTGACCACTGCAGGCAGTCTCGGCGCGGCTCTCGGATCGATTGGCGCCTTGCTGGAGTTCGATGCGATTGCGTCAGACGTTCGTTACCTAGCTCTTGCTGGTCTCGCCTTGGCTTGGGCTTCCCACGAGCTCGGGTTGGTTCGACTGCCGATGCCACACCGACACGCGCAAGTGCCCGAGTCATGGCGACGCACGCGAGGTCCGGTGGTAGGTATGACGGCATATGGCGCACTCCTAGGTGTCGGTCTTCTGACATTCGTCGACCACGCCGGCCTCTACGTGGTCCTGCCGTCGGCCGCTCTGAGCGCGTCTCCTCTGTTTGGGGCACTGCTGCTGGGAAGTTATGCGACCGGCCGAGCTCTTTCAATTGGGGGTGAAACGCTCTTGGCCGTCCGCTGGATCGATTGGTATCCGAGTCGCTTTCGCTGGCTTGAGCCGCAGTTAGGACGTATACAGGCGACCGCCCTCGTCGTTGGTGCGCTGATTCTCGCGAGCTCGGTGCTCGTGTCTATCGCGGGGTAGGGGAATGGACAGATTGGGCAACGCGAGGTCAGATGGACGCTTTGTCGTTGGCACTGGACGATGTGGATCTACTCTGCTCTCGACGATCTTGCGTATGCACCCGGACGTACTCAGCCTGTCGGAGTTCTTCACCGTCCTCGGAAGGGAGAGTTCCCTCGAACGGGGAAAGTACGACGGTCAAGGCTTCTGGCAATACTGCAGCGCTCCACTCGACGGCGCCGCGGCGCGTCTGCTTCAGTCGCCTGTCGACATCCCCGAAATCCTCTATCGTCCTGATCCAGGTGACTCGCCTCGTGATCGAGTCGCACCTTTGCTCTTGGTGCCATTGCCCCATCTCTCAGGGGAGCCACGTGCCCTTCTCGATGAACTTCGTGCGGTGGTATCTGACTTCCCACTGCGTTCCATCGAAGTCCAATATTCGCACCTCTTTAGTTGGCTATCGGACAGATTTCAGAGAAGGATCTGGGTTGAACGTTCGGGGGGATCGCTGGCGTACGTCGATCGCCTGATCAAGGCTTGGCCTTCTGCACGGTTCGTGCACATCATCCGGTCCGGTCCGGAGTGTGCGCTTTCCATGAGCCGGCATCCATTCTTCTCTGCAATCGTCAACACTCTCGTCGCTCGCCGGACACAACAGATCGAAACTGAAGAGTCCTCCGGAGCGTCTCTCCAGGACTTCGGTCTCTATTGGTCGGCACAGTTGATGCGCGGCGCCGCGGTGCTCCGTGCACTGCCTACAGATCGCGTTCTCAACGTAGGATACGAGTCCCTGACCGCTGATCCGGAGATGCAGATTGGACGCATCATGCACTTCCTCTTGCCGGATTCTGACGTAGACCGTGACTGGTTGAAGAGTGCTGCAGCCATCGTCAGGCCCATTGCATCTTCGTCCGCGTCGTTTCTGCCCGATCAGCGCCGCGCGCTCGATCGGGCGTGTCGGCCCGGTCAACAAACCGCGGAAGTGTTGTTGACGTCATGTGTTTAGAGGATATTCATCACCATGCGTCCATCACTCACCAACGAATCGAGAGGGAGTTGATCGATGCTCTATGTGAGGTGGCAGGACGCAGGGCGAAGTCCGTTCATATCGGGCCCGGAACCTACCTGTTCCGCGATGATGCGGAGTCAGACGGCGCGACGTCGCGTCTGGATCTCGATTCCTTGGAAAGCCTGAATCTCATTGTCTCGCTCGAGGATCGATTGGACATCACACTCCCGTATACCGCCGCGATTGTGGGCTGGGCAAACATTCACACGGTGAACGACGTAGTGAACTTCCTGCTGGGATACCTCAGGGTCGCCGAGGACAAGGGCTCCAGCTCCGCACGTTGGAACGGAACAGCCGATTGATTACGGATTGGCTTCTTAGGCCATTCACCGTTCGCGGTGTAACCGCGTTGAATGGCTCAAATCGCTGGACAGAGATTACTTACTCTGACCTTTCGCGAAGAGTCGCCGATAAGGCTAGCTATCTGCGCCAAAATGGAGTTCGTGCGACCGCAGTCTGTATCGTTCCCTGCCAGGCCCCGCTTCAGTTTCTAGAAAACTTCTTTGCCCTTCAGATTCTCGGGGCGACGGTCGTCCCGGTAGCGATGCAGGGTCAGCTGCAATCTACTCAGTCCTACGCGTCTTACCTCGTGCCTATTCTGGACGATGCGCGCCCAGGGTTTTTCCTTGGACCGACGTCATCCCACCCGTTAGCTCTGCCTCGTCGGATTCCCTGCCTCGACCCTGATATACACGATCTCGCTCAGGCGTCGAGTGACTATTTGAACTCGATAGTTGACGCCTCGAGCGCAATTCCGTTCATCCAGTACACGTCAGGATCGACAGCACGGCCCAATGGAGTGGTAGTGACTAAGCGGATGCTCGAAGCGCAGCTATCCATGCTATCCGAATCGCTGCACCTGACAACCAAGGACGTCGGCGTAAGTTGGTTACCCCTTTTCCACGACATGGGACTCGTTGGAACAGTCCTACTAGCCGCCAAACAGATCAACGTAGTGCTAATGACGCCGCAGCAGTTCATGCGAGATCCGTCACGATGGATGACAACGATCCACCGCTTCCGCGGTACGTTGTCGTCCTCCTCCAACGAAGGCTATCGTCTTGCCTTAGCCCGAGCACACCATCTCCCTGAAGACCTAGACTTGTCCAGTTGGCGAATGGCAGGAGTTGGTGCCGAGCCCATCGACTTTGGCCTGCTCTCTGACTTTGCAAAGCGCTTCTCGCCGTTTGGACTGCGTGCGAGCGCGCTGACGCCTGCTTACGGTCTAGCCGAGGCGACCCTCGCGGTGACGGCGAGCGAGAGCAGCCTCATCGCGCACGCCGTCGGGGTGGTGCGGAGTTCACTGGCCGTTGGATCCGTGCCATCGATTGTTGGCCAGGCCGATCTTATGCACTTCGATTCGTCTCTTGCCCGGGATGTCAAGACCTTGTGGCTGACTTCGTGTGGGCAAGTGATGGGCGGGGTGGAGCTTAGGATCGTGGATGCTGACGGGCGGGTCGTGTCAACGGGCGGGTTGGGCGAAATTTGTGTAGGAGGATCTGCTGCCGCCACGCGATATTGGGGTGAGTCAAGGATTCAGACTTTCGCCGATGAGTGGATCCACACGGGCGACTTGGGATTCATGTATGGCGGAGAACTCTACTTTGTTGGACGGACGTCCCAGCACGTGAGCGTGCGCGGAAAGAACATCTTCATGGAGGACCTAGAACAGCGCCTTATTCGCCGTCTAGACGTGAACCCCCGCAGTATCATTGCCGTGCCGATTTTCGACGAAGAACAGCGGGTCAGAATACTTTGTGAAACCCGCCTAGTTGGAGAATCGCGTCGAAAGCTAATCGAAGCCGTAGTCAGCGCGGGCGAGGAATTCCTCGGACCCGAATTCCCAATCAGTGTCGACACGGTGCGGCCAGGCCACATACCAAGAACAACGAGCGGAAAGGTGCGAAGGGACTCTCTGGGCCCTGGGTGATTCTCAAGTCTGCTCGCAGGACCCTGGACACGTTGCATCTTTACGAGATCTGCCGCACGCTTGTTGTTACCTTTCGTGCCCCTGAAACGTCTTAGTAGATAGGACAGACGGCAGTGAAGGGCGTACTCAAGACGGTATCCGAGCGCCAGCAACCCACCGCACTTACGCCGGCCGAATCAGCTTCCGAATTGGCGGCGCTATACGCTGAGCTCGCACCGCGGGTTTATACCTTTGCGTTGCGCCAACTGGCCAATCAGCAGGACGCAGAGGACATCGTGAGCGAGGTCTTTGCTCGCCTGCTGAAGCAGAGACGACGAGGGAGTAGCGCTGAGATACGTGGATGGGTCTTTCGGACGGCCCGGAATCTGACGGTGGACTACTGGCGAACGCGAAGCCGACGACGAACAGTCCAATTGAACGAAGATCAACTCTCGCGGGATCCTTTGAACATTGACGGCCTCCTTCTCATTCAGCTGCTGGCGACTCTACCGTTCGAGACCCGCGAAATGATCTTATTGCGGCTCGTCGTCGGACTGACAGCACAAGAGATCGCGGCGATGACTCACAAGAACCAAGGTGCCATCAAGATGCAGATCCACCGAGGCATCCTAAAGCTCCGCAAACTATGGAACGAGGCAAATCCATGAATGCCAGCGACCCGGATCGCTTCGACGAATATCTCAGTGACTCAATTGCGGATCCACTTGCCTCCAACGATCCACTGGTACGCTCGCTGGTTCGTAGCGAACCACTCCCGAGCGAGCTTCAACAGCTCACCAACCTCTCCGCAACTATCGCCTCCTCATCTGCACGGCGACGTAAGTTCGCCTACCTATCACGATGGGCGGCACTCGCGGCTGCGTGTGTGGCTGCCATCTTCGCCTCGGGAATTGCCACGGCCACACTTCTCATTGACGACGATCCCGTATTGGAGCAGTTCTGCGTACAGATCCAACCCACCTGCAATGAGATCCTATTTTCACGAGTCCAAGGCGACACAGGTAAGGGTGCGCCTGTGTACTTAATTCCACTAGACACCAACGAGCCTGCACTTGTCGACCGCGATGGGGGGTCTTTAGGGGCGGTCGGTTCTTCGGCGAGGCTATTCCTGACGGTACCCGATCGCGTCGAGGATGGACGCCTACTATTCTCTCTCGACGTCGTGACAGCGACAGAAAGGATCCGCATCGTGGATGATGTGGATGCCCCTATTCTCATCACTCACCAAGCCGGATCTGCAGCGTACCTCGGTGACGGCCGCCTACACTTCATGGATCTCCAGGATCTCGAACAGGTAGCCTCAATCCAACTTCCTTCCGAGTGGACCGAACATACGCTCCTCTCACTTAGTCCAACCGGAAATAGTGTCATAGTGCGAGCCCGCTCGGCGACGTCTGGGCAGGAACTCTGGCTAGTATCGCGAGACGGTTTCACGAAGCGTCTGAGCGTCGGGATCAACCAGGCACCGCTGGATGCAGTTTGGAGGGACTCGCTCACGGTCCTTGCATTCAATGACGGATCGAGGAATGTCTTCGCCATAGACGCAATTAGCGGCGACGCTGAACCTTGGGGTCCCGGCGAGGCAGACACTACTGACATTCGGCCATCACCGTCCGGCGACCGGGTGGCGATTACTACTGCTTCTACTGACGGTCCAAGGTGCCGCGTTACGGACGCAGCGGGTGCTCTGTTACGATCGCCTAGTCACGGTGAAGCATGTCGAGCATGGAGTCCGGACGGGCAAATGCTCGTGACCATGTCCCAGGTTCGAGCAGGTTTCATCGGAGACGACGATCTTCCCTACATCTCGTCGAGGTCAGTGCTACACATCTATGATGAATCCGGTCGACACCTCCGCGATGTTCCACTCCCTGAAGGCGAGATTCTCTCAGAGGTTAGCTGGTCGCTGGACAGCAAGGACCTAATAGTCAGCTGCGCCTGCGCGCACTAGACGGTTGGATCTGCGTCTGGTGACTTTCGCGCGTCGAGATGAAAATCGCGTTCAGCAAGCACAGTGGCGGATACCGATGGCGCCATCGTCGGGCGTCGCCTGATCGGAGCCGCCGTCGCGTTGATAAAGCCCGGCATCGCGCCGCTCCTTACGCTGGGCCTCGTTCGCGGACGTGTCGTTGGTGCGGCCTTTGCATCACTCCGGCGCCGAACGAAGTCAACGCGGTCTGAGATTCACTAACAAATCACAGCGCTCGTATTCGACGACGAGGCGTGGGGCAAACCACCATCATCGTGGTACCATCGCCTCTCTGGCGGCCTCGGTGGGCCATTGCTCCCTCCAACCGAGGCCGCCAACTCCTCCCCTAATCACCGCCCGTAGATTGCGAACAGTCCCGCTTCGGTGCAGCTAAGACAGGCGCCGCGTGTGTGTGATCACAGAACGGTTGAGGCATTCTGCGAGCTTGTCGGTTGACGACTCCCAGCGCGGCAATACGATGTTGCCGCAATGTGGTTCGAGCTCTGTGCCGTAGCAGACGCGGCCGGTGCACTCCGCGGCGACTGCCGGCGCGGCCCCAGCCGAGAAGGCAATTGACATGCGCAGCGATCAACGCGCTACGGGCCCTTGGCTAACAATCCGTCGAGTGCCTCGGCAGCTTGTCGCTGCTGACCCTTCAGCAGATGTCCATACACGTCCATGGTGAATGCCGCGGACGCGTGGCCCAACCGCCGCGACACGGAGAACACGTCTGCGCCGTGCCGCAACCATTGCGTCGCCGCTGTGTGCCGTAACGTGTGCCACGTCACGGTTGATGGGTCGGCGATGCCCGAACGGTCTACGACCAACCGGTAGTCGCGGTAGAACATCCGCTTGAACCAAGGCGTGCCGGTCGTCGATGGAAAAACGAGGCCGTGGTCTTGCCACGCCGACCCACGGCGCAGCCGAGCTCGCGCCTGGTGTCGCCGATGAGCGCGAAGCGTCCTCATCGTCACGGCCGACAGTTCGACGGCCCGACGGCTGTTTGCCGTCTTCGTTCCTCGCACATAGGCGATGCCCGCGTCGAGGTCGACGTCCGACCACACCAGAGCGAGGAGTTCGCTCTGGCGCAACCCGGACGCCAGCGTGAAGCGGATGGGCGCGTCGAACCGCGTACCTTCGGCCGCCGTTAGGAGAAGCGAGATCTCATCTTCTCTGAGGGCTCGCTGCTCACGCTGCTTGACCCGCGATGGCTTCGACACCGCATCGGCAGGGTTGCGCGAGATGAGACCGAGGCGCACGGCCTCGGCGAGGGCGCGGTGCAGCACGGAGAGATGCTTATAGACGGACGCCGCGCTCAGCGGCTCGTTGCCTCCGTGACGTCCCTCGATCAGCCAGCGCGACTTCAGTTGCGCGATGTGGGACGACCGCAGCTCTGCCAGCTCTAGGTGTCCGACCCGCGGAATGATGTGGCCGTTGATGATGCCTTGATATCGGACACGAACTTGCTCACTGATGCGTCGGTCAGCGAAGTGCAGTTCAAGCCACTCATTGAGCCACTGGCCCAGTGTGCGCCTGGACGGGATGGTGCCGTCGGAGTCACGCTCGGCCAACAACTCGCGCATGCGCCGCTGGGCCACCGCCTTCGATCCGATGACCGTGTGGCTCCGCCGCAGGCGCCGTTTCGTCACCTGATCGCGCCCGTAGTCGATGCGGAGCAGCCAGCGCCCGTCGCCTCGCGAGACAATCGTGCCGCTCCCATGATCTCGTCGCGTTCCCATCGCTCGCCGGCTATGCCTCCGTCCCTCTATGCGAAACTCCATGACCGGGGACCGTCAGGTTTTCCAAGCCGCCGCGTCGATTCCTGTCGCAGCCATTCCTCGAGCGAGGCGGACGGTACAAGTACACGGCGGCCGAGATGAACATGCGGCAGCAGCTCTTGTCGGATGAGCTCATACGTGAGTCCGGTCGAGATGCGCAATCGCGTCGCCGCCTCGGAGACCGTGAGTAGATCATTGTTGGCCATCGTCGTCAACCCTGTTCGACAGATTCGTGTGGCGTTCCGTACAAACTGCTCAAGCTTTGATCGCCGGGACGCGTCCAAATCGGGTGCGTCAATACGTGATCCCCTTGCTCCACAAACGCCGACAGTGACGTGAAGCGCAGGAAGGTCACGCGCGTATCCTCGGCGAGCCTGTCGAGTCTCCTGATCGCGCGCGTGAGATCGGCGCCATAGTCGTCACTGACGAGCACCAAGACCCGAAGTGCCCTCGATGCGAACACCCGCTCGAACTCGCCGCCGTAGTAGAATTTCCCCAGGCGCCTAAGCTTCTCGCGCCAGTAGCGTTCGCTCTTGCCACTCCGCTCGACCTCAAGGAAGAACGACGAGATCCGCTCGCCCTCCTCCGTCCCGCGTGCGACCTGGAAATACGCGTCTGGCAGGACGCCGTGCCGCAGCGTCAGCGGCATTAGTTCATCCTCGTCCCGCCAGCCGAAGAGCTTTACACCCGTGGCCCGGCATGCCTTCGTCAGGACGACACGACAGCTGACGATGTCCAGCGCGTGCTGCAGTTTGGCGACCGGTACGCGCTGTCGAGCGTGCACGTCAACGCCCTCGGTCCGCAGCAGCCCGTTGCCGTTCACAGAATGCTTCGACAGCACATAGATATCCGGCATATTCGCCCGTCCCGACGGCAACTTGTCCAGATATCGATGCCGTGTCAGCAGAGTCAGCCGCTCCTGACAGCGCGATCTTCCGCCCTCTGTGAAAAGCAACCGCTGTACCTGTTCCCGTGTCGTTACCCGTACCTGATGCACCCAGCGCACAATGTCCCGGTCACGCGCGGTCGGCTGGAACGACCCGGTTGTTCGCCCGCGGCGGGCGCTCGCTCTCCCGATCGTCTTTCTCACACCGTCTGCGCGGATTCTGTCCATCATGAAGTCCTCGATTCTGCTGTCCGTGGCAACGACCCGGGCGGTCGCGACCCCGTCCGCAACCCCGTCTGTGGGCCTGCTATTCCTCGTCCAGATCCCGTCCCCAGACGGGAGCGGCTTGTTCGCCGTCGATGGGTTCCGCGGCGAATAGAACGGCGTTGGCGGGGGCATTCCTCATCAACCGGCCGTAACGCTCGCGCGACATCTTGCGAACGAGCGCCGCCTTGTCGGCGTCTCCCTCCGGCAGCTGTTTCGGCGGCGTAACGACATACGCAGGCGGTACTTTCTCGCGCAAGTCCTCCTGGCGCGTTACTTCGAGCAGATACGTGCCACGCCGGTAGACCGCCTCGACGAACGTCGCGGCATTCTTCACGAGCGCCAGCTGCAGCTCGCGGGTGAGCTGCTCTGGGTACTGGTTGATGCAGACGAGCCCCAGGTTGAAGGCGCGTGCCTCTGTGAGGATCTTGGCGAACGAGGTCGTGGCGAAGTTCTGGAACTCGTCGACGTAGAGGTAAAACGGCCGGCGGCGTTCCGCCGGCACGCCGACGCGGCTCTGGGCGGCGAGCTGGACGCGCGCGACGATCAGGGCACCGAGGAGGTTCGAGACGTCCTCGCCGAAGATGCCCTGCGGGATCCGGACGAGTAGCACCTTCCCCTCATCCATGACGCGGCGCACGTCGAAAGCGCTCTCGGGCTGGCTGATGATGTTGCGCAGCTCGGGATAGGAGAGCCACGGTCCGACCTTGTTGAGGATTGGCTCGATGGCGTCGCTGCGCCGCCGCAGCACCTCCTCGTACTCGACTAGGAAGAACTCGCGGACGGCCAGGTTCGTGACGTGGCGGATCGCCCAGCTCACGTAGGACCGGTCGAGCAGGAGTCGCGGCACATCAGCGAGCGTGGATCCGGGCACCTCAAGCAGGCAGAGGATGACGTTGCGGAGGATGTGCTCAAGCCGCGCGCCCCAGGCGTCAACGAAGTAGCGGCGAAAGACGGCGATCAGCTCGCTCGCGGCAAGGCTGCGCTGCGCCGCAGTGATGCCGGCGAACGGGTTGAATCCGAGCGGGCGCTCCGCGTCCGCGGCATCGAAGAGGATGACGTCCTCGAGGCGGGCGTCCGGAATGTGGCCGAGCAGCTTGTCAATCAGGTCGTCCTTCGGATCGATGACGCAGACGCCGGCACCGGCGCGCAGGTCCTGCAAGATCAGGTTACGCACGAGCGTGCTCTTGCCGGCGCCCGTGGCGCCGGAGCAGACCAGGTGCTTGTGGCGCTCGAGCGGCGTCACGGTGTACGGCCGGCTGACGAAGAAACGTCCGCCGCGCCATGTCCCGAGGAACGACGAGCCGCGCACGCACGACCAAGCGAACGCCGTCTGCCAGACACTCGCCTGCCAGCCGACGACGACGGCGAACGGCAGGCCGATGATCAGCCCGGCGATCCAGCCGGCTTCCTCCCGCGTGGCGATACCCACCGCGGCGCTCGCGACAAACGCCCAGAACGCCGTTACAAGGCCGCCGGCGAGGATGCCCTGTCCCGCGGGGTCGGACCCGCGGCCGAAACGTTGCTCCCCCGCCGTTTGCGTCCGCAGGAGACCGACGGTCAGCTGCGCGGCAACGAGGCAGCAACCGAAGACGAGGACGAGTGAGGCCTTGATGGTCACACGGATGAGCAAAGCTGCGAGTTCGTAGTTGGCAGAGGGATCTCGGGACATGACTTCGTTGCTCGCGGGTGTGTGGCGATTAGCGGATACGCTGATAAGCGTACTCCCGGCGCAGGCGATGATCAAGAGGCCGCGGAAATGTTTTGGCGGTTGGCGTTATTTGCCTTTGAGCGCCCGGCGGAACGCGTCGAACGCCTTCACGACGCGCTTCTGGTCGGCGCCGCGGGTGATCTCGCTCGGGAGTCGGCCGGCAGAGAAGAAGAGCAGATCGGGAGCGAGGCCGAGCCCTTTGGCGAGCCCTTTGATGATCAACTCCGACGACGGACTGCGACGGTCGTGCTCGATGTCGTTGAGGTAGGAGGCGGAGATGGCGCTGCCGTCGTCCTTCAGGACCCGGGCGGCAAGCTCCTTCTGGCTCAACCCGGCCTTGCGCCGGGCGTCGACGATCAGTTCGCCGAAAGTCATACGCCCCTTCTCCGGTGTCGATCCGCTGATCAGCGTACCTGAAGGGTGAAGCGCCGGGCAACTGTCGTCGATGGCTTGAACGCCTCTTGACCGCGATGTCGAAACGACTTAGGATCGGCGCCACCATGAGCACTATTGAGAACGACCCGCTCGCGAAACGGCTGGCCCGGCTGCGCCTATCCTCAGGCCTCGTCCTCGCGGGTTTCGTCTTCAACGCGGGACTAATCGTGCTGCCGGTCGCCTACTTCACCCACTCAACCCTGGCGGCGCTTGTCTGTCTCGGTGCGATGGCCGTCGTCGTGTTGGGTCTCGCCCTCTACGCCGAGACCTTCCTGCTCCGCCGCGTCGGGGCACGGCCGCTTGGCGCCGACGAGTATCCGTGGCTACGTCCGATGGTTGCGGAGCTCGCGTTGGGCGCGGGCATCGCGGTGCCGGAAGTGCTGATCGCCGACGAGGAGCAGCTGAACGCGTTTACTGCCGGCACTGGCGCTGGATCGAAGATCGTCTTCCTTACCGGCCTGCTAGACCGTCTCCCGCGCGCCGAGCTGCGTGCGGTCGCCGCGCACGAGCTGGGTCATGTCGTCAATCGCGACGTCTCGCTTAGCGTCTGGTCCTTCGCCATCTCCGGCTGGGTCTCAACGATGGCGGCCGTATCGGGCATCGCCTTCGCGGGGGTGGTCGAGTTCTCCAAGCAGCTCGCCCGCATGGGCGACGGCATGGGCCCGCTCGGCCAGCTCCTGGCGATCACGTTCGCGCTCGTGGGCTTCGTGCTGGCCGGCTTCCTCTGGTTGGTGACGCAGGTGTGGCAGCTCTCGTCGAGGCTGGTTGAGTTCGGGTTCAGCCGCGAGCGGGAGCTCTTAGCGGACGTAACCGGGGTGGCGCTCGTCGGCGAGCCTCATACGCTGGCGGCGGCCTTGGCGACAATCTCCGAGTCGCCCGGTGTCCCTCATGGATCCCAAGCGGTGGCGCGGTTCTGCATCATCACGCCCGCAGCCTCGGGCGGCGGCCGATGGGATGATCTCCTTTCGACGCATCCGGCACCGTCCCTGCGCATCGCGGAACTCAAGCGGCTTGCGGAGTCCCCGCTTCCCCAACTCGCCCCCGGTTGGCAGGGCGTCGGGCCGCTGACGTGGGTGGCGCCCATGGGGAGCCTCGGCGTGTTGGTTCTGCTGGCGCTGATCGTCCCGATGTGCGCGTAGCTGCCCCGACAACAAAGTGTGCACAGCTTGGTGGTGTGCTTACTGAACGAACGAGGCTGATGTGAATCGAGCTTGTTAGCGCTCGGCTGCAGGACTCCCCAGAACGCCCGCGGACTGACGATGCGCACTCCTTGGACGGCATCGAGATGCTGTAGGGGTTTATCTCCGGTCACGAGGTAGTCGGCTGCAGCGCTGACTGCGGTCGAGAGGACGAGATCGTCCGCCGGATGGCTGGCGACGCCGGACACGTGCTTTGTTAGCTGGACGATGCGGCTCCTGCGGCGCAGCACGGTCATTAGCCGTCGCCTTTGTTCAGCGGCGATGCGATGGGAAAAATATGGCTTCTGAAGTGTGCGGTCAACTTCAATGAGGATGTCTGCCGAGAGGACGAGTTCGAATTGTGCGGACCGCCAGGCAACGACGAGCGCGGCGGGCGGTGTCAGCGGCCCGCGCCGCTGTCCAACGAGGCCAGACACCGGCTGGGGCAGGCGCTGGCGGCGAGCGAGCGGCTCGGCGTTACGCGCTACGAGACGGTGCAGCCGCGCTACAACCTGCTGTACCGGGAGATCGAGACGGAACTGCTACCGCTTTGCCGCAGCGAGGGGCTCGGCGTGCTGGTATATAACCCGCTTGCCGGCGGCTTCCTTTCGGGCAAGTACACGAAGGGCGATGACCCGCAGGAGGGCACGCGCTTCACACTCGGCGGCGCGGGACGCATGTACCAGCACCGCTACTGGCAGGACGCGCAGTTTGACGCGGCGGAGAAGCTGCGCGCCGTTGCTGATGCGCGCGGCGTGTCGATGGCGTCGCTGGCGCTCGCATGGGTGATGGCGCAGCCGGGCGTCACGTCGGCGATCGTCGGCGCCAGCAACCCGTCTCAGCTGGATGCAGCGTTCGAGGCGGCGCAGCTCGATCTCGATGACGGTGCGACACGCGACCCGATCGACGCGATCTGGTGGTCGATGCCGCGGCGTCCGGTGCTTGAGGGCTATAGGTAGTCGGTGGATGTTAGAGGTTGGAGGTTAGTCTGAGGTGATCCATCGTCCAGCCTCCATCTTCCAGTGTTCGTGAAACGCACGACCGCTGACTACCCGCCTAGCATCCACCGTTGAAGGTTTTGCCGGGCGCCCACATGTTCCACTGCGCGACAGATGCCCAGGTCTGTGAAGCAAACGCCCAATCGCGGTAGGCAACGTTGCCGGCGCCGACATCGGCAGCGCGCGCGA
>CAZRHH010000017.1:0-47949 GCA_964599885.1 uncultured Dehalococcoidia bacterium | reverse complement strand
CCAACAGCACGATGAAGCCGATCTTCACCGAAGCCGACAACGTCGAGATTCAGGGCAAAGTCCTCGCCACCGTGGGCCGCCGCGACTGACAGGAAGCGAGAGGCGAGAAACGGGAAACGAGACCGGGGAGGCGGACGGCGTCCCCCGCGCAGCGGAACTCGCGACTCATCGATGAGTAACCTCTAACGTCCAACCTCCACCGACGAGCTCCCGCCCCTTCCCTACCACATCCTCCAAATCTGCGACCGCCCCCGTATACTCGACCACCATGGACGACGTACTCGTCTTCGACGATATCTCCGTCGCCTACCGCGAACGCGACCGTACGGTTCGCGCCGCTGACGGCATCAATCTGCGGCTGGGCCAAGGCGAAACCCTCGCCCTAGTCGGAGAAAGCGGCTGCGGCAAGACAACGCTCGCGCTCGCCGCGCTGAATCTCGTCCCCCACCCGGGCGTCATCGACAGCGGCCGCATCCTCTTTCGCGGCGACGATCTGCTCACGATGAAGCCAGAGCCGCTGCGCAAACTCCGTGGCAACGAGATCTCGATGATCTTTCAGGATCCGGTCAGTGGCCTGAATCCCGTGCTGTCGATCGGGTCGCAGGTCGAGGAGATGGTGCGCACGCACATGAGCGTCTCGAAGCACGAGTCGCGCCGCATGACGGCCGAGGCGTTGCGGCGTCAGGGCATGTTCGACGCCGAGCGCATCATGGGCTCCTACCCGTTCCAGCTCTCCGGGGGCATGTGCCAGCGCGTGATGATCGCCATTGCGACGATGCTGCGCCCGAGCGTGATCATCGCCGACGAACCAACGTCCGCGCTCGACGTGACGGTTCAGGCCGGCATCCTGCGCGAACTCGACGATCTGAAGAAGAACCTCGGCGTCGCCATCCTGCTGATCACGCACGATCTCGGCGTCGTTGCCCGGATGGCCGACCGCGTCGCCGTCATGTACGCCGGCCGCATCGTCGAACAAGCCTCGGTCGCCGACATCTACGCGCGGCCGACGCATCCCTACACCGCGGCACTCCTGGCCGCCCGGCCGACGCTCACCGGCGATCTGCGCCCCCTCCAGCCGATCCGTGGCACCCCGCCCGATCTCGCTGAACTGACGGGCGAGTGCGCGTTCCTGCCGCGCTGCCCGAAGGCCGTCAACGTCTGCCGCACGCAGCCCTGGCCGCCGCTCACCACGATAGTCCCCGGCCACGAAGCCGCCTGCTACAACCCCATGTTCCACGCCGATTGACGGCGCGGTCCAGCGGGACGTTAGTGGAAAGCGTGAGTGAATCGCATCGCGCCGAGATAGCTAATCGCCAGCAACCACTATCGAGCGGCCTTCGGCAGCCGCACGTCTACATAGAGCGAGCACGAGGTTCACAGCCTCACCACGCTCGGCTGAGTCTTGAGCGAAGTACGGTTGAATACGTGTGAGTTCGTCACAGAGGGCTGGCGCCTCGTCAGGGGATAGAATCGTTGTTTGGTAGCCCCAAACTCGCCGAAGTACGGGATAGCGCACCGCATCCGGCACGAGGCGAGGCTGATCATCAACCCGATAGATCGGGGCAGAGATTGTCACCCTCTCGTCGTATTCTTCGTCGCTGTCGCTCTTCAACAGTAGGAAGTCGACGTCCATAGTTTCACGAAAGCGATCCGCGGCGCCGCGCTCGCGGACGCTATCCTATCGCCGTGCCGCCGCCGCCGGCCGCCGCGCCCGCGCCGACATCGCGCAGAGGTCATGCACCAGTAGCTGCAGCGCCGTCGCGTCGTCGCTCTCGCCGCGCTTCACCGAGAGATCCGCCGCGAGCACGCGCGCGTACGCCGCACGTAACGCCGGCCACGAGTAGTGCGACGCCGTCCCTGCCACCGCGTCCGTCTTGAACGATTTGACGCCGGACACGCGCTCGATCTCCGCCTTGCTGGCGCGCCGCCCTCGCATATCCTTCACCATCACGAGCTGGCGATATTGCCGGCCAACCATCACGAGCAGCATCTGCGCCGCCCCACCCTCAGCCTGGATCGCGCGCATCGTGTCGAGCGCCCGCGACTCCCGCCCCTCCATGAGCGCGTCTGTGAAGTCCCACGCCTTCGTATCCTGCGCGCCGCTCGTCACCTCAGCCACCATGTCGGCGTCCACTGTCACGCCGCCCGCGTACACGCCGAGCTTCTCGATCTCCGTGTCGAGCATCCACAAATCTGGCCCGATCAGCCGCGCCAGCGCAGTGACGGCGCCGGGAGCGAGCTTCACCTTCTTCTTCTTCGCCGTCGCGTCGATCCACGGCGCGATCTCGCCCCTGGACAGCCCCGGATGATCGATCACGCGGGCGATCGGCGCGAAGATCGTGAACGCCGCATTCTTGTTGGTGATGTCGCCTTCGATGAAGACGAGGATCGTTGTCTCGGGCATCGCTGCCTTATCGCCGAGTTGCTCGGCGGCTCGCCGCCATGGCTCGAGCGGGTCGTCCGGCGACGGCTTCTTGCGTCGCGCGCCCTTCACCTCGCTGATCGCCTTCAGCAACCCCTCGACGATGACGACCCGCTGCGGCGCCAGAAACGGAATCGCCATCGCGTTCCCCAGCAACTCCTGCGGACCGAGCCCGCGGCCATCGAGCGTCGCCGTATTCGCCTCAAGCTCACCCGGCTCCGAACGCAGCGGATCGCGAATGTCGTTTAGGGATTCCCGTATCCGGTAGTCGTCCTTGCCGTGCAGCAGGTAGATCACAGGCGCATTCTAAGAGACGGCAGCGCCACAGATGCGACGCTTATGCCAACCACGGCAACGAACTGACTAGGATCCCGGCCGCTTAAGCGACCGCGCTGGCTACAGCGCCCCGCTTCGCGCTTTTCGCATCCCGCTCCAGAAAAACACCGGCGGGCGGCGGAAATCGCTCATCCGCCATCCCCGCACTAACAGCGGATGAGCGCTCCGCCGCCCGCCGGTTCCTCAGCATGCTCTGCGCGGCGGCCGCGTCACATCGCGAGCTGCAACTGTCCCGCCGAAGGCTGCACCGCCGGCGGCGGAATCAACCCGTACTTGCGGCGCAGCGCGGTCACCGTGTTGTGCACGTCCTGCGTGTACGTCCGCGGCGCGTAGACGCCACGGTAGTACTGCGCATACCGCTCCGACAGATGCGGATACGCCTCGCGCAGAAACGGCATGAACCATTCTTTCGTGCCGGGCTTCAAGTACAGCACGTTATCGTGTACGAACGACGCGCCGTGCTCGCGCGCCGCCTCGATCACGCGCTCGAGGCTCTCCGGCGCATCCGTAAGCCCCGGCAGGATCGGCGCCAGAAGCACGCCGCAGCGAATACCGCGCTCCGTCAGCAGCTTCATCGCCTCGAGGCGTTTGCGCGGCTTCGCCGTCGATGGCTCCGTGCGCTTCCAGATTTCTTCATCGAGCGTGGCGACGCTGAAGTTCACCGTGACGTCCGCCGCTGCCGACAGCGAGGCCAGCACGTCGGCGTCGCGGACGATGTGCGGCGACTTCGTGATGATGCTCATCGGGTTCGCGCAGTCGCGCATCACCTTCAGCAGCCGGTGCGTCAGTGAGTACTTAAGCTCCGCCGGCTGATACGGGTCGCACGCGGTACCGATGGCGACGAGTTCCCGCCGCCAGCCGGGGCGCGTTAGATCCTTCCGCAGCATCTCCGGCGCGTTCACTTTGACGATCACGCGCGATTCGAAGTCGCGCCCAGCGTCGTAGCCGAGATATTCGTGCGTGCCGCGCGCGAAGCAGTAGGTGCAGGCGTGCTGGCATCCGCGATACGGATTGAGCGTCCAGCGGAACGGCATGTTCGGCGCCTGGACCTTGTTCAGCGCGCTCTTGCACTCGATTTCTTCGAAGATGACATCAGGCATGCGGGCCTCCCGCGTACATATGTTCTAATAGCCGGATCGGCAGTCTAGCCGTAGAACATATGTTTGTCAAGGCGCCCTATCCTCCGCGCGTAGCTTCAAATTCGTCTCGGAGCACGCCCATCACAAGCTGGTCCTTATACGTCCCGCGCGCGTAGATGCCCCGCCGCATCCGCACTTCCTCCACAAACCCGCACTTCCGGTAGCACGCGATCCCTCGCCCGTTCTCGGCGTCGACCGTCAGATCGACTCGCCGCAGATTCATCTCAGCGAAGGCGAAGCCGAGCAGCGTGCGAATCGCGTCCGTACCGTAGCCGCGTGACCAGTACGCCTTGTCGCCGATTAGAATGGCCAGCCGCGCCGTTCGCGCCTCCGCATCGCCGTCATATAGATTCACCCTGCCGACATGAACCCCGTCCTTCGTCTCGATGGCGAACCGCACGTCGACGAAGGTGTTCGGTTTGACGTCGTGCTCGCGTAGCGACGCCTCCTCGGCGGCTAGCGACATCGGATAACGCGCGTAGTGTCGCATCACTTCCGCGTCGTTCACCCAGCGATGCACGTTATCGAGATCGCTCATCTCCCGTGGACGAAGCTTGACCAGCGTACCTTCGATCATGACCGCTCTCGCCTCCTGCCTCGCTTCCCGTTTAGCATCTGTGTCTATCGGTGCGTATCAGTGGTTCCTGGCGACACGGCGATGCCGTCACGCGCCGCCCCGCTTCGCTTCGAACTCCTCCCGCAGCACGCCCATCAGCAGTTGATCCTGGTACGCTCCCCGCGTGTAGATGGCTTGCCGAAACCGCACTTCCTCGACGAACCCGCACTTTCGGTAGCAGGCGATGCCCCGCTCGTTGTCAGCGTCGACAGTCAGGTCGACACGCCGCAGGTTCATCTCGCCGAACGCGAAGCCCAGCAGCGTCAAGATTGCATCGGTGCCGTAGCCGCGTGACCAGTAGGCTTTGTCGCCAATCATGATCCCGAGCCGCGCGTGTCGCGCTTCGGCACTCGCCCGGTGCATACTCACCGTGCCGATGTGTAGCTCATCATCGATTCTCTCGATGGCCAGATGCAGGTCCATGAAGGAATTCGGCTTCGCGTCGCGCTCGGCGAACCAGCCTTCCTCCGCGGCAAGCGACATCGGATACCGCACGCTCAGGTGCCGCGTCACTTCGGCGTCGTTCACCCAGCGGTACACCCGCTCAATGTCGGACCGTTCTCGCGGCCGCAGGTTGACCAGCGTACCTTCGATCATCGCGTCACCGAAGCGATAGCATCGCGCTCGGCCGTGCGGGCCGCATCAAACTCCTCCCGCAGCACCGACATGACGACAACATCGTGATACGCGCCGTCGTAGTACACGTCCTGCCGCAGCCGACCCTCCTCGATGAACCCACATTTCCGGTAGCACGCGATCGCTCGCTCGTTCTCGTCGAATACATGCAGTTCGACGCGATTGAGATTCATCTCATCGAACGCAAACCCCAGCAGCGTGCGGATCGCGTCCGACCCGTAGCCCTGCGACCAGCAGTCGCGTTCGCCGATCATGATGCCGAGCATCGACGCGCGATTCTCCACCTGCACGCCGCGCAAATCGATGTTGCCGATGTGCCGCCCGTCCTTCGTATCGATCGCGAAGAAGACCGCATCGAACGACATCGGCTTCGACGTCAGTTCTCGCAGCCACGTCTCTTCCGCGACCATCGACATCGGGTAGCGCATCGCCAGACGCCGCGTCACCTCGCGGTCGTTGATCCAGCGCTGGCATCGTTCGAGATCGGTCATCTCGATCGCCCGCAAGTTGACGCGCGTCCCTTCGATCATGTCTTCTCCCTTCACTCCAATGCAAAAAGCCCACCGCTGTTGGTGGGCCTGCCTTCGATGCTGCTGTTGCGAACTCCCTACGGAGCGCCCTCGAAAGCAAACCCGATCGTGATCGCCGAAATGGCACGCCCGCCCATACAGGCGGGGCGCTCTGCTGCGACGATCGATCCGAGATGCTGCTTCACGGTGCGCTCCTGACGAATGTGCGGCAGTATACGGAGGCAATGCTGAACGTCGCAACTCCCATCTCGCTCCTAGCTGTCGTTGGTGCCCCCAAATGACCGCACCCCTCGCAGGCCTCCGCATCCTCGACCTCACCTCGGGTGTCGCCGGCCCCTGGTGCACGAAGCTGCTCGCCGATTTCGGCGCCGATGTCATCAAGACCGAACGCCCCGCCATCGGCGACGAGTCGCGCGGACACGGCCGCTTCCCGGACGGCATACCGCACCGCGAGAAGAGCGCGCTCTTCCTCTGGCTGAACACGAGCAAGCGCAGCCTCACGCTGGACATCAAGACGGCTACCGGACGCGCCCTCGCGCTGCGCCTGGCGGCCCGGTGCGACGCCGTCGTACTCGACCGGCGCCCGTCCGAACTCGCGGCGCTACGCCTGACGCCTGACGTCTTCGAAGCGCTCGGCCCGAAGCTCGTCGTCACGTCCGTCACCGCGTTCGGACAGAGCGGGCCGTACGCCGACTACATCGCCACGAACCTCACCGCCTACGCCGCCGGCGGACAGCACTACCTCACCGGCGCAGCCGACCGCGAGCCGCTGCAGAACGGCGGTTATCAGGCGCAGTACCAGGCCGGCACGTGGGCCTTCGGCGCGACGCTCGCCGCGCTCTGGCACTCCGAAGGCACCAGCGAAGGACAGACGGCGGAAGTCGCCGCGATGGAAGTCATGGCGTCGATTCTCGAGATCTATCTGCCGGACTTCGCCTACCGGAAGTCCGAAGCGCTCACGGTCCGGCGCGGCAACTTCGCCTCGGCCGCCGTCGGCATCTACCCCGTGCTCGATGGCCACATCGGCATCCACGCGATGCCGAAGAACTGGCCGCAACTGCTCGGCGCCATGGACGCAGAATGGATGGCCGCCGACGAGCGCTTCATCGACAACCGCGCCCGCCTGCGCAACGACGACGACCTCTCTGCCCAGATGTACGGCTGGACCGCCGGCCTGACGAAGCGCGAGGCCTACGAGCGCGGCGGAGAGCATCGAGCCCCGATCTCGCCCGTTAATACGGTCGAAGATCTCCTCGCGTCGAAGCATCTGGCTGAACGCGGCTTCTTTCGCGAGATCGAGCATCCACTCGTCGGGACGATGCGCTATCCCGGCCCGCCCGCCCGCATGTCGGCAACGCCGCCCGCGCCCAGCCGCGCGCCGCTCCTCGGTGAGCACACGAGCGATGTTCTCGGGTCGATGCTCGGGCTCTCGCACCGCGACATCACGCGCCTCAGTGCGGCAGGCATCGTATGAGCGGGCACAGCGGATTCGCAACAGCAGAATCGCGCGCCACCGGCAACGGGCTGCCGCTCGACGGCATCCGCATCCTAGACCTCACGATGGTCTGGGCCGGCCCGGCGGCGACGCGTCTGCTCGCCGACATGGGCGCCGAAGTGATCAAGGTCGAGTCGGCGCGCAGCTGGGACATGTTGCGGTCGCTGCACTTCCTCGGCGGCAAGACTGAACGCTGGTGGAACAAGTCGGCGTACTTCAATCACAACAACCGCAACAAATACGGCTGCACGATCGATCTGCAAAGCGAACGCGGGCGCGAACTCGCGCTGCAAATCGTCGCACAGTCCGACCTCGTGTTCGAGAACTACCGCGCCGACGTGATCGGCAAACTCCGCCTCGACTACGACGATCTGCGAGCTGTCAACCGGGGCATCATCCTCGTCTCGATGCCGAGCCACGGCAAGTCGGGGCCGGAGTCGCACCACGTCGCCTACGGCACGAACGTCGAGCAGCTCTCCGGCCTGGCATCGATCTCCGGCTATCCCGGCATGGGCCCGCACAAGTCGCCGATCGCATACGGCGACCCAAACGCCGGCGCCCTCGCCGCCGGCGCCGCGATCGCCGCGCTGCACCACCGACGCCGCACCGGCGAAGGTCAGCACGTCGAAGTCGCGCAGTGGGAAGCGATGATCGGCAACATCGGCGAGTTCATCCTGGGCTACCAGATGGACGGCGCGATGCCGGAAAGCGTCGCCAACCGCCACATCTCACGCGCGCAAGGCGTTTACGAATGCGCCACCGATGACGAGTGGGTCGCCATCAGCATCGGCTCGGACACGGAGTTCGCGGCCCTCTGCGGCGTCATCGGAGAGCCCGCCCTCGCCCACGACGCCCGCTTCACCGACGTCGTGTCGCGCCGCCATCACCACGACGAACTCGACGCGATCGTCAAGGCATGGACGCGCACGCGTGCGCAGGACGAAGCAGCACGCGAGATGCAGTCGGCCGGCGTCTCCGCCGCCCCCGTACTCCGTATCCCGGCACTGATGGCGAACGAGCATCTCCGCGCGCGCGGCTTCTGGGAAACGATCAGCCAGTCAGACGCCGGCTCGTGGGACATGGAAGGTCCCGTCTGGCGCATGTCGCGCACGCCGGCCCACGTCCGGATCCCGCCGCCAATGTTCGGCGAGCACAACGCCTACGTCTTCCGCGATCTCCTGAGCCTGAGTGACGACGAGATCGCGCAGCTCGAAACCGACGGCGTCACCGCCCGCGAGCCGAATCTCGGGTTGCATAGCTGATGTCCTCGCTGAACGTCGAGCCCGCATCCGGCATCGCGCTACGCGACGGCGAAGTAGTACACCGCCGCGATCTGGTGACGCTGATCGGCCACGGGGGCAGGGTCTGGCCAAATCTCCCAACTCCGGGTCCTCAATTTGGTCAGTCCGCCTTCGCCGAACTGATCCTGACGAACCAGCGATTGATATTCCTTCCCCGCAAAGCGACAGGTGTGTTTCGACTCCCTGTAATCAGCGCGCTTGTCGGCCTGTTCACTTCGGTTGCTCCGCTCGCCAAGCGCATCGAGTTCGAGCTTCGAGACATCACGCAGTTTCATACGTGGTCGCCGCCGTTCTCATTGCCCATCATGTTCCAAGTCGGCGCGGACGGATGGTCGATCGACTTGCGTCGACGGAGGTTTCCTCCTACGTCCGCCGATCAGGCGGCCATGGCCGAGCAATACGCGGCCATCGAATCGGCGTGGAGTGCGGCACGCGGGGCGTGATCGCGCCGTCGGCGTTCAGGCGTCCGTTAGACTGACGGCGAACATCGCCGGCACGCGACACCGACGGAGCAGTGTTTGACCCTCGATATTGCCGCCATCAACGAGCGCGTGCGCAGCCAGAGCAGCTTCATCGATGCTGTGAAGGGCGAAGTTGCGAAAGTCATCGTTGGGCAGGATTTGCTCGTCGAGCGGCTGCTCATCGCGATGCTTTGCCGCGGCCACATCCTCATCGAAGGCGTGCCGGGACTCGCGAAGACGCTCACCGTCAGCACGCTGGCGCGGGCGATCGACGCGTCGTTCGTGCGCATCCAGTTCACGCCCGATCTGCTGCCCGCGGACATCACCGGCACGACGATCTACAGCCCGCAGGACGGTGAGTTCCATGTCCGCCGCGGCCCCGTCTTCGCCAACGTCGTCCTCGCCGACGAGATCAACCGCGCCCCCGCGAAAGTGCAGTCCGCGCTTCTGGAAGCGATGCAGGAGCGCCAGGTGAGCATCGGCGGCACGACGTTCCCGCTCGAAGACCCGTTCATGGTGCTGGCAACCCAGAACCCGATCGAGCACGAAGGCACCTACGCGCTGCCGGAAGCGCAGCTCGACCGTTTCATGCTCAAGGTGAACATCACCTACCCGACCCGCGAGGAAGAGAAGCGCATCCTTGACCGCTTCGTCGCGCCCGACGCCGCCCCCGGCATCGACCGCGTCGCCGCACCGTCCGCGATCCTCGCTGCGTCGTCGGCGCTGCGCGACGTACACATGGACGACCGCCTCCGCGACTACATCGTCCACGTCGTCTACGCCACGCGCGAACCCGACGCGTACCGCATGCCCGACCTCACGCCGCTCATCTCGTACGGTGCGTCGCCGAGGGCCAGCATCTATCTCGCCCAGGCCGCCCGCGCGCACGCGTTCGTCAACGGCCGCGGCTTCGTCGAGCCCGACGACGTCAAGTCGATCGCGATGGACGTGCTCCGGCACCGCGTCGTCGTGACGTACGAGGCCGAAGCAGAAAACGTTACTGCCGAAGACATCGTCCGGCGGGTTCTTGCCGGCGTCGAGGTGCCATGACCGAGCGCACGAAAACAACGTTCCACATTGTGGTTGCCGAGTACTTCCGCGACGCAGACCGCGACACCCCATACACGCCGCCCGACTTCGAGAAGGAAGGCTTCATCCATTGCACCGATGGCGCGCGCAACCTGGCCGCGGTCGCGAATCGCTACTACCGCGACGACCGCCGCATGTATATCGCGCTGATCATCGACAAGAGCCTCGTCGCACCCGAGATCAAGTACGAAGACCCGGCCCGCATCTATCCCCACATCTACGGCCCACTTAACCGCGACGCGATCGTCAGCGTCGTGCCCGTGCTTCGCAAGGCCGACGGCGTGTTTCTGCCGCCGAAGCCGCTGCCACAACGTACGTAGCGTTACGGCTCGGTCGTCAGCCATCCGTTGTCGTCGAACGCGGCTTCGCTCGTTGGGCAAAGCTGCTCTCCCGTCGCGCGGCGCGTGATCGAGTAATGCAGATGCGGCGCCTCGGAGTACCCGGCATCGCCCGTGTAGCCGATGACGTCACCACGCCGGACCGTCCACATGGCAATCTCCTCCGAGACGTTAAACGCGAGTGGCACACCAAACGCAGCACCATAGTCGAAGCTGGGCGTGTATCCGCCGACGAACGCGTCCGCCGGAATCGGCGCAATAGTTTCCTCCAGCGCCAGATGACCGTAGTCGGTCCGGTAGAGATCGTTCGTCACGGCCACGTAGACGCCCATCCCGCCGCCCGGCCCCGGAAACGGCGACAGTGGCGCTCGCGGGCGGTCTGGTTCTCCCAGGTATGGTTCCCGAGCTACGCCGTAGAAGTCGAAGGCATTGACGTACGTGTTGATCAGAAGCGACGCTACGCCGTCCATCGTCGCGTACACAGGCGTTCGCGGCTGGACGTACCAATCGACCGCCGGTTCGCCCTCGTACTCCAGGTGGACGCGACAGTTCCAGCCAGCCGCACTCGCGCGCGCTGAATCGTCCGAGGCGTGGCCCGTCGCCGACGCATCCAGCACAGACGGCCCGGCGCCCGTCGCGATGGCCCGCGCGCCCACCGGTCCCACCACGAGGTCGGTCATCATCTCCGCATCAAGCGGAAAGCCGAACGGCTCCGGCGCCAATCCGGGAGTCCGCACCGCCTCGGCCGGCGGGACGGTAGCCGAGGCGGCAGGTTCGCGCGTCGAGGACGGAAGCCCGGGAAGAGCGCTCGCGGTCGCCAGAGGCGAATCGGGCTGGCTTGAGGCGCAAGCTGGCGATGTTATGACAACTATGGCGGCGGCTGAAAGGAGTAGTAGAGCGCGCAGGAGCACTGTATTTACGTTTCGGAAACAACCATACTCATCATAACGCTTCAATTCTCTTCCGATCTCAGGGTAGAATCGCATACTCCAACCCCGCCGGGTGACCGAACATACTGTATCCACGTCCTGAAGCTTGAGGTATCTCGCTCCCCATGTTCCTTGCTGCTGCCCTCGCGACTGTGACCATCATCGCGTCCGTACTGCCGCCGATTGTCATCGGCGGCGAAAAGCCGGCGGGCGAACCGGAGTTTCCCGCGGAACCCGGCTACCTGCTGCCGTGGGCGGGCGGCGAGATACAGGACGTGACCCAGGGCGAGGAGACATCCTTCACGCACAACGGCGGCGCCGCCTATGCCTTCGACATCGGTATGAACTACGACACGGTGGTCGCCGCCCGTTCCGGAAAAGTGGCGTTCACGCGCGACGACTCGAACACGGGAGGTTGTAGTCCGGCGTTCTCCGGCACCGAGAACTACGTGGTGATCGACCACGGTGACGGTACATCGTCCCTGTATATGCACCTGGCAAACGCCTCTGTCACCGTCAACCCGGGAGACGAGATCGTCCAGGGTGCGCCAATCGGTATCTCGGGTGAAACGGGCCTCACCTGCAATGCTGACAACACAGGGCCCGGTCCGCATCTCCACTTCCAAGTGCAACGCACGAGCGATCGCTACTTTGCCCAGTCCCTGCCCGTCGCTTTCGACGATATCCGTCGCAACGACGGCGTGCCGCAAGAAGGTCAGTCGCTCGTCTCCGGCAACTACGGGCCCGGCCAGCCACAAAAGATCAAGCTGACGCCGCACCGCGTGCCGCGTATCTTCAACCCGGTCGCTGTACCGGCCAACCCGCTGCTCGTCCAGGAGGTCCCGCCGGAAGCGACACCGGCCGCGATTCCCGGCGCCGGCGAACCGCCCGTGCCCGTCGCTCCCGACACCGCCACACCGGAGCCGCCGCCAACGGACACGCCGTGGCCCGAAGACACGCCACGCCCCGAACGCACGGACGAACCGGACCCGACCGAAACGCCACGTCCGGCCGATACGCCGCCTCCGGATGCGACCGAACCACCACCGAGTGCAACCGCGCCACCCGACGATACGCCGACGGCCGAAGGCGGCGGCGAAGCGATCGATGAGACATCGACTGCCGAAGGTGGCGGCGCGCCGCTTGCCGCGGAACCCGCGATTAACTGACAACCCTCCAGCCATCTCTAAACGCCGGGTTAACACTGTCGGCGCGTGAGTCCGTGCTAACCTGAACCTCAGCCACATTCCGCATCCCGAGGTTCTCTTTGGCGACGCAGTCCGACGCCCTCACGCCTGTTCGGCCGGCGGCCAGCCTCGACTCGCCTTCCCGCACGATTCTCAAACTCGCCTGGCCCGTTGCCGTCGAACGGCTGTCGATCTCGGTGCTCAGCGCGGTCGATGCCGCGCTCGTCGGGCACTTCGTCGGCGCCGACGGTCTGGCTGCTGTCGGCATCGGCACGCTGATGTTCTGGATCCCGCTCTCGGGGGCGTTGGCCATCGATGTCGGTTCGACGGCCGTCATCGCCCGCGACATCGGGGCCGGCGACCGCACGCGCGTGCAGGGCGGACTGCACACGGCGATCCTCGCCGCGCTGGTTTGGGGCCTGCTCTGTACGGCGATCGTGTTTGCCTTCGCGCCACAACTGATGCGGGTGATGGGCGCCGAACCGGCCGTCGTCCCGCACGGCGTCGAGTACCTCCGCGCCGGTTCGCTCGGATTCGCACCGCTGATGGTGCTGTACGCCGTCGCCGGTTCCCTCCGCGGCATGGGCAACACCTGGATGACGATGGTGATTCTGATCGTCGTCAACCTGGTCAACGCGGTCGTCACGCTGCTGCTGATCAGCGGCACGCTGGCGGATCTCGGTACGCTCGCTTCCGGCGTCGGATACGCCTCGGGGAGCGTCGTTGGCGGGACGCTGGCGTTGGCGCTCGTCGCGAGCGGCGCGGCGCCCGTTAGCATGAGCGTGCGCGGCATGAGGCGCGCGAAGGACTACGCGTTCCGCCGCCTGCTCCGTATCGGGCTGCCCGTCGGGCTCGAAGAGGCTCAGTTCATGCTGGCGTTTCTCGTCTACACGCGCATCATCGCCCGCCTCGGCACCGACCAACTCGCCGCCCACTCACTCGCCCTGCGTTCGCTCGAACTGGCGATCCTGCCCGGATTCGCGCTCGGCACCGCGGCGACGGCGCTCGTCGGACGCTATCTCGGAGCCGGGCAACCAGAGCTGGCCGAAGCCGTCGCCCGACGCGCGCAGTTCTTCGCGACGAGCACGCTGTGTGTGATGGGCGCCGTGCAATTCACGCTGGCGCCCTACATCGTCCGGGCGTTCGTCGACGATCCCGACGTCGTGCACACCGGCACGAACCTGCTGCGCGTCTTCGCGTTCGCGCTTCCCGCGCTCGGTATCCACTCGTCGCTCTCGGGCGCGCTGCGTGGCGCCGGCGATGTGCGCTTCGTACTCGGCACATTCACGTTCACCGCCTGGGGCATCCGCGTCCCGCTCGCTGCGCTCATGGTCATTGGTTTCGGGCTGACCGCTCCCTTCGCCTGGCTCGCCGCGCTTACCGAAAACTGGGTGCGCGCCGCGCTTGTGCTTCGCCGCTTCCGCGCCGGCAAGTGGAAACACATGCGGGTGTAGGCATCAGGTACTGGGGATTGGGGACTGGGTAGGTCCTTGCCGCCTCTCGCTTCCCGCTTCTCGCCTCCCACTTCATACTCCAGTCATGCGCATCGGCATCGTCTCCGACGTTCATTGCAACTACGAAGCGCTCCAGATCGCCCTCAACCGCATGGGCGCGGTGGACGAATTGCTGTGCGCGGGCGATGCCGTCTACCAGTTCCGCTTCTCGAACGAGGTCATCGATCTGCTCCGCGAACGGGGCACCCGGTACGTGCTCGGCAATCACGAAGACACGTTGCTCAGCGCATGGGGTGAACGGGCGCGCTCGTTGCCCAGCGTGCGGCAGGACGCGCTGGCGTACATGGCGGCCCAACCGCACCGCATCGATACCACCCTCGGCGGCAAGTCGCTCGTCATCGTGCATGGCAGCCCGTTCGAACCGCACAACGACTACATCTACCCGAACAGCCCGTCTCTCTCGCGGCTGGCCGAACTCGATGCCGATTACGTCGTGCTCGGCCACACGCATTACCAGATGGCCGAACGCATCGGCCGCACGCTGATCATCAATCCCGGCTCAGCCGGCGAAGCGCGCGACGGTCGCAACGGCTTCCGCCTCTCGTACGCAATCCTCGACACCGCGAGCGGCGAAGTAACGTTCGACGACTATCAGGATCCGACGCGCGCCGCCGTCGATCCGGCGATCATCCCCGGCCGTGCGTCGCTGCCGAATCCGGCGCGCAACGAGCCGTCGCCGCGCAACACGGCGTTCTGGACGCCCGACTGACGGCGGACACACGGCTTACCGCGCTCCTGCGACACGAGCGCTCGACCCCACGTCTTGCGGCAAGACGAAAATACTTGCCGGAAGCTCACATCATGCTATTGACAACAACCTAAAAAAAAGGTACTGCTGCCCCTCCTCACAGAGGGAGCGCAAGATGAAGAAGTTCACATTTCTGGTCGTCCTCGTTGCCTTCGCCGTCGTCGCGCTCGCTACCGAGGCCTGCGACGAGGACTACGGGATGATCTATTGCACTGACAGCCGTATCCCCGGCGTGGGGATCGTCTGCGGCAGCGGCGGCAACAGCAGTGGCGGCGGCCCGCCGGGCGGCGGCAATCCCACGCCAACACCTACGCCGCCGCCACCCTCAGCTACCGAAGTTACTGTGTCGCGCTACATGACCAGCGCGAACATCGATGACGCGAACAACATGGGGTGTACGTGGGCGGCGCAAGGGCAGATCGGGATTGTAGTCCTCGCCTTCGGAGCCGGCCGTCTTGAGAACGACGTCTGGGGTACAGTGCTTCTCAATGGTGTGCCAGCAGAGCTTTGGCAGATCGAGGTCGCAGCATACGAGTTCGCTGCGGGTTATGCAGCGTGTTCCCCGCCCTTCGGCCACATTACCCTCGCAATCGGCACCAATAATTCAGTACCTACATCCCAATCTTGGTGGACACCGACCACCCACTATCAATTCGGAGCGCAATGGGCGGAACTGATTACTCGGATCCATAGCAGGATCGTGTTGATGCGGTCCGGGCGTGTCGCGCTGGTGGGGGCAAACGACATCGAAACGGAGTACAATTCCGTCGCAAACTCGCGCGCTTGGGTAGACGGATATGATTCTGAGGACAGCCGTGACTTCTACAATTTCGGGAATGCTGGAGGATGTTGATGGACATCCGCCGCGGACGACGTAGTTTGCAATAACGAGTGGTATCAACATGACGTCTGGTACGTAGCGTGGGGTGCTGGCCCTGCTTTTCCCCTTCCCGAAATCTATTTGAACGACGGTCGAAATGCCGGCCAATGGCAAAAGATTGCCCTGTACTCGGTTCTATCTGAGTTCAGTGTGATGATTGTCCCAGGGGTGTTAGTTCAGTCGCTCGCGTGTCAGCAAGTGGGCTGTCATCCCGACGAGGACAATACTACCGCTCAAGGCTGGTCTCAACTTCTCTACGCTCTGAATAGCGACTCGCGAACCGGAAACACCCTCGGGCAGTGGGCCAGCGACATATCGTGGCCGGAAGAATAGGAACGCGTGATGAAACGATCTATCCTAGCTGCCGGCGTTAGTTTCGTCTGCCTTGCCGTCGCCGCGCTCGTCGTCATCGCGGTCGAGAGCGCTGGTTCACCGCCGCGGAAATACGATCCGCATGGGCTCTCTGCCGAACAGGCCGAGAAGCTGCCCGCAGAGAAACGCGAACGATGGGAACAACTCCAGCGTGAGTATGACGAGGCAGTGGCCAAGGGCCTCCCGACGGCCTCCAACCCCAACCACATACTGAAACCCCGCGAGGAAAAACGATATCCAAGCGAGATCGTTGAAGGGCAATCGATAATGGGGAACGACTGGGCAAACGGCTGGCGAGGCGTGATCGGAGACAAGAACGTGTTGGTATACGCGGGTACCCGCTATGACAACCGAGGAGACGGGTACATCAGCGTCATCCGATCCGAGTTCGATGGCACGCGAACCCGCGGCAATGTCCAAGTCGTCCCCGGCGCGGGGTCCTTGCGCGTGGTCAAAGCCGACGGTTTCGTCCTCTCTCTGGTTTCTGACTCCGGCGAGACGTACCAGTTCGATGTCGAAAGCGAGCAATTGCTGTCGACCGCTCCCTGCTGCAGCCTGCAACTCGACTTCGATCAGGCTGAGCCAGGCATCCAGGCTTCGCAAGCTGTGGCCGTGGGGGTGATCACCTCCATCGGTGTTGTACTGGGCGAATCCGTCGCGGATCTCAGCTCGCTGCAATTCACCATCATCTACGACGATACGCTGTTGGTGCCGATCCTCGGCGAAGCCGGCACCATCAACGGCAACCCGACTTCAACGAAGGTGCGCTCGGCGCCGGCTGGACATGCTCATTGTCTGCGGGTTCCGGCACGCCGGACAGCGATCCGGCGACGGGCCCGGGCCACGGAGTCGCATCGCTTGCGTGCTTTACGACGGATTCGCCCGCAACGCTTACGGGTCCGACCGTGATCGGGACGCTCCGGCTCGCCGCCGCGACGCCGGGCGAGTCGACGGTCGAGGTAACCGGCGCCGGGTCCGATTCCGTCGGCATCCAGCTCGGAAGCTGCGAACCAGCATTCGAGGTCGAGATGACGTGCGCAGGCGGGACGATCGCCGTCACATCTGGGCAGTGATACCCACGTCGTTGGTCATTTGGCGTTCCCGTTGCCATCCTATCGGGACGCCTGCGACTGATCGAATCGCCACAATCGGCGGCGCAGGGCTGCACTGACCGGGAACCCGACGCCGAAGCCTGACGCATGACACATCGCCGCCGAGACCATATGCTCATCTCCACTGAGGAGGCGATGCGATGGACACAGGGACATTCCGCGGATTTGCGGTCGAGCGCCACGATCCCGGGATCGTGCTGATCACCTTCAACCAGCCCGAGCGGCTGAACGGGATGACGCAGGGGATGAAACGCGATCTCATCGAGACGATCGCGCAGGCGCAGATGGACGACAGCGTGCGCGTCGTCGTCGTCACTGGCAGCGGCCGCGCCTTCTCGGCCGGCGACGATATCAGCGGGCGCCCGCCGCCCTCTGGCGACGATGTGCGAACGCTGGCGCCATCGATCCCCGGCGGTCACCACAACGCGATCGGCACATACGAAGGGCTCCGCTGGCTTTCGCAGCCGCTGAACGGCGCGATGCGCAGCCTGGACAAGCTATCGATCGCGGCGATCAACGGCGTCGCGGTGCAGACGGGCTTCTCGCTGGCGCTGTCGTGCGACTTCCGCATCGCTTCGAGCGACGCGCGCATGGGCAGCGGCACGCTCCGTTTCGGCCTGCTGCCGGACGAAGGCGGGCAGTATCTGCTCGTGCAACTGATGGGCGTCGCCCGGACGATGGACTTTCTGATGCGCAGCCGCATCGTCGCCGCCGACGAGGCGCTGCAACTTGGACTCGTACACGAAGTCGTCGCGCCGGACGCGCTGTTGCCGCGCGCGCTCGACTTGGCGCGCGAACTGGCGGCCGGCCCCCAGGTGGCGATGAGGCTGCTGAAGCGCTCGGTCTACAACGCCGCCGAGCTGTCATTCGCGCAGGCGATGGACGAAATCGCGGCGAAAACGGCGATCAGTGACCACCACGCCGACGCGCGCGAGGGCGTCGCCGCGTTCCAGCAGAAGCGCAAGCCGAAGTTCAACGCGTGGCTTGAGGGCGGCGACCGCTGACCGTGATTGCCCGCTCGCGTTGCGCTGCTGCCGTAGCTGACCTAGGCTGCTTCGCGCCGTATACTCGGCACATACAAGCGCCCGTCGCCATTCACTTCCGGGGAGCACCGCCATGAAGGTCCGAGTCGACCCCGACCTCTGCGAGGGTCACGGCAAGTGTGAGCAGGCAGCGCCCGCCGTGTTCGAGTTGCGCGACGACGATCTCAGCTACGTACTCGTCGACGAGATACCAGAGTCAGAGCGGGAGAACGTCGAGGACGCCGTGCGCCTCTGCCCGCGCCAGGCAATCGAAATCATCGAAGTCGAAGAAGTGAAGGAAGCGTCATGACACTGTCAATGAGTCCAGCGGACATCAACCTGGCCGACCCGGCTCCGTTCGAGCGCGGTGAGGCGCTCGAGTTGTTCCGCATCCTGCGCCGCGAGATGCCCGTCCACTTCAACCCCGGCGGCAGGCTCGACCTCGACAACGCGGGCGCGGCAGCGAGCCCGCTCGGCGACGTAGCGATCCTCCCGTTCTGGAACCTGACGAAGTACGCCGACGTGATCGATGTCTCGCGCAATCCGCATCTGTGGAGCAGCGAGAAGGGCATCACGCAGTTCGCGGCAGAGCAGATGACGCCCGAAGACCAGATGATGAGCGCCGACGGCAGGATGCTGATCACGATGGACCCGCCGAAACACGTACGGCTGCGGCGGCTCGTCAACAAGGGCTTCACGCCGCGCGCAGTTGGTGCGATGGAAGACCACATCCGTCAGATGGCGACCGAGATTCTCGACGACATCGCGGCGAAGCGAGAGTGCGACTTCGTACTCGAAGTTTCGTCGCTGCTGCCGCTCGCCGTCATCTGCGGCATGATGGGCGTCGAAAAGAAGGACTGGAACCTGATGTTCCAGCTCACGAACAAAGTGCTCGGCGGCGGCGACCCCGAATACCAGACCGACCTCCCTGTCGAGCAGCGGGGCACCGTCCAGGCGGCGCGCATCACGAGCATGAGCGGTTTTGCTGGCATGTTCCAGTTCTGGAGCGCCCTGATCGCCGACCGTCGCAGCCAGCGCCGCGACGACCTCGTGTCGCTGCTGGTCGACTCGGAGATGGACGGCGAGGCGTTGACCGACGAAGACATCCTCTGGTTCAGCTTCTTGTTGATCGTCGCCGGCAACGAGACGACGCGCAACGCGATCTCCGGTGGCTTGCTCGCGCTCTGTCAGCACCCGGACGAGCGCGCGCGGTTGCAGTCCAACATGTCGCTGATCGACCCGGCCGTCGAGGAGATCCTGCGCTGGACGTCGCCGGTGACGCACATGGCGCGCGTCGCGACGGCGGATACGGAGATCCGCGGCCAGCAGATCAAAGCGGGCGAGCGAGTCGTCATGTGGTACCCGTCAGTCAACCGGGATGAAGACGTCTTCCCGGAGCCGGACCGCTTCAACATCACGCGCAGCCCGAACGAGCACCTGGCGTTCGGCATCGGCGAACACTTCTGTCTCGGCGCCGGCTTCGCGCGCCTGGAACTGAAGGTGATCTTTCAGGAACTGTTCCGCCGCTTCCCGGACATCGAACTGGCAGGCGAGCCCGAGCGGCTGCGCTCGACGTTCATCGGCGGCATCAAGCATCTGCCCGTGCGCTACACGCCCGAAGCGTAGACGAGAGTCGCTAGCAGATTCAGCGTGTAGCTGCGCACGGCGCACGATATCCTGACGCACCTCTCCCGCCGCGTCTGGAGTTCCACGCTTGCTGCCGAATCGCACGACGATCGCCGAGCATCATCTGCTGCCGTTCGCGGCGGTCGCCCTCGTCGTGTTCTCGTGGGGCATTGGCAGCGCGCTTGTGAAGCTGACGTCGATCAGCGGGCCCGAGTTCGCGTTCTATCGCATGTGGGTCGGCGTCGTTGTCGTGTTCGGCGTGCTGCGAGTCGCGGGGCTCAGGCTCACGCCCTCGCACGTGCGGCAGGCGCTGCCGGGCGGGCTGCTCTTCGGCGTCAACGTCGTCATGTTCTTCAGCGCGATCAAGCTGACAAGCGTGGCGAACGCGAACCTCATCTCGGCGCTGCAGCCCGCGATCGTGCTGCTCGTCGCCGGCCGGATGTTCGGCGAGGTCGCCGGACGCCGCGAACTGCTGCTGACGGCCTTCGCCATGGTTGGCGTCGGGATCGTGATCCTCGGTTCGGCGGGTTCGCCGTCATGGAGTCCGGCCGGTGATCTGCTTGCCGTCGGCGCTGTCGTGCTGTTTACGGGCTACTTCCTCGTGTCAAAGCAAGTGCGCGCCGACGATCTCGGACCGATGGAGTACACGGCCGCCGTCCAACTCATCGCCGCGTTCGTCGTGACGCCGGTGGCGCTCGTGCCGGACGGCGCGGCGCTTCCGACAACCGAGGATTGGCTGTGGATCGGGCTGATCGCGGCGTTCACGGGCGTTGGCGCGCATCTGCTGATGAACTGGGCGCACGCCTACGTGCCGGTGTCGATCTCGTCGCTGATGGTCCTGGGGGTGACGGTCGTCGCCGGGCCGGCGGCGTGGATCATTCTCGGCGAGGCACTCGGAGTCGTGCAGATCGTTGGCGGCATCGTCACCATTAGCGCGATCGCGCTAGTCGTACTCGGTGCTCGTCGAGCGGCCACGCCAGTGGATGACGGACTGGTAGCCGTGCCGGCAGGGGCGCCGTGATCGCCGGAGGCGCCGCGAAGAGGTCGACGCGCGGCTACAGCACGGCGAGCTGATCGAGCGCGGACTTCAGCTCTTCCTCGCTGAATACGGCTTCGAGTTTGCCGACGACTTCGCCCTCGCCGTTCATGAAGAACGTGTAGGGTTCGCCGGGCAGATTCCATTCGCGTACAGCCTCGCGTTCGCGTTGGAGCTGGAAGTCCTGCCAGATCTCGATGTGGATAAAGTCGATGCGGTCGCGGTACTCCGGTTCCTGCGCGAGCAGCACCTCGAGTACCGGACCGCAGAAGCGCGTCGCGCAGAACGCCGGCGTGCTGAACATGACGACCAGCGGGCGCCCCGTGCCCAATACGTCGGCGATGATCTTCTCGTGCAGCGAACACGCTGGGCTGCGCGAGCAGAGGCTCTCAGCGTTCGTGTTCGTCTTAGCTGTGTCGTGACGCGATGCCGGCGGCACCGCGCCGATCGATGGGCTTTGCGACTCGGCGCGCACCTCAATCGGCACCTGGATGGCGGTGGGTTCGGCGCCGCCGTCGGGCGTCACTTGGGCTTCGACACCCCACTTGCCAGCCGTGTCGAACGGGGCGTTCACAACGTAGAAGGAAACGCTGTCCTCGCTCTCGGCGCCCGCGGGGCTGCTATCGTGGACGTGCGCGCCCTCGACGTTGAGTTCCACGTACGTCATATCCCCTTCACCGCGGAAGGTGCCCGTCTGTCCGTCTTCGCCGATCGTGAAGAAGCGCAGGTGCACCGCCGCATCCTTCACGAGGCGGTTCTCGCCGTCGAGCAGGCCGATCGCCACGCGGTTGTCGGCGCCCGCGACAAACTCCTGCGTCAGCAGCACCGGCTTGATGGCGTTCGCGCCCGGCGTCGCGCTGCCGGCGGTTGCGCCCGAAGTTGGGCTCGTAGGAGTGGGGTTGTCGCCGTCGTCGCCGCTGTCCGAAGCGCAGCCGAGCGTCCAGAGAGCGGCACCACCAGCCACCGCGAGCGTGCCGCCACGCAGCAACCCGCGGCGATCGATGCGGCGCGCGAGGCGTCGTGAGAATCCAGGGTCGGTCAAGGGATTACTCCTACCGGGAAGCGCCCGCGCGCGGATCGATGGGGCGTACATTCACCCTAAGATACGCCGCCGCTGGCCGCAACGATGTGCCGGCAGGCGCACGCCACAGCCACCGCGATGCATCACGCGCAGTCGTCGCCGCACGCTTCTGCGCGCACGCCTTCGATGCCTTCCTTCGCGATCCACGGCACCATCGCCAACGCCGCACCAATGTCCGCCCACCACCAGCCGAACCAGGCGTTCGCCAGCAGCCCGACGAACAGCGTGGCCGACAGGTACGAGCAAACGAGCGTCTCGTGCGACTCGGCGATCAGCGCGTGCGAATGCAGCGCCCTCGCGTTCGCGCGCTTCGCGAGCCCGAGCAGCGGCATGAATACGAGCGACGCGACGGACAACGCGAGGCCGATGCGCGACTCCTCGGCCTCGCTGCCCGTCGTGATGCTGTATGCCGCGTGCGCGAGGACGTACGCGGCAAGCGTCAGAAACGTGACGCCGATGATCCGGCGCGCAAGACGCTCTCGCCCTTCGACCCGCGCATCGCCGTCTACGGCCTGAAGGCGCCAGATGAGCACCGCCGCCGCGGTCACCTCGATGAAGCTGTCGAGACCGAATCCCATCAGCGCCGTGCTCGACGCTCGCCAGCCGGCGGACACGGCGATCACGCCCTCGATGGAGTTCCAGCCGACCGTCAACCAGAGGAAGAGCAGGGCCAGCGCGAGCCGGCGGCTGCGAGTAGTTCGGTCGGGTGTCGTGATGGCGGCGCTCATGGGTTCTGCTCCGGTGGCGCCGCCGCTTCGCGCGCGTGGCGCATCGTGTCTTCGAGGACGTGACGGACGTGGCTATCGCTGAGGCGGTAGTACGTCATCCGGCCCCGCCGCTCCGCCGTCACGAGCTTCATCAGGCGCAGCTCGCGCATCTGATGCGAGACGGCCGAGTCGCTCAGGCCGAGGACCGACGCGAGGTCGCAATTGCATAGCGACTCGAGCGAAAGCGCATGGAGAATGCGGACCCGCGTGGGGTCGGCGAGCACGCGCAGGAGGTCGGCCACGCCCAACGCTGTCGCCGGGTCGACGAGATTGCAGAGCACGGCCTCGACGCGCTCCGCGTCGACGTAGCGGACTTCGCAGGCGTCGGCGGCGGCTGTTCGTGTCGTCATCGTTTGATGCTAGTTGCACGATTGCTCAACTGTCAATGTGCGATTGGAGGGAGATTTAGGTAGCTTCGATCAGCGCCCGCAGGTCCTGCTTGGCATCGAGGATGCCGGCCCAGAGGTCGCCGGCCCTCGCAACCCGCGCCGGCAGCGTGTCGATATCGAAGTCCGTCGGGTAAATCTTCGCCAGTTCGTCCCACGTCACCGGCGCGGAGACGGCGGCGCTGGCCGATGGGCGCAGCGAGTACTGCGCCGCCAGCGTCTTGCCACGCGCGTTCTGCCCGTGATCGAAGAAGACCTTGCCGGTGCGCTTCGGCACCGACCACTCCATCGTGAGCACCTTCTCGTGCGTCTGCAGCATGTAGCGCCCGACGGCAGCCGCAGCAGCGCGGATCTCGTCGTAGTTGTACTGGCGCAGGACGGGCACGTAGATGTGCAATCCCGTCTTGCCAGTTGTCTTCACGAAGGATGACAGCCGCAGCTGCTGCAACAGATCCTTCAGAGCGAACGCGATGCCGCGCGTTTTCTCGAACGCCTTTCGGTTGAGCGCGGGTTCTTCGCCCTTTTTCTCATCGCCAGCGTAAATATATGGATCGAGGTCGAACACCATGTAGTCGGGATAGTTGAGCACGCTCTCCTCAAGCTGCTCTTCCGATCCGGTGAACGTCCGCGGCAGATGCAGCGCGTCCGGCTCGAGCGTGATGCGCGCCATCGACGCATGCATCTCGATGTCGGCGAGCTGTGCCAACCAGACGAGCGTCTGGATGTTGTTGCAGACGATGTACTCGTCATCGCGCTTGTTCTGGCTCGAATAGAGGCCGACGCGGTCGACGCGAAATTCCTCGGGAAACTTCATCGGCCAGTGCTTCTGGTAGAAACTCTTCTCGTCGGCGATGCCGTTCGGGTACCGCGTGAGCGTCAGCGGCCGGTCGCGCAGATGCGGCAGCAGGTACGGCGCGACCGCCGCGTAGTAGCGGATCAGCTCGCGCTTCGTCCGCGCCGGATGATCCTTCGTCGCCGGCCAGAACTCCTTCGAGAGATTCGTCACCTTGATCGGAGCGCCGCCGACGTCGAGGGTGATGTTGTCCTTCGTCGGCTGATCAAGCTGGCCGACGACTGACGCCGCGATCGCTTCGACGTTATCCGATGACGCTGCGGGCGCATCCGCCGCTAAAACGTCGATGCTGGCGGGCGCGGCGTCCTCGCGGCGGATGCTGCGCGGGTCGACGTCATCGCGCAGCCCGAGGAAGACGGGCGCGCGTAGATTGCCGTCACGCGTCCACGATGCGAACTTCACGCGAGCCGCGAGTTCGGGCCGAACCCACAGACAGCGCGCCGCCTTGCCACCGGACCACCGCCCGCCGATCGTCGACGGCGGATTGACGAACGGCGGCGTATCCGATTCGATCGCTTTGAGTTGCGCCGTGATCTTGTTCAGCGCCTTATCCGTCAACCCCGAACCGACGCTGGACGCGAAGCGAAGATCGTCGCCGTCGTAATATCCGACGAGCAGGCCGCCGAACGTCTTGCTCCGCGATCCCTCGCCGACGGTATAGCCGCCGACGACGAACTCCTGCTCGTTGACGTCCTTCACCTTGAGCCACGCGGAACTGCGCGCGCCGGCGTCGTATCCGCTATCGCCGCGCTTTCCGACCATGCCCTCGAACCCGAGACGGGACGCCGCCTCGTGCATTTCCTTGCCGTCGTCGCGGACGTGGTCGACGTACTTAAGGTGCTCTTGCTGCTCGATCGTGCGCCACAGCAGCGCCTTGCGCTCGGTGAGCGGCACATCCCGCAGGTCGTAGCCGTTCAGGTAGAGCAAGTCGAACACGTAGTAGTACACCGGAATCTCCGCCGCCGTGCGTTCGATCTCCTTCACGTTCGAGAGATTGATCCGCGCCTGCACCGCCTGGAACTCCGGCATGCCGTTCTCGCCCATCGCGAGGATTTCGCCGTCGAACACAGCGCTGCGGACCGGCTGCGACGCCAGTGCCGCGACGGCTTCCGGATACTGTTTCGTCGCGGACAGCCCGCGCCGGCTGCGCAACTCGACAGCGCCGTCGTTGACGAACGCAAGCGTGCGGACGCCGTCGAACTTCGCTTCGAAGATCCAGCCCTTGCGCGAGAACGGCGCAGAAACGAGCGTCGGCAGCATCGGGCGCAGTGTCCGCGCGTCCAGCATCGGCGCCTCGCGCGCGGCCGGATGCGGCGCGCCGTCGCTGGAACGCTGCGCCATCGTCGGCATGCGGCCTGCTTGCAAGTCGCCGATGCTCAGGCCGCTCAGTACGGACTGATCTTCTTCGAGGACGTCGCGCTCCGACGCGTACTCGTCGCGATGCTTGATCAGCAGCCAATCCTTGTCGCTGCGCTGCGTGCGCACGAGCGTCCACGAGCCGCGGAGCTTCTGCCCGCGCAGCGTGAACGACACCTTGCCGGCGGCGATCTCTTCGAGCATGCGCGCGCTGCCCTCGGCCTTGTTGCCCCACGAGTAGACGCCCTTCTCGTCGGGCGTGTACGTACCGTTGTCCCAGACGATCACCTCGCCGGCGCCGTAGTTGCCCTTCGGGATCACCCCCTCGAAGCCGCCATAGTCGAACGGGTGATCCTCGACGTGCGCGGCCATGCGCTTGTCCTTCGGATTGAGCGAAGGCCCCTTCGGCACGGCCCACGAGGCGAGCACGCCATCGACCTCGAGCCGGAAGTCCCAGTGCATGCGCGTGGCCCGGTGCTGCTGCACGACGAACGTCAGGTCGCGCTCCGACGCAGTTTCCGCACCAGCCGCAGGTTCGGGCGTCTTTCCGAAGTCGCGCTTCTGCCGGTAGCGCAGCAGCGAATCGAGATCGGGTGCGGGTTTGTCTGGCATACCGTCATTGTGTGGGAAACCGGAGCCGAGAAGCGAGAAACGCGCAGGAGCTATGCGGCGTAAAGGTCCCGGATGTCGAAGCCGAGGCTCTCGTCTTCGGTCTCGGTGTCGATGCGGGCGATCTCGCCCTCGCGCCAGAGCTCCATAAAGACGTCGACCGAAGACGGGCACAACGTCTTACCCCGCATCCGCATCAGCTCGACGAGCGCACGCTCAACCGGCCACGCTGCCTTGTACGGGCGGGCGCTGGTGAGCGCGTCGTAGACGTCGGCCACGGACACAATGCGCGCCGCGAGCGGGATCTCCTCGCCGGCGCGGCCGGCGGGATAGCCGGAGCCGTCCCAGCGTTCGTGGTGGTTCAGCGCCACCTGCCGCGCGACATCGTAAAATGCGTTGTCACCGATGATCTCCGCACCCCACTCCGGGTGCTTCTTCATCTGCTCCCACTCGGCGTCGCTGAGGCGGCCGGGGTTGATCAGGATCGAGTCAGGAATTCGCAGCTTGCCGAGATCATGTGTGATCGCGCCGTAGCCGAGCGATTCCAGCGCATCGCCCTCGATGCCCATGCGACGGCCGATCGCCTGCGCGATGGCGCGAATGCGGCTGAGGCCGCACTCTGTGTACGGGTCGCGAGCTTCGGCGGCGTATGCCAGACGGAAGAGCGCTTGCAGATGCGCGGCTTTCAGTTCGGCGTACGAGTGCTCCAGTTCAACGTGCAGCGACGCGACCTGGATCGCCGGAGCGAGTTGCGCCGCGATTGTGCTCATCAGCGCGATGTCCTGCTCATCAAACGCATGCTCGCGGTAGCTGGCGAAGTACATCAGCCCCTTGAGCTCGCCCTGCCAGTTGATCGGCATGATGACGACTGTCCGCGAGCCGCTTTGCTCGACGGCGTCGCGGTAGAACTGCGGCACCTGGTTGACCGGATCAAGCCAGACGATCGGTTGCGTGACCGTCTCGAGGAACGTGACGACCTCTGGCTGCGTGAGCGCGGGGCGCATTGAACGCCACAAATTGGCCGAGGACTCGTCGAACTTGCCGCCGCCGCGACCGCGGCCATCGAAATGACGGATGAACGGCTTGGTCTCGGTTGGGTCCGACGTATCGATTGTGATCATGTCGTGCCCGGTAACCTCGACAATGCGCCGGACGACCGCTCCGAGCCGCTCTTCGTAGTCCCCCTCGCCGAACAATAGGCCGCCGACACCTGACAGCGCCGACAACTGCTCGCCATGGGCGCGCGCCGTCTCGTACGTCTCGGCGTTTCGGATCGCGGCGCCGGCGAGTTTGGCGATCGCTTGTGCCAGCCCAGTCGCTACGGGTTCACTGCGTTCGTGCGCGCCGAGGAGCTGCAGCATACCGCCGGCGGGCTCGGGTATCTCCACCGTCACCATCCATGTATCGGCGGGTAGTGTCCCCTTCACGCGATCGGGCATCACGTCGGAGTTTGCCACGTCATCGACGTACAGGGGTTGCGACCGCACGAAGCCAAGCTCGGTCGCCTCGAGCAGCGTGATCGGCTGCTCGGCAAGCCGTGCGCCGGCCTCTGCGAAGGCATCGCCTGCGAGATAAAACGCGCGTGGCCGCAACTCGCCGTTCTGTTGCGAGAGCCAGATGATGCAGCCGTCGAGGCGGAGCGACGTGCCGACGGCCGCGCACAAGTTCTGCACCACCCGCTGCGGGTCGAGCGACTCCCCGATCGCATCCCCGATCGCGAAGAACACGTCCTGCGCCAGGCGTTCGGCGGTGCGGGCGTGCTTCGCGATGTTGTCGCTCTTCGCCTGGTACAGCGCGCGGTCAGCAGCGACCATCAGCGCCTCCACGTCGGTTGCGTCTTCCGGATACACGGCGATGCCGTACGACGCCGTCGCCGAAAAGTGCCCGATAGAACCAACGGCCCGGGACTTCTGCGCGATGCCATCCGTGATCGACGCCGCGACCGCGGCCGCGGCCGTGCGGTCGGCGCCCGGAAGCAGCACGGCGAACTCGTCGCCGCCCTGCCGCGCCGGGACATCGGTCTCGCTCGTCAGATCCTTAATGACGGCGCCGATCGAAGCGATCAGTTCGTCGCCAGCGTCGTGGCCGAAGCGGTCGTTGACTTCCTTGAAGTTATCCAGGTCGAGCAGCAGCAGAGCGAACGCACCACCACCGCGTGCGGCCTCGACCGTCTCCTCGTGCAGCCGGTCGCGCAGGTACCGGACGTTGTACAGGCCCGAGAGTTCGTCGCGGCGTGCGATGTCCTCAAGCTGCGCACGATGGTGATGTTCCAGCTTTGCGTGCGCAACAGAACGCCAGTAGCCGGTGACGGCGAGCGCCAGGATCACCGTCAGGGTGGCGAGCGCGCCGGCGCCCGCGAACTCGGCGAGCGTCGAGTCGAACGGCCCGAAGACAATCCAGCTGGCGAGCAGGAGCAGCATCAGGACGATGGCACTGCCGCCGGCCGCCGCGGCCACCCGTGTACGAGACGGCCGCGCGCGGCGGCTGCCCCCACGCCGAGGGGTTGTTTCGCCGGATTGCACGTGAGCCGCTGTCGTCATCCGCCTGACCGATTTCACCTTGATACTGCTGAGATCGTGTCTGATTCTCGGCAGTACACTTCTTAATCTGCATGAGGCGATGGTTGATTGGACGATTGAGAGCCAACTGCAAGCGACGCGTCAGCCCGCTCCGCCGCCGATCGAGAGGCGCAGCGTCACCCGAAAACTGCCACCAGCGAGGACGCCGTCGGCCGCCGCCCGGCCGGTTGCAGATTCGAATTCGCCGCTTCCGCCATCGATCTCGTACTCGGTATGGAGGCGGTGATCGGCATCATCGAGCGCGGAGTCTGCTTCCGTGACGATGGCAGCGACAAGCGTCCCGAATAGCTCGGAGCCGTCGTTGCGGCCGACCGTTATGTCACCTTCCCCGGCGAAGTCCACGAGCCCCACGTTCCAGGCGATGTCCCCGACGAGCGACCAAGCGCCGTCGCTGCTCGCGCCAACGAGCGTCAGCGTCTGCGTGCCGTTCAGCAGTTCCTGCCGCTCGACGATGTCGCCGGAGAACTCGATCTGCAGTTCCATCCACACCTAACGCACAGAGGCGAGCTCGCGCCCGCCTCCATTCATCACACTCCCGGCCTGGCGCCTCACCCCGACACCAGACACCAAACACCAAACACCAAACACCAGTTCACCGAAACCGTGCAGCAGTCCCGGTACCACGGGCTACTCCGCTTTGACCTTCTTGATCGCGTCTAGCAGCGCCGGCATCACCGTCTTGTAGTCGCCGACGATGCCAAAGCGCGCTGCCTTGAAGATGTTGGCGTCGGCGTCCTTGTTGATCGCGATAATGTTCTTCGAACCCGAGCAGCCGGCCATGTGCTGGCTGGCGCCCGATACGGCGACGGCGATGTACATCGTCGGGCTGACGACTTTCCCCGTCAGACCCACCTGCTCTGCTACCGGCCGCCAGCCGAGGTCGGCGACTGCGCGGCTTGCGCCGACAGCCCCGCCCAACTCCTTCGCAAGCGCTTCAATGACGTCGAAGTTCTCGGCGCCACCAAGCCCGCGCCCGCCCGTCACGACGACATCCGCATCCTCGAGACGCACTCCTTCCGCCGTCGCTTCCTTGCGGTCGAGCACGTTCGTCCGAACCGTACCGGCGTTGAACGCGACCTTTTCGACGGCGCCGGCGTTCCCACCAGCCGCAGCGTCCTGCGATTTCGGGCGCACGGTCGCGACGGCCGGTGTCGCGCTGAAGCCGTTAACCGCCCGTGCGTTGCCGCCGTACGCCGGCCGCGTCGCGTGTAGTTTGCCGTCTTTCATCTCGAGAGCGATCGTGTCCATCGCGACCGCTGTGCCGAGACGGAACGCAAGCGCCGGGCCGAGATCGCGCCCCATGTCGGTCTGCCCGAGCAGGATCACCGCCGGATCGGCTTGCTTCGCGGCCGCGAGCGCCGCCTCGGTGTACGCGTCGTTGGTGTACTCGGCCAGCGCGGCGTCATCGACGACGTACGTCTTGTCAACGCCCGTCACCTTCGCCGCCGCGGCTTCGACGCCCGACCCGATCAGCATCGCGGACACCGGACCAGCGTTCAGCCTCTGCGCCGCGCCGACCAGCTCCTGCGTAATCGCCGCGATGCCGCCGCCTTCGGCCTGGGTTTCGGTTTCGGCGAGAATCAATACTCCGTTTGCCATGCGTCGTTCTCCGTTTCGGCGCGCGTGGCGCCCGTTCGTGTTCTGAGATGTGCGTCCTAGATGAGTTTTGCTTCGCGCAGCCGGCGAGCGAGCGCCATCGCCTGCTCTTCGGGCGTGTCACCCGGCATCAGTTCGACCTTCGTGTCGACAACGGGCACGAAGAGTTGCTCGAGCGTCAGACGCGGCGCGAGCGCTGCCGCATCGAGGCCGAGATCGCCGGCGCCCCACGTCTGCACTTGCTTCTTCCCGGCGGCCATGATCTGCGGCAATTTCGGATAGCGCGGCTCGCCGAGTTCGTTGCTGACGGTGACAACCGCGGGTAGCGACGCCTCGACGGTCTCGAACGCATCGGGCAGCACGCGCTCGACCTTCACTTTGCCGCCGTCGACGCTGATCGCCTTGGCGAACGTGATGACGGGCGCGTCGATCATCTCCGCGATCAGCGTGCCGGTGACGCCGAGATCCCAATCGACGGCCTGACGCCCCGTAAGCACGAGGTCCACGTCTTCCAGCTTCTTGATCGCCGCCGTCAGCGCGGTGGCGACGCCGTAGCTGTCGAGATTGTTGAAGGCGTCATCGGTCAGCAGTACGCCCTCATCACCACCCATCGCCAGACCACCCTTGATCGTCTCGCGCGCCGTCGCTGCGCCGAGGCTCATCACGGTCACTTTCGTGCTGGCGTCGGCGTCCTTGATCCGCATCGCCGCTTCCACGGCGATGGAGTCGAACTGGCTCGTTACCGGCGCCACGCCCTGCGGTGGAATGACTTTCTTGGCCGCTTCATCGACCTTGAAGCTCGACGGCGGAATGTCCCAATCCGGAACCTGTTTGACGCAGACGACTATGTGCAACTTCGTCCTCCCTCGGGCAAATATGTGGGCGTGTCGTGGTCAGGGCGGCGCGATAAGGCGCGCGGCGCAGGTGGCCCCCTGAGGCCGGTGAAAGGTACATAAGGCGAGCATTACGATCCAGATCGAGGAACGCAACGACCGCTGGCCGCGCCCAGACACCAGACACCAGACACCAATCTTCACCCGTCGGCCAGAGACGCCCGTAACTCACATCCGGTTCAGCGCATCGATGAGCTGGCGGATGCGACCGAAGCTGAATGTTGGGTAGAGCGCGATCCGCTGCAAACCCACGGAGTCGCCATCCTTCGCTTCGGCCGGCGTGATGTGCGTGCGTTCGATGCGGCCGCGTGTCAGCACGTCGGCAAAGTCGCGGTTGAGCGCAGCGAGCTGCTCGTCGTTCGGCGCGCGCTGCAGGCGGATGATCATCCGCTCGCCGACGTAGCGGGCCGACGCGTAGTTCGCGTAAAAACGCTCGATCGTGCTGACCGCTTCGTCGATGGTGCCGGCCGGCTCGAACAGCGACATGTCCTCAGGAGACGCCAGCCCGCGCGTGATGAGGTGCTCCTGCACGAACCCCAGCCACTCGCGCCAATACGTGCTGCCCGGCGGATCGAGCAAGACGACGGGGCGGAGTGCCGTCTTGCCGGTCTGCATCAACGTCAGCAGCTCAAACGCTTCATCGAGTGTGCCGTAGCCGCCGGGCAGCAGCACGAACGCGTCGGACTCCTTCATGAACATGATCTTGCGCGTGAAGAAGTACTTGAAGTCGATCAACTTCGGGTCGCCGGCGATAAAGCCGTTCGCGCTTTGCTCGACCGGCAGCTTGATGCCGACGCCAAAGCTGTTCGCCGCGCCCGCGCCCTCGTGGCCAGCGGCCATGATGCCGGGGCCGGCGCCGGTGATCACCATCCACCCCTTCTCGACGATCGCCTTCGCGAAGTCGCGCGTGATGCCGTAGTCGGCGTCGTCCTCCGACGTGCGCGCCGAACCGAAAATGCTCACCTTCCGCCGCTCCCGATACGGCGCGAAAATCCGGAACGCGCGTCCCAGTTCGCGCAGCGAACGGCTGATCAGCTTCATCTCGCCGCGGTTGGCGGCGCGCGACGTGCGGAACAGCGTCGCGACGGCATCTTCGAGCAAATCGGCATCCTCGACGCCGACGCTCTCGACGAGCGCGCGGATCTTGTCGTCGAGCGCGCGGTCGCCTGAGCCGGTGCGGCGGCGCATCCGCTGGCGTGTCGGGCTGGTGCGTGTCGATGTCGGCTCGAGCGGCTCGACGCCGCTGACGGCCTGCGGCTGCTCGAGCCGCTGATTCGTGTTGTCCATGCGTGTAGGCTATCAGCTATCCGTGTTGCCCCGCGGGATCCGCATCCCGTCGGCTGGTGTCTGGTGTTTGGTGTCTGGTGGCATCAGGCGGAACCTCCCGCTGACGCGGGAGGTTTGTTTCGGTCGCCGGCCCTGCGAATTCCGCAGATCGCGCGTTATTGTCCCTACGCCACCATCCCTCGATCATGAACGCGAGGTGAAGTCATGAAGCAAGCGCTGCGCAACGTCGTTCAGTCGGTCGCTATCCGCGCGCTCGTCACCGTCGAGCGCGTACAGACCGGCGTCGCGATGAACCCGCTCGATCCGCGGTTCCACAGCGATCCGTACCCGATCTACAAGAAGCTGCGCGAGAAGGATCCGGTACACCGCAGCCGGCTGACCGGCGGCGATGTCCTCACCCGCTACGACGACTGCGCCGCGGTACTCCGCGACCAGCGCTTCAGCGCCGACGACCGCAAGCAGCCCTCGTACGGGAAGCAGATGGCGCAATCGATCAAGCAGGGCATCATCACGAAGGACGAAGCCGCGGACCGCGGCAGCATGCTTCGCATGGATCCGCCCGACCATACCCGGCTGCGATCGCTCGTCAGCAAGGCGTTCACGCCGCGGACGGTCGAGATGCTGCGGCCGCGCATCGAGCGCATCGTCGAAGAGCAGCTTGATGCCGCCGAACGCGCTGGCCGCATGGACGTGATCGGCGATCTGGCGCATCCGTTGCCGATCACCGTCATTGCGGAGATGCTCGGCATCCCGCTCGAAGATCGCGCGCGCTTCAAGCGCTGGTCGAACGAAGCGATCCGGTCGCTGGGCTTCAGCAATGTCGAAGACGCGAAGCGCTCGATGCAGGCGAACCGTGAGCTACGCGCCTACCTGGAGCCGATCGCGGCCGAGCGGCGCCGTGAACCGCGCGAGGATCTGGTCAGCGCGCTCGTCGCCGCCGAAGATCAGGGCGACAAGCTCTCCACCGACGAAGTGTTCAGCACCATCATCCTCCTGCTCGTCGCCGGCAACGAGACGACCACGAACCTCATCGGCAACGGACTGCTCGCTCTGCTCCGCAACCCGCGCCAGATCGACGTGCTACGAGACGATCCCTCCCTGATCGGGCGTGCCGTCGAAGAGCTGCTGCGGTACGACAGTCCCGTGCAATTCACGTCCCGGCACTGCACCGAAGCCGTTGAAGTCAACGGACGCTCGCTCGCACCGGACCGCGAACTCCTGCTCGTCCTCGGCGCCGCGAACCGCGACCCGGAACAGTTCGCCGATCCGGACCGCCTCGACATCACGCGCGAAGACGCGCATCACCTGTCATTCAGCCACGGCTTGCACTACTGCCTCGGCGCGCCGCTCGCACGGCTCGAAGGCCAGATCGCGCTGCTAGCGCTCGTGCAGCGTTTCCCGAAGATGCGCCTCGCCGTCGCCGATCCGCCCCGCGGCGACAACATCCTGCTGCGCGGCGTGGCGGAGCTGCCGGTGACGTTCTAACGGGCGTGTAGATGGGTCAACGGCGCGAGATAACCTGCGCGTCGATCTCGCAGTTTTCCCGCCGTTTGCCTTGCACGCGGATCGTCATCCCTTCGCCAAGGTCGCGCGCGCTGGTCAGGCCATCGCGCCACTCCAGCTCCGGCCGGGGGGTCATCGAGAACGTGTGCTGGAACTCGCGCCTGACCACATTGACGATTGCGATTCCGCCCGTCGGCTGACCCGAGGCGTCGACCTCCTCGCCGCCCATGGTGTAGCTGTGTTGCGAATCGGGAAACGTGATTCGCAGAGTGATGCTCGCGGCGCCCGTCTTGCACGAAGCTCGTGGCTCTACAATGAAGCCGTCGCGACCGAGTGACGCATTCTCGGTCCTCAGTGCCGCGCCAATCATCGGGTGGCTTTCACAATTCAATCGCAATTGCGCGATGCGCCCGTTGTCATCGGCGTACCATATCGTTGCCGGTACCATCGGCGAGGGCTGGGCAGTCGGGTTGAGTACGATCGCGTTCAGGGGATCCCGTTCCCGATCCTCGACGAAGAGCGATCCGCGGCGACGGCGTACACCGACGACCGCTCGCTGCTCCGAAACGCCTCTTCGAACCTTACTTCAACCTCCTCCTTCGTTGTCAGTAAGGACTTCCGTTCGCAAGTCGAAACAGCGAACGAGGGTGCATCGGTGCCAACCTCGATACCAAGCGGACACGGTGGCCCGATTCGGAACGGAGTGCCCGGCACCTCGCAAGGCCCCTCCTTGTAGACGACGCGCTCCAGGAGCGCATCGACATCCTGCGCCTCCAGCAGATCGATCAGCTCATCAAGTTCAGCGTTGCCCGTCTCCACCTCGCCCGCCGCGAGAGTCAGCGGATCGCTCGACTCGTCGTCGCCGTCGTCCGAGCCCAGCACCGCCCACCCGAAGAGCGCCACTGCCGCGACGACAGCAACGACGACGAGCGCACCCGCCGCCTGCGTCGCGACGCCCCAGCGCGCCTTCCGTACAACGGCGAACGGCGCGAGCAGCGCATGCCATCCCGGAGCCGGCCGCCACCGCGCCGCCTCGTACCGGTTCGGCACGTCCAGCCGCATCAGAATGTCCGAGACGTGGTACTTCACGCCGTCCACGCTGATGCCGATTTGCTCAGCAATCTCCTCGTTCGTCAGGCCGCGCCGCAACAGCGCCAGCACATCCTGCTGCCGCGGCGTGAGAATCTCGGGATGGCGTGGCCGTCCGCGCGTCTTCATAAGCGAAGTGTAGCGACGCGCGGGTTCAAATTACTCTACTCGCGATCTACGGATACCTCGCGCGTTTCGGGTGTCAGTGCAGTTCACGACGGCTGGTGTCTGGTCGAGTTCCCGCTTCCCGCTTCCCCTACCGCATCTCGCCCTGATCGATGTAGATCAGAAAGTCGAGATCGCCCGGCGAACAGCCGTAGCGCGTCAGCATCGCCGCCGCCTCGCTGCGGTGCTGAGTGCCATGGTTGACGACGTGGAGCATCATCTGCGAGAGCGGATACGCCCAGCGCTCGCCGGCGTCGTTCGTGTACTCGACCGTGCGTGCCAGCGCCGCGTCATCGAGCTCCATCATGAAGGCTTCGATGTGGCGCGTCACATCGCGCCAGCGGTCGCGCACTTCGGCAAGCGTCGGCAGCTCTGGGGGGCCGCCACCGGGGCGCGGCTGCTCCTTCCAGCGATGCAACCAGTTCCACTCCGCACCGCTGATGTGCGCGAAGCAGTCCCGCAGCGATTCTCCGCCGGCATCGGCCGCGGTGAACTGTTCTGGGGTGACTGCGGTGCATGCCGTGAGCAACTGCGCGTTCGCCCAAGCGTTGTAGCCGACGAGCGTGCGTATCGATTCAAGCATAGCCATGCAGGCGCCTCCGCTGGCCTGGCAATGCGTATTGTACTGCCATAACCCAACCGCAACACGCAGCGCTCGCCGTCGGGGTATCATCGAACCGCTACACCGCTGCAAGGAGGCGTCATCGCGATGAGACTGCTGCAACGACTCAGATTGACACGCCGCCAGTTTCTCGCGACATCCGTCACATCCGCTGTGGCGCTCGCGGCGTGCAGCGATGACGACGACGAACCACAAGCCGGCGCGTCGCCGCAGCCGACAGCCGGCGAGCCGGCGTCCGGCGCCACAACCGCGGCGACGGCGCAGACCACGACCCTCGCACCGACGCCGTCGTGTACGGATGACGATGACGAGACGCCCGAACAGACCGAGGGCCCGTTCTTCACGCCCGACTCGCCTGAACGAACGTCGCTGCGAGAAGCGGGCGTGACGGGCACGCCGCTGGTCGTCTCCGGCGTCGTGCTGTCGACGACCTGCCAGCCGGTGGCGGGTGCGCTGCTCGACTTCTGGCAGGCGGATGACGCCGGCGTCTACGATAACGCCGCCTACAAACTGCGCGGACACCAGTTCGCCGATGACGACGGCCGCTACACGCTGGAAACGATCGTCCCGGCGCTCTACCCGGGGCGCACGCGCCACATTCACGTGAAGGTGCAAGCGCCGGACCAGGCCGTGCTGACGACGCAGCTCTACTTTCCGGGAGAAGCAGCGAACGCTAGCGACAGCATCTTCGACGAAGCGCTGCTGATGGACGTAGAGAACGCCGCCGATGGTCAGACCGGCACGTTCGACTTTGTGGTGGACGTCGGCTGACGCGCGATTAGCCGGAATGACCAGAAAAGAGATGTGGCCGCGCTTCTGCGCGGCCACGCTGCTGTTCTGCGCCGAGTTGCGGCTAGTCTTCGCCCCCACCACCATCGTCGCCGCCCGCGTCGCAGACACCGTCGTCTCCGACTGGGATGATGTCGTTCTCGTGGTGCGCGTGGCCGCGAAGGTTCTTGTTGCCGCTCGAACCGTCGTCGTCGACAGTGATCACGATGTAGCTGCCGCCGTGCGCGGGGACCCAGTGGCACAGCGTCACGGGCGTGTGGCCGGTGTCTCCCTTCGGTGCCGCAGCGGCCGCCGATGAACCTGCGACACCCGCGAACAGTACGGCAGTCAGAGCCAGCCAACGAGCGGCGCGATTGATCTTCATACGAATCCTCCCGGGATACTCATTTCGAGATGCTTCTGTCTCGAACAATCGGTCGCAGGGGGCCGATCATGAATACCAACGCGTCAAGAACGCCCGCATAACAAGCGCCAGGGCACGAGGCAGGCGCGATCCGCCAGATTCGCTCAGGATTGGCCAGCCGTGGGAGAGAGGCGGCGATTAGCGCCGGCCGCCCCGGAACAGCCCGCGCAGATTGTCCATCACGCCGCCCTTGCCACCACCCTGGCCCTTTGCCTTGTTCCACGCGGCCTGCGCCGACACGCCGCGCTGTAGACCATCGACGCGCTCCTGCATCACGTCGCGCACACGCTTCGACTCGCCCGAATCGAGCCAGAAACCATGCTCCTCTATGCACGCATCAAGCTCAAGATTGTGCGCCCGATAGTTGAAGGCGCGCATCGGCTTGCTGCAGACGGGACACTTCAGCTCGCTCTCCCGCTTCGCGTAGTGGATCATCCCGCGCCGGTCGTCCTCGTCGGCGACGGTGGATTCGAGCAGCGCCAGTTCTTCATCGTCGTACCACGCGCCCTCGCATGTCGGGCAGCGGTCGACTTCGATGTCCTGCTCTTTCCCCATTTCAAGCGCGGTTGCATCGCGCGGGCAGTTCAGCGTGCGCATCGTCATGTCGTACTCCTTGTGTTCCTTGCTCAAATAAGGCTAGGCCGTTCCGGCCGGTGCGCGCAACCACGCAGAGCGGCGCCCCTTCTTCCCGCCGCACGCTCGCCGTGTTAACACTACGTCCATGACGACGTACTGGGATGCAGAGACGTACGATCGAATCGGCACGCCGATGCGCGGCTGGGCGCAGCGCGTCATCGACGATTTGCTCCTCCGCGGCGACGAGACCGTGCTCGATGCCGGCTGCGGCTCCGGCTCCGTGACGTTCGACCTGCAGGAACGGCTGCCGCACGGCCGCATCTACGCGGTCGATGCGTCAAAGGAAATGATCGCGTCGCTGGCGAAACAGGTCGCTGAGCGCGGCGCCGGGAACATCGTACCGATTCGCGCCAGCCTCACGAACTTCGCGCTGCCCGAACCCGTCGACTGCGTGTTCTCGAACGCCGTCTTCCACTGGATCCAGGACGACGACGGCCTCTTCGGCACGCTGTACGGGGTCACGAAGCCGGGTGGGCGCCTACGCGCGCAATGCGGCGGCTTCGGCAACAACGCGCACGTACTCGAAGCGGTCGCCGTCGTGCGGCAGGACGAGCGCTTTGGGCGGCATCTCGGCGACTTCACAGACAGCAAGAAGTACCGCACGCCCGAAGCCGCCACCGCCGCGCTCGAACGCAACGGCTGGCGCGACGTCCGCGCGACCCTCTTCGAGGCGCCGGTGCCGTTCGAGCGCGAGGACGATGCGGTGCTGTACCTCCGCACGATCATGCTGCGCGACCACGTCGCCCGCCTCCCGGACGAACTCCAGGATCCGTACCTCCGCGCCATCGTGGGCGAGACAATGCGGCGCCACGGGACGCCGTACACGGCCGATTATGTCCGGCTGGATCTCTGGGCTGCGCGTTCTGCGTAGGTTTTTCCGGACGCCCCTCCCGTCCAAATGTTGTCCGTGGGAAACGAGTCAATGATCCGGTCAAGCTGCGCTGTAACGACGCTTGCCAAACGCGCTACCCTGTAGACATGAAAGATCAAATCTGGCTCACAGGCTTCATGGCGACTGGCAAGTCTCGCATCGCGCGGCCCCTCGCGACGGCGCTCGACTGGCAGGCGCTTGATATCGACACTCTCATCGAGACGGCTGCCGGCGACAACATCGCGGGCATCTTTCGCTCCGGCGGCGAAGCGGCGTTCCGCGTACTCGAAACGGAGGCCGTCGAACAAGCAGCCGCAATGTCGCGCGTCGTCGTCGCCACGGGCGGCGGTACAGTGCTCGCGGACGCCAACCGCACGCTGATGCGCGCTAAGGGCTTCATCGCCTGCCTCGACGCGCGCCCGGACACCATCGCGGAGCGTCTGCGTACGTCGTCGGCGCACATCTCGGAGCGGCCGCTGCTCGCCGGCGGCGATCCGCTGACGCGGATCACCGAACTTAAACTGGCGCGCCAGGCGCTCTACGCCGAAGCCGACTTCATCATTCAGACCGATGACCTGACGCCGGATCAGATCACGCACCAGATCCTTGAGGCGTACCGCGAACACGCCGCCGTCGGCGCGAGCGGCGCGGCGTGATCGAAGTCGCGGCCAAGTCGGGACGCTACGGCGTCCACTGCCGCTGGGGCGCGCTCGACGATCTCGGCACGCTAATGCGCGACGCAGGCCTGAATGGCACGGCGTTCGTGCTCACCGACGACGCTGTTGCACCGTTGTACGGAGACCGTGCCCTGGCGGCGCTCTCGGCGGCCGGCTTCGATGCACAATTGCACGCGTTTCACGCCGGCGAAGCCAGCAAGACGCTCGAAACGACCCGACGGATCTACGACTGGCTGCTCGACTGCCGCGCGGAACGCGGCTCGGCAATCGTCGCGCTTGGCGGCGGCGTCGTCGGCGACCTCGCCGGATTCGTCGCGGCGACGTATCTCCGCGGTGTGCCGTTCGTGCAGGCGCCAACGTCGCTGCTCGCGATGGTCGACGCGTCTATCGGCGGCAAAGTCGGCGTAGATCACCCGCGCGGAAAGAACCTCATCGGCGCATTCCACCCGCCGCGGCTCGTCGTTCAGGACACGAGTCTCTTGCCTACGCTGCCGCCGCGCTCGCTGCACGAAGGCTTCGCCGAGATCATCAAGCACGCGCTGATCATGGACGCGCCGATGCTCGACATGCTCGAGCGCGATGCCGACCGCCTGCTCGCGGTGGAGCCGGAACTCATGACGGAATTGGTTCTCCGCAACGCCGTACTCAAGGCGTCGGTCGTCTCGGACGACGAACGCGAAGGCGGACGCCGTGCGATCCTCAACTATGGCCACACGATCGGTCACGCGATCGAAGCCGTCACCGGTTACGGGCGAGTGCTGCACGGCGAAGCGATCAGCGTCGGCATGATGGCTGCCGCCGCGATCGGCGAGCGTATCGGCGTAACGCCACCAGCCATCGCCGAGCGGCAAGCGCGCATCTTCGCGCAATACGAACTACCAGTCGCGCTCGCGGGCATCGACGCTGATGCCGTATTCGCCGGGACAGCGTTCGACAAGAAGATCAACGCCAAGCGTCTGCGCTGGGTGCTGCTCGAAGACTTCGGCCGCCCGGTCGTCCGCGATGACGTGCCCGACGACGTCGTGCGCGACGTGTTGCGCGAACTGCTCGCGTAGGCCCGCCCCACCCACGCCAGACACCAAACACCAGTTGCCGCGAAACGCACCGGCACTACGGCGTGATCGTCACCTTGATCGCACCGCTGCTCTTGTCATCGGCCGTTGCGTACGCCTCGGCGGCACGGTCAAGCGGAAATCGGTGCGTGATCAGTTGGCGCAGATTGTCCGCGTCCCGCCGCATGATCTCGATCGCGACGTCGTAGTCCGACTGACGGCCGCCGCGCCCGTAACAGTTCGACCCGAAGATGCGCACTTCCTTCAGGAAGAACATGATCGGATGGATCGTCACCGGTTGCGTAAACGCGCCCAGCACGCAGATCCGCCCGCCGGCGCCGACGACGTTCATCGCTTGTCCGAGCGTGTCGGCGTGCCCGCCCACCGTCTCGACGACGACGTCAGCACCGCGCGTCGCTTTCGTCAACTCCGCGTAGCCTTCAGGCGTCGCATCGAACACGCCGTCGGCGCCCATCGCCAACGCCATCTCCTTCTGATGCGGGTGCCGCGCCGTCGCGCCGATGTACGACGCGCCCATCGCCTTCGCCGCCGCGATCGTCAACAACCCGATCGTACCCGCGCCGAGCACCGCCACCCGTTCGCCGAACTTCAGGTCGACGAGACGCAGTCCGTGTACGTCGACGGCCAGCGGCTCGACCAGCGCGCCCAGTTCGAAATCGACCTCGTCCGGCAGCTTGTACATCGCGTACTGCGGAACGGTCATGTACTCGCGCAGGCCACCGGGCACGTTCAGCCCGTTCGCCTTGCGCGACGGGCACAGATGATAGTTGCCGCCGCGGCACTGCACGCACGTCAGGCACACGGTGAACAGCTCCAGCGCCACACGGTCGCCCTTCGCGAAGCCCGCCACGCCCTCGCCGAGCGCTTCGATCTCCCCGGCGCACTCGTGTCCGAGGATAAAGTCAGGCGCCACCGGAAACTCGCCGCGGAAGAAGTGCAAGTCGCTGCCGCAAACGCCGACGTTGCGGACGCGGATCAGCGCCTCTCCCGTCCCCGGCTTCGGTACGTCCATCTCGCGCATCTCGATCGCGCGCGGACCCGTGATCACTGCTGCCTTCATCGTTCTCCTGCGCCGCCTGCATCCGCCGTCCGCGGCAGCCCAGATCGAGCGCTCCGTTATCATGGTTGAGTGAAAGCCCTGAATCAACCGGAGAGCTGGTGGGGGTGGCACGGCTGGAATCAGCCGCAGCCGCTATCGATCACTGAGATCCTGCAGGCCGATACGATGACGCCGCGCGTCGCCGCGCTGCTCTGGATCGCGATGGAGCGCGGCGCATCGATCGTGCTCGCCGCCGACCCGCCCGGCGCCGGCAAGACGACGATCCTCACCGCGATGCTCGCGTTCGCGCGGCCCGAAGCATCGGTCTACTTCACGCGTGGCTGGGGCGAGACGTTCAAGCTGCCGCCGATCGAGGACGGCGCGCCGACCTACATCATGGTCAACGAGATCAGCGACCACTTGCCGGTGTACGCGTGGGGTCCGTACGTCGTCCGCGCGTTCGAGCTGATGCGCGACGGCTACAGCCTGCTCTCGACGATGCACGCGGACACGGTCGAAGGCGTCATCGAGCAACTCACGGGCGAGAACGACGTGCCGCACGCGCTCATCGGGCATCTCGCATTCGTCGTGCCGATATTCGTCGGCGTACACGACGGCCGGCGCGTCCGGCGCGTCAGCGAGATCGCCGTCCTCGAGCCGCTCGGCGCCTCCTACGAACGCACGACGATCGCCCGCTGGCAGACCGAAGGCGACGCGTACGACGTGCTGACGACGCCCGCGCAGATCAACGCCGCCGCCCGCCGCGTCCGCCTCGACGAAGACGAGTTCATGGATCAGCTCGGACTCCGCCAGCAGTTCCTCGAATCGCTGCTAACCGAGAACGTCACCGACATGGAGCAGGTCCAGGAGCGCGTCCTGACCTTCAGCGGCTATCAGCTGGTGGACGAGGCGTGACGGCACTCGCCCGCACATCGGCGTGACGGATACCTTCCGTCATCCATCCCCCAGTCCCCCATTCGCCGCCGCACCCCTCAATGCGAATGGCGCCACGATCCGCCGCGAGTCAAAATGAGGTGTCACCCGTTTAGCTTCGAAAGGACGCGCCCCTCATGGCCACGCGCATCGGCATCAACGGCTTCGGCCGCATCGGACGGCAAGTGCTCAAGGCCATCAAGGAGCGCCACGGCGACGAACTCGAAGTCGTCGCCATCAACGATCTCGTCGACAACAAGACGAACGCCCACCTGCTGAAGTACGACTCCAACTACGGCCGCTACCCCGGCACCGTCGAGGCCACCGAGAAGGGGCTGCTCGTGGACGGCAAGCCCGTCGCCGTCACCGCCGAGCGCGAACCCGCGAAGATTCCGTGGGGCGATACCGGCGTACAACTCGTCGTCGAGTCGACTGGCTTCTTCACCGACGCCAACGCCGCCCGCGCCCACATCCACGACTCCGTGAAGAAGGTGATCATCTCCGCGCCGGCGAAGAACGAAGACGTGACGCTCGTGCTCGGCGTCAACGCCGACAAGTACGACGCCTCGAAGCACTCCGTCGTCTCGAATGCGTCCTGTACGACGAACGGCCTCGCTCCGACCATCAAGGTGCTGCTCGACAACTTCGGCATCATCAAGGGCCAGATGACGACGATCCACTCCTACACGAACACACAGCGCCTCCTCGACATGCAGGCGCCCGACCTCCGCGACGCGCGGGCAGCCGCATTGAACATCGTGCCATCGTCGACGGGGGCTGCCCGCGCCCTCAAGCTCGTGATCCCCGAGATCGAGGGCAAGCTCGACGGCGCCGCGTACCGCGTGCCGACGCCCACCGTCTCAATCGTCGAAGTGATCGCGCTCGTCGGCAAAACGACCACCGCCGACGAGATCAACAACGCCATGCGCAAGGCCGCCGCATCCGGCCCGATGAAGGGCATCCTCGCCGTCTCCGACGAGCCGCTCGTTTCTATGGATCTCAAAGGCGACCCGCACTCGTCTACCGTCGACTCCGCCACCACCAACGTCGTCGCCGGCGATCTCGTGAAGGTGGCGTCGTGGTACGACAACGAGTGGGGCTACTCGTGCCGAACCGCGGACCTCTGCGCCTTCATCGCCGGCAAAGGGCTGTAATTCCGGCGATCCCGCGATATCCATAGCTTCTGCTGTCGGACGACTCCGCCAATCGTCATCATGACGGCGTGAACCGTCCCAACGCGATCGATCTCACTCCCACCGATCGCCCCGCCACACCGGCGTACGACGCGCCGTATCGCGCGTTCCTCGCGGCGAGCCTCGCACTAGCCGTGTCCGGTGGGTTCGCGCTTGGGTTTCTGCTGCCCATCGCGCGCCTGTTCGAGTGGGACTGGGATACGCGTTGGCAGGCCCTCGTGCAGGCGCACGGCCAGCTTCAGTTGCTCGGTTTCGGCGGCCTGTTTATCGGCGGCATGTCGCTCCGGCTCATGCCGCGCTTCTCCGGCGGTGCGCTCGCGTTCACGCCGCTGATCCGCTGGATCATCCCGCTCGTCGCAACGGGCCTTGTGCTGCGGACGATCGCGCAGCCCTCCGGCGCCGGCGTCCCCCGCGACGTGCTGCTCGCGATTTCCGGGGCCGCCCTCGGCGGCGCCGCGCTGGCCCTGGCCGCGGTCACATGGGGTACGCTCGTTCGCCGCAACAGTACCGCCGAGGCGACGGGCTACTTCTTCTGCGCCGGCGCGCTCGCGTTCGTGCTCGCGGCGCTGCTCAACGCGTGGATCATCTTCGATATGATTCGCGACGACGCGGAACTCGCGGTAGCCTCCTACCAGCTACCGCTCCTGATCATCGAGCAGTTCGGCTTCACACTGATGTTCATCGCCGGCGTCGCGCTGCGTGCGGTACCAGTGTTCACCGGCCGTCCCCGCCCGGACGTGCCGGCGCGCGTCACGGCGATCGTACTCACGGCCGGCGTGGCGCTGTTCGCCGCCGCCACGCTCTACGCCGCGATCGAAACACGTACGAGCAGCAGCGCGCGCATCGCCGACGCGGGACTGCTCCTCACCGCAGCTGCATTCGTATCAGTCGTCTGGTACACGGGCGTCTTCCATCCGCGCGCCAACCGCGTGGCAGCCGCTTCACAGGCGCCGTTCTGGTTCGTGCGCTCCGCCTTCGCATGGCTGTTCGTCGCGGCGCTGCTGATCGCCTGGTACGCCACGCGCGGCTTGATCGACGGCGAACTTCCCGACCAGTTCGCCATCGACGCGATCCGGCACGTGCTCGCCATCGGCGTCCTGACGATGATGATCTGCGGCATGGGTATGCTCATCGTGCCGGAGTTCGCCGGCCGGCGGCTGCAGCATCCGAACGAACGCATGCTCATCCTCGCGATGGCTCTGGCGCTCAACATCGCAACAGCGCTGCGCGTCTGGCCGGCGCTTGAGGGCCTGGACTGGCTCGAAAACACGCGCTACTGGCCAATGGCGATCTCCGGCACGCTCGCCGAACTGACGATCGTCGTCTTTGCGTTCATGTTCGCGCAGAGCTGCTGGGAACAGCGGCGTCCCGGCTGGGGACGGCGCGGCTGATCCGGACCTCAGCGCTGCCTACTTGCCGCGCGCGCCGTCCGATAAGCTGCCGCCATGACCGTTCGCACGCGCTACGCGCCCAGCCCCACGGGCGTGCCGCACATCGGCAACATCCGCACCGCCCTCTTCGACTATCTGCTGGCGCGCCGCCACGGCGGCCAGTTCATCGTGCGCATCGAAGACACGGATCAGGCGCGGCTCGACCCCGCAGCAGTGCCGAAGATTCTCGAAAGCCTGCGCTGGCTTGGCATGGATTGGGACGAGGGCCCCGACGCACCCGGGCCGTACGGTCCGTACGTGCAGTCCGAGCGCCTCGAGCTCTACCAGGCCGCCGCAGCGCGCTTGATCGCGCAGGGCGACGCCTACCAGTGCTGGTGCTCCAGCGCGCGCCTCGATCAGATACGCAGCGAGCAGCAACGTCTCAAACAGCCACCCAAGTACGACCGCCGCTGCCGCGACGAAGAAGGCCAGGCGGCCTCGAAACGCGAGGCCGAAGCGGAGGGACGCGGATGCGTCGTGCGCTTCAAAACCCCGCTGACCGGCGAGATCACGCTGCACGATGCTATCCGCGACGACACCACGTTCGATCTGGCGACGCTCGACGACTTCGTGATGCTCAAGTCCGATGGCTACCCGACGTACCATCTCGCGTACATCGTCGACGACGAAGCGATGAAAATCACGCACGTCCTCCGCGGCGATGAGTGGATCTCCTCCGCGCCGCGGCATCTGCTGATCTACGCCGCGCTCGGCTACGAGCCGCCCGTGATCGCGCATCTCCCGCTGATCCTCGGCCCCGACGGCGCGAAGCTCAGCAAGCGCCACGGCGCGACAAGCGTGTTCGAGTACCGCGACCAGGGCTATCTGCCCGAGGCGCTGTTCAACTTCCTCGGCCTGCTCGGCTGGTCGCTCGACGACAAGACGGAGATCCTGTCGAAGGCTCAGTTCATCGAACACTTCACGCTCGACCGCGTCGTCAAGAACCCGGCGATCTTCAATCTCGACAAGCTGACGTGGATGAACGGTGTGTACATCCGCGAGATGCCGGAGCCGCAGCTCACGGACGTCTTCGCGGCGCGGCTCGAAGCGGACCTGCCACAAACGATCGCTCGTCCGCTCGACCGCACGATCGTCGAGCGCGTGACGCCGCTGATCCGCGAGCGCGTCAAGGTGCTGAGCGAAGTCGCCGGCTACTGCGACTTCTTTTTCACCGACGATCTCGCGTACGTGGTCGACGAACTGCTCGGCAAAGCGTTTGCCGCCCGCCCCGACGACGCCCGCGCCGCGCTCGATCGCGTGCGCACAGCACTCGACGGCGTCGAGTGGATCCATGATGCGCTCGAAGCTTCACTCCGCGCCCTCGCGACGGCGATCGGCGTGAAAGCCGGCGATCTCTTCTCGCTCGTGCGCGTCGCGGTTACCGGCCGCAAGGTGACGCCGCCGCTGTTCGAAAGCATGGAGATCCTCGGCCGCGAGCGCTGCATCGAACGATTGCGGCGCGCCGCCGCCGCGCTTTCGTAGCGGAGAACGCCGCGTTTGTCGCGCTTCGAACGCCCATGCTAGAATCGGTAGACCGCTGGGGATTCGTCTAATGGTAGGACAGCGGATTCTGGATCCGTATGTGGGGGTTCGAGTCCTCCATCCCCAGCCAACCACGGCGCGTTCGTCTAGCGGCCCAGGACATCGCCCTCTCAAGGCGAAGATCGCGGGTTCGAATCCCGCACGCGCTACCAAATTTCCGACCTGCCGCCGTTGCCTGACGAGTCCCCACTATTGGGGCACGGCCGCGCAGGGCGCCGCAGGCTACTCGCTGGCGAGGTGCGCCGACTGATGCGATTTAGACTGCGATACGTGGCTCTAGTGTCGGGCTCCGTTTTCAGCGTCGTGGCGGTGCAAACCGCGGAGATGCGGGATACACGTACCACGCTCTACAAGTCAACAGGCGGAGCCAGTAGCGGTGCGTAACGTCGTTCTCATAGCGGTCTTCTCGTCGCTCACTTGGAGTTGCGCGTGGGGTTCGAACGAGTCGACGATCGCCGTTTGGGCAATGAACCAGACCGGGGGCTTCGAGATCTATCGCGCAGGTAGCGACTCGCTCGGTTTCGCTATAGACGTCAACCTGACGGACAACCTCGACCGCGATGACATCGAGCCGAACCTCAACTCGACGGGCACTCGTGTGGTCTATGCCAGCAATCCCGAGAACGTCTGGGACATCTTTGCCGTTGGGGTCAACGGCGGCACACCGCGCCGCTTAACGGACGACGCTGCCATAGACGGACATCCAGCCTGGTCACCTGACGGACGACGCATAGCGTTCCACTCCGACCGAGACGACGGATTCGAGATATACGTCATGGATCGCGACGGGAACAACGTGTCCCGGGTGACGGATAGCACCGGTAACAATCGGAACCCCGATTGGTCGCCCGACGGGAGGTTGCTTCTATTCGACTCGACGCGGGCTGGCGTCAAGGATATTCGGAGCGTCGAACTCGCCTCTCAGACAGACCAGCTGGTGCATCACAGCGAGGTCGGCGATAGCAGCGACCCTGCCTGGTCCGTTGATGGAGATCGCGTCGCATTCGTGTTGGAACAAGCGGTTGGATCGTCCGAATTGTTCATCACCAACCTAGATGGATCTGAGCTCTTCATGCTGCCTGCGCCCTCCGATGAGGTTGCGTCTCCGATCTATGCGCAGCGTGACGGACGACCGGAAGTGCTATTTGCGGCGCGCCGACACGGCAACAACTGGGAGCTCTTCCACATCGATGATGACGGTAACGGCCTCGGGAAGGAGCTGGGAATAGAAGGAGTTGACGTTCGCTGGGCAGCAGTCGCTCGCGACCTCTTTTGAGAGTTAAACGCATCCTCGCCTGGCCAGCAACGGCGGCGCCCACCGCTACGGAAACTGCACCGTTTGAATCGTGATCATCGGCGTCGCGACGAACTGGTACTCGGATGTCGGCGCGTCCTTCGCGCCGAACCAGAGCCACGCGCGCATCTGTATCGGGCCCCGTGGCACCCCTTCCGCGATCAGAAAGGCGTTGTACGGGCCCGCCGAGTCCATCGTCGCAGGATAGACGTTGCCCAACTCGTCGATCTGGATCAGCTCTGTGCTTTGAACGTGGATGACGTTGCCGCTGTTGTCATAGACAGCCGAGCACCCCTGCACGCCTTCGTACGTCACGTCCGACCGGTTGCGGCCGCTGAACGTCAGCAGGACGTCGTTGTCCGTGATGCCAAGCCCTGGGATCGGGGGCAGGCCCTCGAACCGCGCTGCTTCAGTCGAGAACAGCACGACGTCGGGATTGGGCAACTGCTCCGTGAGCGTGACCGCGGATACTGGCCGCACGTCAAAGCTGGCAT
>CAZRHH010000016.1:0-54290 GCA_964599885.1 uncultured Dehalococcoidia bacterium | reverse complement strand
AAGAACTAAGGTCGTGCACCCACTGTCGATCAGGCCCTTAGGCTTAGCGACGCTAGCCAGCTCCGGCCCGGTAACCCTACGGCACCCAAAGCTAACTACTTACCGCTGCTGCCTTCCGGCCCTGACGGAGTTCATAGCGCTTCGCCGCGTAGGACCAGGCCCTCAACGCCGCTTGGCGCAACCAGTGTCCAGGTACGCTGCCCTCGAGCAGGAATTCAGCCCCGCTATAGCGGCTTGCGGGTACAGGGCACCGCTGGCTCCCCGCCTAGCACGACCAGTCTTGATCGTAGGGTGGCGGGGGTGGGGCGTCAAGCGGGGGGTGGGGTCACTCGGGGTAGGGGCGGAGGTTTTGCATGACGGCGAGGAACGTTTTGCGATCAACCAGCTCGTTGAGTTGTGGTTCGCCTGGCGTCTTAGGTTCGACCCTGCTCGTCTTAACTTCGACGATGGTGCGCCCCATATCGACGGCCGTAACTGTCGCCGTGGCTACGACCCTCGGGGCGGTTCATTTCTTGACATCGTTTTGCAATCATCACATACTTCGGTTCCTCGCTTACCCCGCCCCACGGAGTCTCATTGCAAAAGCATGTACGGCGCGCTGCGTTCACGACACTCGTCGTCGTTTCCATCCTCGCCGCGCTGATGCCCGCGGGCGAGCGTTCAACCGCGCAGGAGGCCGGCGATAACGCCAACGCAACCGTGTCAGCGCCCCCGTCGCGAGAAGCAAAGCCCTCGCGCTTCACAGCTTCAGATCTTCCGCCGCTGACACCCGGCATCGGCGTGCGCAAGATGGAGAAGCTCGACGGACGGCTCGAGAAACTCGCCCGCGTTGATGCGGTAGCGCGCGCGACGGGCAGCGCCCTGGCCGAGCTGCCAGCGTCGTCACTGCCCGACGATCTGCGCGCCGACATCGCGTCGAGCACCCTGCTTCTCGACGACGATGGCCGCGTGCAAGTATTCGCCACCGTCGGCGGCGACTACGAGATCGCCGCACAGGAGCTCACCGCGCTCGGCATGACGATCGATCAAACGAACGACGATCGCTCGCTGATCCAGGGTCGCCTTCCGCTGGGCGCGTTGACCGCAGCCGCCGCCGTCGCGTCCGTCGCAGCGATTCACCCGCCCGAGCGTGCGACCATCTACGCCGGCGCCGTGACCTCGGAAGGCGACGCGATCCTCGATGCGAATGACCTGCGCTCCGTCCTGGGCGTCACGGGCGCCGGCGTACGCATCGGCGTCCTCTCGGACGGCCTCACGGGCCTCGCCACGGCGCAAGCGTCCGGCGATCTTCCGCCCGTGGTAAACAGCGCCTCCTGCAACGTCGTCGCGACGAGTCCGATCTCACCCACCGCAGGCGCGGAGGGCACCGCCCTGCTCGAAATCATTCACGACGTCGCGCCCGGCGCCGAACTCTGGTTCGGCCACTTCGGCGCGACGAGCGGCGGCACCTCGCTCGACTTCATCGACGCGGTCGACTGCCTCGCCCTCAACACCGACATCGTGATCGATGACGTGGGCTTTCTCGGCAACGGCGCCTACGATGGCACCTCACCCGTCTCGCAGAACGCCACCACAGAACTCAATCGCGCGACGAACCGCATCCGCGGGTACTACAACGCGGCCGGCAATCACGCGACCAGCCACTATCAGGAGCCCTACTTCAAGTCTGGCCCTGACGTCGACGACGGGATGGGCAACGTCTGGGGTATCCACGGCTTCCGCGCTACCTCAAGCACGTCAGACAACGGCTTCGGACTCTTCTGCCTTGCGGGCGGCACGCCGTGCCAGGCCGACGAGGTCTTTCTGCCCCCGGGCGGGACGTTGAGCGTCATCATGCAGTGGAATGATCCGTTCACCAACTCGTCCAACGACTACGACCTGCTGCTGTTCGATGGCTTCGACGGTTCCCTTTCGCTGGCCAGTGGCGCGATTCAGTCGGGCCCAGGGTCAAGCCCGGTCGAGGGCTTCTCCATCGTGAACCCGCACGGCGTGAGCACCAGTTTCGGTCTTGTCATTGGCAACTTCCAGAACGCCGCGGCGACACGCACGTTCGATATGTTCGTCCAGTGCTTTCCCTGTTCCATCTATCCCGATGGCGCCACGCACAACTACAACACCCCGGCGAGCAGCGTCGCCAACAACTCCGACGCCGGCGGTGGCGTCTTCTCGCTCGGCGCAATCAACGCTGTTGATGCTGGCCACGACACGATCGAGCCATACAGCAGCCGTGGCCCGACCAACGACGGACGCCAGAAACCTGATGCGACTGCCATCGACGGCGTCTCGGTTAGCGGTGCCGGTGCGTTCCCTAGTCCCTTCTTCGGCACATCCGCCGCCGCGCCCCACGCTGCCGCCATCTCCGCCCTGCTTCTGAGTTGTCGTCCGTCGCTGAAATCGGGCGGATCTGGTGATAACCCCGCCGCCGACCGCAGCGCCCTTCGTTCGGCGCTCGTCAACTCGAGCGTCGATCTCGGCACGTCCGGCGCAGACTTTGTGTTCGGCGCGGGCAGGCTCGATGCGGATGCAGCGGCGTTGGCGGCGGGGTGTACGCCGCCGACGGCCACCGCCACACGTACAGTCACTCCGACGCCGACGCAAACGTTCGCACCCACACCGACCGCGACGGCGACCTCGGTACCGGAGACGGACACCGACGCCGACGGGGTTCCGGACTCCACCGACAACTGCGCGTCCGTGGCCAACCCCACGCAACTCAACACCGATCGCGCGGCGATCATCATCCCCGGCGTGGCGCCCATCGACACGACCATCGCCAACAACGACGCGCTCGGCGACGCTTGCGATCCGGACGACGACAACGATGGCCTCGGCGACGACGCCGAAGCCGGCGGGTGCAATGGGAGCGGGGCGCTTGACGCGGTGCTGTTCGATACGGACGGCGACCGCACGGGCGATGCCGCCGAATGCGCCCTCGGCTCCGACCCCAGCAACGCGCTTTCGAAGCCGCGACGTCCCATGCCCGGCGACACCGACCACGACGGCCTGCCCGACGCGCTCGAAACCACCATCGGCTCCAACCCCAACGTCGTCGATACCGACGGCGACGGCATCCACGACGGCTTCGAGTACAAGGGCTACAACACCTCGCCCACGGTGATGGATACGGATGGTGATGGCTGCAACGACGATACGGAGATCACCGACGTGACGGGCAGCCGCAAGACGGATGTCGTCGACCTGTTCCTTGTCGCCCAGAGCATGGACCACACCGCGCGTCCCAACCACGACATCACGAAAGACGGCGCGATTAACGTCGTCGACCTCTTCCTGGTCGCAGCAAACACCACCGACACCGTCTGCCCGGCGCAGTAGCACGCTTCGCGATGCTCCGGCTGCTTGGGTGCCGTCACACTGTGCTGCGCGGCGTGCCGCGCGCCGGTGTGGTACGACGGCATCAAAAAGGGGCCTGTTCTTGACACATGCTCCGTTCTAGACGCGTGCCGTGCGTAGCCGCGACCATGCGCACCCTGATATACTCGCCGCGCTCCGCCGTCCAGGGAGCCGAGGAAGGCGCGCATGCGCCCGAGGAAGGCGACAGCATCGGCAGCACGACTCCTTACAGGGGCGGCGTTGCTGTGTGTGCTGGTGGTTGCTTCGGCCAACCCGGGTTCGGCGCCGACAGCAGACGCGATCAGCGTTGGCCCGCCGGCGGAAGTGGCGGCCGGATTCGAAGCACGCGAGTCGGCGATCGCCGTGGACGATGGCGGCGGCATCTACGTTGCGATGGAGCAGTTCATCTCGGCGGGTTCGGATGGTTCGGTCAACCAGAACATCCTCGTCGCGAGTTCGGACACAGGGGCCGTCTCCTACACCGACCCACGCTTCATTGCCACTGGCGCCGTGTGGACACCGGCGATCGCCGCGGGAGGCCCCGGCGACGCCTATATTGCCTACGTCTCTGGTAACCCGAGCATCACTACGCCGGTCTTCAGCGCCAGCGTGAACGTCGCCCGGACGTCGGACGGCGGGCAGAACTGGAATTACACGACGGTCGCCGGCCCGGGAAGCGCTGGCGCCGCGACAAACGTCGATTTTCATGTCGATGTCGATGTCGACGCCAACGGCATCGTGTACGTGGCGTGGGCCGAGAGCGGCACGGACTCGAGCGCCGAATCCGCCAAGAACCCGTACCTCGTGCGCATGGCCCGCTCATTCGACGGCGGAGTCACGTTCGACGCTCCCTTCACCGTCGCCGGACCGCTCCTGAATCCCCAAGAGGACGCGCCCACCGATCGCTGGTTCCCGCGCGACGCCCAGGTGGCGGTGACGCCTGACGGCGAGGCGCACGTCGCCTGGACCGAGTGTCTGACGGGAGGCGAAGAAAACTGCACCAGCTTCCGGCTCCGGTCGGCGTTCCAGCCCGTCGGCACCCTTGGGTTTTCGTCGCCCGTGACGCTCGCGACCTATCAGTTCCTGAACGGCAACTACGAGATCGCGGTTGATGACGCCGGCGTGCTATCTGCGGTCTACACGGTGCAGCAGGAGTTGAGTTCGACGATCATGTACGCGCAAACGGACCATGGTCCCGCGGCAACATTGCGGAATCTCTCCCGCACGCCGAATGACTTCTTCGGTCAGTTTCCCCGGGTCTCGGTGGACGACGCCGGTTTCATCTGGGTCGCCTGGTCGCAAGATCCCAGTTTTTCACCTGACGGGTCGGTGCCGAACGAGATTTTCGTCATGCACTCGGTCGACGGCGGGGCGACCTTTTCTGACCCGATCGAACCGTTGAACATATCCCAGAGCCCCGACATCTCGTCGTTTTTCTTCCCGGGACTCGCGACCGACGGTCAGGGAACGATCGTCGCCTGGACGGAGCGCGAGGATCCGGTGCGCATCCTCTCGCGCCGCATCGAATGCTCGAACCGCATCGATGGGGTGGTCTACGACGGCGATATGGCCATCGACAACCACCACAACCGGCTGAAGGGTGTGGACCTGGAGCTCCGGCGGCTGACCGTAGACTTGATCGAGACCGTAGGCGTTGCAGTCTCGAAGAGCGATGGTGCGTATACGTTCGGGTGCATGGAGCCCGGCGACTATGACGTCACGGCGCGACTGGACGACGCCGAAGCGGGTGGGCCAACCTTCGAAGTTGTGTTTGGCGACGGCGGCCTATCGCCGGTGGGCGTGCGGAAGGCGGTCACGGTCCCGCCCGGCGGAGGCGCGCACCTGACGGAGGACATCATCTTCAGTGAGGCTCACGTGGCCACCGACGAGACGGTGGGTGGTGTCACCGGGGATGAGCGCTACCGGCTCGACGACATGGCGAACATCTACCACCGCACGCGGCAGTTCGTGGACTTCGCAAAGCGCGTGCTTGGCGTCACGCCACCGGGGCGTCCCGACACCGTCACCATCCACACGTACTCCGACGAGGCATTATGTTGCGGCGCGTTCTACCGCAACTCGGACCCGCCCGTCATCAAGTTCGATCCTTTCGACTCGCACTTCGGCGAGCGCGATGAAGCAGGCGAGCAGGGTCCCGAGAACATCGAGTGGCATGAGTTCGGGCATCACCTGTTTCGCACGTTTGTCACTGACGAGAACTACACCTACCCCGGACACGCGGGCTGGGTGAATCCGGCCACCGTAGGCGCGATGAACGAGGCTACCGGCGAGTTTCTCGGCGCTCTTGCCTCACAGTTCATAGACGGCACGCCGGATTCCAACTACGACGGGTTCGGAGACCTCGAGTCGGGAGGGTGGAAGGCATGGACGGACGAAGAGTTCGCCATCGCGGCGCTCCTCTGGGATCTCGTGGATTCCCACAGCGACTTCATGGATGCGACGGTGGTCAAGCGCGATGGCTCGGAGCACGTGCCGTCGCTCTATTGGGACCTCATCGACCTCGAACCGCGCGCCGTCTGGTCCTTGCTCGACGCGCTGCCGGAGACGGACGCCACGGTGGCGAGCCTGCGCGACGTGCTGTACGCGAGCGCGCTCGTGCCGGCGCAGCACAAACTCATCGTCTACGACCTGGATGGGGACGGTGTGGACGACGTGTCGGAGATCGATCACCTGTTCCTGATGCACGGCTTCTTCGAGATCAACCCGAACGCGATCGCCGGTGACGCATCGGTCTCGGAGATCGACAGCGCGCACGGCGACTACTGGGTCGGAAAGCTCATCGGGCGCAGCGACCACGTGGATGCTGACGGACCCGGCGGCGCGACGGCGCTGACGCCGCGGCGTCACAAACCGGAGGTCCCCGCCGCACACCTGCGCATGAACGTGACGGACACCAACGGCGCGCCGCTCCAGGGTGCCGTCGCCACCATCAATCTCGCGTACCCCGAAGGCCCATCGACGCTGACGAAGAGGCTCGAGACCGGCGTGGGGGATCTCCTCCACGTGGAGATGCCGCCGCACTACCCGGGGCCGCTCGCGCCAGGCGAGGCGATACCCGCCTGCAACCCGGCGATTGACTACGAGATCGACGTCACCGTCAGCGTGTCTCTCAACGGCGTCGTGTCGGCGGACACGTTTAGCTTCGACAACTGCGTCTACACACACGCGATCGCCGCAGCGACCGGGGGGTTCGCGCTGACGGCGGAGTTCACATTCCCGGCCGCCGCGACTGCGACGCCCTCCCCAACCGCCACGGCGACCGCCACGCATACGCCATCGCCGACGGCGTCGCCAACCCCGACGAACACCGGCACGCCGACCAACACGCCCACGCGTACGCCCACGCCCACGAACACCTCGACGCCCACACGGACGCCGACGCCCACAAGCACTGCGACGCCGACGCCGACGAACACGCCCAACCCGGCGGCGAAGCGGTTCTACCTATGCGGCGGAGGCTCTCTCTGCATGCCGGCGAGCCAGCCCGGCCACGTCATTAACCTGGGCAGTGGCGGCTCCTGGTCGTGGTCGGCGCCCCTGGCGCTGGTGGGTGATATTGCTGGCACCAGGTATACGGTTCGGATCTATGTCGGGAGCCTCGATCCGGTGCTGTCTACGACCGTTCGGGCCGACATCTTGATCGGCGGCGAAGTGGTCGCCACCACGAGCTTCACTGCTGGCGCTCATCCCCCCTCCTACTCCACGTTATTCCGGTTCATCAATGATGGCGTCGACCCATCTGTAACGGGGACAACGACGGTGGAGCTGAGGGTCACCCATATCAGCGGCGGGAACCCCAGCATCATCTGGGGCGGGTTCCCACCCGACCAGGCCACGCAGAATGCGAACCTCGAAATCCCCGGCGAAGGGCCCGGTCCGACTGCCACATCCACCAGCACGCCGACGGCCACCGCAACGCCGTGGCCAGACATCGATGGCGATGGCGTCCCCGGCGACATCGACAACTGCGCGTCCGTTGCCAACCCCACCCAACTCAACACCGACCGCGCGCCCATCACCACACCCGGCGTCGCACCAATCGACATCACCATTGCCTACGACGACGCCTTCGGGGATGCTTGCGATCCGGACGACGACAACGACGGCATCGGCGACGACGCGGAGCCCGCGGGGTGCAACGGCAGCGGGGCGCTTGATGCGGTGCTGTTCGATACGGACGGCGACCGCACGGGCGATGCCGCCGAATGCGCGCTCGGCTCCAACCCGGGGAGCGCGGCGTCGAAGCCGGCGAACCCGACGCCCGGCGACGTAGATAAGGATCGCCTGCCCGATGTGCTCGAAATCGCCATCGGCTCCAACCCGAACGACGGTGACAGTGACGACGATGGCATCAACGACGGCTTCGAGTACAAGGGCTACAACACGTCGCCGAACGGTACGGATACCGACGGCGACGGCTGCGCCGACGACACGGAGATCACCGATGTGACGGGCAGCCGGAAGACGGACATCGTCGACCTCTTCCTCGTCGCCCAGAGCATGGACCACACCGCGCGTCCTAACCACGACATCACGAAAGACGGCGCGGTCAACGTCGTCGACCTCTTCCTCGTCGCGGCCAACACCACCGACACGGTCTGCCCCGCGCAATAGCACCTTTCGCCACGCTCCGGCCGGATCGCCTGGCGCCGCGGCGGGCTACGCCGCCGCTTGCCGCTCGCGTTTCCGGACAACCGCCAGCAACATTCGCATACCTACATCAAAAAGGAGTATATTTTTGACTCGCGTCCCCGTTTTCCGGAGGAACCATGCCCCGGGAGATACCACACGGCACCGTCACGATACTCTTCACGGATGTGGTCGATTCGACCGCGCTTGCGACTGCGCACGGCGACGCGTCGGCGCATGCCCTGCTTCAGCGTCAGCGCGAGCTTATTCGCGCGCAGATTGAGGAGCACGCCGGACGCGAGATCAAGACGATGGGCGATGGCTTCATGGTCGCCTTCTCGTCCGCGCGCGCAGGGGTCGCCTGCGCCATCGGCATCCAGCAAGCGTTGGCCCAGCAGGCGCGCGAGCATCCGGGCGCGCCGCTGCTCGTCCGCATCGGCTTGAACACCGGCGAGGCGATCTCCGAGGGTGACGACCTCTTCGGGGTCGCCGTGAACGCCGCCGCCCGTGTTATGCACAAGGCGGCGGGCGGCCAGATACTGATCGCCGAACCGGTGCGCGCCGTGCTCGGCGCCGGGACAGAGTTCCGCTTCGCCGATCGCGGCCGCTTTCGCCTCAAAGGGTTCGACGAGCGCTGGCGCCTGTTCGAGGTCGTGTGGGGCGGCGATGCGCCTCCTCCGCCCGCCACCGAGGGCCTGCCGTTCGTCCGCCGCGAAGCAGAACTCGCAAAGGTACACCAGGCGCTCGAACGCGCGACTGGCGGCCACGGCGCGCTGCTCCTGAGCAGCGGCGACGCCGGTGTCGGCAAGACGCGGCTCGCCGAGGAGTGCGCTGCCCACGCACGACAGCGCGGATTCTTGACGTTCGCCGGCCGCTGCTACGAAGACGCCGGCAGCGCGCCCTACGCCCCGTTCGTCGAGATTTTCGAGGCGCTCGCGCGCGCGTTGCCTGCGGAGGCGCTGAGCGCCGCGCTCGCCGCGCCGGCGACGTCCGTGGTTGAGATCTCCCCGAGCCTTGCGGGACTTTCGCCAACAGGGACGAGAACGGCGGAGCGTACAGCGTTCGGAAAGCCCGAACTGTTCGCCGGCGTGCGCGCGTTTCTCGCTCGTGTCGCCGCGGCGCAACCGCTCCTGTTTCTGCTTGATGACGTTCATTGGGCCGACGCTTCTTCTCTGCAGCTGTTGCGCTTTCTCGCGCGGGGGCTCGACGAACTGCCGGTCGTCGTGATCGGCACGCACCGCGACGACCCGATCGAGATGACGCCGGCTGTCGCGCAGACGCTCAACGAACTGCGCGTCAAGCACCTCGCGGCTGATGTCGCGCTCAAGCCGTTCGCCATCGAGGCCGTGTCAGCGCTGCTCGAAGCTGCGAGCGGGCGGACGCCGCCGCCCGGCGTGGTCCAGATGCTGCACGACGAGACGCAGGGCAATGCATTTTTCGTCGGCGAACTCTATCGGCACCTCGCCGACGAAGGTGAGTTATTCGACGAATCGGGCGAGTGGCGCCCCGCCCGCCGCCTCGACCGTAGATCGCTGCCACAGGGCCTGCGCCTCGTCATCGACCGGCGGCTCGAGCGCCTGGGTCCGTCTACGCGCGACGTCTTGAACGGCGCGGCGATCCTGGGGGCAAGCTTCTCTGCCGACCTGCTGCACGAAGTGGGCGCGCTACAAGGTGACGCCCTTCTTGATTCCCTCGATGAAGCCGAGCGCGCGCACATCATCGTGCCCGAAGCCGAGAACGCGGACGGCCGGTTTCGGTTCGCGCATCCGCTGATCCGCTCGGCGATCGTCTCGGCGCTGGCATCGGCGCAGCGCCAACGGCTGCACGTCCGCGCCGCTGCCGCGCTGGAAGCATCCGGCAGTGACTCCGCCGCCGTCATCTCCGAACTGGCGCATCACTACCATGCCGCGGGCCGCCTCGCCGATCCGTCGCTGGCGATCGCAGCGCTGCGCCGAGCCGGAAGCGCCGCTCTCAGCGCCTACGCCAACATAGAGGCAGCGGTACACCTCGATACGGCGTTGAAACTCGTCGACCGCGTACCTGAGTTGCCGAAGGGAGACCTCGCCGACATCGAGCATCAGCGCGGTCAGGCGCAGTATCGCCTCGGCGAGTGGGCGCGCTCCGGTGCGTCGCTCGACCGCGCCCTCGCGCTCTATCGTGAAGCCGGTGACGTACACGGCCAGGCGCAGGTGCTGTACTCCAAATCGTCGCTCGCCACGTATGCGGCGCAAACTTCCGATGCGCTCACGTTCCTCCGCCAGGCAGGCGATCTGACGCCGGACGACGAGGCGCTGCGCGGACTGATCCTCCAACTCACGTCGCAGAACCTCGTCGACCTGCGTCAATACGAAGAAGCCGCGCACGCCGCCGCAGAAGCGCTCGGCATTGCGGAACGGCTCGACGATGCATACATCGGCAACCGCGCGCGGATCGCATCCGGCTACCACGCGCTCGCAACCCTGGACATGGCGAGTGCCGTCGAACAGTTCTCGCTCGTCTCGGGCTCACCGACGGCGCCGGCGCACGAACGAATGGGCGCCGAGTCGCGGCGGTCGATCGCTCTCGCCTGCAGCGGATCGCTTGAAGAAGCGGAACAGCGCGGCGAACGGGCACGCGAGTACTTCCGCAGCATGCGCGACTCGGCGGAACCGTTCGCCGACCAGGGACCCGAGCGCGACCCGTACGAATTCGGCCTGTCGTGTGTCGGTGAAGCGTTCAGCGCCATCGCGCGCGGCCGCCTGCAGGAAACTGAGCGCTTCCTGGGCGAGGCGATCGCCGACGGCGGGGAGCCGCCGAATCTCCGCGTCGTCCGGACGTTGACGCCGATGTTGGTCCAGGTACTCCATTACCTCGGCCGCTACGACGAAGCATCGGCGGCGGTCCACACGTTTGCGCCGCCGGTGAACGGCAGGCTGCACGGTTTCGCGCGCTTCTACGCGTCGCTCGACGCTGCAGCCCGTGGCGAAGGACAGAGTGCGGCGGACGAACCGTTCGTGCCGCGCTCTCGCCCCGATATCGGTTCGCTCGCTGTCGCGATGCTCGCAGCGGACGCCGCCGCGATGCATCGCGATGTCGAGGGTGCGCGCGCGCAGATCGACACGCTCGAGTACCTCCACGCACGCGGCGTCGTCTTCAGCACCGGGTGGGTCGTGCTCATCCCGCGCCTGCTCGGCGCCGCCTACACGCTCGTTGGCAACGAACTGCGCGCTGCCGCCGTCCTCGATGCCGCGCTGAGCGCCGCGCTTTCGTGCGGTGCCGCGACCGAGCTTGCGTTCGCGCAGCTCGAGATCGCCGAGTTGCACGCCGTGCGCGGCAACACCACCGCGGCACGGGCCAGCCTCGCCAGCGCCGAGCGTGGCATGTCCGCGCTCGGCATCCGCTGTCGCGACACCCGCGTTGCTTCACTCAAGACGCGCCTCGAATCCGTCGGCGCGGCGCCAGCGGCCACCCTCACCGTCGCCGAGGCGCAGATCTTGCGGCTGATCGCCGCCGGCCGCACGAACAGCGCGATCGCACGGGACCGAGCGCTCACCGACGGCGAGGTGCAGCGTCAGGTGCGCGCGCTCTACGCCAGAATCGGCGTCAGCAACCGCGTCGCCGCGGTCGCCTACGCGTATCAACAGGGGATCGTCCGCGACGCCGAGTAGCCGGCCGAGCGATGCATCGACATGCGCCGGATGGGCGCGATAGCTGAGCGGGCGACGACTCCGCTCGAAAGGGGGAAACATGCAGGACAACCCAACGCCGGGAGCGCCGGAGCCGCCCGACTGTCATACGGCGAGGACCATCGTCGTCCTGACGCTGCCCGATAAGTCGCGAGAACTGCTCGAGGCAGGTGACCTCAGCGGCGCCCTCGACCCCGGCATCTTCGCGAACGAGGAGCAAGTGGCGATGGAAGAAGTCAGCGGGTTCGCCAGCCAACTGCAGGAGCCGCAGTCGGCGTTGCTGCTCATCGGCCTCCAGCACGCGCTGATCGAAGAACACGCGGCGTCCGTGCAGTTCGTCGAGCTGAAGTCCGGCTACCAACTCGATGGGATCGGCCTCGAGATCAAGGACGATACCGTCACCGAAGAGAAGCTCTTCGGCCCGATGCGCGTGATGTTCGTTAGCTGGGACGCGCCGTCCGGCTAGAAAAACCGACGCCGCGTCATGCACTCGTACTGAGAAAGGAAGCGGACCATGCCGTACCCGAACTCGCAGACCCCGGTGACGATAGCGCTGAACAAGCTGTTTTCCGACCCGCGCACGCTCGTCGCGGCGGGCGGGTTGAACGATCTCCAGAACATGCGCGATTCGCTGGCCACCGTCGCGCTGAACCGGCGCGTGGTGAGAGACCAGTTCGGTTTCGCTCATATCGACGCCTGGCCCAAGACGCAGCAGAAACTGATACGCCAGACGATGGTCAAGGCGCTTCAAAGCCTGACGCCGATCTTCTTCGACTGGCACACGGCCCCGACCACGTTCGTCGAGATCGTCTACTTCGCGCCGGAGGACGCCTACGGCATCACATTCCGCTCGCCGCTCAACTATCCACCGTACTGGTGCCCACCATGATCGAGGGCGCCGTGGGCTGCCGCCGTTCCTATCGCTCCACCAGCGAGTAACGGCGGTAGCCAGCTGCCCGCACAAACAGGGTTATTGCTAACCGATCTACGCGATCCGCTCCGCGGCTCCCGCTGCCCTTCGTGATAGACTTCCGAACCGCGGCGCGACGGCGGTTTCCCAACAACCGCGCCGTACACGGAGGGCACGCATGGGCGACACGCTACCGAAATACACCGCGGCCGTCGTCCAGGCCGCGCCCATCTTCCTCGATCGCGACGCCACCGTAGACAAAGCCTGCGAACTGATCGCCGATGCCGGGCGCGCCGGCGCGAAGCTGATCGTCTTCCCCGAAACATGGATCCCGATGTACCCGTTCTGGCATTCGACGCCCGGCGTGTTCTCGGGCGAACTCTTCACGCGGCTCTGGCGCGAATCCGTCGAGATCCCGTCGCCTTCCACCGTCAAACTGGCGCAGGCCGCCGCGGATGCGAACGCGTACGTCGTCATGGGGATCAACGAGCGGGATGTCACCACGCGGGGAACGCTCTACAACACGATGGTCTACTTCTCCCCCTCCGGCGAGATCATCAAGAAGCACCGCAAGCTCATGCCCACGTTTACCGAACGCACGCTCTGGGGTTTCGGCGACGGCAGCGATCTCGACCTGATCGATACGCCGCTCGGACGCGTCGGCGGGCTGATCTGCTGGGAGCATCAGATGACGCTCGCGAAGGCCGCGCTCTACGCGCAGGGCGAGCAGGTCCACTGCGCGCAGTGGCCCGCGTACTCGTTTCAAAACGACCACATTGGCTTCGGCACACGGCAGTATGCGTTTGAAGGCGCGTGCTTCGTCCTCTCGGCATGTGGCATCGTGCCCAACGGCAAGCTGCCGAAGGACATCAGCGCCGACGCCGTGCAGGCCAACGGCGGCAGCGCGATCATTGGACCCAACGGGAACTACCTCGCCGGCCCCATCTACGACGCCGAGGAGATCCTCTACGCAGAGATCGATCTCGAAGAAGCGATTCGCAACAAGCACTCACGCGATACAGCCGGGCACTACGCCCGGCCCGACGTCTTTCAGCTCGTCGTCAACAGCAAGCGCAAGCCCGTGATGACGCACGCATCATCGCTCGACCGCAGCGATCATCTCGGAGCGGCTACGGTCGGCGTCGTCGTTGACCGGCTCGAGACGGTGCGCGAGTATCTGGCGAGCCTCATCGGCCGGATTGAAGACGACGGCGACAACACCATCAACGAAGCGCTCGCCGAAGCGCTGGCGTCGATCGACATGGCAGCGGCGGGAATGTGGAGCAGCACCTGATCGCGCGATGACCAACCAACTACGCCGTCGCGCGTTGCCTTACGACGCCGAAGCCGCGCGCAAACACCTTCTGAAAGCCGATCCCGTGATTGCCGAGATCGTCCGCAGCATCGGCCCGTACATCATCGAAGTCCGCGGTAAACCCTACGAATCGCTCGTCCGCGCCGTGCTCTACCAGCAGCTCGCTGGGCCGGCTGCGTCCGCGATCGAACGGCGTTTTCTCGCCATGTACGGCGACCGCATCCCGATACCCGAACAGCTCGCGTTAGCCACGGATGAGCACCTTCGTACCGCCGGCATCTCGCGTCAGAAGGCGTCGTACATGCGCAGCATCGGCGAGCACTTTCAGCACGGCACGCTTTCCGATCGGAGGCTCCTCCGCATGTCGGACGATGACGTGATCGAAGGCGTCACGCAGATCCGCGGCGTCGGACGCTGGACGGCGGACATGCTGCTGATGTTCTGCATTGGCCGTCCGGATGTGCTGCCCGTGGGAGACCTCGGCATCCAGAATGCCATGAAACTCGCCTACGGGCTCGAAACCGCGCCCAAGCCCGCTGAAATGGAAGCGATCGCCGAGCCCTGGCGCCCCTACCGCAGCGCCGGTAGCTGGTACCTCTGGCGCCGCAGCGACCTCGTCACCCTGTAGCAACGTCGAAGCGCCGCGTGCGTGGGCGAAGCGTTAGCTCGCCGCGTCGATGCGGCGCTGCGCGATGTCGGCGTATTCTGGCACGCTCTCGATGAGCAGCCAGTCTCGTTCGTGATTCTTCGCGGCGACGGCGAGCGTGCCCGCGCCGCCGAACGGATCGAGGATCAGCTCGCCGGGGTGCGACGCCAACTGCACCGCCCGTTCGAGCAGGCGCAGCGGCTTTTGCGATGGATGCTTGCCGGCTGTGCGTTCCTTGCCGGGAGTGACCGGGAACTCCCAGAGGTTGCGCATCTGCTTGCCGCCGTTCATCTCCTTCGCGTCCCAGTAGTTGAAGGTCCAGCCCGTCGCTTTCGCCGGCGTCTCATTCACCGCCCAGATGATCTGCTCGGTACTCTCGGTGAGCGTGCGTGCCGTGATGTTCGGCTGAGCGTTCGGCTTGAACCAGACGACTGAATTGAGGATGCGGCGTTCGAGCACGTTCTGCAGGATGAAGCCAAGCTGGTAGATGTTGTGATACGTGCCGAAGACCAGCATGTTGCCGTTCGGCTTGACGACGCGCGATACCTCGCGCAGCCAGGCGACGTTGAAGGCGTAGAACTCGTCCTTGCTGAAGGCGTCCCACGTCTCTTCCATCGTCACGTGCGAAGAGAACGCCCAACCGAGGCCGCTCTTGCTTCTGCGCCCGCTACCGGAACCGATGTTGAACGGCGGGTCGACGATGCAGTGATCGATGCAGCTATCCGGCCACGCCCGCATGACCTCGAGACAGTCGCCAGTGATCATGCGATTGACGTCCGGCCGCGCGTTGAGGCGCACGGGCGGCGTGATGGCGCGGCGTTTTGGCGTCGGCTTCTCGATTGCTGTGACCATGCCGGCATTAGATCAAGACGGTGATCCGCTGGTAATGAGGGAAAACCCTCGATTCCTCGGCACCGTTCTACGCAGCCTCGTGTTCGGCACCAACGCGGCGCGTATCGCGTGCTATCGCTAGAATGGCGCTCGATGCTTGCTGACGATAACTCCTTGCCGAAATCGATCGCCGAATTCATCGACGCGATCCGCGCCGGCCTGACGTGTGCGCGCTGCGGGCAGTACGTCGGTAGCCTGGCGGCGAAGCGCTACCGCCCGCCTCCCTATCCGGTCGCGCTCGACAAGATCACGGCGGACGACGAAGTTGCGGCGCTCGTCGGATTCGAGTGGCACATGCTTGGCCGGATGCGCGACGGCAACTTCACGATCATGCATCCGGAGCGCGACGGTCAGTGCGTATCAATGCGCGAATGGCTGGCGTCCGATGACGACGATGACGACGACGATCAGCTGGAGGACGAAGCGTAGACGGCGGATCGGTCAGGCGACGTCGCCGATGCGTGTCGCGGGTATATTCGGGCCGCGGCCGGTGAGCTGGTTGATCCTCACCATCTTCACGAACGAGTTCACGAGGTACGGGTCGAACTGCTCGCCCGCGTGGCGCTCCAGTTCGGCGATCGCCGTGTCCTCGCCGCGCGCCGAACGGTACGGCGTGTCCATGATCATCGCCGCGTAGGCGTCGGCGACGGTCATGATGCGCGCCGCGAGCGGGATCTCCTTGTCGTGCAACCCCTTCGGGTAGCCGGCGCCGTCCCACCGCTCGTGGTGAAACAGCACGACTTCGAGCACCACCTGCGACATCCAGCGCGGGCTAACGCGCAGCACGTCCCAATCGCGCAGCAAATCGTAGCCGGATGAGACGTGCCCCTTCATCATCAGCATCTCGGCATTCGAGAGCGGGCCATCCTTCGTAAGGACGTTCTCAGGAACCGAGATCTTGCCGAGATCGTAGACGTGGCCGGCCACCCAGAGAGCGGCGATGTTGTCCTGCGGCAGATTCTGTTTCGCGGCGAGTTGCATCGCGAAGTCAGTCGCCAGGCCGGCGTGGTGGCCCGAGTAGTTGTCCTTGCTGTCGAGCTTCTCTCGCCACGTGCCCAGCAGCCCGTTGACGCGCTGCCACGTGTCCTGCGGCCAAAGCGCTATCAGCAAGTCGACGACGGAGTTCATCTCGAGGACGGACATATTAGGCGCCTTTGAGCCATGCAGGGATCACGGGGAAGTATCGGCAGCCTCGTACCTACCGGGTAGCATGTTGTTATGTCTATGAAACGCCATATTGAGCCGCCTACGTCAACAATGATCTTGCCGCGGACGTAGAAGGAAGCGCGGAAGCGTTGTAGAATAGGCGTGGAGACGTGTATGAACGCCCCTCACGGCAAGGACGACCGCGCGGCGTCGGCTGATCGTGCCCGCGAGGTGCGTACGGGCGAACCGCCGTGCCCCCGCTGCCGTAAGTACTTTACAGCCAGTTATTGGAGCGATGGGGTGATGGTCCAGGCGCGGTGCCTGAGTTGCGACCTCAAATGGCCCCTCCCGGACATCGTCTAGTCCGCGAGCTGGCAAACGCTTCCGCGCCCCTGGCACTGAGACCGGTTGAACCGAGCAGCATTCGTTGAATTGAGTGAGATATGGCGAAAAAGACGACGACCCCGACCCTCGAAGCGATCCCCAACGGGGCTCTTGCCGAACTGAAGAAGATCCCCGTCCCGAGCGTCCCCGCGCCCGTGATCAAGCCGGCGGCCGAAGAGCCCATCGGCGAAACGCCGGATTCGGTCGAGCTCTACCTCAACGAGATCGCCCGGTACAAGCTGCTGCGCCCCGAAGAGGAAGTGCAGCTCGCCAAAGAGATCGAAAACGGGCGCATCCTGCTCGAATTGAGCGACGCGCTGATGGAGGAGATTCGCACCGTCCCGACGGTCGAGCAGCTCACCGTGCGCTTCCTGGCGGAACTGCGCGACGGGCTGGCGCTCGTGCGCAAATCGAAGGTGATCAAGGGGATGCCGTCGCGCGGCGCGTATTTCGACCAGATCAACTACAGCGGGTTGCGTGACGCGATCCAGGATCGCATGGACGAGGTCGTCGAAGAGCAGATCGCGACCGCGACGAAGCGCCAGGTCACGCAGCTTCGGCCCGTGCTGATCACGCTGGCCGTCGCGGAGCGCATTTTCCCCGAGGAGTTGCGCGAGACGTTCGACGGCGCGATGCGCGATCTGGACGCGGACACGGAGATGCCGGCGAAGCCTGTACCGTCCCGCGGCAAGAAGGAGCCGAGCGCACGCGCGATCAAGGAGTTCAAGGAAGAGGAAGCGGCCGTCCGCAAACAGATCCGTGAGGCGGCCGCGCGCATCAAGACGCTCGTGCCGTACATCGATGCCGCCCGCGAGCAAGCGCAGCGCGCCGAAGAGCACATGGTGAACGCCAACTTGCGGCTCGTCGTCAGCGTGGCGAAAAAGTACGCCGGCCGCGGCATGCCGCTGATGGACCTGATCCAGGAGGGCAACGGCGGCCTCATGCGCGCCGTCGAGAAGTTCGAGCACCGGCGGGGCTTCCGCTTCAGCACCTACGCGACGTGGTGGATCCGGCAAGCCGTCGGCCGCGCGATCGCCGACAAGGGCCGGACGATCCGCTTGCCGATTCACATCACCGAGCTGATCTCCAAGTACTCGCAGGCACGCGAGCGGCTCTTCCAGCGCCTCGGCCGCGAGCCGAAGACGGGCGAGCTTTCGAAGATGATGCAGATGCCGCCCGACAAGGTGCGGGAGGCGGCGCGCGCGCTGCGGCAGTCCGTCGTGTCTCTCGAGACGCCCGTGGGCGAAGAGGAAGAAGGCACGCTCGGCAGCGTCCTCGAAGACATCATGGCGCCGTCGCCGGAAGAAGAGGCGGCCCGCCAGCTTCTGCGGGAACGCGTCCGCTCGGCACTCGACGTGCTGACGCCGCGCGAGCGCACGGTGATCGAACTGCGGTTCGGCATCAAGGACGGCCGCCCGCGCACGCTCGATATCGTCGGCAACGAACTCGGTGTTACGCGCGAGCGTGCACGCCAGATCGAAGCGCAGGCGCTCGAGAAGCTGCGCCGCTCGAACGGCAACCTCCGCGGCGAAGGCGACTTCTAGCCCGCCGATTCCATCCCCATCGGTCGAATGGTGCGATCGTACCTCACGCGGCGGAGCCGCCGGATGTACGCTGATCGTTGAGGCGACCCCGCGCGCGGTTGACAGAACATCTGTCCCGTTTCGCGCTTCGGCCTCGCTATACTGCCAAGACGCCGTACAGCTTCGGCGGCGTCCCGGTGGCTAAACCCAGTGTGGGCCCCGCAGGCCCGGGAGACACAACAACCATGGTGCTAGGCAAGTTCCGGCTTCCCGGAACGAACGGCGACGCCGAAGATCCCAGCGGCGTGATGGACGAACGCTTCCCGCTCACATTCGCGGAGATGCTTGACGAAAACCGGCGCACGTGGGGCGACAAGATCGCCTTCCAGCAGAAGATCAAGCGCGACTGGCAGCGGTTTTCCCACAACGACACCTACGCCGCGTCCTACGAAGTGGCCGCCGGACTGACGGCGCTGGGGCTGCGGCCCGGCGAGCGCGCCGTACTGATTCTCGAGAACAGCTTCGACTGGGTGCGCTCGTACTATGGCATCGTCCTCGCCGGCGGCGTCGCCGTACCGATCTACTACGACCTCAAGGATGCCGAGATATCCGCGATGATCGCGCACGCCGACCCAATCATGGCGATCGTCTCACCGAAGGCGCGTGCGAAGCTGACCGACGCGCTGTCGCCACTGCAAACGGTCATCGTGGTCGAGCCCGAGCTTGACGCGACCGATGCCGCCGCCGCGACGCGCCCGGTAATGCTCACGCTCGACGCCGCCGTCGCCCGCGCAACGCCGGCAAGCCGCGCCGCCGTATTGGCACACGTCATCGCCCCCGACGATCTCGCGTCCATCATGTTCACGTCTGGCACGTCCGGGGGCAGCAAGGGTGTGATGCTCACGCACCGCAACTTCCTCGTCAACTGCCAGCAGGTGCGAAGCTCGATTCCCTTCAACGGCAATGACCGGCTCGTCACCGTACTGCCGCTACACCACGCATTCCCGTTCACGGTGTCCGTCGTCGTGGCGCCGTCGGTTGGTGGCGAGGTGACGTTCGAGAACGATTTGCGCCGCATCCGCGACCGCATGGCCGAAGTGAAGCCCACGCTCTTCCTCGGTGTACCGACGCTCTTCGACGTGATGTATCGCAACGTGCTGCACAGCATCGAGGTGCAGGGCCGCATGGAGACGTTCCAGAAGGGCCTCCGCGTGGCCGAAGCCACCAAACAGCGCACAGGCATCAACATCGGGCGCATCGTCTTCCGCGAGCTGCATAAGCGGCTCGGCGGCAGCATCCGCTTCATGGTCAACGGCGGCGCCGCTCTGAACCCGCAGACGGCGCGCAACTTTGCGGCCGTCGGCATTCCGATCATTCAGGGCTGGGGGCTCAGCGAAGCGGCGCCAGTGCTGACCGCGCAGCGCTGGAACCCGCGCAAGTTTTACATGTCGAACTACTACGAAGAACACTTCGGCTCGATCGGCGAGCCCGTCGAGGGCGTCGAGGTTGGCCTCATCGACGTGCCCGAGAAGGAGCTGTACGTCCATCTGCACGGAGAGGGCGAACTCGTCGCGCGCGGCGACAATATCACCCAGGGCTACTGGCGCGCGCCGGAAGAGAGCGCCGCGCTCAAAGTCGGCGGCTGGCTGCGCACGGGCGACATCGGCCGCATCGATGAGGATGGCCAGGTGTGGATCACCGGACGCACCAAGTTCGTCATCGTGCTCGATTCCGGCGAGAAGGTACACCCCGACGAGGTCGAGGAGAAGATCGAACGCAGCCCGCTGATTCAGGATGTGGCGGTGCTTGGCCGCAAGGCGCGCGGCAAGATGCAAGTCGCCGCTGTCATCTATCCGAACCGCGAGGCGATCGTCGCTCGCATCGGCGAAGAGGCGCTGGACGCGGACACAGTGCGGCGGCTCGTGCAGGCGGATATCGCCGAGCAAGAGGCCGACGTCGCGCCGTACAAGCGCACAATGGATGTGATGCTGACGGACGAACCGTTGCCACGGACGCCGATCCGCAAAGTCATGCGCGGGAGCCTGCGCGACAGCTACGGCTTCGATCTCGAGCGCTGGCGGCAGTCGTGGGCGGCGATGACCGACGCGAGCAACGCCGCCACCGCGCCCGATCCGGAAGCGGATGCGGAGGAAGCGCTCAGCACGGCGTAGAGATTCGTTTGTACAAGAACCGACGCGGAGCGGCAGGTGATGGCCTGTCCCGTTGCATTGGGTTCGGATTCCGCGGGCTACGGCTTGTTTCGCACAGCCGCAACACCGGAACCGGGGTCGGTATGAGGCGGACGTAGCTGCGGAGCTTTAGCTCCGCCGGACGCCGGTCACGGAAGCGCTCCGAAACTGGCGAGAGAGGGCTCCCACAACGGGAGCCCTTCCTCATGCCTGATCGATGGCGCGCCCGCTACGGCGCGATTGCACTCGACGCAGCAGCGTCCGTGGCGAACGACGTGTTCGCGCCGGTGCCGAGCGGCTGCTCCGTGCCCGTCGTGCCTTCTGGGCAGGGCGATTGCGAATCGACACCAGGGGTGCACGATACGGAACCGCTCTCGATGAACAGCGGCGCCAGGACCAGGGTGATCGTTGCAAGCAGCTTGATCAGCACGTGGAGCGATGGGCCGGCGGTGTCCTTGAACGGGTCACCAACCGTGTCGCCGACGACGGCCGCCTTGTGCGGCTCGCTGCCCTTGCCGAGGACGTTGCCGTTGTCGTCCTTGAGGCCGCCGGATTCGATGAACTTCTTCGCGTTGTCCCACGCCCCACCGCCGTTGTTGAGCACCGTCGCCATCATGATGCCGCCGATCGTGCCGATGATCAGCAGCCCTGACACAGCGAGCCAACCGGACGCGTCGCTGATCACGTAATCGTTCCCAGCGGCGGACACATGCACCGTCTCACTGCGCAAGAAGCGAAAGATCAGGCCGACGGCGATCGGCAGGCTGACCGCGAGAATGCCGGGAAGCACCATCTGCTTGAGCGCCGCCTTCGCCGTGATGTCGACCGCAGCAGCGTAATCCGGGCGCGACGTGCCCGCCATGATGCCGGGGTCGGCGCGGAACTGACGGCGCACTTCTTCGATGATCGATCCGGCGGCGTTACCAACGGCGCGAATGGCAAGCGAGCTGAACAGGAAGACGAGCATCACGCCGAGCAGGCCGCCGACGAACACGTCGACCTTCGAGAGGTCGATAGGCAGTTCGGCGGTCAGCGGGATCTCGAGGCGCTCTTTCACCTTGTCGAGATACGCCGAGAACAGCAGGAACGCGGCGAGTCCGGCGGAGGCGACGGCGTAGCCCTTCGTCAGCGCCTTTGTCGTGTTGCCGACGGAGTCGAGCTTGTCAGTGATATCGCGGGCGCTTGCGGGCGCGCCTGCCATCTCGTTGATACCGCCGGCGTTGTCCGTGATCGGACCGAACGTGTCCATGCTGAGGATGTAGGCGGCCGACATCAGCATGCCCATCGTGGCGACGGCGGTACCAAAGATACCCACCGTGAACGCCGGAATGGCCGGGTCGATCTCGGCCTGGGAGCCCAGCGCGAACGAGCCGATCAGCGCGAGACCGATCGCGATCGCCGTCAGCGCGGTCGTCTCGAAGCCGACGGCGGTGCCAATGATGATGTTCGTCGCCGGGCCCGTCTTCGACGCCTCGGCGATCTCCTGCACCGGACGCCAAGCGCCCGCCGTGTAGTACTGCGTGATGTAGACGAACGCGATACCGGTGGCGATGCCGATGACGCCGCAGAAGAAGAACCAGTACCACTCGTCGTCGAGCATCGCGTACGTGGCGATGAACAAACCGACGACCGAGAGCGCTGACACGATGAAGTAGCCGTAGTTCAGCGGCTGCATCGGGTCCTGTTTGGTATCCGGGTCGGAGCTGGTGAAGTACGGCACGGCCAGCAGTCCGACCATCGCGGCGATGATGCCGAACGAGCGCAGCACCAGCGGGAACATGATCCACTCGATGCGATCCGTAACGGCGAAAATCGCCACACCGAGGATCATCGCGCCGATGTTCTCGGCGGACATCGACTCGAAAAGGTCGGCGCCACGGCCGGCGCAGTCGCCGACGTTGTCGCCGACGAGGTCCGCCACAACGGCGGCGTTACGCGGGTCGTCCTCGGGGATCCCCGCTTCGACCTTGCCAACGAGGTCGGCGCCCACATCGGCAGCCTTCGTATAGATACCACCACCGAGCTGCGCGAACAGCGCAACGAAGCTGGCGCCGAAGCCGAAGCCGACGATCAGGAACGGCGCGATCTCGGCGGGGTTACCGAGGATGCGGCTGTAGACGCCGAAGATGCCCGACACGCCAAGCAGACTCAGCGCGACGACAAGGAAGCCGGAAACCGCCCCACCACGAAGCGATACCGTCACAGCGTCGCGGAGGCTCTTTTGCGCCGCGGCCGCCGTGCGTACGTTCGAGCGCACCGCAATAAACATGCCGATGTAGCCAGCCAGCCCGGAACAGATGGCGCCGACGAGGAAGGCGACGCCGGTGAGGATGCCCTCTTCCCAGCGGTCGACCACTTCGTTGGCGCCGAAGCTGACCGTGCCGTTCTCGAAGACGATCGGCTTCACGCCTTCGGAAATGGACCCAACCAGCACCGTCACCGCCACCGAGGTGACAACGGCGAGGATGCCAATGGTCTTGTACTGGCGCGAAAGGAACGCCATGGCGCCCTCGAAGATCATGCCGGCGATCTCCTGCATGGCGTCCGTGCCCGTGTCTCTGCGCAGGACGTCCCACGCGAGCCACAGCGCGAATAGCACGGCGGCCGCGCCGGTGACCGGCACTAACCAGACGAGTTCCATCGGCTTCTCCTTCTCGCGCCCCTGCGCGAAATGACATGATCAATTGGACGCACAAAAGGAGGCGCCATGCACCTCCCGTAGAGCGCCGCAAGTCTAGCGCGGGGCGATCCGTCGATCAAGCGCATCGGCGCTTTGTCAACGAGCAACAGCTTCGCGGCGCGCCTTCGGATGATGGCCCGCGTTACAATGCGCCGCTATGCGAATACTGATCACGGGCGGCGATGGACAGCTTGGGCGCGCCCTGCGGCGCGCGCTCGCCAAGCATGATGTGACCGCGGCCACGCACAGCGAATTGGACGTCTCCGATGCGGCGCAAGTCTCCTCTATGATCGCTGCGGCAGGGCCGGGTGCGGTGCTGCACTGCGCGGCGCTCACGGATACGGCGCGGTGTGAGCGCGAACCGGACCTGGCGGACGCGATCAATGCCCGCGGCGCTGGTTATGTCGCGCAAGCGGCGGCCGCCTGCGACGCCCTCTTCGTCGCCGTCAGCACGAACGAAGTGTTCGACGGAACCACCAGCGCGCCGTACACCGAGGACGCCGAGACCGCTCCGGTCAACGCGTACGGGCGCTCGAAAGCCGAAGGCGAGCGCCTCGTGGCGGCGGCGCATGCTCGCGCAATGATCGTACGCACATCGTGGGTCTACGGCGACGGCGGCGCCAACTTCGTCGAGAAGGTACGCGCCGCCGCGGCTGCGAGACGACCGCTGCGCTTCGTCGACGACGAGATTGCCGCCCCAACGTCCGCGGTCGATCTTGCGGAAGCGATCGGCGCACTCGTCGAGTCGAAAGCACCGGGCGGCGTCTACCACTTCGCGAACGCAGGGACGGCTTCGAGATACGACTGGGCGAAGGAGATCCTGCGCCTCACCGGCTTCGACGCGACGCCCATCGAGCGCGTGACGACGTCCGAACTGCGCGCTTCCGGATACGACGGTCCGCTGAAGCCGCCGTACTCCGTGCTGGCGAACACGCGGGCACGCGCGCTCGGCATTGTGTTGCCGGCGTGGCGCGACGCGTTGACATCGCACATTGAACGTGCAGCGCGGGCGAAGGTCGCCGCCGATGGCTGACGCCTCCTCCGTCGGCGTAATCGTCGTCAACTACAACAGCGCGGCGTTCATCGACGAGTTCTGCACGTCGATGCGAGAGGTGACCCCTGCGGGATGGCGGCTGATCGTGGTCGATTCCGGCTCGACGGACGGCTCTATGGCAACGATCGAGCGCGCTTTTCCGGATGCGCACCACGTTCGCTGCGACGACAACGTCGGATTTGCCGCCGGCGCGAATGTCGGCGTCGAAGCGTGTACGACGCTCGGCTGCGAGTACGCGCTCTTTCTCAACAACGACGTCGCCGTCACGCCGGATGTTCTGGAGCGGCTGCTCGCTGCCGCCGATGCGCGCACGATGGTCGTGCCGAAGATTCTGTATTACTACGACCACGCGCTGATCAGCACGCACGCCGGCGGGTTCGACTGGACGCTCGGCGTGTTCCGCAACACCTACGGCGGCGAACGCGACGGCCCCGCCACCAACCACCGCCGCGACGGGCTCGATACGGCGAGCTTTTGCTGCGCGTTGGTGCCGCTCGCGGCGTTTCGCGACGCCGGGAGGCTCGACGAGCGCTTCTTCATGTATTACGAGGAGACCGACTTCATCCGCCGCGCACAGTTGAAGGGGTATAGCGTGCGCTATGAGCCGTCAGCGGTGATCTATCATCGCGAGAGCGGCGCGAGCGGCGGCGGCTGGATGACGCCCTTTAAGCAGTACTACGCGACCCGCAACCGCGCCTATCTCGTCCGTAAACACCAGCGATCGCGGATAGCGTACGCGTGGTTTACGGCGTATTTTCTGGCAACGCGCGTGGCGACAGCGGCGAAGATGCTCGTGCGTGGACAGCCACGGCTGCTCCGCGCGATGCTGCTCGGTACGCTCGACTATTATCGCGGACGCATGGGGCGGACGATGCAGGTGCGCGACCTGTGAGAATCGCGATCGACGCTTCTTCGGTGCCGCCGTCGCCCGCGGGCGCCGGCGTGTATGCGATTGAGCTCGTACGCGCACTGGCCCAGCGTGACGCGCACGACGGCTATGCGCTCTTCACGCGCGGCGCCTGGTTTGACGATGTGGCACACGACAAGAAGAACTGGCGCATCGAGCACGTGGACGCGCGATCACGGCCGGCCCGCCTGGCCTGGGAACACACGCAGCTGCCGGCCGCGCTCCAACGCCTGCGCATCGACGTGCTGCACTCGACGCATCACACGCTGCCGCTGCGCAGCGGCGGCGCGAAACGCGTCGTCACGATCCACGACGTCACGTTCTTCCGGATGCCGGAGCGCTATCCGCCCGCGCGGCGGTGGTATATGCAGGCCCTAACGCGGCTTTCGGCTCGTGTTGCGGACGCAATCATCGTGCCGTCCCGCGCCGTGCGCGATGACGTGTTGCGCTTACTCAACGTGCCTGAAGCTCGTGTGACCGTTGTGTACGAGGCGGCATCCGCCGACTACGCGCCCGTCGATCGGGCGGTGGGCGCCGTGATCGCGGCTCGGCACGGCGTGCATCAGGACTACGTGCTGAACGTTGGCAGCCTGGAGCCGGGGAAGAATCGCGCGCGGCTGATCCACGCGATGCGCCAGTTGCGCGATGAAGGCGTCGATAACGCGTTGCTCGTCGTGGGACAGAAGGCGTGGGACTACGAGCGCGACTTTCAGCTCGTCAATGAACTCGGGATGCGCGACCGCGTCGTGTTTGCAGGCTACGTGCCGCAGGCCGACATGCCGGCGCTATACAGCGGCGCGACGGCATTTGCCTGCCCTTCCCTGTACGAGGGGTTCGGCCTCCCCATCCTCGAAGCGATGGCCTGCGGCGCGCCGACGCTCACATCGAACGTGTCAGCGACGGCAGAGGTGGCTGGTGAAGCGGCGCTGCTCGTCGATCCGTTGTCTGTCGCGGCGATTCGCGACGGCCTACGGGAGTTACTGACGGATGAGACGTTGCGCGCACGGCTCTCGGAAGCGGGACGTGCGCGCGCCGCCGAGTTTAGCTGGTCGCGCGCCGCCGACGAAACGCACGCCGTCTACGAGCGGGTTCATGCCAAGCGTGATCCTGCGTGAACACCGAACTCTCCGTCGTGGTGGTGACGTACAACTCGCGGAGGCACATCGATGCGCTGCTCACATCGCTCGCCGAACACACGCGCGGCGTGGATTACGAGCTGACCGTCGTCGACAACGCGTCCGCGGATGGCACCGCGTCGTATCTACGGGAGGTGTACCCATCCGCGCGTGTCATCGCTCGCACGACGAACATCGGGCTGTCCGGTGGGATCAACGAGGGCGTGCGTGCATCCTCGGGACGTTACATCGCCGTGCTGAACCCGGACATTCGGTTCGAGCACGACGCGCTCTCGGTGCTGGTGGCATTTCTGCGCGAGCATGCGGATGTCGGGGTCGTCGCGCCGAAGCTGCTGAACGATGACGGCAGCGTGCAAATGAGTTGCCGCGCTTACCCCGGCTACGCGGCGGCGCTGTTCAATCGGTACTCACTGCTGACGCGCGTGTTGCCGGGCAACCGCTATTCCCGCGACTACCTCATGACGGGCTTCGATCACGCGAGCGTTCGTGATGTCGATTGGGTGAGCGGCGCCGCGCTCATGTTCCCGCGTGCCGTGTTCGATGAACTCGGCGGCTGGGATGCGGGCTACTTCATGTTCAATGAGGATGTCGACTTCTGCCGCCGCGTGCATCACGCTGGCTACCGCGTCGTCTACGAACCGGCGGCAGTGCTGTACCACCGCATCGGCGTCAGCGTGAGCGCGCCGCCAAAGATGATCATCGCCCGGCACCGCAGCATGTGGCGCTACTACCGCAAGCACCTCCGCGGCAACATCGCGCTCGACGCTATCACGGCCGCCGGCATCGCCGCGCGGTGCGGTGTGATGCTTGTGAACAACGCCGTGCGGCGGCGTATCGCACGATGACTCGATGTCTGGTGATTGGGGCGCGACGAATGGGTTATTGCCGCGCGGTCGTCTCGTCCGGCGCGAACAGGCGTTGGCGCAGCCAGACGACGCTGTGGCTGTTCCAGATGGTCAGCACGTACCCGAGCTTCAGCAGCAGCGCAGCGACGGTCGTGAGCAGCGCTAGCAGCACGCCCGCCTCGACCCACGTACTGCTGACTTCGTGGAGCAGGATCGCGCCGACACAGAACAGCACGGCCAGTGTGTACGTGATCAGCAGCAAGCCGCGCGGGCCGGCGCCGGCGGATTCGATCCGGGAATGGATGTGGTCACCGTCGCCGATCATCGGGTGCTTGTGCTGCAGGAGGCGGCGTGTGAAGGCGACTCCAATGTCGAGGATCGGATAGCCGAGCGCGATGATCGGCACGGCGATAAAGACATGATCCGTCGGACCGGTGGCGGCGCGGATAGACAGCGTGCCAATGATGAAGCCCAGCACGTACGCGCCTGAGTCGCCGATGTACGACGACGCCGGCGGCAGGTTGAACGGCAAAAACCCCAGACCGGCGCCGACGAGCGCAAGCAGCAGAATCGCCACCGTCGGGTGCGACGATGACGCCGCGACGGTGGCGAGCGTCAGCGCGGCGAACACCGCGACGCCGAGCGCCACGCCGTCCCGGCCGTCGATCAGATTCACCGCGTTTGTGATCAGCCAGATCCAGGCGATCGTCACGAAGAAGCCGAAGAAGCCAAAATGGATCTCCGGGCCGCCCGGCAGACCCACATCGTCGATGCGATACCCGGCGGCGTACACAGCCGTCGCGGACACGCAAAACACCAGAGAACGCAGCCCCGGACTGGTGAGTTTCACGTCATCGAGAAAGCCGACGAGAAAGACGAGCGAGACCGCGGCGACGAAACCAAGGAAGCTGCCGCGATGCGGCGTGAAGAACTCGCTCGCGTGGTCCGACAACGCGGCCGCGATGAACGGCGTTACTGCGAACGTGACGAGAAAGACGAGGCCACCCCAGCGCGGGCGCTCGAGCGGCCCGCGCACATTGAAGAGGCCAATAAAGCGCTCGGTGCGGGAGACGGCGAGCAGCACAACCGTCGTGGCGGCGCCGATGCCGATCGAGAGCGCAAGCGTGAGAAGATAGATGTCGAGCATAGGCTCCGGCTGCCTCGCGATTCGCACCAATCTACCACAACAGCGGCTGGGCATTCGGAAGTGGGAAGTGGGAAATGGGGTGCAAGTCAGGTGTAGATTGACGAGTGCCGTGAGCCACTCCGCTTGAGGCCGCGTCGGCAGCAAGACGTTACACTCAGCCGGCCACGATTGATGCGGTCGCACCACGTAAAGCAGGAGCCTCGATGCCTCAGAAGTTCATCGCGGGCGTCGATCTGGGCGCCACGAACGTGCGCGTCGTCATTGCCAACGAGGACGGCGACATCGAGGCACGGCGCGTCGGCGCGTATCCGGGCGGCGGCCCAGAGCGCGTCCTCCGCGACATCGGCCGCACGATCGATGATCTTGTGCGCGGCGTCTGGGTGGGCGCGAAGGTGGCCGGCATCGGCATGGCGCTCCCGGGCACGGTCGATCCACCGCGCGGCACGGTGGCGTCAATCGCGAACCTCCCAGATTGGGGCGACGTCGATATTGCGAGCGAGCTCGGTCGGCCGCGCAACGTGTCGGTAGCGGTCGAGAACGATGCGAACGCGGCGGCGGCGGGCGAGGCGTGGCTCGGCGCCGCGAAGGGCATGCGCGACTTCGTCTTCATCGCGTTGGGCACGGGCATCGGCGCCGGCGTCTGGCTCGATGGCAAGCTGCACCGCGGCGCGCACTTCCTCGCCGGCGAAGCGGCGTTCTTCCCGATGACGCGCGAGCAGCTACGCGCCCCCGGCTGGCAGCACTGCCTCGAAGGCGTCGTCGGCGGCCGAGCCATGGCGGCGCGCGCGAAGGAGCTGCTCGGCGAACACGGCACGCCGTCGCAACTCTTCGAGGCGGCGAAAAACGGCGAAACGGAGGCGGCCGCATGGTTGCACGAGACGCAGGAATACATCGCGATGGCCGTTGCCGATATGATCGCGCTGCTCGACCCCGACGCGATCGTCTTCGGCGGCGGCGTCGCGGCTGCGCAGGGCGAGTGGTTCATCGAGCCCATCCGCGAGATGGTGCATGCCTGTACGCCGCTGAAAACGAAGATGCTGCTGTCGGCGCTGGGCGACGATGCGCAGGTGGTGGGAGCCGTGAAGCTCGCGCTGGACCGCATCCGCGAGCACGCATAAAACGAGGAGATAACGTGAGGCCCACCCTCCGAACAGTATCGAGGCTCCTGGTCATCGCGACGCTCGCGGCCGCGTCAGCCGGCTGCTCGCTCGGCCGCGACGACGACGACGACCCGCCGAACGGCGACGCGTTCGGCGACGGCGGATCGCTCGGGAGCATCGATCGGCTGCCCGGTGGCACACCCGTGGCGACGAACGTGCGGACGCTACTCGGCGTGTCGTGTACCGGCGAGACGCTGCAGATCCGCACGAACCTCGAAGCGATCACGGCGACGATGGAGTGCGACCGCATGTTCCCGGCGGCCGTCATCGACAACTTTGTCAGCAAGCCCGTCGCGATCACGTACAACGATGAGCGGCTGATCGTCGAGAGCGCGGACGAGGGCACGCTCGAGTTTCCGGCGAAGGATCCGACCGTGGCGGAGACCAATGCCACGCCCTGAGCCCGACGCGTACTTCATGGGCATCGCGCTCGCTGTACGCGCCCGGGCGAGCTGCACGGGACGGCGTGTCGGCGCGATCATCGTCCGCGACTCGCGCATCCTGAGCACCGGATACAACGGCACGCCTTCAAAGATGCGTAACTGCGAGGACGGCGGCTGCCACCGCTGCGCGAACCCGGAGCAGTACGCGTCGGGCGAGGGATACGATCTGTGCATCTGCGTGCATGCCGAGCAGAACGCGCTGCTCGCCGCCGCGCGCTTCGGCGTCGCCGTCGAAGATTGCACGCTGTATACGACGCTGCAGCCCTGCTTCGGCTGCCTCAAGGAGCTGCTGCAGGCGAACGTGCGTGAGGTGCGCTATCTGCACGCCTGGCAGTCGAAGTTCGGCGAGCAGTACGCCGCGCTTGTCGAGCGTCTCGGCACGCACAACTTTCGCCCCGTCGCGCTCGACGACCCGGACGCTCACTGGGCGTTGGGGCGCGCGGGTGAGGATGCTGTGCGCACGCAGGGCCATGAGCTGCTGGCGGAGTGAGCGCCGTTTCGGCGGGGGTGTGCGATCGATGTGAGGCGGGAAGCTGGATGGACTCGCCATCAGCGATTCGCGGCAACAACTCATGATTCTCGATCAATTCATCCTTCCCATCTGTGACATCTGTGGATAAGAAAACGAAATGACATTCCGCGCAGGCGCCGCCGAAACCGTCATTACGCCGCCGGTCGGCACGTTCCTAGAAGGCTACGGCGCGCGCACGTCCGGCTCGGTCGGCGTCCACGACGACCTGTACGCACGCGCGATCGTCGTCGACGACGGCACGACGCAAGCGGCGATCGTCGGCTGCGATCTCGTCGGCATCGACCGTGGGCTCGCGGCGGCAGTCCGCCAACTCGTACACGAAGCGACCGGCATGCCGGGCGAACACATCATGGTCAGCGCAACGCACACGCACGCCGGGCCAGCCGGTCTGCGCGCAGACATCGACGCGGAGCTGACGGACACGACGGCGCGCCTCATCGCCAGCGCCGTCATCAATGCGCACGGGGCACTGCGGCAAGCGACGGTGCGCGCGGGCGGCGGCCGCGTCGATACGGTGAGCCAGAACCGGCGGCATCCGGATTGGCCGATCGACGACGTGCTTTCGGTGTTGCTGTTCGAATCGGCGGATCCAAACGACGGCGTGATCGGCTCGATCGTGAACTTCGCCTGTCACGCGACCGTGCTTTATCACACGAACATGCACATCAGCGCCGACTATCCCGGGCACGTCGTGCGGACCGTCAAGAACGCGCTTGGCGATGCGCCCGTCGTCTTCCTCAACGGCGCTTGCGGCGACGTCAACCCGTCGTGGATCGAGCAGACGCACGACGAGGCGCAGCGCGTCGGATCGATCATCGGCTCCGAAGCGGCGCGACGGCTGCAGGAATTGCGTCCGCTCGGACGCCAGCACAAGACGTGGAACATCCGCTGGCACGAACTCACTGACAAGGCCGTCACGACGGGCGCGCTGATCGAGCCGAAGATCAGCGTCGTCAGCGAGCACGTGGACGTGGCCATGCGACAACTGCCAGAGCCGGAGACCTACAAGGAGCGATGGGCGGCGCTCGAACGCGAACGTGTGGCGGCGGCGGATGACGTCGAAGCGCGGCGGCGCGTGATGGAGCAGATGAACATGATCGGCGCCGAGCGCTTCCTTGCCAGCCGATTGCGCGGCGATCAGGTGCCGCGCACGCTGCACCCGGAGGTGCAGGCGATCAGCTTCGGCCCCGGATGCGCCGTTCTCGGCCTCCCCGGCGAGTTCTTCGCCGAAAGTGCCCACGCGATCCGCGCGGCTGCGAGCGTGCCGCACCTGATGATCGCCTGCTACACAAACCACCACGTCTTCTACGTCCCGCCAGCGCACGCCTTCGCCGAAGGCGGGTACGAGCCCGGCGTCGCCATCCTCGATGAGAGCGCCGAAGCGACGTTTCGGGAGGCCGCCGTCGGAATGCTCCGCCCCTTCGGAACCACCGCGGCGTAGGGATGAACCCCCAGGTTCGTCCCGTTCGATCGGATGGTCCTATTGGCGCGATCTCCGAGTTGAGCTCCCCCTCTCCAACCCTTTGGAGAGGGGGCTGGGGGGTGAGGCCGCCGTCGTCGGCGCGCTCCATTGCCATCTCCACGATTACCCCATCCTCTACATCTGCGACATCTGCGGATAACCCCGTCGCCGCTTCCGCCACGGGCCGCAATCCGTAGAATAGGCCACATGAAGCGCGTTCTCGTCTTCGAAGCACACGGCGACGACATGGAGTTCTTCGCGGGCGGCACGATCGCCAGGTTCGCCGCCGCGGGCCACGACGTCACCGTCGTCTGCGCCACGGACAACGACAAGGGCTCGTTCGAGCTGAGCGCGGACGAACTGCGCGCCGTCCGCGACGCCGAGCTGAACGGCGCGGCGGCGGTGCTCGGCGTCAACCGCGTCATCCCTCTCGGGTACTCGGACGGCGATCTGGCGTATGATGCTCCTCCGAAGCAGCTACGGGGGGAGTTCATGCGCATCATCCGCGAAGTGCGGCCGGACATCGTCTTCTCGTGGGACGCCTTCACCCCGTACGAGGGGCACCCGGACCACCGCGCGGTCGCTACCGCGGCGAACGAGGCGACGAGCTTCGCCCACTTCCCGAACTTCTATCCGGAGCAGCTACGCGACGGTTTGGAGCCGCATTACGTCGGAGAAAGCTGGTACTTCGCGAAGTCGCCGCGCGACCAGAACAAGTACGTCGACATCGACGCGACGATTGAGACGAAGATTGACGCGCTCTGCAAGCACGAAGCGCAAATGGTGCTGACCGTCGCCGATATGCAGCATCAACTGCGCGCGTCCGGCCTCGACGTGCCTACGCTGGCGACGCTCGACCCGCACGCCCCGTCCGAACGTCGCGGCGTCATCGATCGTCAGATGAAGCACGCCGGCGAGGCAGTGGCAAAGCGATCGGGACTCGGTTGCCGGTACGCCGAAGGATTCCGGCGCACGCGTTTTGGCGGGATCGAATCGCTGGCCAGGGATCAGCAGATCACGGAGGACGTCTGATGAAACTTGGCTGCAGTTCGTGGTCGTACCACGCCGCGTTTCGCGCCGGCCGCATCGATCAGCGCGAATGGCTGCGGCTCTGCGCGGAGGAGATGGAGCTGGATGGCGTCGAGTTCGTCGATATGCACTTCCCGACCACGGATCCGATCTATCTGCGCGACGTGAAGAAGCTCTGCGCCGATCTGCAACTGACCATCGCCGGTGTCGCCGTCAGCAACGACTTCGGGCCGGACGCGACGCGCGCCGGCGAAGTGCAGAAGGTGCGGCAGTGGATCGATGTCGCGTCGTATCTGGGGGCGCCCGTCGTCCGCGTGTTCGCGGGTTGGCTGCCACCCGCGGCCGCCGATCCGGAACCGGGCCGGATCGTCGAGTTGTATCGCAAAGTCTTTGGCCAGAAGCAGATCAACACGCGCAAGCTCTGGTCCGACGTCACGTTTGCCCTCCGCCAGTGCGCGGACCACGCAGCCGAGCGCGGCATCGTGCTGGCGCTCCAGAACAACCGCGCCGACGGCATCGTCGGCACGCCGATGCAGCTCGCGCAAATGGTGCACGACGTCGGGTCGCCGTGGCTGCGGGTGTGCCTCGACCCGGCGGACCTCGGCGGCCGCGGCGGGATCGATGCGATGCGCGTCGTCCAGGCGCACGCGCACCTTCACGACGTGCGCGACGATGGCGCCGACGCCGCCCTGCACTGGCCAGAAATGCTGCGCACGCTGAAACTCGAACGCTACCGCGGCTTCGTACACATCGACTACACCGGCGTGGAAGATCCGGAAACGGCGGTGCCGCGGGCGGCGCGCTACCTCCGTGGCGTGCTGCAGATGATCGCACGGCAGCACTTACTGGCGGCGACGGTCCCCGCCTCAGCGGCGCCAGCTGCGCCGATCGTCGAGCGCGCGCCACTTCCGGCGGACGGCATAATCGATATCGAGATGGAGCCTGCGGTCCGTTGATCCGCGCGGTGATCTTCGATCTCGGTCATACGTTGTGGGACTTCAACTCGCAGCCGGACAGATTGCCCGCCGCATACGAAACGATGCGTTCGACGCTGGTGCAACGCCTGGGACGCGATGACCTCCCCGACGCCGCGGCGCTCCAACGGGCCGTGTCGGACGAACTGCGGGCTTCGTCGGAAACCTACTTCCAGAACAGCGCGCGCGTTGATCAGCCGCCGTCACACGCGTGGATAGACCGAGGCTGCCGCGCGCTTGGTCTCGAGCTGGATGCAAGGTTGCTACTGGAGATCACACCGCCGCTGTTCGCGACCGAGATCGACAGCCTGCTCTGCGCGGACGGGACGCTCGACGCCGTCGCCGATCTGGCGCGCGACTACGCGATCGGCTGCGTCACCAATACGCTTGCGGGCGAACCAGCCATCCGCGCGATGCTGCGAAAGCATGGCTTTGAGGAGTACATGCGGAGCGTCGTCGTATCGGCCGACGAGGGCTGGCGGAAGCCGCATGCGTCGCTGTTCGAGAAGGCGATGCGCGAGTTGGATGTCGAGTGCGGCGAGGCCGTGTTCGTCGGCGATAGCCCCCTGCACGATGTCATCGGCGCGAAAGCGTGCGGGATGCAGGCCGTGCTGACACGGCAATACGTCACCCGCCCGACGGACGGCTTCGAACCGCCAGCGGATGCGATCATCGAGCACCTGCGCGAGCTGCGTGGTGTCATTGAACGGTTCGACGCGGAGGCGTAGCTACGGGCGGGCGCGTTCGCCGGCGGCGCGGGCGAGCGGGTTGATGGGACGCGTGGCTTGCGTCTTTTCCATCTGGTCGCGCTCCTTCTTCGCCTGGCCCAGGTCGGCCATCGCGCCGTCGAGCAGGTCCTTGGCCGACGTGCCATCTTCCGGGAAGCAGACGATGGCGACCGACGCCTTCATCGGCTCCGGCGAGCCGTCGTCTCCGAAGACTGATACCTGCGAGAGGCTGGCGAGCAGCCGCGTCGTGACCGACACCGCGGCCGCGCGATTCGTCTCCGGCAGCACGACGGCGAACTCGTCATCCTTGAGCCTTGCCACGATCTCCGGGGGCGACACCGCTTCGGCCAGGCTGACGGCGGCACTCCGCAGCAACCGGTCGCCCATCGACTGTCCGTACGCGGTGTTGAAGTTCGTGAAGTCATCGAGATCGATGACGACGACCGACAGCGCTTTCGCATAGCGGCCACAGCGCACGAGTTCCGCCTCGATCGCCTCGCTCACGTAGCGCTTGTTGTACACCCAGGTCACCGGGTCGATGTCGTTGAAGCGGGCGGTGTCTTCCTGGTTCGCGAGATCGCGCAGGGCCAGCGTAAAGTGCCCGACCATCAACTCGACCATCTCGGCATCAATGTCCAGCTTGTCGAAGCCGAACGCGACGACGCCGTACGGCTCACCCTCGACGAGCATTGGGACGAGCGCGACCTTCTTGATGCCTAGCGCCTGCTCGGCAATCAACGCCCGCTCTTCGTCGATCACGCCGTGCCACAACTCCACGAGCGAATCGCGGATGACGACTTCACCCTGTTCCAGGATCTCCCGGCGGAAGTGGCTGATCGGCATGTCGAATTCGATCGACGTGAGGTCTTCCTGAAACGCATCCATCGCCGCTTCGAGGCGGCGCTCGACGATGCCTTCGAGCGGCGCCGCCGACAGCACGTCGCGCTTCTTGTCGAGCAGCAACGGGTAGACGAAGATCGCCTCGGTGACGTCAGGCGCCTTTTCGATGAACGCGCCCATCATCTCGCTGGTGCTGCCGGCGCTGTGCAAATAGAGCGACAGAATGACGAGATCGAACAGCCGCCCTTCGCGCCCAGCGGGACGCGAAGAGGCCACCGACTCGATCGCGATATACGACTCCGATTCTGGAGCCTTGTCGTCCTTCTTCTTCGGGAGCCAGCGCATGTGTCTTCTAGTCCTCTGCCAACTTCACGACCCACGTCCGCTCGTTGTGTACCTCGACGCGCGCATCCCGTGACATCGCACGGCCGACGAACGAACCGAGCACGTCCGGCTCGAGATCGTTCAGCGTTTCCAACGCCACGATTGCGACGCCGTTGTTGTAGCTAAGCAGCGACATGTCCTTGACGCCGTCCATGCTCAACAGCGCCCGGTGCAGCGGTACCAGGTCGACGCCGCGCCGCTTGTCTTCGACCGTGATGCGGTAGGTGCGCGGCAGCAAATCGAATCCGCGCTTCGGCTCGATCTGCAACGGCGGCAGCGGCTTGGGGATCGGCCGCGTGTCGATCACTTCGGCCTCCGTCGGCACCAGGTGCTCGGCCGTCGCCGTCTGCGGCGAGGGGTCGCGCATGATCGCCGGGCGCGGGATCTGGCCCATCGGCATGCGGGGCAGCGCCGGCACGTCGTCCCACTCGCCCTGCGGTTGCTGGACGGGGTTGAACTGGGTCGGCGGTGTTGCCTGGGCGGTGGCCGGCGCATCGGCGATACGCTCGAGTACCGGCAGCAGCGAGTCGAGCCGGTCGATCAGCGTGCGCATCGTCTGCGCCGTGTCAGCGAGCCCCAGTTCGATCCTGCTCACCGCCTCAAGCGCGGGCGAACTGCCGGTGGGGCGCCCCGTACCGTTAGTGGCAGACGCGACAGGCTGCGGCGCCGTGCGCTCTGCGGCCACTCGCTCGCCACGCGCCGTTTTCGCCGGCGCGGACTCGGGCGACTCATCCTCGTCATCGACGGCGTGCAGGCGGGGCGCCTCGCGCGGTTCGGGGAGGATCTCCGGCGCTACCGCTTCGGCGACGGGCATGACAATCGTTGGCGCGGCTTCGTCCGCGGGTTCTGGAGTCGTTTCAATCTCCGCCGCCGGCTCGTCGGTCTCGGCCGCGCGTGCTGCCTGTTCGGCGGCGACGCGGCGAATCGTCGCCTCGATCTCCGGCGACGAACCTGGCTCGGCGTCCTCCCACGGCTGTTCCGGCCGCGCGACGCGCGCCGCCTTCTCCGCCGCGACGCGCCGGATCGTCCGCTCGATCACGCTTTCGGACTCGTCGTCGTCTGGCGCCACCGATGCGCTGGACGGCGCTTCATCGCGCGATTGGTCGTCGAAAGCTTCGGAATCGCCGCCCTGTTGTGCCGCTCGCGCCGCGGCGACGCGCTGGATTGTCGCCTCGATCAGGTCTTCGTTGACGTCCTTACCCATGCCTCACCGCTCCTGGTTCAACGGAAACGTGCAGGATCGCCCCCACCCTCACCTGTAGTTCTCGGCATCCACCGCCGTTAGCTGCACTTATTGGGACGCGATTATGTCGTGTACGCGGATTTCGACCCGGCCCTTATCGCTGGCAACCGCTTGTCGCTACAATGCGCCCGATGCGCATCCTTCTCATCAACGGGCCGAATCTGAACACGCTGGGCAGCCGCGAGCCGGAGATCTACGGCACCGCCACCCTGGCGGACATCGAACGGACGCTGGCAGACCGTGCCGCAGCCCTGGGCGCCGAGGTGCGGTCGTTCCAGGCCAACGGCGAGGGCGAGCTGATCGACTGGCTACAGCGCGAGCAGCCGCAGGCGCAGGGCCTGATCATCAACGCCGGCGCCTTCACCCACACCAGCCTTGCGCTGCGGGACGCGGTGGCGGCCGTCGGCTTTCCGGTCGTCGAAGTACACATATCCAACGTCTGGAAGCGCGAAGAGATCCGCCACCACTCGTTGCTTTCTCCGGTGGTGGCGGGCGCGATCGTCGGGCTCGGGGCGCATGGATATGAACTGGCGCTCGAAGCGCTCGTGCGGCTGCTGAAGGGCAGCCACTAGCGTCAGGCGCGGAATCAGCAAGGAATCTGTATGAATGAGCGACTTCAACGCCTCCGCACAGCTCTGAGCGAGCGGGAACTCGACGGCGCGCTGATCTCGAACGCGCAGAACCGGCGCTATCTGAGCGGTTTCACCGGATCGGCCGGCTACCTGCTGATCACGCCCGACGACGCGATCATCGCGACCGACTTTCGTTACTACGAACAAAGCGCGACGCAGGCCCCCGACTTCCGGCTGCACAAGACGATCACCGGCACGCCCTGGATGGCGACGTTGTTCGAGGGCTTGGGCGGCAAGAAGATCGCCTTCGAATCGAACGACATGACGGTGGCGACGCACAGCCAGTTCAAAAAGAGCCTCGCCGAACTCGCCGAGGATGCTCGGCCGAGCCTGGCGCCTGTCAGCGGGCTCGTGGAGGCGCTGCGGCTGTACAAGGAGCCGGGCGAGATCGACGTGCTGCAAAAGGCCGTCGACCTCGGCGACGCGGCGTTTACTGATGTCGCCCAGCGCGTCGAGCCGGGCTGGACCGAGAAGCAAGTCGCGTGGGAGATCGAAAAGTACATCCGCGAGCACGGCGGCGACGGGCTGTCGTTCGACACCATCGTCGCCGGCGGCCCGTGGGGTGCGATGCCGCACGCCTATCCGCGTGACCGCAAGCTGGAAGCAGGCGAGGGCGTTGTGATCGATATGGGTTGCGATGTCGGCGGCTACATGTCCGACCTGACGCGCACGATCTTCCTCGGCAAGCCCGACGATCAGTTCAAGAAGATCTACGACATCGTGCTGACGGCGCAGCTGACCGCGGAAGACATGGTGAAGCCCGGCATGACCGGCAACGACTGCCACATGATCGCGCACAACGTCATCGAGGCGGCAGGCTATGGCGAGACGTTTGGGCACGGTCTCGGGCACGGCATCGGGCTGGAAGTACATGAGTCGCCGCGCGTCTCGCGGGCATCGAACGATGTCCTGAACGACAACATGGTGTTCACGATCGAGCCGGGGATCTACGTCACCGGCTGGGGCGGTGTGCGCATCGAGGACATGATCGTGCTCCAGGACGGCAAGACGCGCGTTATGAGCAAGGCGCCGAAGCTGCAATTCGTCGGCTGAGGCGCCGCATCGTCGTGCGTTAGTATGAAGAATCGACGCCGCAACAGGAGGACCGACGCCGGATGATTTCGACGAGTGAAATGAAGCGTGGCGCGACCATCGAGCTGGATGGCCGCGTGTACCAGGTGATGGAGTTCTCGCACATCAAGATGGGCCGTGGCTCTGCGCAGATGCGCATGAAGCTGCGCGACGTGCGGCGCGGCGACCTGATCGAGCGTTCGTTCCAGGCCGGCGAAAAGTGGCCGCGCGTCCGCGTCGAGCGCGTGCCGATGCAGTTGAGCTACGCCGAAGACAACATGCTCTATTTTATGAACACCGAGACCTACGACCAGGTGCCCCTCACCGCAGACCAGGTGGGTGAGTCGCGGAACTTCATTCCCGAGAACGGCGCCTGCGATGTGCTGTTTCTCGGCGACGAGCCGATTGGTATCGAGCTTCCAGCGTCCGTGGTGATGACGATCACCACATGCGAACCCGGCCTCAAGGGCGACACAGCGCAGGGCGCGACGAAGCCGGCAACGATGGAGACCGGCCTCGTCGTCAACGTACCGCTGTTTATCAACGAAGGCGACAAGATCAAGATCAACACCAGCACCGGCGAGTACCAGGAGCGCGCGTAGCCCTCACGCGCGATCACCCACCAAAAGCGAACCATCGTAGGGACGAACCTTTAGGTCCCTCCCGGTCGGTGGGCACACTCGCCCGTCGCGCCACCGCTTCCCGGGAGTACGTATGCGAAGACCTTTGCGCTTCTCCGCGTACTTTGCGCCTTTGCGGTGAAATCGGATCTCCAATCGCCTCTACCCGTCGGTTGACCATGCTCGCGTGTTCAGTTAGTGTAAACATGACACTAACTCTTGCGCGGTGAGCACAGCATCGGTGCTATGGCATGACACAGCGGTTCGACTACATCATCGTCGGTTCAGGGATCGCGGGCCTGTACGCGGCCCTGCTCGCGCGCGAACACGGGTCCGTCTGCGTGCTGACAAAGGGCTCGATCGACGAGTGCAACACGAAGTATGCGCAGGGCGGCATCGCCGCGGCGATCGGCGCCGATGATGACGCGGAACTGCACTACGCCGACACAATCGCCGCCGGCGCCGGACTCGTCGATACAGAGGCGGCGCGCATCCTTGTCGATGAAGCTGCGGACCGGATCAGCGATCTCGTCACGTTCGGTGTGCCCTTCGACAGCACCGATGGCGAAGTGGCGCTCGGGCGTGAGGCGGCGCACAGCCGTAACCGCATCCTCCACGCCGGCGGCGACTCGACGGGCTCGCACATCGAGATCTCACTGAGCGGCCTGGCGCAGATGTCGCGGATCACGATCAAGGAACACATGCAGGTCGCCGACATCGTCGTCGAAGGCAGCCGCGCGACGGCCGTGCAAGCGCTCGACGCGCGCACGAACGAGGTCGAGCGGTTCGATGCCGGCGCGATCGTGCTGGCGACGGGCGGCTGCGGCCAGCTCTTCCGCGTCAGCACGAACCCCGAGATCGCGACAGGCGACGGCGTGGCGCTCGCCTACCGGGCGGGCGCCGAAGTGCAGGATATGGAGTTCATCCAGTTTCACCCGACGGCGCTCCGGTTGCCGGGTGTCCCGATCTTTCTCATCTCGGAAGCGGTGCGCGGCGAGGGCGGCATCCTGCGCAACGCAGCCGGCGAGCGCTTCATGCCGTCGTACCACGAGAGCGCCGAACTGGCCCCGCGCGACGTCGTCGCCCGCGCCATCGTCAGCGAGATGCACCGCACGGCGACGGACCGCGTGTACCTGGACATTACGCATCTGGCGCCGGAACGTGTAACGGCGCGCTTTCCGCAGATCTACCGCCACTGCCTGGCGCACGGCGTCGACATCACGAAAGAACCGGCGCCGGTATCGCCGGCGGCGCACTACATCATGGGCGGCGTGCGGACGAACACCTGGGGCGAAACGACGATCGCCGGATTGTTCGCCTGTGGCGAGGTTGCCTGTACGGGCGTCCACGGCGCGAACCGGCTCGCGAGCAACTCCCTGCTTGAGACGGTGGTCTTCGCGAAGCGCATCATCGAGCGCACGCTTTCGCCGGCGAATGGCGCCGCGGAACCACTCGGCGACGCGCGCGAGTTGCCGCCGTTTGCTGACGAGGGTGGCGGCGTGCCGGATCGCACGTCGCTGCAGGCGCTGATGTGGGATAAGGTAGGAATCGTCCGCGACGGCGGCGGACTCGCCGATGCGACGCGCCGGCTCAGCGCCTGGCGTGCGGCGCTGCCGGAACCGAATGACCGGCCATCACACGAGCTGGCAAACATGCTGCTCGCCGGCCGGTTGATGGCGGAGGCGGCGCTGATCCGCGAAGAGAGCCGCGGCGCGCACTACCGCACCGACTTTCCAGAGCCACGCGAGGCATGGCGCCGTCACATCACGTTCCGGAAGGCGCACTCCGAAAGCCATATGCTGAAAGAGCGTTAAGGATGCCTGAAGCGCCGCTGCTGCCGATCCCGCCGCGCATCATCGATGACATCGTGCGCGCCGCGCTGGCCGAGGATGGCGCCTACAACGACGTCACCACGGCGTCGCTGATCTCCGCCGCGCAATGGGGGCGCGGTACGATCATCGCCAAAGCGCCGGGCGTCATCGCCGGGCTGCCCGTCGCGGCGGCGGCGATGACGGGCATCGATGAGATGGTGTCGTTCGACACGCTGGCGGCCGACGGCGACCGCGTACCAGCCGGCGCCGAACTCGCGGAGATCGAGGGCCCGCTGGGCGCGATCCTGTCGTGCGAGCGTGTCGCGCTCAACCTGCTACAGCGCATGTCGGGCATCGCGACGCTTACGCGCGACTTCGTCGACGCCGTGTCCGGCACGAAGGCGCGCATTCTCGACACGCGCAAGACGACGCCCGGGATGCGCCATCTTGAACGGTACGCTGTGCGCGCTGGTGGCGGTCAGAATCACCGGTTCGATCTGGCGTCGGGCATCTTGATCAAGGACAACCACATCGCCGCCGCCCGCCAGCGCGGCGCATCGGAACTCGGCGAAATCATCGCGAAGTCGCGCGCTGCATCACCGCACACGATGCGGATCGAGATCGAAGTGACGACGCTTGACGAACTCAAGGAGGCGCTCGAAGGCCGCGCCGACATCATCCTGCTCGACAACATGGAAATCGACGACATTCGGCGCGCCGTCGAAATCGTCGCGGGCGCGGCGGTTCTCGAAGTGTCCGGCGGCGTAACGCTGGAGAACGCGCACGCGATCGCGGAGGCGGGCGTTGATCTGATCTCTGTCGGTCGGTTGACGCACTCAGCCCCGGCGCTGGACATCAGCCTCGACGCGACAGGCGTCTGATGTCACAGGTCGTCATCGTCTCCGGTCCGCCGGCCAGCGGCAAGAGCAGCGTGGCCGAGTCACTGTGCGCGCGGTATGACCGCACGGTGCATCTGCAGACCGACGATTTCTACGATGCGATACGCATGGGCTACATCAGGCCGTGGTTCTCGGCATCCGACCGCCAGAACTTGATGGTGACGCGCGCCGCCGCCCGCGCCGCCGCCGCCTACGCCGAAGAACTGTACGCCGTCATGATCGATGGCGTGATCGGGCCGCACCTGCTTCCGGTGTATCTCGACGAGTTGCGATCGGCCAACGTGCCCGTGCATCTCGCGCTGCTGCTGCCGACGCTCGAAGAGACGATTCGCCGTGGGCTGGAGCGCGAAGCGACGGTGCGTGTGCATGAGCCGCAGCTCCGCCAGATGCACGCACAGTTCGTCGAGTGGGGCGACTTCGCGGGCTGCACGTTCGACAACTCCCGCATGAGCGCCGATGAAACAGCCGACGCGATCATGGACGCCTGCGGGCGCGGCGACTGCCTGGTGCTTCCCGCCGCCTAACCGCGGCGCGACCGGTCGAGTTCATCACTGTCGATGAGAATGGTCACGGGACCGTCATTCACGAGCGAAACGGCCATCTTCGCGCCAAAGCGCCCCGTCGCGACGCTTACGCCCAGTGCGCGCAACGCGGCCACGAACGCGTCGACAATCGGCGCGGCGATGTCCGGCGCCGCTGCATCAGTGAAGCTCGGCCGGCGACCACGGCGCGTGTCCGCGAGCAGCGTGAACTGCGAAACGACGAGCGCCTCGCCGTGGGCATCGAGCAGCGACTGGTCGAATGTTCCGGCGTCGTCGCTGAAGACGCGCATCTCCGCGCACTTCGCCGCGAGTCGCTGGGCAAGCGCAGCGTCGTCGCCCGCCGCCACACCGACGAGCAGCAGCAAGCCGCGGCCGATCGCCCCGACGCTCTCCCCGTCAACCGTGACCGACGCGGACGCAACGCGCTGGACGACGATGCGCAACGGGCTAGCTCGTTGCGGCGGGCTTGGCGGTGTCTTTGGATTTGGGCTTATCGGACTTGTCGGGCGTGGCCGGCGCAGGCGTCGACTCGGGCCCGTGGCTATGGCCGCCGGATCCGTGGGAGTGGCCGTGGCCGTCGCTCGGCGCGGCTGCCGCGGCCGGAGCGGCCGCCTTCTCGTCGCCCTTGCCGCTACCATTCGAGCTCGATTGGACGCCGCCCGCTTCCGACGTATCGGCGCCGCGGCTGTCGTTCTTGTAGAAGCCCGAGCCCTTGAAGACGATCGGCGGCGCGAAGAGCATTCGCTGCGCCGTGTTCTTGCGGCACTTCTCGCACTTCTGGCGGGCAGGCGCATCGAAGCCTTCACGCTTCTCGAAGCGGTAGGCGCAGTTCTCGCACAGATATTCGTACGTAGGCAAGGGCGGACTCCTCCAGATGATCGGGGATGTGAAAAGTGTACCGATTCGGTCAGGAATACGCCATGTCAGTCTTCCAGCGGGCGGTTCGGGTTGTCGAGCTGCGGCCCCACATACAAGTCGTCAAAGTACACCTGGGCGGTGCTGACGGGCTGTTCTGCAGTCTTGCCGTCGTAGCGGACCTCAAAGAAGAACTCGATCGACTCGAAGCCGGCAGGCACCCGTCCCCACTTCTGCTGAAACGCATGCCCGATTGGGTACCCAAAGTAGATCCACTCGCCCAGGTCTGGCGCGTCGCGGCTCAGGAACAGGAACTGGGCGTTGGACAGCGTAAACGGCGCGCGGTCGATGCCCGCAAGCGGAAAGCGGATCTGGTGAGTGGCAAGGTCGTCGCCGAAGTCGCCTCCGTTAACGACGGCAACGAACTGCAGGTACTGAAACGTCGCGTTGGGCTCCCATTCGTCGACCCGGTAGTAACCCGAAAGGAACTCCGGAAACGCGGCCGGCCTCACCTCCTGAATCGCCCCGGTGATACTCGTGCCAATCGCGCTGTCGCGGTCCGCCAGCGACAGCGATGCGCTGTGTGATCCGGAGTACGACACGGTGTCGCTGACCTCGAACGGCTGCCACCCGGGTTGATCGAGTACGCGCCACGGTTCGCGGGCGTCTTCAAATCCGGGATTTACGAAGAGGTTGGCGCCGGGTTTGATCGTCGGCGTCGCCACCGGCGGCAACTCATCGGCGAGCCCGCACGACGTCAAAACGCCGGAGACAGCAAGCGGCACGCAGAGCGCGATCCAGTGCTTCGGCCGGTACCAGCGTGCGCGCATCCACATTCGCCTGTTGGTACCGTCTGCCGCCCGGAGCGTCAAGCGCGCCCGTGCCGAATGCAACATACGTTGCGCATCCGTTTGACGGAGCCACGCACTTTGGTGTCATCGAGGGGACCGTCCGGGTCGAGGAGTTCTTCTCGCCGGAGAATGTGGCCGCGATCTTCGGCGAAGCGGCGGCGCGCGCCGGGACGCACGAACCCGTCGCCGCGTAAGCAGCAGACGGTGTGACAGATTCCGCGGGTGTGGCGACGGCCGAGTTCGCCACACCCGGCGGCTCCGCTTTTTCGGCCCCGTCGTCACCCACCGGGTTTGCGCCGCAATGGGTGTGCGCTCACAATGACCGGTCAGGAGGAGCTATGAAGCTATTACTTTCGGCCGTGCTTGCCGCGGCGCTCGTACTCACCGGCTGCGGCGACGATGACGGAACGACGCAGCCCGACACGGGCGTCGGCGGCGTCCCCCGGCCGGGCGAATCGCCGTCCGCGGCGACCGGTAGCAGCCTGCCATCCGCCGCGGAGTCGGACGGCAACGCGCCGAGCATTCCGCCGCTCGACGGCGAGATCACGACGACGGCGAGCGGCCTGCGCTACATCGACGAGGTGGTTGGCACGGGCGCCGTCCCGCAGACTGGCCAGACGCTATCAGTGCAGTACACGGGCTGGCTGACCGATGGTACGCAATTCGACACATCGCGCGACAACAACACGCCGATCGACTTTCCGCTGGGCACGCGCGGCATCATCCCGGGCTGGAACGAAGGCCTCGCGACGATGATGGTGGGAGGCAAGCGCCGCCTGATCATCCCGACCGAACTAGGATACGGCGCGACCGGCAACCTGCCCGTGATCCCTCCGAACGCCGCGCTCATCTTCGACGTCGAACTTGTGGGCGTGCAATAGGCGCGCACTGCCAGCACCGATCGCCAACGCAATGCAGTAATTCCAGGAGCATCAACTATGGCCAACGCCGTCACCACACCGAGCGGACTGAAGTACGTCGATGACGTCGTGGGCGACGGCGCGTCGCCGGCGGCCGGACAGACGGTGCGCGTGCATTACACGGGCACCCTCACCGACGGCAAGAAGTTCGACAGCTCGGTCGACCGCAAGCAGCCGTTTGAGTTCCGCATCGGCATCGGCCAAATGATCCGCGGCTGGGACGAGGGCGTGATGACGATGAGGGTCGGCGGCAAGCGCCAACTCATCATCCCCGCGAATCTCGGCTACGGCGCCAGCGGCTCGCCGCCCGTCATCCCGCCGAACGCGGAGCTGATCTTCGATGTGGAACTGCTTGGGGTTCGCTAGGTTAAAGCAGGGAATACCACTCCTGCGACGTACTCGTAGATCTGGCCTAATCCTTCCGTCACTCCCGCTCCTCGACCAGGCTCCCCCTGATCAAACGCCAACCGAAAGGTCGCGTAGTCTTCAAACTGTCTCTGGCGCTCAACGTCGTCGACAGCTATCCGCAGGATCTCCTCCCCCGCCACGAATTGAACGTTCGCGTAGCCGATCTCCAACTCATCCTCGCTGTGACGAGTAACCGTCAAGGGCGCGCGGGTCTGCCCGACGACCACGGCAATGGTGCGATGCTTATCCAAGTTATTGAGGGCATGCAGAACCCAAAGAAGGTGGAGATCCGGAGTTGGACTGTGGTAGGGCTGAAAATTTTCGACGATGGACTGTGCGTCCGCCGAGAGACCTGCAACCTTGCGAAGCGCGCCCTTCTGATACCGCTCTTGTTCGAGGAAGATCGGGAACTCCGTCTCTCTCTTGAGATCGGCGTCACGATCGTCGAGCTCCCAAACAAGATGATCGAGCGCCGAGCGAATATTGTGTAGGACATCGCCAATGAGGAGACCAACTGCCGGTGGCGGTTCGCGATTCACCTGTGCTCGGTAGACGTAAGCGACCCCTTCCTCGTCCCAATCGCGCACATGCTGGAACGGGCGAAACCTCTCGAACTCAACTAGTTCCGACTGAAGCCTGTCAAGATGGCCACGAGCGTGGTCGAGCTTCAACTTTGGGTCACTCATGGGTGCCCCCTCGTATCCTTCCGTCAAGCGCCCCAAATTGGGATGTATTGATCATACGACTGGAAGCGGTCGCGATCCAACTGGTGGTGAGAACTGACGTTCTGATATAATCGGTCTGAGGTGCGTGGAGGGGAGAGTGATGAGGCAAAGTGTCCCCGGCAGCCGCGAAGGCGAGTATGTAAAAATTGACTTTGTCCGCAACCCTTGCGGCGCCGCTTGGAACCACGAAATTGGAACGCTGACATCCGAAAGTTAGACCATGTGGGAAACCGCGACTGTTACCGTTCTCGTCGGCGTGGTTGTGTACGTCGCAGGCCAGGTCATCACCAAGCTGCTTCTCGAGCCGGTGCATGAACTAAGACTTCAAATCGGTAAGGTTGCCGACGCTCTCCTCTACTTCGCTAACGTGTACTACAACCCGAAATCAAATGCGTACTCCAGTTCCGAGCTCATCGAGGCCAGCCACGCGCTACGAAGATCGGCGGCGGCGCTGGTAGCCCACGGCCAAGCTGTCGTCTTGTATCAGGTGTTTGTCGCGATGCGGCTGATCCCAAGTTGGAAGAATTTACGCGAGGCGCAGGGCGCTTTGATTGGCCTGTCAAGTCTGTCGTCCGACGAAACAGACGATCTTCGCAAGCAAGTCGAGGCGGCTCTCGGCCTACGCAGCAGCTTCTAGGCGCCCTGCGAGCGGCTCCGCCCGCTACCCCGCCTCGTCCAAAAACCGCATCACCGCCGCATTAAACGCCTCCGGCTGCTCGAAGTACGCCGAGTGGCCGCTGTCTTCGATGACGTGGTACTGCGACCCGGGGACGGCTGCGTGGCAGCGTTCGATGATGTCCGGCGGCGTGATCGCGTCGTGGCGGCCGACGAGGAACAGGATCGGGAAGCCCGCCTCGGCAAGACGCGTCGCGGAACTGCCGCTGTAGCCGGCGATCGGCGCGAGAAAGTCTTTCGCGCGCGGCGGGTTTAGACGGCCAATCGACCGGTACAAAAAGTCCATCGCCGGCGAGCGCTGCGCCAGATCGGGCGAGACGGCGCGCTGCATCAGCGTGCGGCTGCCCATGTCGGTCTGGCGATACGCGTGCTGGTCCGCGCGGATGTCTTCCGTCACAGCGCCGCCCGTCGTGCCGGCGAGCACCATCGACTTGCAGCGGCCGGGGTTGCGCAGCGCGAAGCCGACGGCCGTTCGGCCGCCCATCGACTGGGCGACGACGTGCGCATCGGATATGTCGAGCAGGTCGAGCAAGTCGCGCAGGTCGTCGTGGAAGGCGCGTCGGCCGACCTTCGCTTCGCCCTCGCCATCGAAGGTCCGGCCGAAGGCGCGGTGGTCGAACGTGATGCAGCGGTAGCGCTTCGAGAATACGGGGATCTGCTGCCACCAGCTCAGGTGGTTGCCGCCGGCGCCATGCGCGAAGACGACCGCTGGCCCTTCGCCGTGCGATTCGTAGTAGAACTGGATGCCGTTGATGGGCGCGAAAGGCATACGGCGATTCTAGGGTGGCGCGCGGAATAAAAGAAATCGCGAGAGGCGGGACTCTCGCGACTTCGACGGGGGTGCTTGCTCTGAACAGGAGGTCGGGGCCGAAGCGCTAGGTTTTTGGCCTTACAAGTATGAGCGCTCCGGCCCCCCGGAAGTCCCACGTGCAGGAGGTCAACATGCACGTTCGGCGAAACCCTACAGCCACATCCTAGGAGACGGGTATTAAACGCCTGTTAAAGGGAAACGACAATTGCATTGCGGCGATCCCGAGAATGACGCGATTCGCCTTGCGAGGCCGCTTCCGAAGCTGAACCAGCGGGAAACACTGGCCTGATCGCGTCAAGCTAAGCGGCGCCACCCCGTCGAACTACGCAGCGACTCGCAGATCCTCGCGTTCGATCAGGCCGAGCAGCGCTTCGACGATGCGAGCGCTGTAGCGGGTGCCGGCGCCATCGCGAAGCTCAGCGAGCGTTTCGGCGAGCGTCATCGCGGGCCGGTACGTCTGGTCGGACGTGAGCGAATCCAGCACGTCCGCGACGCGGCAGATCAGCGCCCCGAGCGGGATCGCCTCCTCCGTGAGTCCGCGAGGATAACCCCGGCCATCCGGCTGCTCGTGATGCGCCGCTGCACAGTCGACGATCGGCTGCGGCAGGACGCGCGCCAGGATCGACTCGCCCATCTCTGGATGCATATGGATGTGCTCGGCTTCCTCGGCGTCGAGGCTCCCTGGCTTCTTGAGCACGTTGAGGTCGACGCCCATCTTGCCGATGTCGTGCAGCAACGCGCCGATGCGCACGTGTTCCGCCGCCTCACCGCTCAGGCAGAGGTCGCGCGCGATGGCCGCCGCGTACTCTGCCGTGCGGACGCAGTGCTCGTAGCTGTCGGCATCCCAGACGCGCATCGCCTGCGCGAGGGCGTCAACCGTATCGGCGATCCCGAGACCGGCGGCGGAGTGCTGCGGATCGCTTGTCATAGAGCGCTCCTTGCTATTTGCGGCGGCGCGACATCCGATGGGTATCGGCCGCCTCTGCGCCGTGCTGCACCGGCATCCTCCCTGATACCGGGCGAATCGCGCCCGCCGCTATGCGTCACCGTGACATCAGCCCGTTCGAGTTCCGTCGGGCTGGGGGTAGATTGGAAGCAACTCTTTACGTTCGGCGTCCAGGTTCCGGGCGAGCCGCGCGACGAACATCGGTACGCGAAAACTATGAAACGAACTCCCCGGACACTCTGCGGCGCTCCGCGCCCTTCGTGCCTCTGCGTTGAACCCGACTCGCTTCCCGCTTCCCGCTTCCCGCCTCCCGCTTCCCACCCCCCTTCGGTACGCTCTCCGCGAGCGAGGAGAACGCCGTGAAAATCACCGAAGTTAAAACCCGCAGATTCGTCTTCAGCCACGAGGATCACCCGTTCCACCCGACGTGGCGCCCGTTCGCCGAGCGCCACCAGGACGTGACGGTCGTCGAGATTCACACGGATGAGGGCATCACCGGCATCGGCGCCGGCGGCGTGATGACGCGGCTCAACACGGCGGCGGCGCTCTTCGTCGGCAAGGATCCGCTGGCGATCGAGGAGCACTGGCACACGCTGCGGGGCATCGCGAACTTTATGGGCCGCCCCTGGCCGATCGAGATCGCGCTCTGGGATATCGCCGCAAAGAAGGCAGGCGTGCCGCTCTACAAGCTTCTCGGCGGCAAGAACGACAAGCTGCTGGCGTATTGCTCGACGGGGGAGATCCACGGTCTCGAACAGCGCGTCGAGGACGTGCTGCAGATCCGCGACATCGGCTTCAAGGCCGTGAAGCTGCGGTTCCACAATCCGGATTGGCGCGTCGACCTCAAGACGCTCGACGCCGTGCGCAAGGCCGTCGGCGACACGATGACGATCATGGTCGACGGCAACTGGGGCTGGTACCTGCCCGGCGATCGCCGCACCGGCGCCTGGGACAGAAAGACAGCGCGCAGCGTCGTCCGCGAACTCGAACAGTACGATGTCTTCTGGATCGAAGAGCCGCTCTACGCGTACGACTACGATGGTCTCGCCGAGGTGCGCGCAAACACGACGGTCCGCGTCGCGGGCGGCGAACTGAACGCCGGATTGCACGAGTTCCAGGTCTACTTCGACAAGGGCAGCCTCGACGTCTACCAGCCGGACTGCACGTTCGCCGGCGGCATCACCGTCGCAAAGAAAGTCGCCGGAATGGCCGAGGCGGCTGGCCTGCTGTTCGCGCCGCACACGTGGACCAACGGCCTCGGGCTGGCGGCAAATCTACAGGTCGCCGCGTCCGTCTCCAACTGCCCGTTCATCGAGTTTCCGTTCGATCCGCCCAACTGGGTGCCGGAGTATCGCGACTTCATGCTGACGGAGCCGATGCAGATCGATAGCGATGGCTACCTGCACGTGCCGGATAAGCCGGGCCTCGGCGTGGAACTCGACGAAGACCGGCTGAAAGCGATCGAGCGTGCCTAGACGCGCCGTGCTGCTACTCGTCGGGCTGGCGGCGTTCGCAGGCGTCGTCTTCGCCATCACACTCTGGGCGACGCTGAGCGGCAACGCCGGCCAGCAGCGCGGTCTCGTCATCCACACCGAGATCGATGACGACGTGATCGTGCGGCTCGCCGATGGTCGCACCGCCGAACTCGGACCCAGCGGCGACCGCGAGCGCGCCTTCGTCGTCAAACGCGACGAATACCCGGCGACGATCCGCGTCGAGACGCGCGCCGGAGAGTTGCTGTTCGAGCGCGAGTTCGAGTACCAGGATCTCTCCCAGGCGGAGTTCCGCCTGTCGTTCGACACGCGCGGCTTCTTCGCGACGAGCGATCTTCGCGAACCCGAACGCACGCCGGCCCCGTGAGGCAAAGAGGATCGATGACCGCACTACTACTCGAAGACGCGACCCTGATCGATGGCAACGGCGCCGAGCCGCGGCCACACACCAGCGTACTTCTGGAGGACGGGCGCATTTCGCGTATCGGAGGGGTGGGTACCGTCGTCGCGCGGAACGGCGCAGAAACAATCAGTTGTGCCGGCATGACGCTGCTACCTGGACTCACGGACGCGCACGTCCACTTCGGGCTAACGGCATCCGGCGCAAACGAACCGCCGGAGAGCCACGTCTCGTACGTGCTCAAGGTAATCGAGAACATCCGCATCGCCCTCGACGAAGGTTTCACGACAGTACGCGACGCCGGCGGGCTCGATTGCGCCTACGCGCTCGCCGTCGAATCGGGGCAGATCGCCGGGCCGCACATCCTGCCGTCCGGATCGTTCATCTCACAGACGGGCGGGCACGGCGATCAGCGTCCCCGCTTCGAGGAACAGGGATCGGTATCGATCCCGGGTCTCGTCGCGCATAGCGAGATCTGCGACAGCGCCGACGACGTGCGCCGCGCCGCCCGCACGCAGATCCGGCGCGGCGCGACGCAGGTCAAGCTGATGGCGTCCGGCGGCATCATGTCGCCCAACGATCCACTCGAAAGCCTCCAGTTCACCGTCGAGGAGATGGCCGCGGCCGTGCATGAGGCGCGCTCGTTTGGCAAATACGTGATGGCGCATTGCCACACGTCCGGCGCCATCAACAATGCGCTCGAAGCCGGCGTGCGCTCTATCGAGCACGGCAGCCTGCTCGACGAGGCGACTGCCCGCCGCATGGCCGCAGCCGACGCGTACTTGGTACCGACGCTCGTCATCTTCGAGATCCTCGCGCGTGCGTCGGCGATACCGGAGTTCAGCCGCGCGAAGCTCGAACTAGTGCGCGCCGAAGCAGGGCGCAGCGTCAAGACCGCGATGCAAGCGAACGTAAACATCGCATCCGGATCGGACCTGCTGGGGCCGAAGCAGCGGCGTCGCGGCTCGGAGATCGTCGAGAAGGCAAGGCATCTCGGCGCCATGGGCGCGATCGTCAGCGCGACCCGGACGAACGCCGAGCTGTTCCAGATGGCCGACCGCATCGGCACGGTCGAAGAGGGCAAAGACGCCGATCTGGTGCTTGTCGCCGGCGATCCGCTCGCCGATATCGCGCTGCTCGCCGATGCGGCGAACATCCGCGTCGTCGTGCAGGGCGGCAGCGTCGTGAGGGACGCGCGCTAGGGCAGGCCGGCGGTTTCGAGACGATCGCGCATCTTCTCTTCGGTTAGTTCGCCAAAATAGATGGCCGCCAGATTGCCGTCGCGGTCGACGAAGAAGCTGTCCGGCAACCCCTGCAGCCGGTACTGGTCGTAGACATCGCCGGGACCATCGATTAACACCACAAGATCGAGGTCGCGTGACTCGAAGAACGCGCGCGCATCGTCTGCGTTCTCCTGCCAGTTGATCGCGAGGACTTCGAGGCCTTGCTCGCGCTTTTCGTCGTACAGCTTCTGGATGTCGGGCAGCTCCTTCTTGCAGGGAACGCACCACGTCGCCCAGAAGTTCACGAACACGACCTTCCCGCGCAGATCGCTCAGCCGGACGATCTCGCCGTCAAGATTCCGCAGCGCGAAGTCGGGCGCCGGCTGGCCGATGATCGGCGGATTGTCGTCCAGCGCGCCGAGACCGCCTTCGGCCTCCACCGACGCCGACACCGTCGGCGCGCCCTCAAGCGTCGCGCCGTCGCCGTCCTCGCCGCCGTTGCGGATAAAGAACAGGACGCCGCCGACGGCCGCCAGCAACACAACGCCGACGAACGCGCGAATGAGGGGCCGTTCGAGCAGAGGCGCGCGTTGGTCCGGGGAACCGTGCATCACTTCACTATACGCAGCAGCGCCGCGTGCGGCTTCCGCGTGCGATACTGCGCTGGGTGGTTGGAGGCAGATGGAACGCAACAACCAACAGATGGAAGCACTGATCCGGCTGGCAGCCGCGCTTGACTCCGTCGGGGTGAGCTACATGTTGACAGGTTCGCTTGCCGCCAGTTTCTATGCCGAACCACGGATGACCCGGGACATAGATGTCGTGATCGATCCACGCCCGAGTGAATGGGATCCGCTCACGAAAGTACTCCGCGAGGACTTTGACGCCGATCCAGATCTCATCGCAGAGGCCCGCCGCGATGGCACCATGTTCAACCTGATCGCGCCTGGCACGCTCGTCAAGATCGACGTCATACCACGCAACCGAATGATGAATCCCGACGAAGTGATGGCTCGCCGTCAGACGCATGATGTCGACGGTCAACCCGTTATGATGGTGTCGCGGGAAGATCTGATTCTTGCCAAGCTTGCTGGGGCACGTGAGAGCCGGTCAGAAACTGCAGCTTCGCGATGTCCACTGGCTCCTGGCTCCCCCCGGACTGGATGCGGCTTACGTTGAGAAGCGTACGCGACGTGAGGGACTCAGCGAGTTGCTTGAGGAGGCTAGGGATGCGCGATACGAGTGAAAAGTTCGCGGCGCTCTATCGCGAGCGGTTGGACGCTCTCCAGCCAGAGCAGCGCGGACGGATGGCGCTCGAAGCGTTCGACTTCGCCCGCACTATCGCCCGCGCGGGCATCCTGCATGACGAACCCCACCTCACCGACGTCGAAGTCGAAAAGAAACTCTTCCTCCGCTTCTACGGCCGCGATCTCCCGCCAGCGCAGATCGAACGCGTTCTCCGCGGCATCGACGATCGCCGCCTCGGCCGCACCCGCATCCTCAAGCCCGGTGCGCGTGACACGCGCAGGCCGCCGCTCCACAAGCCGGAGACGACGCGCGATCGGTAATCCTGCGCCATCGGCAGAGGCTGCTTGCCAGCGGGCCTGTAAGCCGAATTCTGTACCCCGCCGAAACGGAGCGGTGGCCATCTATCTGGGCTGCGAGTTACCCCGCAGCTCGAGCGGCTGACCCGGGACGCTCGGGCGGGCAGCCCTTAGCCCGCCGAAACGGGCACGGTCCCCTATGTAGCCTTGCTCCGGGTGGGGTTTACCCGGCGGCGGTGTCTCCACGCCGCCGGTGCGCTCTTACCGCACCATTTCGCCCTTACCGGGCTGCTCCCGAGGAAGCGACCCGGCGGTATGTTTCTGTGGCGCTGTCCGTCGGCTCACGCCGCCCGGCCGTTAACCGGCACCCTGTCCGTGCGGAGTTCGGACTTTCCTCCCGCCCCTCGCGAACGAGGGACCGGCGGCCGCCCGGCTCCCTGGCACGCTTATCGTACGCGACACGTCCGCAGGCGTACCCGCGCGCGCCCCATCCTCGAAGGAGACTCCCGTGGCACTCCCCGTTCGACGCGTCGTCACCGGCCACGACGCCGATGGCAAAGCGATCGTGATCATCGACGAGCCGGCCGACGAAGCCGGCCGACGCACTCCCGTCTGGACGACCGAGGGCTA
>CAZRHH010000015.1:0-57200 GCA_964599885.1 uncultured Dehalococcoidia bacterium | reverse complement strand
GTTGCCGCGCCGGCCGATTGCGGGCCGTACCGCGAGCGTTCCCGGTCGCCGCCCGCGCAAGCGGCGACGGTTGCCGCCGCGAGCCCTCCGGACGCCACCAGGAACTGGCGTCTGCTGAACGGATTGCGGCTGTTCATGGCTGCACCTCCTGATTTCATCTTGCCTGCCTGCACCCACGACATCGCGTGCCGCTTGGTCGGGCGTGGGCAGCCATATGGCCGTCACCTTCGTTCCATTCGGCCCTGTCGCCGCACGCGCTGTCACGAACGATCTGAGCGAGACATGTGTACGTTCCGGCGGGATGACGACACGACAGCAAGATGCACGGACCAGGTAGTGATCATCACGGAAGCCGGGCGCGGGATCGGCCGCGAGCCTGCACTCGCCTTCGCGGAGGAGTGTACGCACGTGCACGTGATGCTCGCCGGCAGGCGCAGGGATGCGCTCGATATCGAACACCGTGGCTGAGTTGTCGCGCCGCCGCTCCGAGGCCCCTGCGAACGTGCGAGAACGCGCGCTCGCGTGAGTGCGCGACCCGCTTCGAAGGAGCCACTCATGAAGCTTGGACTGATCCGGCGAGGCATAGGCAGCGGCGTCCTGGCGGTGGCGGCGGCCACGACGATCGCGCAATGCGGGAGGCGGTACTATCGAGTCCGCCGTCCCACGCGGGCAGGAAGGGCGCTGAACCAGGGGATGAGCATCCAGAACGTTGAGCGCATTCTTCCCGAATACCAGACGCTTCAGGCCGGCGACACACTGGACAAGAACAAAACCATGGCCGTGCACTACGTCGACGAGGGACGCTCTCTCGTTCTGGGGCCCCCGACATCCGTCGGCTGGCTGCAAGCTCTCATCCCGCTCGATGGCTTCAGCACACGGCTTATCACGCGCGTACGGGCGAGCGCCGCGGCACCGGTTCCGATTTGGGGCTACTGCCCGAGTCCGTCCAGGTAACGCCGATACGCCCAGAGCGCCGCCATCGCGCGGACGGCGCGTTCCGGGTAGGCAAACACAGGGACGTGCGCGTCATCGAGGAGCGCGCGTCCAGCAGCGACCGCGTCGCCGCCCATGAACGATGCTATGACGGGCTTGCCGCCGGCATGCGCGATGTCGACGATCGACCGTGCAGTCTGCTCGGCGTCGGTCATGGCTTGCGGCGTGAGCAGGACGATGGTCGCGTCCACGCCGTCGTCCCGGCCGATTATCTCCAGAGCACGCGCATAGCGTGCGGAGCGAGCGTCGCCGAGAACATCGACAGGATTTGCGACGGAGGCTGCGGGCGGCAATGCGTCGGCAAGCGCGGCACGCGTGATATCGGAGAGGTGCGCGAGCTGGAGGCCGCTGCGCTCGATCGCGTCCGTCGCCATCACGCCGGGGCCGCCGGCGTTCGTGACGACGGCGACGCGTGGGCGGCGTGGAGGTGATGTGTAGGAGAACGCTAGCGTCAGGTCGAAGAGCTCTTCCATGCTGTAGGCGCGGATCACGCCCCCCTGCCTGAACGCGGCATCGACGACGACGTCCGACGAAGCCATGGCGCCCGTGTGCGACGACGCGGCGCGCGCGCCGGCCACGCTGCGGCCGACCTTCATCGCTACCACGGGCTTGGTTCGCGTCACCGCTCGCGCGACATCGAGAAAGGCCCGCCCGTTGCTCAGCGCCTCGAGATAGACGACGACGAGCTTCGTCTCCGGGTCGGCGGCGAGATAATCCAGGAGCTCGACTTCGTTCACGTCCGCCATGTTGCCCAGCGACACGAACTTTGAGAAGCCCATACCGGTCGTGCGCGCCCAGTCGAGAATGGCCGTCGCGACGGCGCCGGACTGAGACAGGAGGGCGACGGGATAGCGGCGCGGCTGCGCAGCGGCGAACGTCGCGTGGAGGCTGGCGCCGGTGTTGATGATCCCGACGGAGTTGGGACCGATGAGCCGCACGTTCCCGCGACGCGCGCGCTCTACGATGTCGCGCTCGTACGCCGCACCCTCGGCGCCCCGCTCGCGAAAGCCGGCGGTGATGATAACGGCCGCCGGGACTCTGGCTGCGGCGCAGTCGTCGATGACGGCGGCGACCGCGGCTGCGGGGACTACGATGACGGCGAGATCGACATCGCCGCGAACTGCGGCGACGCTCTGATATGCGGGAAGCCCGAGCACGGGCTCGGCATTGAGGTTCACGGGATATACGGCGCCGGCGAAGCCGCCGCGAAGCAGGTTGTCGAGGATGATGTAGCCGAGTTTGCGCGGGTCATGCGATGCGCCGACCAGCGCGATGCCGCGCGGGTTGAAGAAAAAATCGAGCGAGCGGTCCACGTGACTTCCCTTGCTGCGCGCGCAATCGTCGCCGACGTTCGGGCATCGCGCTCCGTGCATCATCGCACACGATGCTCTACTCCTCCGGTGCCGCTGGCGCTGAAGCTCGCGTTTCAAATGGGGTGGCCGCGTGGCTAGTCCTGCGGCGCCCGGTCCACGACATCCTGGTCGGATGGCATGTCGAGAACGGATAGATGTGGCCGTCCTCCTCGCCTACTTCGCGGCGCATCTCATCATCGGGTTGACGCTGCATCCCACCCGCGGCGATGGCGGGAGAAGTAGGAGCATGATATGTGATGGCGTCGAGCCGCGTGATACACGGCCGGGCTGGAGCAACTGATGGGCGTCCGCGACGACAACAGCGGCTGTGGTGATGGCCGCATTCCTCCATCCAGCCGGCTGGGTACTGGGCGGAGGTGCACTGGCGTTCGGCCGCGTCAGCGTTGGGGAGGTCGCATGAGCGTCGGGAGACGTTCCGCACATGGGCCGATCGGCGAGGATATAGCGTCCATCTGGCCGCCGTCCAATCTCCGTAGAGTGGGTAGGCTGTGGCGAGAAAAGAACGAAGCGCGCCTTCCGCACGTAAGAGCGCATTTACCCGGCTTTTCGGCAAGCGCGAGCGCATGGTCGGGCGCCAGTACGCGATGCGCGGGCTGGTCGAAGGGGACTACGTGGCAGCCGGTGACGCGACGGCAGCGCGTCAGCGCCCGAGCGCCGCGCTGATCTCCCGCCTCATCACCGCGCGCGGCGCGGGCTGCCAAGAGACAACGGAGCCATCGCCATGACCGCCATACATCGCCAACTCGCTACTCACGATCCGTTCAGCCAGCGCATGCTCGTGCCGGGCCTGGTTGCCCTCGGCGTCCTCGCCGTGTCGGTCCTGCTCCTGGCTGTGATCGAGTATCTCAGCGGACGCAATGGCGGTGCCGTCGTCCTGGTCGCCACAACAATTGGCGGCGTGGGCGCGATCACCGCACTCGTGGCCGTGGCGGTCGCGAACGTCCGGCTGATCCGCACCGCCGATCTTGAAGGCGTGTGGCTGCGCGCCATGATGACCGCGATGAAGGACGGCGTCTGTTGCGTCGACGCACGCGGGCGGCTCACCTATATGAACTCGGCGGCAGAGCGCATGCTGGGCCGGTGCTTCGAGGATCACGTCGGCGATGCTCTGGCCGTTGTGTTCCCCTTGCTACATCGAGACGGCAGCCCAGGTGACCAAGATTCGCCGCTGTTCTCTGGCGTCCTGGCAGGTGAATCCTACGCTGGCAGGGATTCGGTTGTCTGCGGCGACGGCGCGATCCTGTCCGTTGACGTACGCGTGGCGCCAATCGTGCTCCAGGGAGAGCGAGCTGGAGCGGTGCTGTCGTTCGCCGACGACACGGACCGCAGTCGCGACGAACAAGCCAAGGATGACTTCGTCGGCTTCGCGTCGCACGAGCTGAGAAGCCCGCTCACTGCCATGCATGGGTTCTCATCGTGGCTCGCGAAGAAGTTGGAGCGCGAGCCATGGCGATTCGACGCCGACACCACGGAAGCGATTGCAGCGCTCTCGTCCGAGACCGCCAGGATGGAGTCGATCATCGAGCTGTTCCTGGACCTCACGCAGATTCGCATGGACAGGCTCAGCCTCGAGCCCGATCTCGTCGACCTGACGAAGCTGCTTCACGAAGAGGGAGCCGCCGTGAGGAGCCGTTACCCTGCCGCAGCACTGGAGGAAGTGCTCCCTGCGGCGAGGGTGCTCGCAATCATGGATGAGCAGCGTCTGCGGCAGATTGTCCTCAATCTGCTCGACAACGCGGCCAAGTACGGAGGCAGGAAACCGCAGATCGTCCTCTCGCTCATGGCCTCGGATGGGATCGCTGAGGTTCGCGTGAGGGACTCCGGCGCGGGTATCCCTCCTGGAGACCAGCGGCATATATTCGAACGGTTTTTCCGAAGCGCAGCACCAGTGATTGGACAGAAGAAGGGGTTCGGCATCGGCCTCTATGTCACGAAGCAGATTGTGGATCGGATGGGTGGCGAACTCTCGTTCGCGAGCGAAGAAGGCAGCGGTACGGAGTTCACGCTTCGTTTGCCGCTAAGCCACAATGAAGTACCCGACGCAGACGGCGCACAAGAGGAGGAATTGACAATGGCTCGTCGTTAGTGAGCACGAGGCCGCATTCAGCGTTTGGAGGACGCGCTCGGATCGCGTCTGAGTACGCTCGGCGGTGGGCGCTGGGGCGGTTTGACGCCCCAACGATGTGCCGGTGACACTTGCCTTCTGTCTCGGGGTGCCTCATAAGCTACATTGGCCGTTCGCGCGTCGAGCCTGAGCGCGAGGTATGAACATCCTGACCTGAAACGCTTTTTCGGACCGACGGTCCGAGATGGAAGACAGCAACCGCAGATGGCAAACGATGATCGCCCCGCGGGCGACGTGCGATGGAGCGATCGGCAGATCGCCGAGTTCGCCTCACGCCCGCCTCACGATGTCGCCCACGACCTGCGGACCCACGCGGACACAGGCCTCGCCGGGCCGGAGGCAATCGAGCGGCTGGCTCTCGCCGGCCCGAATGAGCCCGCGCCGATCGCCGATGCCTCCTGGCCTGCGACGCTCCTGCACCAGTTCACGAGCAAGATCGTCCTCCTCTTGATCGCCGCCACCGCCGTCTCCGCGATTCTCGGGGAATGGCTGAACGCGGGGGCGATCGCGATCACGGTCGTTATCTCCGGCGGATTCGGCTTTCTGAATGAGTATCGCTCGGAACGCGAGATCGCCGCCTTGCGCCGACTCGCCGCGCGGCGAGCGGAGGTGATCCGTGACGGCCTGCACGAGGACATCCCGGCGACGGACATCGTCCCGGGCGACCTGATCGTCGTCTCCGACGGCGACGTCGTACCAGCGGACGCCCGCGTCGTCGATGCGCGCGGCTTGCTGGTGAATGAGTCGATCCTGACCGGAGAACCGGTCGCTGCCGAGAAGATGGTGCACGAGACGGACTCGTCCGACGCCCCGACTGCCGCGACAGCGCTGTACACCGGGACCACCGTAGCGGCCGGAAGCGGAGTTGCGGTCGTTGTGGCGACCGGGGCAAACACGGTCCTCGGATTCATGTTCGCATCGCTCAAGGCGACGGAGCGGCGCGCCACCGTGCTTGAGCGCCGTCTGGACGCCCTGGGAAACCGCATGGTTGTGCTGTTTCTCGTCCTGTGCGTGCTGCTCATCGCGCTCGGCCTTGCGCAGGGACGCGAGTTTCGCGCCATCGTGAACGTCGCGATCTCGCTGGCGGTGGGCGCGATACCGGAAGGACTGCCTGCGGTCGCCACGGCATCGCTGGCGATGGCCGTCCGCCGGCTTGCCCGCGGGAGGGTGCTCGTGCGGCGCCTCGACGCGGTTGAGTCGCTTGGCTCGACGACCGTGATCGTGATGGACAAGACGGGCACCCTCACAGAGAATCGCATGACTGTGCGACGCCTGCTCCTCGCGGACGGGCGAGAGTTCAGCGTGCGGGTCGATACGACGGACAGCCGGGTGCGAACCGGCGTGGCTGCCGCTGACGGTAGCGAGCTGTCGCCGGAGGACGCGGCCGATGTGCGGCGACTGTTGCTCGTCGCGCTCCTTTGCAACGATGCTGTCGTCGAGTACGACGATGAGCGCCGCTGGCACATCCATGGTGACCCGTCCGAGGGAGCGATTTCGCTCGCCGCGCTTGGGCTGGATGGCGTCGCCGACGCGGCCAGGCAGTATCCGCGCGTTTCGACCGACCCGTTCACGTCCTCCACCCGCATGATGCGCACCACGCATCGGATGCCGGATGGCGGCACGCTGATGGCGATGAAGGGCGCGTTCGAGCCGATCGCCGCTCTCGACGGCGACGCCGAGCAGGCGTTCGTATCCGCCGCGCACCAACTCGGCGACACCGGATACCGCGTGCTGGGTGTCGCCGAGTCCTCCGGTGACGCGCGCCCCCACGTGCTGGGTGCCGTGCTACTCGAGGATCCCCTGCGGCCGGATGCGGCCGCTTCCGTCGCCGCCTGCCGGCAAGCGGGAATCCGCCTGATCTTGGCAACGGGCGACCAGGCCTCCACGGCAGCCAGCGTAGCCCGCGACGCGGGGATCCTTTCCGACGGGGATATCTCGGTGCGGGGCTCCGAACTGAACCTCTCGCAGCTCGATCGCATCTCCGTCGTCGCGCGCGCGACGCATGGACAGAAGGAGGCGATGGTCAAAGCGCTGCAGCAAAGCGGTGAGGTTGTGGCGATGACAGGTGACGGCGTGAACGATGCGGCGGCGCTTCGCGCCGCGGACGTCGGCGTCGCTGTCGGGGCGACAGCTACCGACGTCGCCGTCGAAGCGGCCGATATCGTGCTCGCCGATGGCCGCCTCGCATCGCTCGTGGACGGTATCAGCGAGGGGCGCGACGTCATCCGCAGTCTGCGCACCGCCATCGTGTACCTGCTGACCGCCAGCTTCGGCACGATCACCCTGATTGCGCTGACCATGCTGGTGAACCGCCCCCTTCCGCTCTCGCCGTTACAGATCCTGTGGTTGAACATTGTCGTTCACGTGTTCCCGGCGCTCGCGCTCGCTGCCAGCCGCGAGGCAAACGGCGAATCCGGCCCCTCGCGCGCGCTGTTGACCAACGATCAGTGGATCGAGATTGCGGTGCGCGCATTGACAGTAGGACTCGCCGGGCTTGCGGCGCAGCTGACGAGCGATGCGATCGACGGAGGAGCGACGCACGGGCAAACGTTGGTGTTTCTCGCGCTGGCATTTGGTCTCGTGGGCCAGGCCTTTTTGGTGGGCGTCGACACCTGGCGGCGGCAGCGAGCGCGATTGCGGAACCGCGGGCTGTGGATTGCCGCGACGACGTCGTTGCTGTTTCTTCTGGCCGCGCTTTACCTGCCCGGCCTGAACGGCGCGTTGGCGTTGGAGTACCCCGACGCCGCCGACTGGGCGACGGCCCTCGGTTGCGCGGCTGCGGCGTGGATCGCCGCACAGGCAGGCGCGGCATTCCTTCGAAGGTTCGGCCCGCAGCCAGCCCGCGGTGCGCGATCGTCAGCCACGCTCGCATGAAGCTCGCCCGTCAGCCGATGAGCCGCTGCGCGACCGGCCTTCGTGACGGCAGGTGGGGCTTGTCGGGAGCGGCCGGTTCCCGGTACTCGCCGCGATACTTGGGCAGCAGCAACCGCGCCATATGCCGCACGACGTGTTGTTGGTGCATTCGAAGCCGGCTCGTCGGGCCGCGAAGGAGTAGCGCCGCCTCATGCGCGGGATGTCAATCGGTACCCTGCGGTCAATATGATCTCGCCTGAAACAATCCATTCGCTCCTGAGACCAGCCGCCTACGACCATGCGGTAGACGACGTGCGTCTCATCCAGACGCACATCTCCTGGGTGCTGCTCGCGGGCGACTTCGCGTACAAGATCAAGAAGCCTGTGCGCTTCGGATTCCTCGATTACAGCACGCTATCCCGCCGAAAAGAGATGTGCGAGCGCGAGGTGCAACTGAACCGACGAACGTGTCCAGACGCGTATCTGGGGGTGGTGCCGATCGTTCAGCACGACGGCGGTAGCTATCTGTACGGGCGGGGGCAGACGGTCGAATACGCGGTGAAGATGCGGCGGCTGTCTGCGGAAGGCTGGCTGTCGAATCGCGTTGACCGGGGCGAGGCAACGGCAGAGTTGCTGCGCCGCGTCGCCGATTCGGTCCACGCCTTTCACGCCAAAGCCGCGAGTGATGGTGCGGTCGCGCGGTTCGGCTCTGCCCGTGAAGTTGCGGCGATCTGGCGCGAGAACCTCGAGGAGATCGCTCCATTCGCTGGTGATACACTCACGCCGGACGAGCTGCACGACATCACCTCGTTCGGCCAGCGCTTCCTCGGAGCGAACCTCTCGCTGATCGGTCAGCGTGCCTCATCGGGGCGTGTCCGCGACAGTCACGGCGACCTGCGCTCCGACTCGATCCACATCGAACCCGACGGGCATATCTGCATGACCGACTGCATCGAATTCAGCGCCCGGCTGCGGTGCGGCGACGTCGCCGCAGACATCGCCTTCCTGGCGATGGACCTGGACTTCCGCGGACGAGCAGATTTGTCGGACGAGTTCGTCGGCGGGTACGTGGAGCTCTCGCCGGACGATGAGACCCTGCCCCATATGCTGCCCTTCTTCCGCTGCCACCGTGCCGTAGTGCGCGGCAAGGTAGAGAGCATCACGACGCGCGAACCCGAGATCGACCGCGCTCAGGCACTAAAGGCGCGCGAGCGGGCAAGGAGCTATTTCGCGTTGGCGCGGCGATACGCGACCGACGACGTACCGCAAGCGCTGGTCATCGTTGGCGGGCTGTCAGCCACCGGCAAGAGCCATCTTGCCGCAGCGCTCTCCGCGCGCATCGGCGCGGTACTCGTGCGGTCCGATGCGGTGCGGAAGGAGACGTTGGGCGCGGCCGGTGGTTCGGCGGCGGCAGCGAACTACAGCCCCGAGGAACGGACTCGCGTGTACGAGGTCGCGCGGGAGCGGATACGTACGCACCTGGAGGCGGGACGTGCCGTCGTCTTCGACGCGACTCACGTTGAGCAGCGGGAGCGAGACGCCGCGCGAGCGCTGGCCGGTCGATCTGGGGTGCCGGCTCTGCTGACGTGGGTGGATGCGCCGGAGAACGTCGTCCGGAAGCGGCTGGCCGCGCGAGACACGTCTCCCGATCGAATCTCTGATGCTCGATGGGAGACGTATCTCGTACAGCGGCAGCGGATGGATGCGCTGACGGAACTCGAGAGGCGCGACTGTGTCGAGGTGGATGGCGCGGAGCAGGCGACCACCAACATCGCGCTCATCGTCGCCCGCCTGTATCGCCCGTCGGCGCGAAGCTAACGCGCGCCTGTGACGGAACGGCGCCAATCCGACCAGCTGGCTAGCGTGCGACGAACCCACCATCCACGGGAATCACGGCGCCGGTGATGAACGACGATCGATCCGACGCGAGGAACAACGCGAGCTCGGCGACCTCTCGAGCGGTGCCGAGCCTGCCAACCGGTTCCAGCGCCTTCATTTGCTCTTCCGCCTCGTGCTGTTGATGCGTGAAGCGTTCGACCATCGGCGTGTCGATCACGCCCGGGCAGAGGCAGTTCACACGCACACCTTGGGTCGCGTACTCGAGCGCGGCGGTGCGGGTGAGCTGGACGACGCCGCCCTTCGACGCGCAGTAGGCGGGAATACCGGGGAAGCCGACAAGGCCGGCGACCGAGGCGTTGTTGATGATCGACCCGCCGCCGTGCTCCAGCATCGCGCGGATGCCGTGCATCAGGCCGAGGAACACACCCTTCAGGTTGATGCCGATGACACGCTCCCAGTTGTCCATCGTCGCGTCGGCGGTCGGCGCCTGGTCGCCTTCGATGCCGGCGTTGTTGAACAGGACGTCGAGCCGGCCGTACTGGCTCAGCGCCAGGTGGACCATCGCCGCCACGTCGGCTTCTTGAGAGACGTCGGCGTGGGCGTAGCAGGCAGTGTGCCCCGATGTGGCCAGCCGATCGACGATCACTTGACCGGCAGCGTCATGCACGTCGGCCGCGATGACGATCGCACCTTCTGCGGCGAATAACTCCGCGGCAGCTTGGCCGATTCCCGACGCCGCGCCGGTGACTACTGCGACCTTACCTTCGAGCTCGTTCATCTGATCCTCCGGTCTCTGGTGCAGCGTGCTGATCGGGTGGACGGATCAGCAGGACGGGTGCATGGCCTTGGAGCATGCGGTCCGCGGCACTCCCGAGCACCGCGCGCTGCAAACCAGCGCGCGCATGCGTGGTCATAACGACCAGGTCGATCGGCCGATCTTTCACGAATTGCGTCAACGAGCAGGCCGCCGGTCCTCGAAGCAGCGTGGCGTCGATCATTCACGAGCGGGACGAGAATCGGTCCTGGTGGGAAGGCGTTTTCAGTCATGGACTACTCCTACGGGGAAACCTACACTTTTCGGTCGTAACGGCGTCATGCCGATTGGAGCAAACATGATGAGCCATCTGGCCCGACAGCCCCTGCATCGGGCCGATTGTCCGTCTGATCCAGTGCGATCGGCTCCTGCCTCGCGGCGAGGCCGCGGCTACGCTCCGACAGAAGAAGACCAGAGAGCAAAGAAACGCGGTGACGCTATGCGGGACGAAACGCGCGGGACGCTTCTCGATCACGCCGATTTCGATACGGCGGTGCACGAGCTGGCACATTACGACAGCGACGAAGGCGTTCTGAGCGTCTATCTCGACATGGATCCGGCGTTGGCGGTGCGTGAAGGCTACGAAGCGGGTCTCATGGATCTGTGGAAGCTCCTGCATTCGCGCGAGCGCGATGCTTGGACGCGCGGCAGGTTGGAGTTTGAGATCGCGGGCGTGACCGAAGAGGTGCGGAGCTGGCGGGAGGCGCCCGGCCGAGGTGTCGTACTGTTTTTCAGCGGGCCGGGCGGCCTACGGACGATCCTGCCGCTGCAGTTTCCCATCCGTTCGATCGCACGCTTCGAACCGCGGCCCGTGCTCGGCCCTCTGATCGCCGCGCTCGAGGAACATGAGCGCTACTGCGTCGTGATGTTCGACAAGAACCACGCGCGCATCATCACGGTGTTCCTTGGCGAAGTCGAAGAAGAAGAAACACTGAACGACGACGTCATCGGGCGAAGCGCCGTCGGGGGCTGGGCGCAGGCGCGATACGCGCGTCATCGGGAGCACCAGCTCCACGAGCACGCACGGCGCACCGTGGAGCATCTCTGGGCGATCGACCGGTCGCGGCCCATCCACGCGCTGGTACTGGCCGGACCGGACGAGGCTCTCGTGGAGTTACGGCGGATGCTGCCAAAGGCGCTCGCGCGCATCGTAGTGGAGACGATTCCGGCCGAGATGTTTGCCGTGACGGCGGACGTCGTGAAGCGGGTCGCATCGATCGAGCGTGCGGCTCGCGACAAGCGTAACCTCGAGATCGTCCAGGATCTGACGACGGCAGCCGCGAAAGGGCAAGCGGCGATGACCGGGTGGCAGGATACACTCGACGCCCTGTGCGCCGGCCGCGTGCACATCCTCGTCGTGCCGGCGGAAGGCAAGGCGAAGCCCGGCGTCCAATGCCCCGACGGTCACTACATCGGCGTGCATGCAGCCGCTAACTGCCCCGTCTGCCAGGAGCCTACGTGGCACACCGACGACGTCGTTGAGGCGGCGGTGCGGATGGCGATGTCGACGGACGCCATCGTGTTGTTCGTGGGCCCGGACGCGTCGGACGCGCTCGGCGCCGCAGGGATCGGCGCACTGCTGCGGTATTGATCTGGACACTCCTGGCGAGCGGCCACTGACGAGAGGGAAGATATGAGTTACGAGCTGACGGCATATCCGAAGGAGCTGGTGCTGCGGGATGGCGCGAATGTCACCGTGAGACCGTTGTGCGAAGCTGACGAAGCCGCCCTGACGGTGTTCTTTCGCAATGTCCCGGCACACGACCGCTACTTCCTGAAGGACGACGTGACGTCGCCGAAACTCATATCCCGATGGACGTCGCACATCGATTATGCGCGCGCGCTGCCGCTGGTTGCGGTCGAAGGGGATCGGATCATCGCCAACGGCGTGTTGTTGCGCTCGCGGCACGGGGCTTATGCAAACGTTGCCGGTATCCGTATCGTGGTCGAGGAGGGGGCGCGCCAGCGCGGGCTTGGCACGGCGCTCATGAAGGAGCTCTGCGACATCGCAGCCGACGCCGATCTGGAGCGCGTGACCGGAGAGTTCGTCGCCGGCGTACAGGACGACGCGATCGCTGCCGCTGAACGGCTAGGGTTCCTGCGTGCGGCGACGATCCACGAGTTGCTGAGAGACGAGAACGGTCACCCACACGACGTCGTTGTGATGTCGCTGCCGCTCGGCAAGTGGTACGAATGGTGGCAGTTCTAGAACGTTCGAGCCTACAGACTGATGATCCCTTCGTTAGGACGCAATCTACCCGCCACCTCCAGGCGTTGGTCGCGACTCCACGATAGCGACTTCCGCTGGCCGGTCCGATCGTCTAGAGAGCATGTATCTGCTCCTGCCGGACTTCTGCGTCGCGGCCCTCCACGCTAACGGTGTCAATGCCACCCCGTCATTCAACCATGGCGACGCCAAGCTGAGGCGCGGCGTCAGCCACTACCGATATGCGCTGCCGCCGTCGATACGAGCGCAGGTAGGACGGAGGCAGCCGCATCGTGGCGAACGCAGCTGCAGACCATGGCCTGATACAGCCGTTCGTAGCCGGCGGCCATCACAGAGGCGGAGAAGCGCTCCTCGGCGTAGGCTCGGACGGCGCGTCGCTCTAGCAGATCGACGCGCCGCACCGCATCCATGAATTCCCTCAGTGACGAGCAGATGAATCCGGAGACGTTATCGGAGATGACCTCCCGGACGGAACCGCAGTTCATTGCGATCACGGGCGTCCCGCATGCCATCGACTCGACCATCGTCAATCCGAACGGCTCCGGCCAGTCGATTGGGAAGAGGTATGCGTAGGCGTCGCCGAGGAACTCGTCTTTCCGCCGTTCGTCGACCTCGCCGACGAACTCGATGAGCGGATGCACGAGCTGGGGGCGGATCGCGTAGTCGAAATACTCTTGATCGGCCGCGTCGACCTTTGCCGCTATCTTGAGCGGCATGTCGAGAGCGCGCGCCACTTCGATCGCGCGATCCACTCGCTTCTCGGGAGAGATCCGACCAAGGAATGCCAGGTACGAGCCTTGCTCCGTGCGCAATGTGAAGCGGCCGAATTCGATGCCGTTGTAGACGGTTCCCAACCAATTGTTCGACGGGAGATACGCGCGCTGGGCATCGCTTATGGCGATCAGCGGCACCTCGTCGAACCGTTGATAGACACGAGCGATCTCCGGCAGATCGAGCCTGCCATGCGTCGTCGTCACGACGGGGACCGCGCTCCGGCGAACGAAAGGAAAAGCGAAATAGTCGACGTGACTGTGGATTACGTCAAAGTCTTCGGCGCGATCGAATACGTCAGCGAGCTGCGTGATCGTGTGGGCGACGTGATCGCGCGCATGGCCGTCGAGCCGGAGGCTGCGCGCCACCGAGGGAATCAGCCTCGCCGATGTCCGCGAGTCTCCACTCGCGAAGAGCGTCACATGATGCCCGCGGGCGACCATCCCCTCGGTGAGCGCGCTGACGACGCGCTCCGTGCCGCCATACAGTTGAGGCGGAACGCTTTCAAGCAGGGGTGCGATTTGGGCGATACGCATGATCGTTGCTTCCGTCGCGCTCGGGGCCGGGCGAGCGCACCGGCACCGGAGTTGCTTCTGCGCGTCCAGGCGGCTGAACGCGCATCCCGCACTGGAGGCAGACGAACCATCGGTCGCCATTCTCCTGACCTTCTGGAAAGAGGTCGCCGTTGCAGCGCGGACAACACTTAAGCAACAACGTCATCTCACCCGCCGGGCACCTGTAACGCGACGAGTGCGGCGATTCCCAGCACCAGAGCATGCACCGTCCATCGCTGCTGCACGGTCACGGTAGATAGGTCACCCGTGCCAGCACTGGCAGATCCGCGCCTGAGGCTAGTTGTCGTGTTCAAGGACGTTGTTGACACAAAGAGAGTGTTCGAGTCGGCTGTGTACGCGGACACTTGATGCCGAGGCATCGAGTTCAGCACGAACATGTGATTGCTCCTTACCCGATCGCGCGAACGAGGATGACGGACCGCGGGCGGTCAGCCGCTCTTGACCTCGATCTTCTTGCCGAGCGACGCCGCCTTGCGCGGGATGACGACCTCGACAACGCCGTCGCGGGCGCTTGCCTCGACGTGTTCCGTGTCACAACCATCGGGAAGCGGGACCGCGCGATAGATGCGGCCGTAGGTACGCTCGCACCGGTAGTAGTTCTCCTCGCGCACTTCCTTCTCTTCCTCACGCTCGCCGCTAATACGCAGCTCGCCGTCAGCCACGCTCACGTCGAGCTTGTCCGGCGCAACGCCTGGCATCTCGGCCTTCACGACAAGCGTGCCGTCATGCTCGAACACGTCGATAGCTGGCTTTGCTACTTCGTCCAAGAGGCGCCTTGTTCGCAGAGAGAACGGACGCCAGTCAAACAGGCCTCGCAGCGAGTCGCGCAAATCGTCAAGGTCAGCGCGCGGTGATTGACGCACCGCCAATTCTGTCTTGCCATTCGTTTTCATGTTCCGAACTCCCTTCATGTCGCCTGGCTAGTCGATGCCGTTGCTCACGCTCAACGTATGCCTATGGAGACGGTTGCGTGCAGTGCCTCTCGGCCCTCCTTCAGCGTGCCGATCGTCACGCAAGATCGTCACGCCCATCCTCACGGACTGAATGGGCGAGCAGACGGCCGAACGTCATATCGGCCATGTCCGCACTACGCTCAGCGGCGGGTTCTGGCCATAACGGGCCGAACGGCAGGTCTGATGTAGTCCGCCCGGCCCGTGCGGCTGAGAGACGGATATCGGAGGCTCTGACGCGATGCTCACGAGCATGGCGGCAGCGAAGCACACAAGGCGCTTCGTCCGCTTCGACCCTATAATGAGGAGGTTTCGTACCGTCGTATCGCCTGAGGTCTTCCGATTGCTGACCGACGCCACCTTCCGAGGACTCCTCGACTCCGCGCCGGATGGCATGCTCGTCGTCGGGCCGGAGGGCAAGATCGTTGTGGCCAACTCGCAGATCGAGGAGCTCTTCGGTTACAGCCGCGATGAGCTCATGGGAGAGCGGGCGGAGATCCTCGTCCCGGATGAGTTCAAGAAAGCGCATCTCGCCCATCGCGCTCGGTACGAAGGCCATCCGACGATCCGAGCGATGGGCTCGGGCCTGAGCCTGAAAGGCCGAAGAAAAGACGGCAGCGAGTTTCCGGTGGAGATCAGTCTCAGCCCGCGGCTCACCTCCGAAGGCACACTGATCGTCGCCGCGGTACGCGACATCAGCGAACGGCTGCGGCTCGAAGCGGAACGCCGCGTGCTTCTCGAAGCGGCGCAGGCGCAGAACGAACGCGAGCGCATCGCCATGGACCTACACGACGGGATCATTCAATTGGTCTTCGGCGTCGCGCTAGGGCTGGAGATCGCGGCGGAGGAGGCGCGCGGCACAGCGGCCGAGGCGCTCATCGAGAAATCGATCGACCAGCTCAACGACGTCATCAGAGACATCCGCGGCTACATCTTCGAGCTTCGGCCGATGTTCTATGGCGGCAACCTCGCCGACTCGCTACAGCACCTTGTCGGTGCGTTTCGCGCAAGCTCCCCAATCGCCATCGATCTTGAGCTCGACGCCGACGTGTCCGGCGCTGACGATTCGATTGCCGTGGCCATCTTCCAGATCGCCCAGGAGGCCCTGGCTAACGTCCGAAAGCATTCGCGTGCGAAACACGTCCATCTGGCCCTTTGCCGCAGAGATGACTGCATCGTCGCGCGAGTCGCCGATGACGGAGCGGGGTTCGATGCCGCAGCGGAGCGTGCCGAGGGGCATCGCGGCCTGCGGAACCTTGCCAGTCGCGCGAATTCGGTTGGCGGCCGGTTGGAGATACACAGCGCCGTTGGGCACGGTACGACAATTTCAGTTTCCGTCCCGCTCCGCTAGAACAACCATCTGCGGGAACGAGTGGCGTACACTGGCGCGAAGGGACAAAAATCGATGGCCAGCATACGCATCATGCTTGTCGATGACCATGACGTGGTCCGTGAAGGGCTTCTGGCGCTACTAAAGCGCCGTGAAGGGTTTGACGTCGTCGGGCAGGCTTCAACCGTTCAGGAGGCGATCGCTGAGGCGGCGCGCACGACACCCGACGTGATCGTCATGGATGTTCGCCTCCCTGATGGAAGCGGCATCGAGGCGTGCCGGTCGATACGAGAATCGCGACCGGAATCGAAAGTGCTGATGCTCACTTCCTACGCGGACGAGGATGCTGTACTCGCGTCCATCCTCGCCGGCGCCTCGGGATACATCCTCAAACAGACGCGTGGCCGTGACCTCGGCGACGCCATCGCCGCCGTCGCGCGCGGCGACTCGCTGCTCGACGCCGCCGTCACGCGGAAGGTGCTGGAGCGCGTCCGAAGCGCCGGACAGCGGAAGTCAGACGACCCGCTCAACGCTCTCACGGAGCAGGAGCAAAAGATCTTGCACCTCATCTCGGAAGGAAAGACGAACAAACAAATCGCCGACGAAGTGTTCCTCAGCGACAAGACCGTGAAGAACTACGTGAGCAACATCCTCCGAAAGTTGAATCTTACGAGACGATCGGAAGCGGCCGCATTCATCGCTCGTCGAGAGGCTGGCGCCGATGAGTAGAAGCAGGCGATGCACGACCCTTGGATCTGGTCAGCACAGTACCTGGAACCATGACTTTTAACGAGCTGCACGACCCCGGCTTCATCCGCTCCATCTTCAGCAACACCTGGCCCGCGCCGCTCTGGCTCGTCGCGCGCGCACTCGCGGCGTAGTGGTGGCGATGTGCGCGGAGCGACCGGGACAGGGCTATGCGCGAGGCAAATCGCCCGGCGGCGCGGCTCGTTGGGCACGCAGCACGGCGTAGTGCTGCTCCCAGCGCTCTGCGACCTCCTCCTCCGTGAGCCCGAGGTCGTACGCCGGCGACGTGATACCCACCGCACGCCAAGACCGCTTATTGATGATCCGCTAGACGTGCCACTTGGCCCGGAGATCCAGAGCCTTTCAGCAACGATCGCATCAAAGAATTCTGCGTATGATGCTCCAGGAGGTGTTCGTATGCTCGCAAATGATCCAATACTCGTACCGCTGGACGGTTCGGCAATCTCTGAACGCTCCCTGCCCTACGCGACGGCGCTCGCCACGGCTTTGCAAGGCCGGCTCGTGCTGATGACGGCAGCCTACACCTCCGACATTCCGGAGCACGGACCGTGGAGCGAAGAGATGGTGACTCGGCCGCGCGAGACGTGCTTGCAGTATCTCGCCGCGGTCCGTGACAGGTTGGCCGTGTCCGATGCTGAGTTGGTGGTCAAGGTCAACTATCCGCACGAAGCGATCCTCGAGACAGCGCGAGAGGTGGATGCCTCGCTGATCGTCGCATCGACGCACGGACGCTCGGGCCTCAACCGGTGGATGTACGGCTCGACGGCGGGCAACCTGCTGCATACCTCGCACGTTCCGCTCCTGGTCGTCGGAAAGGAAGTGGCAGAGACGGTAGCCTCCGGATTCGCTCCCAAGCACATTCTGGTTCCGCTAGGCGGGTCGGCGCTCGCCGAGGCGGCACTGCCGGCGGCACTCGAGCTCGCACGCGCGTTCGGCGCGAAGGTGACGCTCGTTCGCGTTGCGCCGTTCTCGGCCGAAGCGTTCCCGATGTATGCGCCACAGATGTACTGGCCGAGGCTCGATGAGGAACTCGTTTCGTCGGCGCGCGCGTATCTGGAGAAAACGCAGTCGACAATCGCACACCCCGTGGAGATCATGGTGTTTCAGGGCGGAAGCGCGAACATGCTGCTGAATTTCGTGGAGAGGAACGCCGTCGACCTCGTGGTGATGAGCACACACGCACGTGCTGGCATCGCGAGAACGGTGTTGGGCAGCACGGCGGACCGCATGCTGCAGGGTCATGCGCCGGTCCTCCTCATCCGTCCCGTTGCCTCAGCGGCTGAAGCGCCGGAGGAGCGTGCGACGAAGGCCACCGCCGGATGAACGCCGATCATCCAGGCGTCACAAACGCAGACCCGGCAGAGGGAGTCGAGTCATCATCGGTCGGCTCAGGGGCCGACAATCCGGGGCTTCGGTCGTCGCTGGGCTTTTGGAAAACCTGTTTCGACGAGAGGGCGACTACTGGTCGGTCGTGTTCGAGGGACATACCGCGCACCTCCGGGATCTGAAGGGTCTGCACTACCGGGCTCGGCTTCTCGCCGAGCCGGGCAGGGAGTTCCACGTTCTGGATCTAATAGCTGCGGAGAGAGACGGAGCGGGGAACGGTAGCCGCGTCGCAGAGGCCGGCCTGTCGTTCGCGCGAGCGATGCAAGGCGGCGGTCTGCTCGATGCTCAGGCTAAAGAGGCGTACCGAAGACGTCTCGCTGAGATTGAGGAAGACATCGAAGAGGCGCGCGAGAGTCCGCGCGCGACAACCTGCGCTTTTGGGCGAAGATCGACCCGCGCATCACCGGCGCCCGCATCGATGAAGTACTGGCCCTCGTTGGCCTGACGACGCGCGGGCGCGACAAGGCGCGCACCGACTCGCTCGGCATGCGGCAGCGGCTCGCGGTCGCGACGGCGATCCTGCACGATCCAGAACTCGTCATCCTCGATGAGCCAACGAACGGTCTCGACCCCGCCGGCATCCGCGAGTTTCGCTCGCTTGTTCGCCAACTCGCGGCCGACGGCAAGACGGTCTTCGTCTCGAGTCACATCCTCAACGAGGTCGAGCAGATGTGCGACGAGGTAGCGATCCTGAAGAGCGGCCGCCTCCTGACGCAGGGATCCGTCGCCTCGCTCGTCGCGGCCAGCGGCGTCCTCGAACTGCGCACGACTGACGCCGCCGGCGCCGAAACCGCGATCCGCGCGCTCCGCTGGCCCGGCGCAATTACCCGCGAGGCCGATGGCCGCCTCGTCGTCGAGGCGCCCGCCGACCGCGCCGCCGAGATCAGCCGCGCGCTCTCAGAACGCCAGATCTGGCTGACCGAGCTGCGGACACGGGACAACTCGCTCGAGGACTTCTTCCTGGAAGTGACGGGGGAGGGCGACGCCGGTGCTTAGGCTGCTCTCTGCGGAATGGATGAAGTCGCGCACCCGGTGGCTGCCGTACCTGCTGCTGCTATTCCTCATCATCGGCGCGGCCATTGAGATCTGGCTTGCCGGCGGTGTTGCCTACCTCGACGAACGCAACAACATTGATGAGTACGGCATTCCGGCGGGTGCGTTCACGTTCCGCTGGCCTTGGGCGATTCTTCCGTTGATCGATGCAGGCCAGTACTGGGGACCCGTGTTCATCGCGTTCTTCGCGGCATCCGCCGTCGCGACCGATTTCGGATGGGGAAGCGTGCGCTTGTCGATCGCGCGCGGCGTAACGCGAACGCAGTTCCTCGCGGCGAAACTGCTGACCACCGCGCTGATCTGCGCCGTCGGCATGCTGATCGCGCTGGCCGTTGGCATCGTGTTCTCACTCGCAGCGACGCAGCTATTCGAGGATCCTGTGAAGTACGTCGGCGTCAACCCTGAGCCGTCCGTATCGGAAATGCCGCTGATGGTCGCGTGCGCGACGCTGGCGATCGTGCCGTACGGTATGCTCGCGTTCATGCTCGCCGTCGTGTCACGTTCGACGGCGTTGGGCGCGACCGGCGTCCTGGTATACAAGCTGGTCGAGAGCAGCGCCGTGAGCCTCCTGGGTGAGCTGGGCGGGAACTGGGAAGGGTTTCAGAACCTGTTCATCGAGCACCACGCCTCAGCGTTGCTCGCCGCGAACAAGAACGGCTATCCCGACTACAATTCCATCGCCTTCCGCGCGGTGCCCGATCCCGCCGACACGCCCGACCCGTTGGTGGCGGCGCTCATGCTCGTCGTCTTCTGCGTCGCCTTCGGCGCCATCTCGTTCTGGTCCTTCGCCCGCCGTGACCTCAACTCCCGCGAGTGACGCGGTGCGCCCATCCCCCCACACGATCGGCTCATAGTATGCGCCTGTCGTGCACGGGCGTTCACACGCGAGGTTCGACTCGCTCAGATTGAAGCAGTTCCTTCTCCAGGACCTCGGACCAGTCCTCGGATGTTTTCCATCATTCCAATGTGTCGAGACACGTGCCCAGATCCTACGATCTGTGAGAACGCCGGAACGGATCGCCCGTACCAAGACACTTTTCTGATGAGTTGGTCACTGGATGCAGCGAGCAGGCGCTCGGTGGTCTTTGCATGGAGCTCATCGACATACGCCAAGTAATGCGCGAGCGGCGGGGCTTTTAGTTCGTCAACCAGGCTGTCTGGCACGTCGAAGATCACAAAACGCGGCACGACACTTTCGACCCCGTTGCCCATACCCTTTGCCGGATAGTCGAACACCCTCGCCATGTTGCTTAAGTCGATCCGGTCTTGCCACTTGCCCTCATCCCAAATGGCAGGCATCTCAAGAGCCGCTGCCGTGTAGTAGTCATCTGACAGGAACATGTGCCAGATGTTGTGCCACATGGAGTGGTGGCCGGGCCGCGCCTGCCAGTTCAGCTCGTCTTCGGTGAGGTCCTTCGTGAGCACGTCGATCATGTTCCGCGCCGTCGCGGCGCTCCAGCGATACTGGTTAACCAAAATTTGTTTGGCTTCCATGTCTTTCCCCTAGAGCGTGCTCTGACCTCGTAAGCCTGCTACCGAAAACAGCGGCGGTTAGGTGCGGAGTTCGATTAACTGACAGTAGTTGCCGTCCGGATCTTCAAACGTCGCGAAGAGCCCGACGCCGGGTTCCTCCGTCGCGTCACGCACGAACGGAACATCGCGTGACTTGAGCACACACTGTTCCGCGACGATGTCGTCCACGACGAAGTTGAGCATCACGCGTTGTGGCTCCCTCGCCTCACCCTTGACCTCGCCGTGTGGCTCAACGATCAAGTCGACGAACGACGACGATCCGGCGCTGAACGCGCCTGGCGTCACACCGAAGTGCGGCACCAGGCCCACCACGTCCTTGTAGAACTCGATCAGCCGCTCGGGCTGTTCGCTGTGCACGATGACGAGAAATTGGGACGGCTGCAAGGAACTCGCCTATTCGCTAGGTTTCGATGATCTCAGAACAATGGCGCCATCGGCTCCAAGCCCAATAGGGCACGTCCGGCGTCCTCCCACACGTGCGGCGACTGCGTGAAGTGGTGCGTGATCACGTCCGCGTCGCGGGCGTGTCGCTGCAACGACGACGCGTTGTACACGGACGTCGACCCTGCGAGCGTGCTGGCCGTGCGTGCGACCTGGGCGGCCACCTCAGTCGCGTGGTTCGACGCGATGCGGCACAGTGAACGTTGACGCATCGTGGGCTCGAACTTGGCCACGACCGTCTGCCAGACGTCGTCGACAGCGTCGTAGAGGAAGGAGCGCGCGCCGCCGAGCGCTCCTTCTGCGCGCGCGATCTCGATCTGGCCGACCGGCCGCTCGGCCAGCCTGCTCATGCTCATCGACGGCGTCTTCGTGGCCGCGAGTTCGCTGACTTCGTCGAGCGCCGCCCGCGCGATACCCAGCGCAACAGCGGAGATCGCGGGAGCCACCTGCGTTAAGACCGGCATCCGGTAGAGCGCTTCGGATCGAAACCCCGTCGGGTCGAACAACGAAAAGATCCGCGCCTCGGGGACGAACACGTTGTCGCAGCTCACATCGTTGCTCCCGGTGCCGCGCAGCCCGCTCACGTGCCACGTGTCATGGATCTGTACGTCCTTCACGGGCACGAATACGTGAATCACCTCTGGCCCGTGCGGCGTCATGTGCGGGGCGCCGTTCTCCATGACAACGCAGCCGAGCACGATCCACGTGGCGTGCGTAACGCCGCTTGCGAAACGCCAGCGCCCGCTCACTCGGACGCCGTCGCGCTCTCGCACCGCCGCCCCCGCCGGCTCGGCGACCAGCGCCGTGGGCAACCCTGGGTCGGCGAAGACCTCACGCGCGCCGTCTTCTCGCATGTAACCCGCGACGATGCCACCACCGATCGCGAGCATGGCGCACCACCCGGTCGAGCCGTCGGCCGCTGATAGCGTCTCTATGACCCGCAGCGCGTCGAGCACGTCGCCTTCGTCGCCGCCCAACGCCTTCGGGACGCCAATTCGGAAGACGCCGGTCGCCGTCAGCTCACCGACAAGGTCGGGCGGAAGCCTGCGCGCCTCTTCGATCTCCGTTCGCCGCTCGCGAATGCGCGGTACCAGCGCGTGGATCGCATTGGAAAAGCCATTGGTTTCCATCCGACAACCTCCGTGAACTGCGTGTGCTTCCACAACAGCATCGCAGCAGGCGGTGGACGCCGCATCGGATGAAATGTGCATTCATCGCGGTTGAATGGATGGGTAGATCTATGTAGTGGGTGGCTAGAGGAGGTGATGATCGTACGCGAAAGCCGTAGCGGCGGCGCGCGATGACACGCCGAGCTTGTCGAAGATGTTGCTCGCGTGTCGGGCGACCGTCTTTTCGCTGATAACAAGCTCTTCACCGATGGCGCGATTCGTCCTCCCCGACGCGATGAGTCGGAGAATGTCGAGTTCGCGAGTGGTGAGTAGGCCCCGCTGCGATGACTTCCCCGACAGCGCATCCAACCGGTCGAGATCCGGCGCCGCGCCTACCGTTTGAAACACGCCACGTGCCGCTCGCCATTCGACCTCGGCGCCATCTAGGTCGCCGAGTGCGCGGCAAGCCAAGCCGACGAGGACGCGCGTACGGGCAGCGTCGTATGGCGCATCCAATTCACGTAGGATCGCGCAAGCCTCGCGCAGATGCTCGAGTGCTTCGCGATGCCGCCCTTCAGCGACGAGCACCGAGCCAGTGGCGTGCGCGGCTTGCGCCCGCAGGAAGGGCGACGCAAACGTGGCGGCGATCTGACCGAGCTCCTCTGCGGCGGCACGCGCGGCTCCAACGTCGTGAATGGCGATCATGATCTCAACGCAGACAGGGAGCGCCGCCGATCGCTCGACGGGATGCCTGCTTTCATCGAGCACGCGGCGGATGCTTGCGGCTGCGGGCGCTACCTGACCCTGGGCGAGCCGCAGTTGCGCCAGTCCCGGTTGCGGCTCGCGCCCGTGTTCTCCTGCCAGCTGATACGACTCTTCGGCCGCGCCGAACTCCCCGCGCAATCGCTCGAGTTGCGCGCGTTGATAGTGCGCCGCGCCGATTGCCGGATGCAGCGTGGGTTCCGTCAGCCGCTGGCACGCTTGCGATGCCACATCCAAAGCGCTGCGCCAGTCGCCGCGCGTCTGTGCGATCGCTGACAGGTAGATCAGGCACTGGCCTCGGAACGCCTCGAGGCCCGGCTGCAATTCGTGCCAGCGGTGGAGCGCGGCCGTCCACTCGCGTGCACGTCGCACATCGAACGTAAGTTGGCACGCTTCGATCGCTCCACAATACGTATCGCCCTCGACTATCGGTGACAGTTCGCCGGCGGTCAACGCCACAAGTACCTCATCGAGCAGCGCCATGCCTGCCGGAGGGTCGCCCAAGACGATGATGCATCGCGCTTCGCCATGACGTGCGAGAGCGATGAGGTCACGGTCTCGAAAGCGTTCACCGAGTTCAAGGGCGCGACGGAAGGCAACGAGCGAGGTGACGGGATCGCGATCGCATGCTTCGATCGCGGCAGGAAGCAGCAGGTAGCCAGCCTCGGCGCAATCGGTTCCCAACTCGTCGACGAGCCGCTGCGTGCGCGTCAGCCAGCCGCCACCCTGTGCCATCTCGCCGGCATTGAAGTAGCCGAAACCTAACCAGAACGCGGAGCGCGCAGCCCTCGCCGTTTCACCGCCGTCACGCAGGATCTGATGCGCGCGCGTCCATGCGATCTGCCAGCACGGGTCTCCGCAGAGGTACGCCGCCGTCCCTAACCGCTCGAGGTCGTCGGGCGTGAGCGCGGTTTCACGGTCAGCAGCGGTGAGCTGCTCGCAGGCGTCCCGCCATCGGCGGGCGTCGAAGGCCTCGCGCCCGCCTGAGAGCGTCTCGATCGCCGTCATGCGCTCACTATACGCCAATCAGTACGGCTCTTGAACGGGCACGGCGGTATCGCATGGGAAGGCCCTACTCACTGCCCGCAATCGCCGATCCGCACGTCACGGGACTCCACCGTTGGTACGTGCTCACGCCGATGCATCCGGTAGCACGCTGAGTCCCCCGGCGAATCCATTCATACGGGTGGCTGGCGGGCGGGAGACGACCCGGGGTGGTTGGCGAGGCAAGGTTGCATCTGGAACGCGGGTTGTCGCGTTTGCCGCAGCCATGCAGATCGCCGACATAGTCCTCCCAAGGTGTCAACCGATGCATCACCGTGACGCTGCCAAAAGACGGGACTGAACGCAACGCATCCGTCCGCGCCCACCCGAGCCGATGGGCCGGCAGCGAGGACCGTGAACCGCGTCGCACGTCCCAACTCAAGCTCGAAGATAGCGTTGCACCGGCAACTCCCGGTGTCGCAAACCGGTTCGGTCGAATACGGCGTTCGAGATCGCTGCGGCGATCGGTACGATGCCCGGTTCGCCCGCGCCCGTAGACGGCGTATCGCTGTCGCCGACTAAGAGTGTCTCGATCGACGGCGCATCGTTGCTACGAGGGACCCGGTATCTCGTGAAGCCCGCGTTCAGTACACGCCCGTCGTGGAAATCGATCGCCTCGTACAGCGCCGTACCCATCCCCATCACGATAGAGCCCTCGACCTGGTTCTTCGCGCCTTCGGGGTTTACGACGAGGCCGCAATCGAGCGCCGCCGTGACCCGATCCACCCGCACTTCACGCCCGCCGACGTCGAGCTGCACGACAGTCGCGATGTAGCTCCCTACGTCAATCCCAATCGCGATCCCCTGCCCGCGACGCGGCGCGCCCGCTCCTGATACCCAGCCGTGTGCTTCGGCTGCGCGCTCCAGAACGCGGCGGAACCGTGGGTGCGACAGGTTGCGCAACCGCATCTCTACAGGATCGATGCCGACCGCTTCTGCGATTTCATCCACGTGTACCTCACGCGCGAAGTGGTTCGTCGCAGCGCCGAGCGAGCGATATGACCCTGTCGCCAGAGGACTGTCCGAGGTGTACGTCGTCACCTTTACATGTGGTGAATCGTAGGGACTGTCAGACCCTCGCCTGCCGAGGAACGGGCGGTCGCCGGCGTGATATGCATGGCACTCCCATGCCACGATCCTCCCGTCGGCGGTGAAGCCACTCTTAATCCGGATCACCGCCGCCGGCCGCATCGTGGCGTAGATCATGTCCTCCGTGCGCGTGTACGCCACCCGCACGGGCCGCCCGGCGATACGAGCGAGCCGCGCTGCCTCGTGCGCCACCGGGTATGGGCTCTTGCTGCCAAACCCGCCGCCGATCTCGGGCGCGATCACACGCACCGCCGCCTCATCGATGCCAAAGCGTTGCGCCAGCTCCGTCCGAATCCCGAACGGCCGCTGCGTCCCTGCCCACACTGTCAGCCGATCGCCCTCCCAGGTAGCTACCGCCGCGCGCGGCTCCATCGGGGCGTTCGACACGTACGGCACGAAGTATGTCGCCTCAAGCACGCCGCTCGCGGCCTTGAAGCCCTCCTCAAGCGAGCCCGCTTCCTGCGTCACGAATGGGTCGGCACCGCTGTTTACCAGGATCTCCGGCAAGTTCACGGTCGAGGCAGGCGTCGCCGGCTCGGTCCATTCGGCTCGCAGCAAGCTCACAGCGGCAGCGGCGTGCTCGTCGGTGTCCGCCAGCACTGCGACGAGGTCGTCGTCCCGAACCACCTGCGCAACGCCCGGCATCTGCCCCGCGATCGACGTATCCACTGCGGCCAGCTTGGCGCCGCGCCACGGTCGCCGTAGAACGGCGGCGAACAGCATCCCGTCTACCACGATGTCCTGCGAGTACCGTGCAAGCCCTGTTACCCGCGCCTCCGCGTCGATGCGCGCGTGCGTCTTTCCCATCACCGTGAACTCGCTCGACGGCGTCAGCGCGATCGCGTCATCGACGTCGCGCAGGATGTTCGCGCTGCCAATGAGCTCCGCATACGTCACGCCACGGTTCCCGTCGCGCGTCGGCGCAATTCGCCCCGATTCCACTCGGAGATCGCCCGCAGGGAGGTCAAGCCTGTCTGCCGCCAGTTCAAGTAACGCCTGCCGAGCCGTCGCCGCCGCCTTCCGCAGTTGCAGTCCAACGCGCGCCGTGGACTGGCTGCCGAACGTCCCCATGTCCCAGGGCACCAGCGCCGTGTCGCCCAGCACGACTTCCACGCGGTCAAGCGGCACACGCAATTCATCCGCCACCTCGATAGCCAGCCCCGTGCGAATGCCCTGCCCGTACTCAACCTTTCCCGCGTACGCGACTACTGATCCGTCCGGCCGCACGGTGAGCCAGCGCGCCTTTTCGACGTCCGGTGCCGTGTTCCCGTACGCTACACGTGCGTATGTCCGTCGCGGCGGCGGGTACCCCTGGCCGACCTCCCCCAGCACATGGAGGCCGGCGCCGTTCGTATCGTTTTCAGTCATGCACTCTGTTCCTGCTTCGACGCCCGCTCCACCGCCCGCACGATGCGCTGATACGTTCCACAACGGCACATGTTCTGCGAGAGTGCCTCGCGGATCGTGGCTCGATCGGGCGCATGCACGCGATTCAGTAGCGCCACGGATGTCATGATGAAGCCAGGGATGCAGTACCCACACTGCATCGCCTGCTCGTCGATGAACGCGCGTTGAACCGGGTGTAGTTCGCCGTCCGTCGCCAGCCCCTCGATTGTGGTGATCGAACCGCCGGCAACCGCGCCCACGGTCGTCATGCATGAGCGCAGGGGCTGCCCGTCGACGAGGACGGTGCAGGCGCCGCATACGCCCTCGCCGCAGCCGTACTTCGTGCCCGTGAGTCCCGCGTCGAAGCGGATGAAGCTCAGCAGGTTCCGCGACGCCTCCGCGGCTTCGTAGGACTCACCGTTCACGCGAAGTGTAGTCATATGAACTCCAGTGGCTCGTTGCAGTCGACCGATCGTCGCACCGCTCGAACGGCGAGTCAAACGCTTCAGAGATCCCGCGACGCGGCGCGCATGTCGGCCGGCTCATTCAGATCCACCAGCACGCTCTCGTCGCATGCCACTTCATGGACCTCCGCCGCGTGCGTTTGCAGTATCTCTCGCAATCCCTTCGTCTCTTCGGTGATTGCAAGCAACTCCGGGAGCAGAACCCGCGAGAACACCGTTGGGTGCCCCCGGTGGCCACCGTGAACCGGCACCGTGATCGGTGCACCTGACCTCGCGTGCCCTACGAGGATCGCTTGCAGCACTCTCGCCGAGCGTGGCTGGTCCACCCCCAACACCATGATCTCGCCGGCATTGCCACGTATCGCATGGAGCCCCGTCACGATCGAACTCACTTTCCCGTTGCGATACGCGGCGTTGTGCACGACCGCCGTCCGCGGATGCGATGAGGCGATGTCGCGGATGCGCTCGGGCTCGTATCCCGCAACAACGATGATCTCCTCCACAACATCAACAGCCGCCAGCTGCTGCAACTGGTACGCGATCAGCGGCACGCCCTTCCATTCGAGCAACGCCTTCTGGACACCCATCCGCGTTGACTCACCCGCCGCGAGCACGATCGCCGTGACGGCCCGACTCACGTCGCGCGGCGGCGCTGAGCCGCGGTCACGGAATCTCCGCGCGACCGTAGGGGTGTCCCCGAGCCACCCGCGCGCTCCATCGTGATCTCAGCCATGATGCTCAGTGCGATCTCCTCCGGCGAGACTGCGCCAATGTCCAATCCGATCGGCGCGTGGATGTCGCGGAGCCGCCCTTCTGGTACGCCGTCCGCCAGTAATTGCCGGTAGATCAGCGCGACCTTCCGGCGGCTCCCCATCAACCCGACGTACCCAGCATTCGACGCAGCCCCTGCAGCGAGCGCCTCGTAGTCGTACTTGTGCCCGCGTGTCACGATGACGATCGCGGTGTTTGCGGTCGCCGGGAGCGCGCGTATCGCATCGCCGATATTGCCCGCGATGACCCGGTCAGCCTCCGGGAATCGTTCATGGTTCGCGAACGCCTCCCGGTCATCGATCACGGACATCCGATATCCCATGACGTGCGCCACAGAGGCCAGCGCGCGCCCAACGTGGCCGCCGCCCACGATCACGACCTCAGGCGCCTCGGTGAACACGTCGAGAAAGGCCCGCGTGTTGGCGCCTAGCGTGACGATCGCCGGTTGTGGCCGTGGCGACGCGATCACGCGCTGCGCGAGCCGCATCGCCTCCGCCTGAAAGGGGCCGACGTCGCCGTCCGTTCGGTCGTCGTGCCACAACGCGAACTTCGCCGCCGAAGCGACGCCGTCCGCGCCATCCAGTAGCGTTAGGACGACACCGCGTCCGCCGCCGTTCGATATCTCAAGCATTCGCCGCGCCAGCTCCAGCCCCTCCGGCGTGCGCATCGTCGGGTCGACGAGCAGCAACTCGGTGCCACCGCACGCCAGGCCGTAGTCCACTGCGATGTCCTCGTTCAGTGTGAACTCGAGCAGCTCGGGCGTGCCCGCATGCAGCGCCGCCTCCGCCCGCTCGATGGCTTCCGCTTCAATGCAGCCGCCGCCCAGCGTCCCCACCGTCCTGCCGTCAACTGTGAGTAGCAGTCTTGCTCCTACCTTTTGCGGCGTCGATCCTCGCGTCTCAACGATCGTCACGACCGCGCACGGCTCCCCCGCCGCCAGGGCGTGGCACAACTCCTCAAGCACGTGGTCACTCATCAAAGTTCGCCGCCTGCAATCGCTCGGGTTGTCAGGATAGCCGGTCGGCCGCGCTTGCGGAGTTCAAGGCCAGCATCGCCTGGTGATGCGGTCTCGGTAGGTGACTGAGCATCTGCCCGCTTCGCGAATTGTGCTTCCATCGAAGACGGTCGCATTGGTGATGGCCGTAGACATAGTTTTCGTTTCGCTGTGGTCCTGAGACGCCGGCGCGTTCGCCAGCTACACGCCCGCGCTTGCGATCAGCGCCACCGCCTGCGTCGCGCAATCATCCCCCTGGTAGACGCCGACCACCTCGCCGTGCTTGTTGATGACGGCCACGGCGATCGTCTTGGTCACGTCATCGATCCCGAGCGGCCCGAGCATGTCCCCGTCCCAGTCCGGCACGATCAGCACGTACTCCTCCGGCGTCCGTCCAGGCAGCAGACTCTTCACCGCCTCGTTGTACGACGCCTTCATGATCTGTTCGGCGACCTTGCGGATCACCGGCGGGAACGGTCGCGCGTCCCCAAGATTGATGATCACAACCTCCGACGCTTGGGACCAGCGCTCACGCACGGCGGCGACAACGTCGGGCGCCTTGTCTGTTGTCTCACGCGCGACGCAGATCAGCAATGCCGTCGTGCCGATGCTATCGAACGTGAACTGGCGCCCGTGGCCGATCGCCTTGAGCGTGACGGCGGGTGCCCGTCTGGCGGTCTGTTCTTGCATCGTCGGAACCTTTCTCCATCACGAAAATCGCCGGTGCACATGCGCGCTCACCCTCTGCTCGGTGCTTGTTCTCTGCGCCTGCACGAGCGCAACAACGTTGGAGCTGCCTACGCGCGCATCTTGTACCGGATGGGCAAATGCTTCGGTCCGCCGACGAACGTTGTCTGCATGAATTCCGGCTCGCCCGCCAGCTCGATCCATTCCAGCCGAGGCAGCATCTCGTTGAAGATCGTCTGTATCTCCAGCCGGGCGAGACTCGCTCCCAGGCAAAAGTGCGGACCCATCCCGAATGCCAGGTGCTTATTCGGGCTGCGGCCGACATCGAACGACACCGGCTCCTCGAACACGGCCTCGTCGCGATTCGCCGAAGGGTAAGACAGCAGCACCGATTGGCCTTTGTGGATCGTCTCCCCGCGCAGCTGGTAATCCTCGATCGCCGTCCGCATGAAATGCTTCACAGGCGACACCCACCGGATCATCTCGTCGGCGGCGGTCGCCAGCAACGATGGGTCATCCCGCAGCCGTTGCAGCTCTTTCGGGTTCTGCAGCAGCGCCAACAGTCCGCCTGATATCGTCGAGCTCGTGGTGTCGTGACCGGCCGTCGCGATGATGACGTGGTACGAGATCAGCTCGCCCGGGTTCAGCTCTCTCCCATCGATACGGGCGTTAGCGATCACCGACGCCAGGTCTTCCGTTGGAGTTGCTCGCCGCTGCTGCGTCAGTGCGGTGAAGTACGTGAAGAAGTCAAGAATCACCGCCTGCGCGTCCTCGACGCTTTCTCCGCGCCGCGGTTCAGGGTCCGCAATCCCGAACAATTCCTGCGTCAGCTTCAGCAGTCGCGGCACGTCCTCATCCGGCAGGCCGAGCAACGAGGTGATCACCTCGATCGGGAAGTACATTGCCACGTCGCGCGCGAAGTCACACTCGCCGCTCGAAGCCGCCATCCGATCCACGTGCTTCCGCGCGAGCTCCTCTATAGGGTCCATCATCTGCTTCACCATCTTTGTGGTGAAACCAGGGCGCGGTGAGTCCACGCACGGCGGTGTGGTCCGGTGCGTCCATGTGGACGAGCGTCCGCAGCGGCGCCGGTCGCGCATCCGCCACCGCCGGCGCAAGCAGAGGCCGCGGCTCATTCCGGAACACTGCAGCATTCGTCTCGATCTCGGCCACATCGGCGTGCCGGGTTATCGCCCAGAACGGATTGAATCCTTCCGCCTGGACCCAGTGCACGGGCGATTCTCGTCGAAGGAGCGCAAGCGCCTCATGCAACCTCCCTTCATCGGCGTACGCTGCAGGATCCATAAACACTCGGCCGGCTTGTCCCGCGTCCATTGAAATGCGCCTCCGTCTACTTACCGCCTCGTGCACGTTCCGAAGTCGTCGGCGATACTACTTATGCCGGCTCCTCGATCACGGGATTCTCTAGCACCCCGAGGCCGCTGATCTCGATGCGCACGGTGTCGCCCGGCTTCAAGAACTGCGGCGGCTTCATCGCGCCGCCAACGCCCGCGGGCGTACCCGTGAATACGATGTCGCCCGGCTCCAGCGTGAAAGCGGCCGACAGATACTCGATGATCTGCCCCACACTGAAGATCAACTGCTCCGTGTTCGACGATTGCTTTTGCTCGCCATTGACCAACGTACGAAGGTCCAAATGGCCGGCGTCTAACTCATCGGGAGTGACCAACCATGGTCCGGTTGGTCCATGCGTATCGAACGACTTGCCCATCATCATCGTGGGCGAGTGCATCTGCCAGTCACGCACTGAGACATCGTTGCCGATGGTGAAGCCCGCTACGTACCGCTCGGCCTCCTCCGCCCCTGCGTAACGCGCCCGCTTGCCGACTATGAAGCAGAGCTCGCCTTCCCAATCCACTGCCTGGCTGACGCACGGGATGTGGATCGGCGTGGCCGGACCCGTGATGCACGTTGGCATCTTGGCGAAAACGACAGGGCGCTCCGGCATCGGCCGTCCTCCCTCCGCCACGTGGTCCCGGTAGTTCAACCCGATTGCCAGCACCTTGTGCGGGTTGGGGACCGGCGCCAGGAGCGTCGCCTCGCTCAGCGGCACAGTGGCAGCAACTGAACCGGCCGCCTCGCGCGCTCGGGAAAGTCCGTCCTCTAGTGACAGCACCTCGATCATCGACCGCGGAAGCCCAGCAGCCGTCAGATCGACGATACCGCCTTCCACGACGGCTCCGACACGCGTTTCTCCCTTCTGCATAAAGGTGACGAGTTTCACCGCTGACCCTGATGTCTGACGGCTTCCCAGTCGCGCGCGGAAAGCCCAAACAGCGGCTTGAACTCCGCCAGATTCTTCGGCACGTTCGGCATCACGCTATCCCTTCGGCGAGTGCAAACCAGCCATCAACTCCGCCAGATCGTCCGGGCGCAGGAACGACGCGGGCGGCGGCGGCCCCCACGAGTACAGCGCGTGCATGCCTTCCCACACCTGCGGCTTCCACAACTGGTCGTCGACGATGCAATCGAGATCGCTGTAGTACTCCGAGAAGTTGCCGGCCGGATCGCGAAAGTACCAGAAGAAATTCGAACCGACGTGATGGCGGCCGAGGCCCCAGACGTGCCGCGCTGGATCCTTGCTCAGCAGCGCCTGTGCGCCAAGTCCGATCTCGTCAACGTCCTCGACCTGCCACGACGTGTGATGCAGGAACTGCACGGGCGCCTTCTGGATCAGCAGGTTGTGATGGTCCTGCGAACAGCGCAAGAAATACGCCGCGCCCTTCACTTCGTCACTGACTTTGAAGCCGACGCCGTCGATAAAGAACTTGTTCGTCGCTTCGATCTCTGTCGACCCGAAGACGATGTGGCCCAGCTTGCGCGGCCGCGCGCGCTTCGGCGTATCGTCGATAGGAAGCCGCGGCGAGCGTCCTTCTCGGTCGATCCTGCCCGGGCCGTTGTATACGGCGGGAGCCGCCGCTGCCTGCACGATCTTCGGCGCCACTTCGACCGTAACGCGCACGCCCGAGCCGGGATCGCACGCCGTGATCGCCGTCTCCGATCGCTCGAACGCCACATCGAGCTTCGCCATCTGCGACGCGACGCGCGCGACGTCGTCCGCATCTTCCGCCCCCACATTAAGCTCGACGATACGCCGCACCGGCGCGTGCACAAGCTTGAGCTGATCGCCGCCGTCGGCCGACGCGAACACGCCCCGCGCCGTCTCGGTGAGATTGAAGTCGCGATAGAACTCTGCCGTCGCTTCGACGTTCGGCACGCCGATGGTCACGGAGTTCATGCGGTGCAGTGACATCGTTACCTCCGTACGCGCTTGGGCGTGAGCTTGTCTGGCATGCCTGGACTTTCGGACAAGAAGAGGTCCGGGTTGAGTGCCTCGATGTGACCATTGCGATCGCGGCGCATCGCACGAGCGCCGGCCGCTATCTTGCGCAAGAGGCTCGCTAGGGTGCGCTGCTCTTCGGTGGTGAGCCCGCTGGTGACTTCGACTTCGAGCGCGTGCCAGTCCTTCTGAACGCGGGTCACGAGCCCGCGCCCGGATTTGGTGAGTTCGACCGTGACGAGGCGGCGATCGACCTTGGAATGGATGCGGCGCACGAGGTCTCGCTTCTCAAGCGTGTTCACGGACCCGACGATCGCGCCACGGGTCACCCGAAGGACGGCTGCGAGCTCGCGAATCTCGCGTGGACCGCTGATCCAAAGCGTCATGAGGACCACGAATCCTGCGTGCGAGAGGTCGTGCGGACGCAACACGAGGCTCTCCATCGTCGCGATCACGTCCATTGCCGCGTGGTCGAGGTTGAAGACAGCAGCCTGAGCATCGAGATCGGTTCCGCTGCGCGCGAGGAACGTCCGTATGAGTTGTTCGTAGGGCAGTAGGTCTTGACGGGCTGGCATAATCGTTTAGTATTAAACGGTTTGCAGGCAACGATGTCAAGTGGTCAGGAGCACACGTGGACGCCAATGAACGCCGAGAGTTTGTGAAGTCGCACCGGACAGCCGTGTTCGGATACCGGCGAAAGGCCCACGGGCCCGCGATGTCGATCGTCTACTACGCTATGGACGGCGACGACATCCTCGTCTCGACAATGGCAGCTCGTGGCAAGACGGGCGCGGTTCGCCGAGATTCGAAAGTGTCGCTGTGCGTGCTTGACGAGCAGTGGCCACCCACCTACGTCGTGGTGTATTGCGAGGCGGAGGTTGACACCGATGACACGGCCGTGGTCGACCTCATGATGAAAATCGCGGGTGTGATGGCTGGGAACCCAATGCCCGAGGCGGTGCGACCGATGGTCGCGGAGGGCGCGAAGCGGGAAGACCGCGTTGTCTTGCGCCTGCGCCCGTATGCCACGTTCTTCACGCCTCCGCGCCACGTGAATTCGGCGGCGGACCTTCCGACGCTGACGCACGAGACATCGGCCAGCATCCCTTGGTAGTGGCACAACGAAACGGAGAAGCCCACGGCAACGACCTGGCTCAGCGAATCGCGCCGCCGCTAGAATTACTACTCATCCACCCTCGCTCTCTCGGGAGGAATGTGTCGTGAGTTATGCAGCGATGGTTGCCGAGACCGTCACATTCAAGGGCCATAGCGACGATCAAATTGAGGCGTATTACGCCACGCCGAGCGGCTCTGGGCAGTACCCTGGCGTTGTGGTCATTCACCACCTTCCGGGCTGGGATGAGTGGACCTGCGAAGTCGCGCGTAAACTCGCACACCACGGGTTCCAAGCGATAGCACCTCACCTCTACTCCCGAGCGCCAGTCGGCGACGCCGACGACATGGCCGCGCGCGTTCGCGCCATGGGCGGCGTATCCGATGCGCAGGCGATGGGCGATATCGATGCCAGCGTGAGGTTCTTGCGCGGCCAGCCGACGTCGAACGGCAAGGTCGGGTGCATCGGGTTCTGCTCCGGCGGTCGTCATGCGTACGTGGCTGCTGCGCTCGTTCCGGGTCTTGACGCTGCGGTCGATTGTTGGGGGGGTGGCGTCATCATCACAGATCCGTCGCACCTGTCACCGGCGCGCCCGGTCGCCCCGATCGACTACACGTCTCGCATCGCATGTCCTATCCTCGGCATCTTTGGAAACGACGACCGCAACCCGACCGTCGACCAGGTGAACCAGACGGAGGCGGCTCTGAAGAACGAGGGCAGGACGTACGAGTTTCACCGATACGATGGCGCGGGGCACGGTTTCTTCGCGACGGATCGCGCCGGCTACCGCCCGGAGCAGGCGACGGAAGCATGGGGCCGCGTCTTCGACTTCTACGAAAAGCACCTGGAAGAACGAGCGTCGTAGCGCAGGGGAGATGAGATGTGCACCAACGTCAGCATCCGCACGGATATCGAAGGCAGCGCCAAGGGACCAAGGGGTTGGTTCAAGGTCGACACTGCGCAGGTTTCATTCGACCATCCGGTGCACGCACCGTTCGAGCACTCGTTAAACATCGACTTTGTTCATGAGGCATCCGGAGCAAGCACGCGTGTAGCCGTCGAACTCAGCGCGTCAGCCGCTCGAGCGCTGGTCGACAACATCATCCTTGCACTCTCGCGCGGTGAGTTAGAAGCGGGCGGTCGAGACGCGACGATCGACAGAACGATCTCCAGGATGGGTCAGCGCCCCTCGTCGTTGCGGCCGCGGTGATGCCGATTGTGCTAACGGACGAGATGTCGAGCGCATTGAGTTCTGCGCTCGCGGACCGCATGCCCTGTCTCGTCGCAACGGCTGCGTCCGACGGCCAGCCTGACGTCTCCTACCGCGGCAGCATGATGGTGTTCGATCAGGAACACCTCGCGTTCTGGGAGCGCGCCAAGGGCGAGACGTTGGCCAACCTCGAGGAGAACCCGCACGTGGCCGTGCTTTACCGAAACGCAGAGACGCGCATCGGTTGGCGGTTCTACGGTGTCGCTGAGGTCTTGAAGGATGGCGATGTGCGGGCAGCGATCATGGAGCGTACGCATCCATTCGAGCTCGCGCAGGATCCCGACCGCACAGGGTATGCGGTTCTCATCCGGGTCGATCGCGTTCGTTCTGGAGCGACGGTAGTTATGCAGCGCGACGACGAAAGATCCGCTCAGCAGTAGGACGCGCTACCGCCGACTTCTTGCGAGATTTTGTTCACGCCCATTGTTGCAAGCAGACGAAAGCTAATGCCAAAAAAAAAAAACGCGACGTAAAATCGCGCAGCCAGGTTCAGAACGCCCGAATGTCAACTAACCGGACGCCGTGCCGCAGCGCGTTGATCGCCGGTAGGATCCTCGAGGCTAGAAGCAAAACTATCGCATAGCGATCAACACCGCTCCTTAAGCTCTCACCGGGCTGGTGCATAAGTTACTCACCGCTAAGCCGAACTGTCGTGATTGTTGCGAGAGCTTTACTGCGATGGAAACGGCAGCGGGTAGGACGCGGCAACCTCGATCGGTTCGCCCTGCTGCCAATCGCGCGATCCGCCTTCATCGTCGGCGACGATCGTCTGTTTGGCTAGCGGGATCGATCCTTCCACGAAGTATGGACCGTCCTTCATCACCGTTACTTCGCGCCCTGGTGTCGCGTTCATCGTGGGTCTCCGTACTCTTCAAATATGGTTTAGGCCGATAAGGTGTTCTTCGCGCAGAACCGGCGCCACCCGGCCGCCGAGCAGTTCGATAGCGTTCATCATCTTGTTGTGTGGCAACGAGGCGGCGTTCATCTGAAACGTGATGCGGGAGATGCCGCCGAGGGCGTCGCTGTGCCGCATGACCTTCGCCGCGACCTCTTCCGGTGTGCCGATCAGCAACGCGCCGTCCGGCGTCAGTTGGGCATCGAACGCGGCGCGGGTGACGGGCGGCCAGCCCCGCTCCTTGGCCACGGAAGCAAAGGCGCGCGCGTAGCCAGGGAAGAAATCATCGGCGGCCTGCTCGCTGGTGGGTGCGACGTAGCCGAGGGCATGGACGCCGACCTTCAATCGATCGGGTGCGAAGCCCGCGCGACGGCCTGCCTCTCGATAGAGGTCGACGAGCGGACGGAAGCGGCGCGTTTCGCCGCCGATGATCGCGACCATCAGCGGAAGTCCGAGTTCGCCGGCGCGAATGAACGATTGCGGCGTGCCGCCAACGCCGAGCCAGATCGGCAACGGGTCCTGCAGTGGTCTGGGGTAGACGCCCTGTCCGGACAGAGCGGGTCGGTGTTCGCCTGACCAGTGGACGTGCTCGTTGTCGCGGATCTTCAGCAGCAGGTCGAGCTTTTCTGCAAAGAGCGAGTCGTAGTCTTCTAGCTTGAAGCCGAACAGCGGAAAGGAGTCGGTGAACGAGCCGCGGCCGACGACCATTTCGGCGCGGCCCCGCGAAAGCAGGTCGAGGGTCGCGAAGTTCTGAAACACCCGCACCGGATCGGCGGAACTCAGTACCGTCACCGCACTGGTGAGACGGATGCGCTCTGTCCGCGCGGCCGCCGCGGCCAGGATGACTGCGGGAGCAGCGTCGAGGTAGTCCTTACGATGATGTTCGCCGATGCCGAACACGTCGAGCCCGACCTGGTCCGCGTGTTCGATCTCTTCGACCAGGTTACGGAGACGATCCGACGGAGTCACCTGCAGACTGCTCTCGTCGTAGGCTGCTGCAAAGCTGTCGATGCCAATTTCCACGATGTTTTCCTTCCTGTGTGCACAGCTACTACCGCGCTACGGGTGCGCCGCTTCCCTACTGGTTATTGGCCACGTCAAAGTCGTCACGTGTCGTATCCACGAGCCGCCTCTGTAGCTGCAACCCAACGCGGAAGCAGCAGGTACCGCGTCATCAAGAGGCTCGAAACCCTATCGAGCGATGCGTACCATCGCAGAACGGCTTGTTCGCCGACTCTCCGCAGCGGCACAGCGCCACGCGCGTGTCGTCGCGGATCACCTCGCCGAGGGCGTTGATGAACTTCAGGTTGCCGTGCAGAAACATTGGGCCGTTCGTGCGCGGCTGCACCGTCGTTTCCTCGGGCACCGGCTCCTGTTCGCCGCCATCGAGCCTGCGGAAGTGCAGCGCACCCGTCGGGCATTTCATCACCGCTTGCGCGACGCGATCCGCACTGGCAGCGTCGGCGATGATCCATGGGCGCCGCATCGCATCGAACACGTCGGGTTCGGCGTTGAGGCAGTTAGCCGTGTGGATGCAAAGCTGCGGCTCCCAATAGACGGTGATCTCGTCGGTCGAATACTCCCGCAGCACGCCGGGCTTCTTGCGTTCTTCCTGTTCCATCTCGGCCTCCTCGCTGTTCCACGGCACTCGTCCCCTAGTCGACGTAGGGGCCGTTGAAGCGGGGCGCCTCGCCGTACGGTTTGCCCGCCATTAGCAGATACCGCGTCCCCGGTTCAGCGTCCTCGACGGCGGCGATTTCGCCCGGTCCCATTAACGCCAGCTGACCGGCCTCAGCCGGCGCACGGTTGGCGCCGAACGAGGCTGAGCCGTCGAGAAGATAGGCGAACGCTTGGAATTCGGCCGGCATGTGATGCTCGATGCGCCCGCCATGCGGCAACTCCACGTCAAGGATGAGCGCAGGAGTGCCAAGCTGGACCGGCGTACCTTCGCCGACGAGGACGCGAACCATGGCGTCGCCGTCGTGGATGACCTCGATGTCCTCGCGTGCGACCACCAGCGCGAATGGCTCGGCTGCCTTGTCCGTTCGCGCGAGGTTCACCCAGAACAGGACCGTGCGGACCTCGTCATCCGTGCCGTCGCGCAGCTGGTCGGCGCCTACCTTTTCCGCGTGCACTGCGCCTCTTCCGGTTCGAAGAAAAAGCAGTGAGCCCTCAGGCAGATCGGCTCGCTCGATCGCGCCGCCTGGGCCGGTGCTGTGGCCCGTGCTGCTCGAGCCTTTCAGGATGTACCAGAGGTTGTCGAAGCCCCGGTGCGGATGCTCCGTGTCAAGGCCCGCCATCTTGGAAGGTTGCAGGCTTGCTTCGTGCAAGAGGATGAAGGGGTCGGACAGCTCATACGGCACGTCGCGTGCCGGCAGCGCTTCCCAGACAGGTAGGCCCATCATAGGGCGCATCTTGCGGTCGCTAACAAGCGTTGCGTCCCGTAGTTTGGAACTCGTCGTTGTCATGTTGTCTCTCCTTTATTCATTTATTCATTCCCTGATCATCACGACTCAAGGCATCGCTGAGGACCTGGACTGGCGCGGGCCTTTGCGACCGACCTCAGACTGCTGCCGCGAGCGCACGAAAGCGCAGAGATCCGGGTTCGAGTTCACCGGCCGAGCGTGCAGTGACGGTTGCGTCCGCCCACCACGCGAGGTCGTCGAGCAAGATCTTGAGCGCTACGTCGGACTGAGGGTTCGTGGGCTCCGCATAGTCGTCGAAGGCGGCGTGGACGGCGCTGACCAGCACGGTGTTCCTGAGTGGCACCATCTCCGCTTCGATCGTGACCAACGCAAGCTGCTCCACCGCGCGCGCACCGCCGACGGGGCCGGCGCTGTACGCGACGAAGGCAGCCGGCTTGTTGCGGAATCCCCAGCTCACGAAGACGCTATCGATGGCGTTCTTCAGGACGGCCGAAAAGCTGTGGTTGTATTCGGGCGTGATGAAGATGAACGCATCGCCCTCGGCAATAGTGCGATTCCATTGGCGAACGATCGGCTCCGAGTAGGTCGGATCGCTGAAGTCACCGACGGTCGCCATGGTTTCGGCAAACATCGGCAGCGGCCACTCGCGAAGATCGAGGAGCGTGACATCAAAGGTGCTGTATTCCTTCGCCCGGCGATGGACCCACTGCGCGACAGGTTCGGCCGCGCGACCGTCCCTCGTGCTGCCGACGATGATGTGTAATTTGGTCATCCTGGCCCCCAATTCCTTCTTGTGTCTGGTAACATCATCTGTGAGGCACACACAAAAGGGAAGTACGCACCCGGGTGTGCAACAGGCACACAGAGGTAACCGATTTTATGAAGACAGCTTCCAAGGCGGAGTCACGCGTTTCCCCGAGTGATCCCGGTTGCACGACGATTAAAGAGGTTCTTGCGCGCGTTGGCGACAAATGGAGCGTGTTCGTCATAAGCCTGCTCGGCGAGCGAACGATGCGCTTCACGGAGCTCCACCGATCGATCGAAGGGATATCGCAGCGGATGCTCACGTTGACTGTGCGCCAACTCGAGCGCGACGGGCTGGTTGAGCGTGAGGTGTACGCGGTCGTGCCGCCGCGAGTCGAGTACTCATTGACGCCGCTCGGTAGGACACTGCTCCCACCGGTGCTGGGATTGGCGGGGTGGGCCGACGCGCACCGGGCTGACATCGAGACGGCGCGCGTAGCGTACGACTCGCAGCCCGAAGTAAGCCGCACCCCGTGGCTCATCGCGACGGTGCCGCCCACCGTAGCCGGCGAGCGAACACGGAGGTAATGCGACGGTCCGATTCGGCATCCGCCGTCCATCAACGTGACGGCGAGCGCGTCGAAGACCGCCAGGGGTGGAGGTAGTCGCGCCAGTGAGTGACCTTGCGATCGGTGATCGTGAGTACCGAGATGTACCGGTTGGTGTACTGGGCCCCGTCGGAACCACTCGGCCTTCGGAGAGGTACTTGAGCACCGCGACGCCGGTCGAAGCAACCCCCCGCACGCTCTGAGAGTGTGAGTTAGTTGCTGAGGTGCGCCTCCGCCGCGTGCTTCGTCGCGGCCTTCATCGTCGGGAACTCCTCGCCGCACACGCCGCAACCGAACCAAGCGTCGCTCGCCGCCGCCGCCCGAACCACTTTGCCCGTCTTCCTGGCCTTTCCGGCGCTCTTCTTCGCGGCCTTCGACCCCGACTTCTTCGCCGCCGGCTCCTTCTTGGCCTTCTTCGGCTTGTCGGCCTTGGGTTCGGGTTTCGGCTTCTCCGTGCTCTCGACCGACCAGAATCGCCAGCCATTGACGGCGACGCCGCCCGTGATCTCGCGTCCCGCCGACGACGGGCTATTGAACTCCTTCCCGTCCTTGAGCCGGTAGCGCAACCCATCTTTGGTCTTCACGACCTCGCATGTGTGCTCCTTCCCTTTGTGCCGCGCCTTCAGCACCGTGCCCGCCTGAAGATTCCTGTTCTCGATCGGCATCGCACGGCTCCCTTCATTCGCCCCTGCCAGAGGGCTCTCTCGTTGGCGATTGCATCCATCACTCTGAGCACGCCGCAAGTCAACGGCTTTCGGCAAGCGTTAACAATCACAAACATCCACGAGGCATCACCTCGCCGGCTTGACTTGTGCGCGAATGAGAGCGGTCATGCGGTCATGAAAACGACCACATCCGAACGCTCGCTACCGCGGCTGATCGAGCTGTACCTTCTGCGGTGCCGCGTCGAAGGTAAGTCCGAACGCACGGTCATTGCGTATGGCGAGTCGTTGCGCCGCTTCCTTCGCGCCGCGCTGTGCGTGTGGCGTCCCTCTGCCTTCTGCACCGTTACCGGCGTGTGATCGTTTGTCTCATGGGCCTCGCTGCCGTCAGGTCACGGGCGGCGGCGGGCCTGCTGCTTGCCGGGGGGCGCGTCGCGGGTCTTTTGCCAGCCCGCGACGCGCGCCCTCCCTTCGATGGGGGCTTCACCCGGCAGCGGCGTTGATGGCCGCTTACGTTGCAGGCGGGATGATGGAGTCGCGGAACGTAAACGTAAAAACCTGCCGCCCATGGTCCAGCGGATGTTCAGGGACGACCGCGATCGAAACGGTGCTGCCATCCTCGAGTTCAAGCTTGTACGGCTCGCGGTGGTTCCAGGGGTCGATTCTGCCGGAGACAACCTGCATAGTGGCCCGTTCGACGGTCTTGAACCCGGGTACATCGCTGGGGCCAGACGCCGTCGTCGCTTTCATGCGATCCTGTCGAATCTCGATATCGTAGGTCACTCCGGCAGCAGGGTTACCGGCGGAATCGAAAAGTTTGCCGCTGCCACGCAAGCGTTCGTTAGCCATACGAAATTGACCTCCACTTAAAGACGTATTCTAGCGCTGCGGTCGCCGCACTACAGTCGCCACCTCATGATGACGCCCCTCGCCCTCGTCGAACGCGCGCTGAACAACAGCAGCCAGGCGGGCGATATTGTGCTCGATCTCTTTCTGGGATCCGGAACCACGCTGATCGCCGCCGAGAGAACCGGGCGAATCTCCTACGCCATGGAGATCGACCCACACTATTGCAGTGTGGCGATCGCGCGGCTGGAAGCGTTTAGCGGCAACGTTGCGACGCGAACAACTCCGCGGGCGGAGGCGTAGGCTTGCCTAAGAGACCCCTGTGCAGCTCCCTGAACAGCGCCGGCGAAACGTGCAAGGCCGCTCCGGTGCACGGCGGCACGTTCTGTTTTTGGCACGATCCAGATTCGGCCGCTGGCGCCGACGTCGCGAACAGATCACCGCGGGTGCGTACAACATCGATGCGCTCAAGACAGCGGACGATATTCGGCGCGTCGTGGAGATTGGTGTCCTCGACACGCTTGCCCTCGACAACTCCGTCGCCCGGTCGCGCGCTCTCTTTTGGGGGTGTGTCGTCCTTATCAAATTGTTCGAGGTTTCGGATATCGATGAGCGATTGCAGGCGGTCGAAGCCGCCCTTCGTCCGCGTGGCAAGCAAAGGACGATTCGATGAGCAGCCGTGGCGATAGGTTGGATCGGGTGTGCACTAAACTGACCGTGCAACAACGCGCGTCATCCGTGCTCACCGCGTGGAAGAAACGGCTCAAACCGAGTGACGCTATGTGGTCAACCGCGTCCGCAGAGGATCGCTCCGAACTACGTCGCGGCATCGACCGGGCCCGCGCGGTGAAGGAGTACGCTCCTTACATGCTGCTTCTTCTCGAACAGGTTCGCGGACTCGAGTCGATCGACGAGCGGGCGCGTATACGCCGAGGGCTCGGGAACGACATTCGCGCGTTGGGCGCCTACATCCGTGAACTCACCAAAGAGCCGGTAACGGAAACAGAATATCGGCGACGCGAGCAGCAACTACGTGAGGAGCTAGTGCCGATCCAAGAGTTAGTGGAAGTAGCGATGGAGCAGCACCCCCACTGGAGCGACGCGGACTATGCCGACGATGGCAGCGAGCGAGTGCTGCCGGCGGACACTTGGACGCGCGGCTGCAGCGAGGCCGCGCAGGAACTTATCGAGCTCGTCAGAACCGGGGTCCTCAAGGGCGAGGACCAAGCAACGGGCATCCGCATCAGCGCCGGCGCGTTCTACGACTGGCTCGGTGAGCCCATGCCCGTGTCGTCGGAATCGGCGTATTCGTACGAAATCTTTCCTGACACTCAGGCGGACGAGGCCGTTTCGCGCCAACACACCCGACGCATGATCGAGGGCTTAGTCGCCGGCGCGCCCGGAGGCGGCGATCTACGTGTGCATTCCGAGGATCCATGGCCCGACGTCGCATCCGAGGAGACGGCTTACGCCTTGTTGGAGCGGCTGGACATCGTCGGCTTACGCGAGGGCATCCAGGCACGATGGCGTGAAATGCGTTGCTTTGAGATCGTATTAGCTGAGCTGGCAACGAAGGAACTGAATGGCGAAGACCCGCTTCGCGTCGAAACCCGTCAGGCGCTCCGACGGGTCAGGACGCACCTCAATGCGTTACGTGACAAGGTGCAATTGTACGCTGGCGACTTCGAGTTTCCAAAGCCTGCCCCGGAAGACCTCGCTCTGCTGCGAAAGCTCATCGCGCGCAGAGCCGAGCGATGATCGCCTCTCAACACCGTCCCGATCGTGGGCGGCAGAGAGCCGCGAGTCGTTACCAAAGGCAGTGCCGGAGCGAGATCTTTAAAGCGTCGACGATTACCAATGATTACCATTGGTAATGCAGCGCAGTCTGGTAACGAAATGACCCGTCCGTCGGCCAAATAGCGGCTGGCCTGCGGGCCAACCAGCGTTCTTCCCAAGCAGAGGGTCGTGGGTTCGAGTCCCATCTCCCGCTCCATTCATCCTTGCGGAACAAACGCCACGACGTGCGGCCGGACATCCGTCGGTGCCTCGGCCGCACGTCGTAGCCATCGTCTCAGTGATCAGATCATCCGAGTTTCGCGCTCAGGCCGGCACTCACCTGGCTCGCCATCGGATGGCGGGCGAAGAATTCGGCGAGGCCGCGGGCGACCGGCTCAGGGCGCTGGATCTGCAGCAGGTGAGCGACGCCTTCGATCCTGCACTCTTCGAGCTGCGGGAACCAGGAATGCAGCAGTTCGTCGCTGTCCACAAATAGCTGCTCCGTCTGCGCTCCCAGCACAGAGAGCACTGGCTTGGAGATGGTCGCCGCCTGATCGGGCCCGAACTGCCATGCGCTGAGAGCCGGCAGATAGCTCTCGAACAAGTTGCCGGCGTCCTGAATCGCCCGCGCCACACCGCCCGGGACGTGCTTCTCGATCGTCGAACGGCAGGTCTCCCATTCGAGGCTGCACACGACGCTCAGGAATCGCGCCATCGCCTTCTCGCCGTCGCCTGCGCCGTAGGCCGCGACGGATGGCCCCACTTTCTCGAAGAATGCGGCGGCGCTTGGCGAGGCGAGAAGCGGTGGCTCGAGCAAGGCCAGCGTGTGAACGAGGTTCGGCTGGTCGGCAGCGAGCTGGAGGGCGATGTTGGCGCCGGTCGAGTGACCAGCGATGTGCGCGCGATCGATGCCAAGATGGCCGAGCAGGGCGGCGGCATCGGACGCATGTTCGGCAAAGGTCACCGGGCTCGCAGTGTCTTCCGCCGCGCGCCGCTGTTCGTAGCGGATCAGGCGATAACGGCGCGCGAGCACTTTCTCGGACACGAACGGCAGGAAGCTGTCGGCGATGGGCCCGTTGCTGATCAGCAGGACTGGTTCGCCCGTTCCATGTGCTTCGTATTCCAGCTCGACGCCGTTGACGTTCGCGTTCTGCATCGCTCTACCTCCACATAAGATTCGTCGTTCACTGATAGCTGGTTGCCTGTTACGGCGGCCGCCCGCCCGCGCCCTCACCCGGTAGTGTGGAATGAAGCGATTGCGGCGGTAACTTGCTGGCGGCCGGTGCGGTCAGGTTTGCCCCAACCGGCACCTCCGCCTCCTGGCTAACGGACGCCGGCCGCAAGCGCCTTCACATCATTCGTGGTAAGTGGCTGTCCGCCGATTCCCCAGTCGCCGCTCTTCACCTCTTCGACCACCACCCAGGTGACCTGGCGCATGTTCTCGCCTTCAATGGCGACCATCGTATCGGTGAGCTTCCGGACGATGTCCTGCTTCTGGCTTTCGGAGAAGACTCCCTCGATGATCTTGACGTTGACAAAAGGCATGACGCGCTTCCTTTCTGTGAGTCCTGGTATCTTTCCTTCGCCGCTGCCCTCTCTTTGACTCTCCCTCCTTCTCCAAGATGGTGCGGTCTCGTCGGTGAGCTCGTTAACGGTCAGAGCCCGAACCTTCCATTACTACTGCGTGACGAAGGCCATTACGGCGGTAACTTCTGCTGTTACACTTGCCGCGAGGGCGGTGCCATGAGCCACGACTCGGTGCTGTTGGAATCGATGCGCGACGAATCGGACGCTGAGGCCGCGATAGGCAGGGCAGGCGATGCCCTGTCACGAGGCGATTGGCAACAAGCCTTTGATCTGCTGATGGAGACGGACGCGCGAGCGCCCCTGAACGCGGCGGACCTCCCCCTGCTCGCCGACGCGGCGTACGCCGCCGGTCACCTCGATGTGACGATCGCCGCGTGGGAACGCGCATACACCCAGAGCCTGAAAGCGGGTGATCCGCTTGCGGCAGCGGGCGCGGCAGTCCGCGTCGCGATGCACCTGCTCTTCGATACAGCTCTCATGGCCCCCGTGCGCGGCTGGACCAAGCGGTGTGAACAACTCCTGGAGGGGCTGGACGAGACGCCGGTTCACGCGTGGCTCGCCGTGATTCGAAACTACGAACGGCTGCTGTCAGGCGACTTCGAAGAAGCGCGGCGATGGGCGCGCCAGGCGATCGAAACGGGCACGCGTTGTGCTCCAGCGGCTGCCGCGATCGGGCGGATAGCCGAGGCCCGTAGCCTTATTCTTGAAGGCGAAGTTTCGCAGGGGCTGGGGCTGCTCAGCGAGGCAGCGGTGGCGACGGTATCCGGCGAACTCGATCCCCTTTCCACCGGCATGGTCTATTGCGAACTCGTGTGTGCGATGCAGGCACTCGCGCAATACGACCTCGCGGAAGAGTGGACGGAGGCGATGGACCGTTGGCGGCAGGGCCAGCCGGTCGGAAGCGTCCACGGACGTTGTCGCGTCCATCGTGCTGAGATCCTCCGGCGGCGTGGGTCGTCCGTCGAGGCGGAGAAGGAAGCCTTGCTGGCGTGCGACGAACTGCGTCCGTACCTGCGGCGGGAGCTCGGTTGGCCGCTTACCGAACTGGGCCGCATCCGGTTACAGATCGGCGACCTCCAGGGCGCGGAGGAGGCATTTCTCGCGGCTCATCACGCCGGATGGGACCCGCAGCCTGGCCTTGCGCTGGTGCATCTGGCGCAGGGGAACGTGGCGCTCGCTGTCGAGTCCATTCGCGACGCTCTCGCCCACCCGCTGAACATCCCGTCGAAGGAGCTGCCTCCGAACACGGAGCTTCGCCGGGCGCCTCTCCTGGAGGCGCAGGTGGAGATCGAGGTCGCGGCGGGCAACCTTGAGCTGGCCGGCGCAGCAGCCGAAGAGTTACGGCGAGTGGCCGGGCGGTTTGAGAGCAAGGCGCTCGTGGCCAGCTCGGTCATTGCGTATGCAAGGATACGGCTGGCCGAAGGCGACCCCGCCAGCGCGCGGCATGAGTTTGAAGCGGCGATCCATCTGTGGAACGAGGTCGGCGCACCGTACGAGGCGGCGCGCGCTCGCAGGGGGCTCGGGGACGCGTATCGCGCCGAGGGGAAGGAGCGACAGGCGCTTCTGGAGTTCCGATCCGCGCAGTCGGCCTTCGAGCAGATCGGCGCCAAGCTTCAGGCGATCAGCGCGACAGAAGCGTCTGGTGACGCGCGAGGAGATGACGCAGCCGGAAGCGGCATGCAGCGTCAGCCGGCGTCTCCCGGCGCCGACGCCCGGCCGGCCCAGGAAGACTGCTTTCGGAGGGACGGCGACTTCTGGTTGGTCATGTTCGAGGGGCACACCTCACGCCTGCGGGACCAAAAGGGGCTTCACTATCTGGCGCGGCTTCTCGTCGAGCCAGGACGGGAGTTTCACGCGCTGGATCTGGTCGTCGGGGATCGGGGCGCACCCGCGAAGCCGGTCCGAACGGGAGAGCCCGACCTGGGCATACAGCGTGGATCGGGTGCCATCCACTTGCTGGACACGGAAGCGAAAGAGTCGTACCGGCGACGGCTTGCCGAGATCGACGAAGACATAGAGGATGCACAGGCGATGGGGGATTCGGAACGGGCCGCGCAGGCGGGCGCCGAGCGCGACTTCATCGTGCGCGAGCTGTCGCGCGCGGTCGGGCTGGGTGGCCGTGACCGGGACGCGGGTTCCGCGTCGGAACGGGCGCGAGTCAGCGTGACCAGGGCGGTTCGGCAGGCGATGCTACGCATCGGTGAACACAACGCGCCGCTAGGGGAACACCTCGATCGAGCGATCCGTACCGGCACCTACTGCGCGTACTTGCCCGATCCGCGGGTTCCGGTTGTTTGGAAGGTGTAGCGATCTCGTTCGCGATGTATCGCGGACAACCGCGTTCCGCCCCGGCAGCGCCACGATCCCATTGATTTCAACATCCTCCGGGCGGGGCGTAGGTACCGTGGATCGCAACATTGTTCTGGAGCGGAAAGGGTCATGCATGCCACCGAACGACTTCAATGACGGGATCATCGCGGAGTTTCGCGCGAACGCGGGGGTTGTTGGCGGGCCGTTCACGGGCGCGCCGATGGTTCTGCTGACGACGAAGGGCGCGAAGAGCGGCGCCGAGCACACGACGCCGCTCGTGAGCATGCCCGATGGCGATCGGGTGTTCGTCTTTGCCTCGATGGGCGGCGCGCCGAAGCATCCGGCGTGGTACCACAATCTCGTCGCGAACCCCGAAGTCAGCGTCGAGCGCGGTACGGAGACGTATCGCGCACGGGCGAGGATCACCGCCGGCGCAGAGCGGGACGAACTCTACGCCCGCCAGGCTGGCCGAATCCCGACGTTCGGAGAGTATCAGCAGAAGACGACGCGGACGATTCCGGTGATCGAACTGGTGCGTTCGTAGCGGACACGTTCGCGGCGACGCGCCGCGTATTGCGCAAGGCGCTCTACGCAAGCAAACGTTAAGAGGGCAAAGGGTTGTGCACCCTTCGCCCTCTGATGTTTCGTTGGCCGGAGTGAGGCTGCGGCGCGCGATGAGGATCGTGTGATACGCCGTATCGAAATGGCATGGTCCAGTACACGGACGCGCCCGACGAGGCGCTAACGCGCGTCGCGCGGCAGTCGCACCGTCTCGATCGCGCAGTTGCCGAGGCGTCGCATTTCCAGCTTCTCCACGGGCACGCCGGCCGCCCACGCCAACGCGACGTTCATCGTGCCGCCGTGCGTGACAGCGATGACCTCGTCGTGCGGCGACTCGAACGTCAAGCGTTTGAACAGGCCGGAGGCGCGGGCGTGCAAGTCGCGCAGTGATTCGCCGCCTGCGGCACGCGCGTTCGGGTCTTCCCAGACGGCGCGGACTTCGGCCATGATCTCTGTCACCAGGCGCCCTTGCAGCACACCGAAGTGGATCTCACGCAGCGCCGGTTCCGGCGTGACGTCGAGTCCGATCGCGCCGCCGATGATGATCGCCGTCTCCCACGCGCGCAGCGAGTCGCTGCTGTACAGCGCACCGGCGTTCGATCCAGTGAGCGACGCCGCCAGCTCGTGCGCCTGTTCGCGGCCGCGGTCCGTCAATCGCACGTCATGGGTCTGCCCCTGGATGCGGCGGTCCAGGTTCCACCGCGTCTCGCCGTGGCGCACGAGGTGTACGATCAATTCGCTGGATGCAGGCACGGGCGCAGTATGCCCGCTCCGGCGACGCGACCGCCACCGGCGCTGCAAGTTGCGGGTGTCCGTTCGGGTGTCGCGTTCCGTGCGCACAACGGCTACGCGGCAGAGCGCCGGTGCGGCGCCCTCGAGTACCGCATTGGTGCGTGTCCGGTGCTCAAACGAAGCTACATCATCTGCGAAGCCATTGCTTCTTCCGTGCAGAGGGTCGTGGGTTCGAGTCCCATCTCCCGCTCCAACACGAAGCGCTCAGCTTCGATCGAGGCATCAGTGCCGGCTCTGTCGAGCCAATAACTCGATAGAGGCACGAACCTGAACCGCAACGAGGCGATTGTTGCCTACGAAGCTCCTTCAAGGCGCTAGAAAGGCTGGGGATTCCCGGCATTGGATTTCGGAAGCGGTAGGACGGGAGATTTGTCGTGGTTCGACCGCCGAGCCGATGATCGTATCAATGAGCACTCCGGGATTCTTGCCGAGCCGCCTCGCCGTCCAATGCCTCCACCAGCAGGCCGGCCTTACGTCGGAAAGACGCGACCCTGCGATCGGTCAGGATCTTGAGTACGATCGCGGCACCAATCAGCACAGGTATCGACACCCACCAGGCGATCAATAGCCCGCCCGACCAGGTATCGCCGAGCGGCTCGTCGGTTGCGAGCCAGGCGGCGGTCCAGACGCCGAGGAACAGCAACACTGGCCAGATGAACATTCCAGCGTTCGCCTTCAGAATGGTCTTGATGCCGCGAGGCGAAAAGGCCGTTTCGCGTGCTTTGTGGTTGCGGAAGAGTAGATATTTATCCTTGGCCCAGACTGCCGACGCGAGTTGGTCGTTAGCGACCGCCAAGTTGAGATCGTCCACCTGAACCCGGTGAGCCGTTCCATCGGCTAGGTTCAGGAAGAATTGATCGTGCACGTGGTGGGTGGTCGACACGCTCCCGGTGACGTAGCCGGTGCCCTGGTAGACATTTCCTTGCACCGATCCGGCCACCGTTGATGAGCGAGTCTTGTTATAGCCATCGACTCTGCCTGTGGCGCTGGAAATTGTGTAGCCAGCGCCACCCACGTGGAGTATGAAAGGATCCGTGGCGTCGAGACCGAAACGACCCGATTCGCGCTTGAGGACCAGTGCCCCGAAAAGACCGGAAACCACCACGAACGGGATCATCCACCCAAGATCCCAGTTGATGCTGTCATCAGATCCACGCCCTAAGGTGGTCTCGGCATCGATCTCCGGGGGTCGCTCCACGGTGAAGGACACCGAGCCGCGCGCCGCGCACGCGACGTTGTCACCGCGTGTGAGAACCACGGTTACGGTGTGCTCGCCCGGTGTTCCATAGGAGGAATCCGAATACGAACGGAGGCCCGTGAGGTGCGCGCCTATCACCGGCTGGCCCGCCTCGGCTGGTTGTCCATCAAGGTAATAAGCCAGCATGAATTCAGATGTATTCGGGGATACCCCGCGTTGGATGGGCACCTCCGGATCCGGCTCGACGATGACCCGGATGACGTCGTCATCCGCGAACGCAACGTTGAGCGCGCCCCCGTCGGGGCATGGCAATACAGAACCTATTTCGCCGCTATCGACCGGCTCGCTTGCCAGTGCCGACTCGGCGATAGCGACGGCGGTCTCTCGTGCGTCGTCCGCGTCGCCAGGGCTAATGATGACAACGACCATCTCCTGCCCGACTACTGTCTGGAGATCGCATCGATTTCCGTCGTCACTGCAGTACCACGAAGTCCGTTCCCCAGGCCCGTCGAACTCCTCCACGTCGAGCAGACCGCCTTCTCCGTCGAACGCGCGAGCGAGTAGCAGGGAGACCGTCACCGATTCGATGTCGCCGGAGCCTGAGAACACGCACCCGTTGAGGGACGCGCTGGTATTCGCCGGGTCGAACTCGAATTCATCGCCGGCGGCTTCGCTGATGACGTCGGCCGTCACGTAGTCGCACGGGTCCGCGAGTTGTCCATCACCCAACACATCGCCGCCGCCGAACTGTGGTGCCGCGAAACTTGTCGCTCCTGTGACGACGACTGAGAGAAGGCTAGCCGCAACGAGGAAGATCGAAGGGGCGAAGCGCATGAGCGCCCGGCGAACCGACATTTCGTGCCCTCAAATTGTAGGCGGCCCGACCACGGGCCCGCGTGAGAAGTGTGGCGAATAGTAAGATCGCGACTCTCTTGCGTCAACCACGCCGTGCTGGAATCGTCGAAGCCGGCTCTGAGTGTGACCCGCAGCCCGTGGTGGCGCGCCACTCGTCATGGTGGCGGCGATCGTCTGTATGTCTTGCCTCTATGCGCGGCGCGCCGAAGCATCCGGCGTGGTACCACAATCTCGTCGCGCATCCGGAGGTCACGGTCGAGCGCGGCGTGGAGACGTATCGCGCGCGGGCGAGGGGCGCGTCCGGCGCGGAGCGGGACGAACTCTACGCGCGTCAGGCTGGCCGGATTCCCACGTTTGGGGAGTACCAGCGGAAGACGACGCGGACGATTCCGGTGATCGAACTGGTTCGCTCGTAGCGGATCGGCGTGCGCTGTTTCGCACGCGTTGGCGTGCGACGGGACGCAGTGCATCTACAGTCGCAGCGACAGGCCGGACCAGCAACGACATGAACGAGGGCGAAGGGTTGTACCCTTCGCCCTCGTGTCGTATTGCCGGTAGTGGACGCTTAGTCCTGATCCGTCGGGGTAGCGGTTGGTTCGGCGTCGTCGTCGTCGTCATCATCGTCATCGTCGGGTTCGTCGTCCGGTTCGGGGGTGGCGGTCGCGCACTTGTCCTTCTTGTGATTGTCGCCGTGCATCGCCGCAACGTCGCAGCGCTGCGTCTTGCCGCCGATCTTCAGGATCAGCGGTTCGTCGTCGGTCCACGCACCGCTGTCGCCGTTGTCCTTCTCCCACGTGCCTTCGCCCTTGAGGAGCGCGATGCCGGTGCCTTCGGCGCGCAGCGTCAGCCCGGTTCCGACGACGAGCGCGGCGGTCTTGCGGTCACCACCGCCGCCGTTGCCGCCGAAGCTCCAGAACGACTCTTCCGGCCCGACGGTGGCGCATCCGCTGAAGCCGAAGTACACGTTCAGGCCGAGCCAGCCGACGGTTTCCTCGTAGCCGCCCTCGTCGATTTCGACGCTGCCCTTGGTGAGCAGCAGTCCTTCGTCCGCGCAGAGTTCGAGCGTTAGCTTGCCGGCCGCCGCGGCGATGCCGTCGCCGCTGGCCTCGAGCACGCCGGGCGCGTTTCGGTTTCCGCCGTTGCCGTTTCCGTTCTGCGCCGAAGCCGCGCCGGCGATGATCACCGCCGCGAACGCCGCGACGGCGACCGCGGGCGCGAATATGCGTAGTCGTCTCACGATGAACCTCCGAATGTTCGTGCAATGGACGCCGGGTACTCCCCCAGCAACCCCTTACGTCTAACATCGTCCGGTGTCGAGAGATCTGGCCAACGACATCATGCGCGCGCAATGCCGACGCGGCGGAATCGTTGAGTGCGTTGCCGCCTTCCATCCTCGCGCTGACAACCGCCCGCGCTGCGACTACAATGTCTGATGGCTGAAAATTCGTCGATTGAGTGGACCGAAGCCACTTGGAACCCTGTCACGGGTTGCACTAAGATTTCTCCCGGCTGTGCACACTGCTATGCGGAGACGTTCGCCGAACGATTCCGAGGAGTCCCAGGGCACCCGTACGAACGAGGGTTCGATCTCCAACTCCGGCCGGAACGCCTGGACTGGCCCTTGCGATGGAAGCGCCCGCGGCTCATCTTCGTAAACTCGATGAGTGATCTGTTCCACCCTGATGTTCCAGACGACTTCATCGCACAGACTTTCGATGTCATGAACCGGGCGTCTCACCATACGTTTCAAATCTTGACCAAACGCGCAGAGCGCGCCGCCGCGTTGTCGGCGAGTCTGACGTGGTCGCCGAATATTTGGATGGGTGTAAGCGTCGAGAACCAACGATTCACGTCTAGGATCCCATCACTTAGAAGAACGGGAGCACAAGTACGATTCCTTTCCTGCGAGCCGCTGCTGGGACCGTTACAGCTAGATCTTTCGGATCTGGACTGGGTGATTTGCGGCGGGGAATCCGGCTTCAAAGCACGGCCAATGCATCCTGATTGGGCGCGCGGGATAAGAGATCAATGCAGAAACGCCAACGTTCCATTCTTTTTCAAACAATGGGGCGTTCATAACGAGAACCGCACGAGAGTGGGGAAGGCAAAAGCAGGCCGGCTCCTTGACGGACGCACGTGGGACGGCATGCCAAGTGCAGTTCGTCCAGAGCCTGGATGAGCCAGTGGCGCCAATAGTCGGGAGTCCACGAATGCGTACCCGCAACGCATCGTTCTTCAACCAACGCAAGGAGTGGTCTCGGCGTAAGCACGAGATCTTTGAAGGTTACCTCCCGCAGTTCAGCCGCATCTTGGGGCGAAGCTTTCTGGTAGATGCGTTCGCGGGGCGCGGGTGTTACGGAAGCGGCGCAGAGAGTGTCGCTGGTTCCCCGTTACGGGCCGCCGAGATTGCGCAGAAACTTGCCGACGGATCGCGGTATGTACTCCGCTGCATCAACGTGGAAGCCGATCGTCTCGAGTTCGCGGATCTCGTTCAGAATATGTCGAGACACTCCAACGTGGTGCATAACTACTTTGGGCGGTTCGAGAAGCACGTCGACGCGATACTCGAGGAAGTCGGAAGCGAGGCGGCACTATTCTTCCTAGATCCGTTCGGTGTAAAGGGTCTCGAATGGGAGACGCTCAGCAAGTTGGGCGCGCGGTCGCGCGGAGCAAAGACGGAGTTACTCATCAACTTCAACGCGCCCAACTTCGATCGCGGCGCCGGTTGGTTAGATTCCTACGATCAGAAACCTCGTGCAGCATTTGTCCGACGCCTTAACAGGATCATCGGCGATGATTCATGGCAGGAAATCTGGAATACCACCACCAGCAAGGAGGAACGATACCGCGCCGTGGTGAAGCTTTACATGAAACATCTCGGAGAAGCATTCGGTCTCACGACCGCAGCCTATCCGGTGCGCACCGTGGAGTCGGCGCAGCTCAAATACTTCATAGTCTTCGCCTCGCGACATCCGCTCGCGATGCGGATCATGAGTTCGATTCTATACGGCGTGGAGAAACGGTACCTCCAAGACCGTACTCAGTTCCTATCAGCGCGAGCATCGCCACAGCTAGCCTTTCCTGAGCTTGTGCCGAAGACACTATCCATCGATGAGCTTGAGGAGGAGAACATCGCACTGCTCAAGGAGGACGTCCTCGCGGTTGGGCGAGGGCGTAGGCGCATTTCTTTCGGCGCGCTCCAAGATGCGCTCGTTGCGAAGTGGATGGGGCGCATGGTCGAAAAACACTTTCGACGAGTGTGTAGGGAGTTGATCGCCGAAGGTATCGTCGGGGGCAAACCCACAGGAATTGGAGACCGGACCATCCTAGAATTTCGCGCAGCATAGTTACGCGCGTTGTGCACGCCGGCAAAGCGGATTCAGTGGCGTCCCCCGCCACGCGCGACAGGTCGTCGCAGCGCCACCACCTGTGCTGCGTTGCCGCTGGCGTGTACCGAGGCTACGCTGCTCAACGTATGAACACGGACATCGTGCCCGCGGAACCGCAGATTTCGGCGTGGATCGACGAGGTGTTTCGTCACGGCATCCGCCGGCCGGGATACGCGGCGGATCGCTGGGCCGAACAATGGACGCAGGACCACTTCACGCGGCTTGGCCTCGTAAACGTGCGCACGGAGCCGGTCGAAACCCCGTACTGGGAGCCGCGGAGCTCTTCGCTCACCTTGATCGACGACGACCCGGCGCGGAACGTCGAGATCCCGTGCTTCGCGCTGCCGTTCTCGTCGCCCACAGCGGGTGTCGAAGGCGAACTCTGCGCGTTTGACGAATCGGCGCCGGATCGTGTGCGTGGCCAGATCGCGCTCAACGATGTGCGGCTCGGACACCTGCCGCACCGGTCGATGGCGCAGCTTGCGACGTGGGCGTACGACCCGGACGGGACGTTCAGTGACGGCGCGCATCTGCTGCCGTTCGGGCGCGGCGCGCAGGACGTGATGGAGCCGTCGATGGAGGCGGGCGCGCGGGCGTTCATCGGCGCGCTGACGAACTATCCGGGTGACTCATTCGAGTACTACGTCCCGTACGACGGCAAGCATCGCCCGATACCGGGCATCTGGATCAGCGGTTCCGACGGTGCGCGTGTGCGTGCGCTGCTCGAAGAACGATCGCTGCGCGTCTCGATCCGCGTTGATGCGGCGCGCGAGTCAATCACAACCTTCAACATCGTTGGCGAGCTGGCGGGCGCAGACGACGATACGGTGATCGTCGGTTCGCATCACGACGGGCCGTGGGCGTCGGCGGTCGAGGACGCGAGCGGGATCGCGCTGGTGCTGGCGCAGGCGACGTACTGGTCGCAGGTGCCGCAGGCACAGCGTCCGCATCGGATGGTGTTCTTGCTCAATGCCGGCCACATGGCGGGCGGCGCTGGCCAGGCGGCATTCGTGCGCACGCATCGCGACGAACTGGATCGCTGCGTACTCGAGGTGCATTTGGAGCATGCGGCGAGCGAGTTCGTCGAGAAGGATGGCGTTCTGCACGCGACGGGCGAGCCGGAGGTGCGCTGGTGGTTCACGTCGCGGCTGCCGCGGCTCGACGACGCGGTGCGCGGGGCGATCGAGACGGAGGATCTGCGCCGGTCGTACATTGTGCCGCCGACGATCTTTGGCGAGAAGCCGACCACCGATGGCGCAGACTTTCATCTCGCTGGCGTGCCGCTGGTGCAGTTGCTGGCGGCGCCGTTCTACCTGTTCGACGCGATGGATACGCTCGACAAGGTTCACCGCCCGAGTCTTGTGCCGATCACGCGGGCGACGATCAGGATTATCGAGTCGACGGCGAACGTTTCGGCGCAGGCGATGCGTGAAGGATGAGGTTCGGAGGTGCACGCGGGGACGCGCAGGCACTCCGGCGCGGGCCGTAACGGCGATGCAACGGTGCCGTCGCCAGCCGTATGCCGTCTGAGATGGCGAGGGCGGTACAGTGTAGTCACTGGTCACGATGAACGGGTAACACCAGACATCGAGACCGGAAACGGGACGGAGCGGGCGAAAGCTTGCTTCGTCTCTTTATTTTTCGCGAGAACGCCGTCCCAGTGGGAGACGCACCAGCGCACGCTGGTCAATCCAGGATCAACATGAGAGGCCGGCATGTATGCCGGCCTCTCGATGCGAACTGCCCCTACCGCAGTCGCGGATCCTGGTCTATTCGTCACAACCCAGGTCGACATCGATCCCGTTGTCATTGGCCAATTGCTGGAGTTCGTCGCACGCCCCGCCTACGGCCGAGAAATCGACGGCATTGAGTGCTGCGGCGCCATCCGCCAATGCGTCCTCGTCGTCCTCGTCAAAGAACTCCCGGATGATGTCGTCGAATTCGTCGACGAAGCCAGAGGCGGCGTCGAGAAACCGATCATGTGCGTCTTCCACCTCCGCGGGCGGATCAAGCTCATCCACGTCGTTGATGAAGTCTTCGAGTACATCTCGCGCGTCTTCCGTCAGATCTCGCAGCTTGTCGAACTCGCCCGGGCCGATATCATCGCTCTGCTCGTTGATTTCGTCCGACTTCGCATCGCTCTCGTCACCGAGTTCCTCGAACTCCTGAAAATACTCGCCCATCGACATGCTTCCGCCGTCCTCATCGCAGGCTGTGGCGAGACCGGCGAGGCCGATCGCGACACCGACGCCGAGCATGACCCGTAACACCGCGTTGGTCACGTTGCCCTCCGTTCCCTTTGAGAGTGGCCACGACAGTCGCGCAGCCGCACCAGCATGCCGCGTAGCTCACGACCAGCGCAATGACCGTTTGTCGAACGAGGCAGCGCGCTCCACCAGGGGCGCGGTGCAGTGCCTTCTCCTGGCGGCACGATGGACGTTACGGCTCGCGCTTCGTCGTTGCGGAGTTCGCGGGCGTTCTTGACGGATCGCGGGTGACCTTTGCGGCCCGCAGGCGCGCGCCTTGACATCGTGTTGACATGGACCATTGACCTGCATGGGTCGCGCAGCATACGAATAGGTAGTCCCCCGCGCAGACCCCTCGAAAGGAACAGTGGCATGAGTCTCAAGCTACCCATGTGGATCACGCTCGCGACGTTTACGGCGCTGGCAGCGGTCGTTTTCAGTTTTGGTGCGTCGTCGACGCGCTCGGTGGACGCGGGCGTCGATCCCGGACCGATGTTCGTGAGCGGCGATCATGCGGAGGTGAATTGCCCGGCTCCGAGCGACTGCGGCGGATTGTATCCGGCGGTCGTGGGGCGTGTGCTGGCGTTATCCAGCAACGGCGGTGCCGGCGTGTTAGTGATCGGCCTCGACGCAGACGAGAGCGAAGACGACGCTGAGACAGCTGTCATCGATGGGTGGACGAGCGCCTCCGTGACATTTGTAGAGGGCGGCGACATCGCGACGGTGGACTTCGCTCTGCATGAAGCGATCATCGTCGCATCGTACGGGACGGGTATCGGCGACGAATCCGGGCTCGAGGACGAGGAACTCGCGCTGCTCAACGATCGGCAGGACGACATGACGGCGTACGTCGCAGCGGGCGGCGGGTTGATCGTGCTGTCGGAGTACGGCGCGCTTCCTGCGGACGCCTACGGCTTCATGCCGCAGCCATTGTTTGCATTCAACCAGACCTACAGCGACGTCACGGCGACGGCAGCATTGACCAGCTTCGCGCCGGGCGCTACCAGCGCGGCTCTGGACCACGCCGGCTGGCAGACGGGCTTCCTCACGCTTCCGGGCAGCACGCTGCAGATCCTCGCAACAACCGAACTGGACGTTGAGGGAGAGACTTCGGAGAGCATCGAAGTAGCGGCGCTGCTCGGTACGGCGGATCTCGAGATCCCGCCGACGCCGACAGCGACGGCGACGAACACACCCGTACCGACGGCGACGACGCAGCCGAGCGCGACGGCGACGAGCGTGCCCGGCAACGGCGGCGGCGGTGACGACGACATCAGCGGCGG
>CAZRHH010000014.1:0-59831 GCA_964599885.1 uncultured Dehalococcoidia bacterium | reverse complement strand
CGCATCGGGCGGCTGCGGCGGCGCATGCTCGTCCTCCGCCGCCGCGGCGGGCGGCCAGGTGCTCGCAACCACTGCCATTCCTTCACCCACGCCCGAACCAACGCCGACGGAACCCGCGGGATTCCCATACGTGAGCGCCCGCTCGATCGCGGTCGTCGAGAGCGCATGTGGCGCGCTCGTCTACGGCCGCGACGAGCATCTGCCGCTGCCGCCGGCCAGCCTGGCGAAAATGATGACGGCCGCCGTGGCGACCGATCAGGCCGACATCAGCCTCATGATCACGTCCGATGTCGACGGCGCGCTCCTCCACGACCAGACCGGATCCACGGTGATGGGCCTCGTGCCCGGCATGGAACTCTCGCTGCTCGACCTGCTTTATGGGCTGATGCTTCCCTCGGGCAACGACGCCGCGATCGCCATCGCCGAAGGCATCAGCGGCGACGAAGCAACGTTCGTCGCGCTGATGAACGAAAAGGCTGCGTCGCTCGCGCTCCATGACACGCACTTCACGAACCCGCACGGGCTAGACGAGGACGGCCTCGTTTCGAGCGCCAACGACATGGCGATGCTGGCGCGCTACATCATGCAGAACGCCGAGTTGCGCGAGATCGTCAAGGCCACGTCCTGGCAGCCGGCATGGGACGGCGGCGAAGTCTGGAACGGCAACCGCCTGCTGCAAGAATACGAAGGCGCCGATGGCATCAAGATCGGCTACACCGAGGAGTCGCAGCAGACGATCGTCGCGTCGGCGACGCGCGACGGCCGGCGCATCATCGTTTCGCTCATGCGCAGCCAGGACCGCTACACCGACTCCGCGCGCATGCTGGACTGGGCGTTCGCGCAGTCATCCCCCTGTCCGTAATTTCAGTCACGCATCGCGATCGGAGCACGTAGGGGTAAGTCGCGGTTCTCTCCGCCACCGATCCACGCGAGTCCGCTCCGATCGACGCAAGCAGAGCCTCATCAGCGCACACGAAGGAGCCGCCATCTCTGGCTGCCCTTCGACGTCTGCTGCGTGCAAAGCGGTTCGTTACAAGCGCCGCGCGATGCCACCGCCGGCCAGCAATCCGGCAACGAGTACCAGCGCCATCGCCACGAAGAACACTTTCGCGACGAATACGCCGAGCCCGCCGAATACCAGCACGACCAACAGGAGCAGCACCAGCGCTACGAGCATCGTGCTGCCTTACTGTGCGGGAACGTCGCCGCCGTCGCCCGGCACGACGTCATCGCCATCACCGGGCACGACATCATCGCCGTCACCCGGTACGACATCGCCGTCGCCTGGTACGACGTCATCGGTGATGCCCGGTGACGAGTCCACGCCGCCGTCGTCGTCCCACGGTTGCGTGAACAGCAGTGCCACTGCCACAACTGCGATCACAACCAGAGCGGCGATGGCCAGCATCAGGCCGGCGCCCGGGCCGTCCCGACGATCGACTACGTCTACATGGTGTGTATCGTTGTGAGCCATTGTTCCTCCTTCGACTTAACGATTACGCTATTCGCGCGTCCAACCGCAGCCTACGAGTGCAAATGGGCGCCACCCGTTACAGCGCGCCCGAATTGAGATGTAAGAGGCATCTCAATCGGCGATTCAGCCGTTGAATCCACGACTCTCGGCAAGCGGCAGCGGATGCGAGGGTTCGCGGAGGAACAACACGAGAAACCGCGCCTGTGAAGCCAGAACGATCGTGCAGCTCGCTACCGTCGCACGTCCCGCGCCGCCGGATAGCCGCCGAGCGATTCCGCCGTCTCGACTCCGCGCACGATCGCGCGCTCTACGGCGCGCGTCGCGATCGCCTCCAGCACGCGATACCCGGGTGGGTCGAGCGGCAAATCGCCGGTCGCCAGCGTGAAGACGATGTCGCCGTCGCTTGGCGTGTGCGCCGGCCGCACAGCCCGCGCCAGGCCGTCGTGGCACACCGTAGCGAGCCGGTTCGCCTGCTCCTTCGACAGCACGGCGTTCGTCGCGACGACGACGAGCACCGTGTTCGTGCCCGGTGCTTCCGGCAGCCAGAAGCGCCCTTCTCGCAGGACGTCCACCGTATCGACGATCGCACCTGAGTCGTCGCGTGGACCCGCGATCGTCGTCGCTGTCTCGGGATCGATCACGTCGCCTGAGGCGTTCACGGCGGCGATGGCGCCGGCGATCAGCCCGTTGCTTGCGCGCTCCGACGCCGTGCCGAGCCCGCCTTTCATCGCGTGCTCCGGCCCCGGACCCAGCGCCTTGCCGACGGTCGCACCCGTACCCGCGCCCACATTGCCCTCGGCGCACTGCCGCGTCGCTGACGACGCCGCACGATACCCGGCGTCTGCGTCCGGCCATCGATCGTTGCGCCCGATGCTCAGGTCGAAGAGGATCGCTGCCGGCACAATCGGTACCACCGCCGTGCCGAACGTGAACCCAACGCCGCGCTCCGCCAGATACCGCATCACGCCGGAAGCCGCGTCGAGTCCGTACGCGCTCCCGCCCGCCAGCACGATCCCGTGTACGTTCTGCACGAGACTTCCCGGCCGCAACAGCTCCGTCTCGCGCGTCCCCGGCGCCGCGCCGCGCACGTCGACGCCCGCGACCGCAGGCGCGTCCGGCAGCACCACAGTGCAACCCGTGATCGCGTCCGCATCCTGCCAGTGCCCGACACGTATCCCCGGCACGTCGGTGATAGACCCAGCCTCGTTCATGCCGGGAGTGTACGGTTTGGATGCGAGAAGAGAGAGCGGGAAGCGGGATTGGTCAGCCGGATGTTGGAGGTTCGTCAGTACGCGCACACGCGAATGTAGCTGCGGAGCTTTAGCTCCGCCCGTTTCAGCCGATTAGCCAGCCTTTGATCGCCCACGCCGCGTCTTGTTCTCTGCTCTCTGTTCACTGCTGCTTGTTCTCTGCTCTCCGCTCTCCGCGCCGCGCGCGTGCTCCTGGTACATCGTCAGCACGCCGTAGATCATGTTCTGCGACGCGCGCGTCATCGCGTTGATGTTGCTGATGATGTGTTCGAGCTTCTTCTCGTCGACTGAGATCGCCGTCAGGTTGACCGTCCGGCGCTGCGGATCGATCGCCATCGTCGCAACCTGATCCTTCCGCAGACCAACGCTGTCGAGCCACTCCGACTGATGCAGCAGTGCGGCGCCCCCGCGGCTCTCGCCCGCCATCTGCGCCAGCGCCAGCGCCGCCGTCTCGCCCATCCGTCCCGTGTAGTCGAGATCGTAGACCATCTGGTCCAACGCGCGCTTCAAGTCTTTCACGTCGCTCTCCGACAGCGACGGACAACGCACGCCGACCGCATCCGGCTGCGGCAGCCCGAGCGCCTCAAGTAACTCGGGCGCCGGCGTGTTCATGATCTCCTGGAAGAACGCCGTCGCCGACGTGCGGTCCAGCTTGAACTCCATGAACGCCGACATGATCGGCGAGCGCCCGCGCTGCTTCAGCGCGTAGTACAGCCCGACGAGATCGCTCGCCGCGGCAACGTACTGCTCCATGATGTGCATCGCCAGCACCTTGCGATGCGGCGGCGGCGCCATCACGAGCGCCCGCAGCGACGTCTCGGCGACAACGCGCCGGCTCGTGACGCCGAGTTCGGCGTAGCTACTCAGAAATTCCGCATCACGCGCCGAAAGAAACGCGTTGAAGCAGCGCTCGCATCGGGCGGGCGCTCTGTCGTCGTGCGATGAGACCGCTTGCCCGCAGTCGCGGCAGTCCGCTGATAGTGCTCGGTCGTCCATGCTGCCGCTCCATGCTCGCACCCTATGTTCCGGTTCAGAATAGCGCCGAAGCGAACGCACCGCTTCTCGCGCGTCAGGGCGCCGCCTGACCAGCGATCAACTCTGCCCCGCAGACGCGCTCGTAGAACTCGGCCGGTCCGACTTTGCCGATCGTGACGTACGCGTAGCCCTGTTCCCGCATCGCCTGCAACGAACTAAGCAGTAGCGCTGCTCCTATGCCGCGTCCGCGCCAAGTCTCCGCCACGCCAATCGGCCCAAAATAGCCGCGGTACGCCAGATCCCACACAGCAAATCCGATCAACTCATCGTCCGTCGCCGCGACAAGCGCTTTGACGCTCCGCTGCGTAAGCGCTCGTCGCACGCCGCCCCGCCAAGATGGCTCGAACTCACGGTCCACGAGCCGGTCTTGATTGTCCGCGTCGGCAAACTCCGGACGGCGCACAATCACGCCGGCATCACGCGCGCGTTGCACGGCTACATCCGCGGAGGACAACCGATGTAACCGCACGAGCATGTCTCGGAGGCCGACGTCGCTCATCGCTATTCCACAGCCCGTCGCGCTTGCAACGGCACCTTCGCGCCACCCGTTCTCTGCTTTCTGTTCTCTGTTCTCGTCCCGCGCGGCGCCGGCTGGCACTTCTGACAGAATACGCTGCTGCGGCCGCGGATCTTGATCCGGCGCATCACCGAGCCGCACTCACAGCACGGTTCGCCCTCGCGTCCGTACGCGCGCACCGTCTCCTGGTTCCGCCCCGGATCGCCGTCGAGATTCACGTGATCGCGCAAGGTCGTCCCCAAACTGCTGCCGCGCGCCGCAATCCCCATGCGCAGCGCGTCGAGCACGCCCGCGTGCAACCGCACCCAGTCGCCCGCCTTCAGCTTGTTCGCCGGTCGCAGCGGGTGAATCTTCGCGTAGTGCAGCGCTTCGTCCGTGTACAAGTTGCCCATGCCGGCAAGCACCGTCTGGTCGAGCAGCACGGACTTGATCGGCGCGCTCCGCCGGCGTGCACGCTCGCGTAGCACTGCCGGCGTAAACTCCGCATCCAGCGGCTCCGGCCCGAGCGCCGGCATGATCATCGTGGCGTCCTCGACGAGCCACATCGTGCCGAACTTCCGCAGGTCCACCCATCGCAATTCGTGCCCGTCGTCGAGTACGAACACCGCACGCGCAAAGTCGTCCGGCGGATCAGCGGCGACGCGATACAGGACGTTGCCTGACATCCGACGGTGCATCACCCACGCGCGCTCGTCGTCGAGGTCGACGATCAGATACTTGCCACGCCGCCGGAGTCCGGCAATCGATCTGCCGGTCAGCTGCGCGCAGAATTCATCGCGCGTCAGTAGCTGCACGAGCCGTGGCGCATCTTCGGCGACGTTGCACGACACGATCGTGCGGCCGATGACGCGCGCTTCGAGATCAGCGCGCAGCGTTTCGACTTCGGGCAGTTCAGGCATCGCGCGGGGTCATCCCGCCGTCTCGGCGAACTCGAACTCCGCTTCTTCGCTGAGCAGCGGGCCGCGCGCGACCTCAAGTTCGCCCCAGTTCGTGCCGGTCTTGATGTCAATCTTGAGCGGCACTATCAGGTCGAGTGACTTCGGCATGACGCGCAGCGCCATCTCGCGCACGACATCGATCTCCGCGCGCGGCCCCTCGAAGATCAGCTCGTCGTGTACCTGCAAGATCATCCGCGATTGCAAGCCGCGCTCGATGATCTCCTCGTCGATGCGGTTCATCGCCACCTTGATGATGTCGCTCGCCGTACCCTGCACCGGCATGTTGATCGCCATCCGCTCGCCCGAGCCGCGCACCTGGAAGTTCGGTGACTTGATCTCCGGGATGTAACGCCGCCGCCCCATCAGCGTCTCGGCGTAGCCCAGCGTGCGGCAGCTTTCGATCGCGCCGTCGCGCCACGCGCGGATCTTCTCGTACTTCTCGAAGTAGCGCTTGATGAACTCGCCCGCTTCCTCGCGCGAGATGCGCTCTTTCGTCGAAAGCCCGTACTCGCTCAGCCCGTACAGCACGCCGAAATTGAAGACCTTCGCGCGTCGCCGCATCTCCGACGTCACTTCGTCGAGCGGGGTCGCGAAGACGTTGGCTGCCGTCGCCGCATGAATGTCCTCATCCGCCACGAACGACGCGATGAGCGCCGGATCCTTGCTGAGATGCGCCATGATGCGCAGCTCAATCTGCGAATAATCCGCCGCCAGCAGCATCGGCTCGGCGCCCAGATCGCGTGCGACGAACGCCTGCCGGATCTTGTTGCCGTAGCCCGTGCGCACCGGAATGTTCTGCAAGTTCGGGTCGTTCGACGAGAGCCGCCCGGTCGCCGCCGTGGTCTGGTTGAACGTCGTATGGATGCGTCGCGTCTTCGGATTGATCAGCCCCGGCAGCGCGTCGACGTACGTCGACTTCAGCTTCGAGACGCCGCGGTACCGCATGATCAGGTCGATCACCGGATGCACGCCGCGCAGATTGTCCATCGACACCGCGTCCGTCGTATAACCGAGCTTCGTGCGGCGCGTCTTCGGCAACCCAAGCTCGTCGAACAGGATCTGCGAAAGCTGCTGCGGCGATCCGATGTTGAACTCGTGACCGACGCTCTCGTAGATCTCACGCTCGATCTGGCGCAATTCCGTCTCCATCTCGCGCGACATATCGACGAGCATCCCCGGCTCGACAGCGACACCCAGCAGCTCCATCCGCGCAAGTACGTGCATCAGTGGCATCTCGACATCGTCGAACAGCGGCCACAGATTGCGTTCGCGCAGTTCGGGGTCGAGCACGTCGGCCGCCCGCAGCGTCGCGTCCGCCTGCGCTGCGCAGTAATCGCATACCACGGGCATCGAAACCGCCGACATCGACAGCCGGTTCTTCCCCGCCTTGCCAATCAGCTCGATCTCCAGCGGAATCTTCATGCCGACGCGGTCGAACGCCAGCGTCTGGATCGCCATGTTCGACTCGCCGAGCAGGTACGCGGCGATCATCGTGTCGAAGCGCATGCCGCGCATCACGACGCCGTGATTCGCCAGCACGAGAAAGTCGAAGTGCCCGTTGTGCGTGATCTTCTGCACGCTCGCGTCTTCGAGCAGCGGCTTCAGCGTCGCGAGCACAGTATCGAGCGCCAATTGCTGCGCGTCCTCAAGCCCCCGCTGATGCCCGACCGGAATGTACGCCGCCGTCTCCGGTTTCGTCGCGATCGCGATGCCGAGCGGCAGTCCGCGCATCCCGTTCGCGTCGCTGTTCTCGACGTGAATCGCGATCCGCCCGGACGCGCGGGCATCCTTCACGAGTGCCTTCAAGTCCTTCTCGCTTGTGATCGTCCGGTACGCGCCCGGCGCCGATGGCGGCATCGCGCGTTCGCTGGCCGGTGCTTCGGCGCCCATCGTCTCCGGGATGCGGCTCACCAGCGAACGAAACTCCAATTCGTGGAACAGCGCCTCGACGCGACCGCGGTCGAACCCCTGGATCCGGCACGCCTCGACGTCGAGCACCGTCGGCGCGTCGCGCGTAATCGTCGCCATCTCCTTGCTGAAGCGGGCTTCGTGCTCGTGCGCGCGCAGATTCTCGCGCAACTTCACGGGCATCACGTCATCGATGCGCTCGAAGATGCCCTCGACCGTCGTGAATTCCTGCAGCAGCTTCGTCGCCGTCTTCTCGCCGATGCCGGGTACGCCCGGAATGTTGTCGGAGGTGTCGCCCTTCAGCCCCTTGTAGTCGGGGATCTGCGCCGGTTCGAGGCCGTAGCGGTCGCGCACCGCCTGCTCGTCGTACGTGACGGCGGGCGCGGCCTTGATGTACGGCCGGTACATGAACACGCTCACGCCCGGCTCGACAAGTTGCAGCATGTCGCTGTCGAGCGTAACGAGGCTCACTTCGATGCCCTGCTCTTTCGCCTGCCGCGCCAGCGTACCGAGCACGTCGTCGGCCTCGAACCCCGGCTCGACGAAGATCGGCATATTGAAGGCGTCGAGCACCTCGCGAATGCGCGCGGATTGGCGCTTCAGCTCGTCCGGCATGGGGCCGCGCGTCGCCTTGTACGTCTCGTCCTTCTCGTGACGAAACGTCTTCGTCGGCGCGTCGAGCGCGACGGCGACATGCGTGGGGTTGAGCAGCGAGAAGACGCTGAGCAGCGTGCTCGTGAAGCCGTACACGGCCGTGACGATCTCGCCCGTGCGGCGGATCGTGAACTCCATCGCCTTCGAACTGCCGCTGCCCTGGAACACGGTGAACGAGCGATAGATCAGGCTATGGCCATCAACGATGACGAGGCGCGGCTTGTCTGCTGGCACGGCACAAGTATACGACAGGCCACCGTGACGGCGATTAGCCGGCCGGCACGTCCGGGTTGCGACTCCTGCCCTTGACAAATGGATCGCCTTGAGCCGAGTATTCAACGTGAGGTGAAGCCATGAAAGGCCGCGTGGCCCCAAAGGACAAGGACACCACGACCACCAACGCAGCGTCGAATCCAAGGAAACTTGATTCGGAAAAGGCTGACGCGTTGTTGAAGAAGATTGTGCGCGAGAACAAGGAATGGTTCAAGGAGATGGCCAACAAGTAGTCGCTGAACTCGTCGCGCAGGTGCGTGGCTGGCATGATGCAGCATTAAAGGCGGGCGGCGGTGCTCCAGGCGAGCACACCGACCGCCTTCTTGGCGCGTGTGGCAGAACGTCCGCGAGCGCGTTCGGGCGAGAGCTGTTTCCCACCGACTTCGACAAAGCAGCAGCGCTCTTTCATGCCATTGTGAGCGACCATCCATTCGCGGACGGGAACAAGCGAACGGCCACAATCGCTGCCATCCTGTTTCTCGCTGGGCACAACGCGATCGATGACGTCTCTACACTCCAACTCCGCATGATCGGCGACCTCGCCCTCGAGACCGCCTCGACGCAGCTCACCGTCGAAGACGTCAGTCACTGGCTCCACCGGATCCTCGATCCGTAGCCCGTCGCGGTTGCGCACCGCATACTGACTCCTACACCACACGGACGCACCCCAAGGAGTACCCCGATGCCCAACTACGAGCACATCCTGTACGAACCGCGCGGCGGCGTCGCGCTGATCACGCTGAACCGGCCGGAACGGTTGAACGCATGGACGCAGCGCATGGAGGACGAGTTCATCGACGCCATCAACACTTCGGCCGCCGACAGCGCCGTCGGGTGCGTCGTCGTCACTGGCGCTGGGCGTGGATTCTGCGCCGGGGCCGACATCAGTGGCTGGGATCGCGGCATCAAGAGCGACGCGCCCCGCCCTTCGAAGATGATCCAGGAAGGCGGCAGCCCGGAGGTGCCGATCGCGCTGACGCGCGGCAAGCCCGTCATCGCCGCCGTCAACGGCGTCTCCGTCGGCGTCGGCCTGACGATGACGCTGTCGTGCGACATCCGCATCGCGTCCACCGCCGCGCGCTTCTCCGCGCGATTCGTGCGCGTCGGCCTCACGCCGGAATGCGGGAGTTCCCGCTATCTACCGCTCGTCGCCGGACTGCCGAACGCGCTCTTCCTCACGCTCACCGGCCGCATCATCGACGCCGAAGAAGCGCTCGCACGCCGCCTCGTCGACCGTCTCGTCGAGCCCGATCAACTCATGCCGGAAGCGATGAAGCTTGCCGAGGAGATCGCCGCGAACCCGCGCGACGCCGTCTGGGCAGCGAAGCGCCTGCTCCACGCCAACGCCGTCGAGACCGATCTCCGCCGCGTCGTCACCGCAGAGTGCTACTCGATCCGCGAACGCCAGACGGAGCCCGCGCACAAAGAAGCCGTGACAGCGTTTATGGAAAAGCGCGAACCGCAATTCAACCATTGATGCCGGCGGTACACTGAATCGAACCACTCACGGCATGTGCTTGTGCCGTTCAGCGGAAGCGCCGACGAACCGGAGTACGAGCATGCCCGACGAACCCGCCGTCATCAACAACGAATCCGAACAGCGTTACGAGGTCGCGGTCGATGGCCTCACCGCGATCTCGGAGTACGAGCTTCGCGGCGACGAGATCATCTTCAAGCACACCGAAGTTCCCTCGGCCTTCGAAGGCCGAGGCATCGGCAGCAAGCTGATCCGCGCCGCGCTCGACGACGCGCGCGCCAGACGTCTCACGGTCGTGCCCCTCTGCTCGTTCGTGCGCGCGTACATTGCCGAGCACCCCGAGTATCTCGACATCGTCGAACCGCGTCACCGCGCACGGATCGAGCAACGGCGCGACAGCGCGGGAGCATCTGTCTAACCTAGATGGTGACCGAAGGGAGTACCGCGATGGAGGAAGGCGAGCGCAAAAACCCCGGCGCCGCGCGCGAGTATCGCACCGACGACATCGTTGTGTACTGGGAACCGGAGTATTGCATCCACACCGCCCGCTGCCTCCAGGCGCTGCCGCAGGTGTTCGACGTCGGCAAGCGCCCGTGGGTGCGCATCGACGCCGCCTCCTCCGCGGACGAGGTCGCTCACGCCGTCGCGCTTTGTCCCACCGGCGCGCTGTCATACCAGCGTCTTGACGACGCTGCACAGGAAGCTGTACCCGAACCACCGACCGTCACGCCGTGGCCCGACGGCCCGTTGTTCGTCCGCGGCCACGTTCAAATCATGCAAGCCGGCAACGATGCGCCGCGCGACGCAACGCGTGTCGCCCTCTGCCGATGCGGGCAGTCCGAGAACAAACCCTTCTGCGACGGCACGCACCGGGCGATCGGATTCAAGGCACCCTGAACGCACTTCGGCCAGCCGCGCAAACGGCTACGGCGCGTCCGGCACACCCGGCCATCGTGCCGCCCACGGTGCCGCGGCCTCCAACTGCGCCGACACCGCCAGCAACAGATCCTCACGACCGTACGCCGCCACGAGCTGCACGCCAACGGGCAGGCCGGCGGGCGTCATGTGCAACGGCAGCGACACCGCCGGTTGACCCGTAAAGCTGAACGGCGGCGAGAACACGCCTGCATCGATCGCGCCACCCTTCGACCCCAGCTTCCACGCCGGCTGACGCGTCGTCGGCGTGACGAGGATGTCGTAGCCACCTGACCACCAGTCGTGGATCGGCCGCATCGCCGCGTTGAGCGTCTCGCCCGCGTCGATGTAGTCGAGCGCAGAGAGTTTCGCCGCCTGCGCGCGCGTAACGATCGGCTCATCAACGTCGCCCTGCGTGATCGCGCGTCCGGCGATCTTCTCCAGCGCGCACAATCCCAAATAGCGGTTGATCAAGGTCAGCGCCATCATCGCGCTCAGTTGAAGAAAGAGTCCATGCAATGCCGCCGGATGCGATTCGTCAACGTTATGCCCGAGCGATTGGAGCAGCTTGCCGGTCTTCTCGACTGCCGTGACGCACTCCGCATGGACCGGAATGCCGGCCATCACGTCCTTCGTGAGAATGCCGACGCGCAACCGCCGCGGCGGCAACGCGATCGCCTCGACGTACGGGCGCTCGGGCGGGAGAGCGAAGCGCGCGCCAGCCTGCGGCGCACTGACGGCATCGAGCACACCCGCCAAATCGCGCACCGACCGCGCCAGCACGAAGTCCGCCCAGACGCCGCCCGCATCCGGCAGGTCGAACGGCGTGTTGTTCGGCACGCGCCCGCGCGACGGTTTCAGCGTCGCCACGCCGCACACCGCCGCCGGATAGCGCAGCGAACCCGTCGCATCGCCGCCGTGCGCTATCGACGTCATGCCGGCAGCGACCGCCGCAGCAGATCCGCCGCTCGATCCGCCCGCTGTGCGCTCCAGATCCCACGGGTTGCGCGTCGGACCGAACGCCGACGGCTCCGTCGTCACGCCGGACGAGAACTCCGGACAGTTCGTCTTGCCGACGAACACGAACCCAGCGCGGCGAAGCCGCCGTGCCAGCTCCGTCGTCCGCGACGAGCGATGCCCCATATCCCGCAGCACCCGCGAGCCGACGTAGTACGGCGTGCCTTCCACTTCGATGCCTGCGTCCTTCAGCAGCATCGGCACGCCATCAAACGGCGCATCCGGCTGACGCTCCGCCGCCTGCGTGCGCGCCAGCTCATACAGGGGCGTGATTACGCCGTTGATCCTCGGGTTCAGGGATTCGATCCGCGCGATCGCCGCATCGAGCAGTTCGAGCGGCGTCACTTCACCCGCCCGCACCAGCGCCGCCTGTCCCGTAGCATCGAGACGCCATAGATCGTCCGTACTCATGAGCAGATGCTACCCCTCAGCGTGCTCCCGCTAACGGTACAAACGCACCATCCCGCCGATCACCAGACCACCAAGCACCAGACACCAGTCCCCCAGAACCGCACTGCTGCCCGAAGCCGCGCCGCGCTATTCTGCCCGCATGACGCAGGCCACCCAGACGAACGAAGAACTCGTCGCGCAGTTCGTGCGCGGCATGGACGTCCGCGACGCGGGCGCCGACGTCTTTATCGGCGCGTCCGACCGTGAAGAAGGCCGGCTGTTCGGCGGCCTCGTGCTCGCGCAGGCGGCGATCGCCGCCGGGCGCACGGTGCCCGAGGCGACGATCCATTCACTGCACGCGTACTTCCTCCGCGCCGGCCGCCCCGACGAAACCGAGTATCACGTCGAACGCGTGCGCGACGGACGCTCGTTCACGTCACGCCGCGTACTCGCCCGACAGGACGGACGCGCGATCTGCGACATCACGGCCAGCTTCGTCCATCCTGAGGACGGCATCTCGCACCAAGAGCCGATGCCCGACGCGCCGGATCCCGAAACGCTCCGCGACGCGCGCGACGAGTTCCCATGGGAGGGCGGCGAAGACTGGCCAGCCGGCCCCGTCGAATGGCGCTTGATCGAACCGCCCGACAGGATCGCGAAGCCCGGCGAATCGACGATCGTCCGCGAATGGATGCGCATGCGCGCGCCGCTGCCGGATGACCCGAGCGTGCACGCCGCCGCTCTCGCGTTCTTCAGCGACGCCGGCTCGTTCAGCGGCATCGAGCGCATCTACGGCTGGAAGGGCTTCAGCCACAAGGCGTCGGCGAGCCTCGACCATGCGATGTGGTTCCACCGTCCCTGGCGCTGGGACGGCTGGATGCTGATGGTCACGCACACGCCCGTCGCCCACGCCTCGCGCGCACTGACGCTGCGTTACTTCTACACGCAGGACGGCACGCACGTCGGCTCGATGGCGCAGGAAGCCATCTTCCGCCGTGAGCGCACGCCGTGAGATCGGGAGCGAGATATTCCGATCGAGCACTGGAAGGCGGAGGCTGGAGGCTGGAACGCTCGCACTGTGAGACGCGCTGATGCCACGTAAGAAGCCGATCGATCACGTGCGGAAGATCTGTCTCGCGCTGCCGGAGGCGACGGAAAAGATCGCCTGGGGCGAACCCACCTTCCGCGTCAAAGACAAGATTTTCGCTCAGTACGAGGACAATCATCACAACAGCGGCCGCATCGAACTGTGGTGCAAGGCGCCCGACGGACTGCAAGCAACGCTCGTTGCCGCCGAACCAGAGCGCTTCTTCGTCCCGAAGTACGTCGGCCACAAAGGCTGGATCGGTATCCGCATGGAAGGCGCCGTCGACTGGGCGCACGTCGCCGAACTCCTCCGCGACAGCTACCGCATGACGGCGCCGAAACGCCTGCTCCCCCTCCTCGACGACGGCGAAGACTAAGCACATGGATGAACCACGACCAGTCCCTCGCCCTCCCCAAACTCGTAGGCGAGGAATGCGATCAGATCTGGTTCGTCCGCGACTACGTCATGGTAATGCTCGAACGCAGCAGTATCACCTGCGTAAACGGCCCGCTGATCGAGATCGGCGGCGTCACGTATGAGTTCCCCGGCGCCGAATCGAGGGACGCGCTTTGCAACCTCATCGACAAGCGGGTGGAACGCGCCGCGCAGTTCGACGATGCGACGGTTGAACTCGAGTTCGACGGCGGCGTAAGCTTCGCATTTCGCCATGGCCCGACAAACCCAATTGGGAGTTCATCTACATCGCTGATCTCGGCCCGCCCCTCGCCCCTCAACCCTGAGGAACCGCGCCTAATTATCTAGCACCAGTCACCACCGTTTGTCCTCGTTCTCTGCTCTTTGTTCCCCTCCGCGCGCTACTCTGATACTGATGGACAGCTTCGACTTCCTCGCCGATCCGCGCATCGTCACCGTCGCCCGCGATGCGGCCGCGCGCATCGAGCGCCGCGTCGCAGACGGCACACTCGCCGGCGAAGCGCTGCTCGGCGCCACGATCGATGACCTCCGCGACAGCGGCTACCTTAACCTGACGATCCCGGCCGAGTTCGGCGGCCTCGGCGGCACCGTCCTCGACGCCTGCATCGCGCAGGAGCACGTATCGCGCGCGCTCGGCTCCGCGGGACTCGCCGCGAACATGCACGTGCAGTACATCGGCGGCTCGCTCGTCTCCGGCCTCTGGCCGCGCGAGCGACTCGAAGCGTTCCTGCGCGACAGCGCCGCTAACGGCTACCTCATCAACAACTGCCAGGCCGAAGCCGAAATGGGCAGCCCCGCACGCGGCGGCCTGCCTGCAACCACGGCCACACACGTCGACGGCGGCTGGCGTCTCGACGGCCGCAAGCAGTGGTCGACTGCAAGCACGTTCCTCACGCACTACGCCGTCAGTGCCACCGTGCGCGCGCCGGAGATGCCCGGGCATCTCGGCCAGTTTCTCGTCATGCACGACAGCGCCGGCGTCAGCATCGACCCGACGTGGCACGCGCTCGCGATGCGCGAGTCCGCAAGCCACGACATCGTGCTCGACAACGTCTTCGTGCCGGACGCGAACGTCATCCGCGTCAGCCCCACCGGCGATCCGTTCCGGCCGCCACTCGATGTCGCGCCCTGGCACGGCCTCACGTTCGCTGCCACGTACGTCGGCATCGCCGTCGCCGCGCGCGAGTGGGTGGTTCGTTTCGCGGCCACGCGGAAACCGACGAATCTCGGCACGACGATCGGCGAACTTCCCGCCGTCCGCGCCAAACTCGGCGAGATCGACGCGCTGCTGCTCGTCGCCCGCCGCATGGTCTTCGATACCGCTCGCGACTGGGTCGAAGCCCGCGCTGACCGGCGCCAGATCGCCGCGCAGGTGCCGCTCGCCAAGTACGTCGCCACCAACAACGCCGTCCGCGTCACCGATCTCGCCATGCGCATCGCCGGCGGCGTCGGCCTCTCCGACGATCACCCGCTAGAACGCTGCTTCCGCGACGTCCGCAGCGGCCTCATTCATCCCCCACTCGACGACGTAGCGCTGGCGGGGGCAGCGAAGCGCGCGTTGGACGAAGCGACCAACACCATCGCTCCGAGCACAGGGGAAACGTAGGGACGAACCTTTAGGTCCGTCCCGATCGAAGCTCACGATGCTGCTTTCAACGCAACGCAATAAGAAGAATGTAGCCGCGGAGCTTTAGCTCCGCCTCGTCAAACGCAAGCAACCGCATCGAATCGCAACGCTACGCCCCGTCCCCGCGAGTGCTCCATCCCCTACATCTGTGACATCTGTGGATAAGAAAAGAGCGTCAGCGAGACTGCGTTCGCACCGTCGGCTGGCGGAATTCCTCCGGTACCCGCGCGCCCGCGATTTCCTCGCGGTACCACGCGATCGTCGCCGCGAGCCCGTCTTCGAGGCTCGTGCGCGCGGTCCAGCCGAGCTCGCGTTCGGCGCGGCTCGCGTCGGGCTTGCGCCGTTCGATGTCCGCTTCGCGCGCCGCAACGTGCGTAATCGCCGAGTCAGATCCCGCGATCTTCGCGATCAGCTGCGCGAACTCCAGCACGGAATGTTCGCGCGGCTGTCCGAGGTTGTAAATGCGTCCGACCGTGTTCTCGCTGAACATCGCCGCCAGCAGTCCCTCCACGAGATCGTCGACGTAGCACAGGCTGCGTGTCTGCGAGCCATCGCCGTGGACGGTCAGCGGCTCGCCACGCAACGCCTGTCCGGCGAACGACGGCACCATCCGTCCGTCGTCGAGCCGGTTGCGCCTGCCGTAGCAGTTGAAGATCCGCACGATGCGCGCATCGACGCCGAGATCCGTCACGTGCGACATCGTCAGCGCCTCGGCGAAGCGCTTGCCTTCGTCGTAGCACGCGCGCGGTCCGACGGGATCGACGTTCCCAAAGTACGACTCCGTCTGCGGGTGCTGCAACGGATCGCCGTACACCTCCGACGTCGAAGCGAGCAGGAACTTCGCGTTCTGTTCGACCGCGATGTCGAGCGCGCGCCAGGTGCCCTGCGAATTCACGCGCAACGTCGCCAGCGGATGCTCGCCGTAACCGACGGGACTCGCCGGGCTCGCAAGATGAAACACTGCATCGCACGCAACGCGCGGCGCGTTTTCGAGATCGCATTCGATCAGCTCAAAGCGTTCATCATCGGCAAGATGGCGCAGGTTGTCGCGCGTACCGGTGATGAAGTTGTCGATCGCAACGACGTTCCAGCCGCGCGCGAGCAGCGCATCGCAGAGGTTCGAACCGATAAAGCCGCCGCCGCCGGTGACGAGTGCTCGCATCTTAGACGCGCACCTTCTCCGCTTCCTGCCGGCTCGCCGCTTGCGTAGCCAGATGCCGCTGATTCGTCAGTCCGCTGCCGACGCCAAAGTACGCGAAACCTGCATCGTGTGCCGCCTGCCTGTCGAGCACGTTGCGGCAATCGCCGATCAGCGGCGTCGCCATCGCGCCGCGCAGCGCCCGAAGATCCATCTCGGCGAACTCCGGCCACTCCGTCACGATCAGTACCGCGTCGGCGCCGCGCGCTGCCACCAGCGGATCGTCGTACAGCGCGACATCCGGGAAGACGCCGCGGAACGGCTTCATCGCGACCGGATCGTACGCTCGCACGACCGCGCCTTCGTTGATCAGCAAGCGCGTCAGGTCGACGGATGGCGCCTCGCGGATGTCGTCTGTACCCGGCTTGAATGCAAGCCCGAGCATCGTGATTACGCGATCCTCAAGCGATCCCAGCGCATCGCGCAGCAACCGGATGACGCGCCGCCGTTGCGCCGCGTTAATCTGCAGCACCGCATTCAGCATCTGCGGGTGCGCGCCGTACACGGTGGCGAGATACGCCAGCGCGCGCACGTCCTTCGGCAAGCAACTGCCACCGAACCCCAGCCCCGGCTGCAAGAACTTCGAACCGATACGCTCGTCGAGCCCCATTGCGCGCGCGACGTCCGTCACGTTCGCGCCGACGCCTTCGCAGATCGATGCGATCTCGTTGACGAACGAGATCTTCGTCGCGAGGAACGCGTTCGAGGCGTACTTGATCATCTCCGCAGTCTTCACGTCGGTAAAGACGACCTGCGCATCGAGCGGCGCATACAACTCCGCGACCGCCTGCGCGGCGGCCGCGTCCTTCGCGCCAAGCACAATGCGGTCTGGGTGAAAGAAGTCCTCGACCGCGCACCCTTCACGCAGGAACTCCGGGTTCGAGACGATCGTAAATTCGCTCGAACCCGCGCTGCCGTTTCCGTTGCGCAAGATGTGGTCGAGCGTCTCGCCCGTACCGACCGGCGACGTGCTCTTGTTGATGATGATCGGGTGCGCGCCGTTCGTGTTCGCGGCGATGCTCGCGACCGCCTCGCGCACGTGCCGCAAGTCCGCCGCGCCCTCCGGCGTCGATGGCGTGCTCACGGCCAGGAAGATGAACTCCGCGTCGGCGACATCGTACGCGGTTGTGAAGCGTAAGCGGCCGGCGTTGAGGTTCTTCTTCAGCAGGTCATCGAGTCCTGGTTCGTAGATCGGACACAGCCCTTCGGACAAACTTGCGATCTTTGCTGCGTCGATGTCGATCGCCGTCACGTTGTGCCCGAGCTCCGACATGCAGACCGCGTACACGAGCCCAACGTAGCCCGTACCAATCACGCTAATGCGTTTGCTATCCATCGTTTAGTCCTCCCCTGCCCGATCGGGCACCGTCACAACGAAGCACGCGCCCGGCGTGCCGTCACTGTCATCCAGCGTTAATTCCGCGCCGATTGCGTCGCACAGGCTCTGCGCGATGAACAGCCCCAGGCCGCAGCCCGACTCATCCGTCATCGTGCCGCGCTCGCCAGCGCTGAAGATCCGCTTGCGCAAGTACTCCGGTACGCCCGGACCCTCGTCGCGGACGGCGATGCGCATCGCGCCGTGTTGGCTCTTGCATTCAATGCCGACGGTGGTTTCCGGCGGCGAGTACTTGCACGCGTTGGAGAGCAGGTTGACGATCACCATGCCGAGCAGCCGCCGATCGGCGGATACGCGCCGGCCCGGCTCGACATCGATCACGAAGCGATGCTTCGGGAAGAGCGACGCCTGCTCATCGCGCAGTTCACCGATCAGGTCCGCCATGTCGATGATGTCGCGCACGCGCCGGAAGGTGCCTCGTGACGCGCCATAGGCGGCCAGCAATCCTTCAACGATGACGTTGAGGCGCTGCGCCTGGCGCTGAATAATCGCCGTGAATCGCGCCTGATCCTCGCCCTCGGCATCGCCCAGCATCTCGGACGAAGCGGTGAGAGCGGCGAGCGGCGTCCGCAATTCGTGTGCGATGCTCGAAAGCAGCTCAAGAGTCGCGGCCGGTGCTGAATCGTGCGACGGCGCGGCCGGTTCTGTGTCGCGTGTCGCCGGCATGGCCGCTGCCACGCGGGCCGCTGCGTACGTCGTCATCCCCCATCTCCCGTGAAAGTGGCCTCATGCCGCCTTCGGAACCGTGAAAGGAGCACCTTGCCCACTACCTGAACGTCATCCACCAGGTAGCGTTTCGCCAGCCGGCGCGGCTCCTGTCGCAACCGGTATGTCCATTCGAGACCGCTCTTCTGCGCCCACGCCGGCGCCCGCTTTGTCGTGCCGGCCAGGAAATCGAGCGATCCGCCGATGCCGGCAGCCACCGGCACGCCGAGATCGGCGTGCTCGCTGATCCAGAAGTCCTGCTTCGGGCAGCCAAACGCGACGAACAGGAAGTCCGGCCGCGCATCGCTGATGCTCCTGCGGATGCGTTCGTCCTCAGCTCCGTCGAGCGGGCCAAACGGTGGCACGTACGTGCCCGCCAGCTGGAAGTCGCCATGCAGCTCGCGCAGTCGCTCCGCCGCGGTAGCCGCAACGCCAGGCGCCGCGCCCAAAAAGAACACACTCGAGCCGTGCAGTTGCGAGTGGCTGACCGCCATCTCGATCAGGTCAGGCCCGGTAACGCGGTCGCCCAGCGACGAACCGAGGTAGCGCGCCGCCCACAGCACCGGTACGCCGTCTGGCACGACCAGGTCTGCGGCGTTGATGACGCGACGAAAGCGCTCGTCGCGCGCTCCGATCGCCAGGAAGTCGAGGTTCACCGTCAGAATCTGGTGAGCGCCACCATCACGAACGAAACTGTCGATGCGCTGAGCAACGGCCGGTCGATCAAGACGATCGATCTGCATCCCGAGGATGGGCACGCGCTCTCGCTGTCCGCTGGTCCGGCCTGGCATCGCGCTCATAGCAGCCACGAGCGTCATGATGTCACCCCGTGAATCAGCGGCCCGATCCCGGCGAGATGCGGCCCCTGGGAGACACTGTCCTGTAACACCTCGATCTCCGAGGTCGCGAGGTTCGCCGAAATCAAGATGAATCGCGGGATCTCCTCCGCTGCGCGGCTAAACAGGCGCAACATCTCGCGCCTGTCGATGAAACCTTCCGTCGATTCGATAACGAGCGCGCCGCTGCGCTGTTTCAGTACCAGCTCAAGCGCGCCGTCGGGGTCGTGGGTGGAGCCGGCGATCTCGATCGGACCAAGCTCGCGAAGTTCGAGTTCGATGAGATCACGAAACAGCAGATGCCGGTGCAGGATGACCGCCTGGAGCTTCTTCATTTGTGTCCGTCGGCAGGCTGACAGGGTGACGTCGGCCGCTGCGTTCGCCCAGGAGGAGCCCTCTGCTTTGCGAGCGCAGCACTTACAACTCGGTGGATGCGAGTATGTTACGTCGAGTCCGAACGGCGCTGCATCGGCCGTCCGCGGGCGGTCTGAATCGCCAACAGGCTAAGTTTTCCTCGCCATAACGGCCGTACGTCACGATGCACTATCAGGCGATCGGACGAGCGTCGATCGTCCTATCGGACTAGGCCGATCGTGTATCGAGTGGGGTTGCGAGGATCCGCTGGAAGCGCGATTCACTTCGCGATGTTGGTCCGCCGAACGGTGCAACCTTCTGTCAAGTCAAGCGCCGAATTAGCTTCAAGATTGGAGCACGGTTGACAAATCGTCACATGGCAACCGTTGACAGTGTTATGGGGCTATGGTAACTAAGTCATGACAGTCTTACGGGTGCGGGAAAATCCGCATCACATTGGCTCCGCGGCACGGTAAGGATGGTCTCCGTCGGTACACGGGGACCGTGGATCAAGCGCCAAGTCGTCGCGTTCCGGTGGGTGGCCGGGCGCAACTCTCTTGGTGATTGACGAATCCTTCCGGCGCTTCGTCACCCTATCCCCAGAATCAGCGCCTCCGTTCGGCGCTGCAGTTACGGTCGGACGTTACCTGAAAGGGTAAGGCCACGTCATGCCTCTTAGCGTGCTACTCGCATGCGACCATGGACTCGTTCGGCACGCGCTGGGCTCGCTGCTGCGTCGCCAGAGCGGCGTCGACGTGGCTGCCGAGACGATTGTCAGCCGTCGCGTCGGCGCAGAAGCGCGTGCGGCCGGCGCCAGCATCGTGCTGATGACCGTCGATAACGCTGCCAGCGCCGTCTCGCCGATGGTGCGCGAGATCTACGCCGATCTTGCGCCGATTCCCGTCATCCTGCTGAATCTGGCAGACGACGACGAACGGCTCCTCGATGCCCTGGCGCTCGGCGTCCGCGGCATCATCGACAAGAATGCCGATGGCGCGCGCCTGACGGAATCTATCCGCGAGGTCCTCAACGGCGAAATCACCATCTCGAAACGTTTGGCAAGCCGCCTCGTTGTTGAGTACGTAGCTTCCAGCACCGAGGGTCCGCGCAGGGCCAGCCGGCAGGGAGTACGGAACTCGGACCTCAGCGATCGCGAACTGGAAGTACTGTCGCGGCTCGCCAAGGGCGAGTCGAACCGGAAGATAGCGGAGAGCATGTTCATCTCAATACACACGGTTCGCGCGCATGTCCGAAGCCTGATGCAGAAGCTGCACGTCCAGAACCGGGTGCAGGCTGCAACGTGGGCGCTCAAGAACGGTCTCGTGCAGCCGAGTATGGACGGGCAACACAGCAACGGCGCAACAGACCAGGCGATCACCAGGGAGCGGACAGCGTCATGACCATCCTGTTAGTCGAAGATGACCACGACCTGGCCGACATCATCGCCTACACGCTCAAGCGCGCCAACTACGACGTGATCGCATCGTACGACGGGCTCGCCGCGATGAAGCTCATCAGGGCCAAGCAGCCCAACCTCATCCTGCTCGACGTTAACCTGCCCCGCATCGATGGCTGGGGCGTGCTGCAGCAGATTCGCACGACATCCACCACGCCGGTGATCATGCTCACGGCCAACTCAGACGACTCAGACATCGTGCGCGGCCTCAGGCTCGGTGCCGACGACTACGTCACCAAGCCGTTTAGCCCGACGCAGCTCGTCGCTCGCGTCGAGGCGGTGCTGCGACGTTCACACCTCGATTCCGCCGGCGCCCGCGCCCGCGTCCTCGAACTCGGCGATATCTCGCTCGACATCGGCCTGCAACGCGTCACCGTCGCCGGCCGCACGCTCAGTCTGACCAAAATCGAATTCCGCCTGCTGCACGAACTCGCGATGCGCCCGGGCGAAGTGGTGTCGCATCAAGAACTCGCCCGCCGCGTCTGGGGCTACCAGGCCATCGAAAGCGGCTCCATCACGAAGAGTCACATCCGCAACCTGCGGCGAAAGATCGAGACGGATCCCGCGAACCCCTCGTACCTGCAGACCGTGGCCGGGCTTGGCTACCGCCTGCAGGGATTCAGCGAGGATCGCGCGCTCGCGCACGGAAAGCTCGCGTGAACATGCGACGGACGGGTATGTGTCATCTGTACGAACGGGATGGCGTCCTGCGCGGGATTCCCGCGATGTTCCACCGCGTCTCAACCTGCGCTTCACCCTGCGCGTGGCATGCTGCATTGCAGTGCAGTCTGCCGGGCACGCGGCATCCAGAGGAGAGGAACGCGCATTGAGGATTCTGTTAGCCGAAGACGACCTCGACCTGAGCGACGTGACGGCATTCGCATTGCGGCGACAAGGGTTCACGGTGCATCTCGCCTACTCGGGCGCCCAGGCGCTCGAAAGCTTTCGGGAGGAACGACCCGACGTCGTACTGCTGGACATCTGCCTCCCCGAGCCGGACGGGCTCGAGGTGCTGGCGCGTATTCGCGAACAAGCCGAAACGCCCGTCATCATGCTGACAGGGCGCTCCGACGAACCCGCCATGGTGCAGGCTTTCACCGCCGGCGCCGACGATTTCCTGAACAAGCCGTTCTCGTTCCGCGAGCTCGGGCTGCGGCTCCAGGCGGTGACGCGGCGGGCTGGCAGCGCGCAAACGACGAGCGAAGTCCAGGTCGGCAGCCTGACGATCGACCCGGACACGTGGAGCGTCGCATGCGATGGAGCAGCGCTCAGCCTGACACGGCTGGAGTTCCGCATTCTCTATTGCCTGGCATCGCACTTCCAACGCGTCACATCGACCGAACGGCTGCTGCGATTCGTATGGCGCGATGACGGTGGCGATGGGAACGTGCTGAAGACACACATCTCACACATCCGCCAAAAGCTCGCCAACGCCGGAAGCACTCTGGCGATCACCGCGATACCGAACGTCGGCTACCAGCTTCTCGAGTCCGATGGCGCGTACGCCGAAACAACCGCTCGATCCAACGCGTCCTGAACGGCGACTCAACCCTCGCTTAACGAACATCGCCTACAAAGAGCTACGGCGCCTTCCCGCACGGCGCGCATCGGTGCGTTGCTAATCACGGTGGGGATACTCTTGTGGCGATCGTCAATCGGGAACTAGAACTCGACCTGCGACTACAGGAACTGCTGGAAACGCCAGCTGCGCATGAAAAGCACCTCCAGCTCCGGTGCAAGCGAGCGCTGGACATCGTCGTCGCGACCGCGTTGCTGATGCTGCTCGCCGTCCCGTCGCTGCTCATCGTGGCGATCATTCGGTTTGATTCACGGGGACCGGTGCTCCTGCGCCAGTGGCGGGTCGGCAGGTACGGCCGCCTCTTCCGCGTCTGCAAGTTCCGCACCATGGTCGACCGCGCCGACGAAATGGTGGCCGAACTGGCGCAGCACAACGAACATGACGGCCCGCTCTTCAAGATGCGCAGCGACCCGCGCATGACGCGCGTCGGCCGGTGGCTGCGCAAGACGAGCATCGACGAAGTACCACAGCTGATCAACGTGCTCCGGGGCGAAATGAGCCTCGTCGGCCCGCGCCCGCCGCTTCCGCGCGAAGTTCAGATCTACAGCCGTCACCAGCTTGGCCGGCTGGCGACAAGGCCCGGCATGACGGGCCTGTGGCAGGTAAGCGGCCGCAGCACGCTCACCTTCGACGAGATGGTGGATCTTGACCTCGAGTACATCGCCACATGGTCGTTCAGCCATGATGTCGTGCTGCTGCTCAAGACCATACCGGCGGTCGTATCCACGCGCGGCGCCTATTGAATCTCGCGCACGACAAGTTCGACAGGCGCTCAACCGTCGCTCAACGCCTTCTCAACTAGACGACGGTTAGGATGAGCAACACATTCGCCTACGGCACGTTAGTAACTTGCAACAGGCCGTACGAATACCCGAAGGAGCCGGCTCTACGATGGGAACCAAGCCACTGATTGTCGCAGCGCGTTACAAGCTTCTGCTGCTGGTGCCGTTCGCCGTCCTCCTGCCGGTTGCGATCGCGCTGGCGCTGATGAGCCGCACGACCGAGTACACCTCGGCGTCGACCGTCTGGGTCGAACAGTCAAAGTTCCTTTCGGCCTCAACCGGTTGTAGCCCATACATCACGCTCGCCCAATGCCAGGCGACGCTTCTCAACGAACTGATGAACACCGACGACTTTGCCGGCGAGGTGGCCGCCAACGCGGGCCTGCCCGTCGACACCGATGAGGCGCGCGGCTACTCCATGTGGCAGGTTCGCAAAGGCATGAGCGCCTTCGCGAATGGCAACCACCCGATCGTCCTGGCGCACACATCAGGCGACCCGGAGCTCTCCAAGCGCATCGTCGTCTCGCTCGCCGAGCAGTTTCAGGCGCGATACCGCGAGACCACCGAACAGGATGCCCAGCAGGCACAGGACTTCTACGAGCTGCGTCTCGATCCCGACCGCGAGACGCTTACCGAATCGCGGCAAAACCTCGCGCAATACATCAGCGAGAACCCGGCGTCCGTGTTGAACAACGATGTCGGCTTCCAGCAGCGTCAGGCCGACGTGAAGAGCGCCGAGGACCAGGTCAAGGAGACGCTCAACAACATCGAACAGGTCAAGCTTGAATTGGGGCTGCAGGAACAGGGACTGAGCCGGACGTTCCGCATCGTCGACCCGGCTACTACGCCGGATACCCCGCTGGGGCAAAGCAAAAAGGAACTGCTCGTGTTCCCGATCGCCGGCATGCTCCTGGCGCTCAGCTTGTCGGCAGGCCTGTACACGTTCCTGCTCAGAACGGACAATAGCATTCGGACGGCGGAAGATCTCCGCGGACTCCCGGGGCTGACCCTTCTGGGTACGGTACCGGACGTCGGATATGCGCGCAGGCGCGGCTGGCCACGGCACTTCTTCCGCCTGGCAGTGACCGCGCTGGGTACGTCGGAACGCAAGTAAGATTTCAGGAGAGACACAAGGGACTATGGCGACACTACCGGACGTTCGACCCTGGACTGCAGCGCGCGAAACCCAAGCGACATCGGCCAAGCGCGCGCAAAAGTTGGCCGCCATCGAAACCGCGGCGATGAACTCGCCCGTTTTCGGCATGATCGAGGATCGCTTCCGGCAGATCGCGGCGCGCTGCCTCGACTACACGGGACCCACGCGGAGCCAGTCCGTCGCCATATCCAGCGCCACGGTCGGCGAAGGGAAGTCTTCGGTCGCCATCGGCATTGCCGTCGCCGCCGGACAGAACCTTGGCTCCGACGTGCTGATCCTCGAAGCGGACATGCAGCGCCCGCAACTCGCCGGTGACTTCGGGTTGCAGTCTGGCCCCGGCCTCAGCGAGTACCTTTCGTCCGACATTGGACTCGAGTCGATCATTCAGGCGACGCGCATCCCGAACGTGTGGCTGCTGCCGGCCGGTATGGCCACGCCTGCGCCAGGCCCGCTCATCCGCTCGAAGAAGTTCGATGCCCTGATGAAGACCCTGCACAGCGTCTACCAGACGATCATCATCGACGCGCCGCCGTTGCTCACATCACCGGATGCCGCGGCGATCGCCAACCAGGCCGAAAGCCTGGTCCTGGTAGCCCGCGCCGGCCACACGCACATGCAGGACGCCGCCAACGCCTTGAAGGCGGCGAACGAAGTCCCCGTCCGCGGCATCGTGCTCAATGGTACGCGCGTGTGGCTGCCCGGCTGGCTGTGCCGGCTGCTCGGTGTGTCCCGCTTCGCGATCGAGTAACCACACCATGCAGGTGCTGATTGGCTTTCTGCTCATGGCGACCGTGTTCGGCATGTTCAGCCGCTGGTTCGACTGGCGCGCATTCTTCGCGTTCGCCATCGGCGGCGCGCTGCTCACCACCTACTATTGGGTGACCGCGGGGGCCTGGTAAATGGCGTTCTCCCCCGACCGCGCCCTCCCCTACCGGTCCGAGCCGAACGCGCTGCTCTTGCTGCCTGCACTTACGCTCGCTGCGGCGGTCGTCTTCGCCCTGGCGATGGTGATGAATCCGCTGCTTTCTTTGCAGGCGCTCATCTTCTGCAGCGTGATCGCGGCCGTGTTCGTGAAGCCACGGTACGGGCTGCACGTTGCCGTCGCCGCGGCCATGCTCGCCGACTTTCATCTCGGCGACCCCAGCGTCACCGATGGCGCGCGCCTCTTCCAGTCGCTTGCGCAATACGGCGTGCTCATCTCCCCGGTAGAACTGGTACTGCTGAGCGCGTCGCTTGGCCTCGGCGTTCGGCTGCTTTTCGATGAAGAGACTGACTTCACACCCGGCGAGCTGATGCTCCCCCTCGCCATGTTTCTGCTCACGATCTCGCTCGGCGTCGGCATCGGACTCGCCCGCGGCGCCGATATGGTGGCGCTGCGGACCGAGACGCGTGGCCTGTACGCGCTACCCGCCGTCTATCTCCTCGCGACGCACTTCATACGCGACCGCCAGCAGCTCTGGACACTCCTCTGGGTGTTCATCATCAGCGTCAACATCATGTCGATCGAGTCCACCTACCGTTACTTCACCTACATTCGGGACGGATACAACCTCAACGTCCACCCGGACCTCGCATTCGGGCACGAAAACGCGCTCTTCTGTGCAGCAGCGATCGTCCTGCTGATAGGCCGCCTCGTCTGGTCGAAGAACATCTGGGGTGAGTGGCGTAGTCTCGCGCTGATTATGCTGCCGATCATCGCCATTCTGGTCATGCGGCGGCGCGCCGGCATGGTGGCGCTTGACGCCGGGCTCATCCTCCTCTGTGTGGTGTTACTGAAGGACAACTTTCGTCAGTTCCTCATCGCCGTACCGATCGCCGCGCTCGGCGCCGGCGCGCTACTCGCGCTGACGTGGAATCAGCCCGGCGGCAGCGGCCAGTTCGCACGCTCTTTTCAGACCGTCACCGATACCGGCACGCAGACCTCCCGCGATGAATCCTCCGACGACTATCGCGAGAACGAGGGCACCAACGTCCGCCTGAACATCCAGTCTCAACCGATCACCGGCCTCGGCTTCGGAAAACCGTACGCCCACTACATCCCCGTCGCCGACTTGCGAGGCTTTTGGCCGATGTGGCAATACATCCCCCATAACTCGGTGATGTGGATCTGGATGAAGGGCGGCGTTCTCGCCTTCATCGCTATGCTGGCGTTGCTCGGGACGGCGATGTTCCGCTCGATGCAGCTCATGCAGGTGATGAAGAACGACAGCATGAAGCCCGTCGCGTTCGGCCTCTGCGCGATGATTATGATGTTCACCATGTTCGCGTACGTCGATCTCGGCTTCGCCAGCGGACGTGCGCTCATCTTCTTCGGCATGGCACTCGGTTGTATCGGCGGGCTGGCACGGGTCATGCAGAGCCATCCGGACGACGAATCGGCAGCGGCCTGACGCCATGGGCTCGATCACTGACCCGCAGCCACTCGAATCCGCAGCAGGCGGGCGACACGCGCCACGTCTCAGCGGCGGTCGCGTCTTCCAGCTGCTGCGATCGCCCTGGCGCCTCTGGCCGTTGCTGCACGCGCGGATCGCACTGCGCCGCTGCGACGTGGTGCCCTGGTCGGTACGCTTGACTGGCCGCGCGAAGATCGTCAATTACGCGCGCATCGAACTCGGGCACCGCGTACGCCTCGATGGTGGCACGGTGCCGATCGAACTCGTGTCGATCGGCGGGCCGATCACGATTGGCGATGGAAGTTTCGTAAACTACGGTGCGACGATCTCCGCCCATTCAGGCGTCTCGATCGGTCGCGACGTGCTGATTGGCAACTACGCGATGATCATGGACAGCGACTATCACGATTTGCACGACCGTACCAAACCCGGCCTCACAGCCCCCATCATCCTCGAAGACGATTGCTGGATTGGCGCGCGGGCGATCGTACTGAAGGGCGTCCGCGTCGGATGTGGCGCCGTGGTCGCCGCCGGTTCGGTCGTCACTAAGGACGTGCCGGCGCGCACCCTCGTTGCCGGCATGCCGGCGAAAGTGGTGCGCAAGCTGTGAGCATCGAGCTTTCCGTGGTCATCCCGACGTTCAACCGCGCGGCGTATCTTCGCCGTGTGTTGCGTGCTCTCGAAGCACAGACTCTGCCTCCCGACGCGTTCGAAGTGGTCGTTGTGGACGACGGCTCGTCCGATGACACGCAAGGCGTCGTAAGCGAGCGCCACACGTACAAACTGACCGCGCTGCATCAGCCCAACGCCGGCCCCGCCGCCGCCCGCAACGCTGCGATCCGCGCCGCCAAAGCCAACACCATCGTCTTCATCGATGACGACGTGGTGCCGGCGCCCTCGCTGCTGCGCCTGCATCGCGACGCGCAGGCGGCGAACCCCGGCGTCGTCATCGGCCGCATGTCATGCCCCGAACGCGCCCGCCAGCCGCTCTGGGCGCAGTGGGAAACCCGATCACTCGAACGCCAGTACGACGCCATGATCACCGGCGCCTACCCTCCCCTGCCGCGCCAGTTCTACACCGCCAACGCCTCCGTGCCGCGCGAGGCGCTGCTCCGCGCCGGCCTCTTCGACGAGCGGTTCCGCCGCGCCGAAGATGTCGAACTCGCGTACCGGTTGCACGGCATCGGCCTGCCGTTCCATTTCGAACCCGCCGCCGATGTCGTACACGATACGCCCCGTTCACTCGGTGCCTGGGCGCGCGTCGCGGAACAATACGGCAGCTACGACATCCTGATGTCATCGCACCAAGGCCGCGACCACATCCTGCGGAACATCGCTGAGGAATATCGCTGGGGCCGCAGCCCGTTGCTACGGACCCTCGCTCGCGCGCTCGCCGGACGCGCGGCGCCGATCGCCGTGTTCAAGGTTGCCGCTTTGACCACGATTCGCGCGGCAGATCTGGTCCGCGCGTCACGCATCGGCCTCGCCGCGTGCAGCGCGACGTTCAACATCCTCTACTGGGATGGCGCTTGCCGCGAGATGGGCGGGCGCGCGGCTTTCTGGCACATGGTAGATCGCGAGATCGTACTCTCTATCGCGGCGGACGCTGCGGCGACACAGTGACGCGACCTCCGCGCGTCCTCTTCCTCGGTTCCATGTACGCCGGACACCGGACGCGCTTCCTGAACCTCCGCGATCACTCGCAGGGCGACACCCGCATCAACCCGACGTACAGAGAAGTCACCGGCTGGCACGAACACGGCCGCATCGAACGCCTGCCGTTGTTGCCGCGCGCGCTCAAAGGCCGCGCACGCGCCACGGCCGAAGCGTCCGCCTTCGCTGCTCTGCCGCGCCCGGATGCGATCTGGACAGCCGCCGGCGCAGTGCTGGCGCCGCATCTGTGGTCGCAGCTCGGTCCATGGAAGCGGCCGCTGCTGCTGGATCTGGACTGGACGCTCGAGCAACAAGAAGAACTCGCGCCGATCTATTTCAACCGCACCCCAAAGCACGGCCCGCGCCGCGCCCTCGCGACGCTGCAAGAACGAGCGCTCTGGAGCCGCGTCACTCTCTTCACGCCCTGGTCGCATTGGGCCGCCGCCTCACTCCGCCGCAGCGGGATCGAGGACGACCGCATCGCCGTCGTACCGCCCGGCGTCGACCTCGCTGCGTGGCCCGCGCATCGCCGCGCCGCCCGCGCCGCCGATGAACCGTTACGGTTGCTCTTCGTCGGCGCCGACTTCGCCCGCAAAGGCGGCGACATGCTCGTCGATGTCGTGCGCGCGGAGTTTGCCGGCGAGTGCGAGCTCGATCTGGTCACGCCCGCCGATGTGCCGCCGTCCGCCGGCGTCCGCGTGCATCGCGCCACGCCGAATTCGCCGCTGCTGCGCGAGCTGTATGCAGCCGCAGACATCTTCGTGCTGCCGACCCGAGCCGAGTGCTTCGGCATCGCCACGGTAGAAGCGATGGCCAGCGGCCTGCCTGTCATCGTCAGCGATACCGGCGGCGTACGCGATATCGTTGATGACGGCGACACCGGCTGGCTGATCGAGCCGACGCCGGCGGCCCTCGCCGCCGCGTTGCGGCGCGCGCTCGCCGACCGCCGCTCCCTGCCGAACATGGGCGCCCGTGGACGCAGCGTCGCGGAACGGCGCTTCGATGGCGCTGCCAATGACCGCCGCATCGTCGACTTGATCCTCGATCAAATCAGTCGTCATCGCGGAGCCGTCACGCCCAGCTAACCGCATCGGTCGCGCCACCCGTGACAGCGCTACGGAGGCTCCGACGTCCGACCTCCGACCTCTGATCTTGCCTGCGGCGAACCGTCCTCGCGCGCGTACATCAACGATCGCGGATCGACGTTCAGCTCAAAGCTCCTGCGCACCCCCGTAAAGTGGGCGAGCAGGCGTCCAAGCCCGATCGGCCGCCGTCGGTGCGCAACAGAACCAAGTACATGAGCAAGCGACATCCCGAAGGACTGCAGGACCAGGAACGCCCCCACGATATCCCGCCGCCGTGCGTGCTTCATATATGCCGCCGCGACGCCGATGTACGTCCGCCGAGTCAGCGCGCTCCCCGACGCCCAATCCCGCAGCCCGTAGTGCACCACTCGCGCCTCCGGCAGATGCCAGAGCGCCCACCCGTCGCGCAGCACGCGGTACGCCAGATCACCCTCTTCGCAGCTTGGAAAGTAGCTCCCGGGTCCCAGCATCTCGTCGAACCCGCCGGCGCGTTCGAACGCTTCCCGCCGGACCGCCATGTTCGCGCCGATACCGCCGTCCATCCGTTTCGCGAAGCGCCCCGTCAGTCGCTGCCGCCGTGGTGGCGTGTAACCGACGATGTACCCCTCAGCCGGATCGCACGGCGCCGGCGTGACGGTGCCGAACGCGATACCCGCACGCGCATCACCGGCCATCGCGTCAGCGACGTTTCCAAGCCATGACGGCTCGGGCCGGCAGTCGTCGTCCGTAAACGCGATGATTTCGCCCGTCGCCAACGCCGCGCCGATATTGCGCGCCCGCGATGCGCCCACACCGTCGTCGTGTAGGTAGCGCAGGCGTGCATCGGCTTCCGCCAGCGCTCGGACCAGATGCGCCGAAGCGTCGCTCTCGCTCTGGTCAACGACGATCAGCTCGAAATCAGACCGTTCGCTACCGAGCACGGCGTCGAGCGCCGGGCCCAGTTGCTCAGGCCGATCGCGGGTGCAAACCACCACACTTACGTCCGGAAGGCGCCTGGTTGACATGCCGCCATTATCGGTATCCTCCGCCACCCGCGAAAGCCAAACGACACGACTCACGGAGAACCTCGCCCAGTCACCGGTCACCAGACACCAGACACCAGACACCAGACACCAGACACCAGACACCAGACACCAGACACCAGACACCAGACACCAGACACCACGCCCCCCTATATCACACTGCAACGCTTTCCCACGCCCATGTTTCGGCCTCGCCCCTACGGATAAGCCAATAGTGACCGCACAAGGGCGCCGCACAGGTGGTGCCGCAGAATCTGAAGGGAGACTGACATGGGAATTCTTGCTTGGATCCTCGTGGGCCTCATCGGCGGCGTCATCGCGAAAATGCTCGTCCCCGGCGACCAGACCGGCGGTGGCCTCATGGGCATCATCGTGACGATTGTTCTCGGTATCGCTGGCGCCCTGCTGGGTGGCTTCTTGGCCGTCGCGATGGGCATCGGCAACGGCGTCGATAATTTCGACATCGGCACCATCCTGCTTTCCATCGTCGGCGCTGTGCTGATCCTCGTTGTGTACGAGGCCGTCGTCGGCCGACGCGGCGGCCTGCGCACGTAGACCGCAACAATAACTGCCCGCAATGAGGTGGCGCCGCTCGGGCGCCACCTCGCTTTTTGGAGTACGCGGAGGCCCTGCACATCCGCTCGCCCAAGGGACCAAAACCGGTGGTGTCACGCCGAAGTCCTTGCTGAACGAGCGCCAGCCGTTATGTCGTGTGCCTCGGCCAATCCGTCACCCTCAACCACCACGATCGCACCAACTCAGCTTCAGCGCCCTTTGCGGAAGCGTCTTTCTCAACGGACGCACCCCACCCCCTCAACGCCTCCTCAACGCCCCCTTTCTACTCTTGGTCATGAACGACCTCGCCGTCTTTCGTGCCGGAGTTTGCCTGTGACTACGCTTCTCTCGCCCACCCCTGTGCTCGGGCGGACCGACTCCACCGTCGGCGTCGCCGTTGTCGGCTGCGGCTACTGGGGCCCCAACCTCATCCGGAACTTCTTCGATACGCCGAACTGCCGCGTCACGCACATCTGCGATCAATCACAGGCACGGCTCGACCTCATGAGCGCGCGCCATCCCAGCGTCATCGCCACGACCCAGTTCGACGATCTGCTGAAGGATCCCAGGATCGATGCCATTGCGCTCGCGACGCCCGTGCATACGCACGCCACGCTCGCGCGCCAGGCGCTGCTCGCCGGCAAGCACGTGCTGATCGAAAAGCCGATGACCACCACCTCGGCCGATGCCGAGATGCTGATCGAGATCGCGGCGCAGAAAAACCTTGTGCTGATGGTCGATCATACGTTCATCTACACCGGCGCCGTCCGCCGCATCAAGCAGATGATCGACACCGGCGAACTTGGCGGCCTCTACTACTACGACTCCGTGCGCGTCAACCTCGGCCTCGTCCAGAGCGACGTCAGCGTGGTCTGGGATCTCGCTGCGCACGACCTGGCGATCATGGACTACCTGCTCGGACAGAAGCCCGTCGGCATCGGCGCCGTCGGCGCGACGCACTTCTCGGGCGGCATGGCCGATGTCGCCTACATCACCGCCCAGTTCGCCAACAACCTCATCGCGCACTTCCACGTCAACTGGCTTTCGCCCGTCAAAGTGCGGCAGGTGCTGATCGGCGGCGACCGCCGCATGGTCCTGTACGACGACATGCAGATCACTGAAAAGGTGAAGGTCTACGACAAGGGCGTGAACTGGAACGACGACCCCGACCAGGCGCGCCGCGACACGCTCGTCGCCTACCGTCTCGGCGACATGCACGCTCCCGTCCTCGACGAGCGCGAGGCCCTCAAGGGCAGCTGCGGCGAGTTCGTGACATCGATCATCACGACCGGTACGCCCGAGACCGACGGACACGCCGGCCTGCGCGTCGTCCGCATGCTCGAGGCCGCCGACCGCTCCCTCAAGAACCACGGCGCCATGGAGCACATCTGTGGCTGATATGCGCGTCCCGTTCGTCGATATGCGCGCCCGCCTCGGCCCCCTCCGCGACGAGATTCTCGCTGGATGCGCCCGCGTCATCGATAGCGGCGTCTTCGTCATGGGCCCCGAATCCGAAGCGCTGGAGCGCGAATTCGCCGCGTTCTGCGGCACCAGACACGCCGTCGCCGTGAACAACGGCACCGCCGCAGTGCAACTCGCCCTCCTGGCCGCCAACGTCGGCCGCGGCGACGAAGTGATTACCGCCGCCAACACCTTCATCGCCACCGTCGAAGCGATCAGCGCCGTCGGCGCCACGCCAGTGCTCGTTGATGCCCAACCCGGCACGTACCTGATCGACCCTGACGCGATCCGCGCCGCCATCACGCCGCGCACGAAGGCGATGATTCCGGTCCATCTCTACGGCCTCATCTGCGACATGGACGCGATTATGGCCATCGCGCGCGAACACAGCCTTACGGTGATCGAAGACGCCTGCCAGGCGCACGGCGCCACCTACCGCGGCGCCTCCGCCGGCGCGATAGGGGACTTCGGCTGCTTCAGCCTCTACCCGGCCAAGAACCTCGGCACGATCGGCGAAGGCGGGCTCGTCACCACGAACAACACCGAGGCCGATGCCCGCATGCGCATTCTTCGCAGCCACGGCGAGGTCCGCCGCTACGAGCACATCGAGCCCGGCTGGAATCTGCGCCTGTCCGAGATTCTCGCCGCCGCCACGCGCGTGCAATTGCGCCACCTCGCCGGCTGGAACGAGCGCCGACGCCAGGTCGCCAACTGGTACGCCGAAGCACTACGCGATCTCCCGCTGCAACTCCCCGTGCAGCCGGCCGAACGCTCGCACGTCTTCCACTTGTGCGTCGTGCAGACGGACGACCGCGACGGCGTCCGCGCAGCGCTCACGGAAGCCGGCGTCGGTACCGCCGTCCACTACCCGACGCCCGTGCACCAGCAAGCCGCCTACGCATCACTCGGCATAGCCCCCGGCGGGCTGCCCATCGTCGAGGCGGCCGCGCCTCGTCTGCTCTCGCTGCCGATGTACCCCGAGATGACGCGCGAGCACGTGAACATCGTCGCCGAAGCGCTCACCGCCGCCCTCAAGCACGCGCCGCACGCAGCCCCTCAGCAGCGAGAAGCCGTGGCCGCCCAAGAGGGGGCAGGACATTGAACATCCAGGGCTCCAAAATTCTGGTGACCGGGGGCGCGGGCCTCATCGGCTCGACGACGATCGACCAGCTCCTGGCCAGCGAGCAGCCGGCCGAGATCGTCATTCTCGACAACATGAGCCGCGGCACCACCCGCAACCTCGAAAACGCGCTCAAGGACGACCGCGTGAAGCTCATCGAGGGCGATATCCGCGACAAAGACCTGGTCTACAAGGTCACCGAAGGCATGGACGCGGTCATCCACATGGCCGCCATCCGCATCACCGCCTGCGCCGCCGATCCGCGCGAAGCGATGGAAGTGATGTGCGACGGCACATTCAACGTCATCGACGCCGCTCACAGGGCGGGCGTGAAGAAGGTGCTCGCCGCCTCGTCCGCGTCGATCCTCGGTCTCGCCGACACGTTTCCGACCACCGAAGACCACCACCCCTACAACAACCGCACCTGGTACGGCGCTTCGAAGATCATGCTCGAAGGCCTGCTGCGTTCCTACAACGACATGTACGGCCTCAACTACGTCGCGATGCGCTACTTCAACGTCTACGGCCCGCGCATGGACGTCGAAGGCAAGTACACCGAAGTACTCGTCCGCTGGGTGCAGCGCATCAGCGAGGGCATCCCGCCGGTGATCCTGGGCGACGGCAAGACGTCGATGGACTTCATCTACATCGAGGATCTCGCCCGCGCGAACGTGCTGGCCCTCACGTCGGAAGCGTCGGATGAGGTCTTCCACGTCGCATCGGGTGTCGAGACCTCGCTCAACGAGCTCGCCGCCACGACCATGAAGGTCATGGGCGCGCCGGCCGGCATGACCCCTGAATACGGCCCCGAACGGAAGGTGAACGCGGTCTCGCGCCGTCTCTCCTCGACAGAAAAGGCCAAGTGTCTGCTCGGCTTCAAGGCCGAAGTCAGCCTTGAGGAAGGCATCCGCCGCTTCGTCACCTGGTGGGAAGCCAACAAGGACCGGTTCGACTAACGATCCCGATCATCAATCCGGTGATGGACCAGAGCGAAGCCGACGCGGCCGCCGCGACATGGTGATTGTCAGCGAAGTCCTCGCCGCCCAGCGCGACTGGTACGCGGCCAAGGGAGCTTCACGTCAATTGACAACTGACGCTTTGCAACCCCGTTATGTCCCCGACGACGCTATTATGTAACGGGTTTGGCACCTCCCCGCGCCAAACCCGTTCGGCATGACCACTGAAATGGACTGGAAGCCGGGGGCCGCATGGTTCTATCGACGCACGACGAACGTGGCGGACTCCTCAGCCAGGGTCCCTATGTCGATCCGCTGCACGAGCCTCGTCCCGAGCCTACCGCGTGGGACGAGCTGCAGCGCAGCGCCTACACCAGCGCCGAGATGGAGGCCTACCGCGAGGGCCTGCGCATCGGAGACAAAGATGTTCGCGCCTCCGTTCTCGACGACCTGACTACTTACTTCCAGATCTCCGAAGACGACGCCATACGGCGTGCCGTCAACTGGGAGCAATGGAGCGTCCAAGAGTGGCAGTCCGAGCCTCGCGAGACTGCAGACCAGATCGCCGCGTTCTATCGCTCGATGACGTCCTGGTGCTACGAGTTGCTCTGGCACGCGTACCTTCAGGCCGGCGGATTCGTTTTTCCCGGCAGCACCGTACTCGCGAGGAGCCTGGCGCCGCCGAAGCCAGGGATGCGCCACCTCGATCTCGGTTCGGGTGTCGGCGTGACAAGCCAGTTGTTTCAGCGTCTCGGATACGAGACCGCGCTGGCCGATATCTCCACTAAGCTACTCGAGTTCGCCCGCTTCCGGCTCGAACGGCGCGGCACGACCGCCACGTACATTGATCTCAACACGGAGCAGCCACCCGCCGATCACTACGACGTCGTAACCGCCATCTACACGCTCGGGCACGTGCCCGATGTCGGCGCGACGGCACGCATGCTGCACCGCGCCATGCGGCCCAACGCCGTCCTCTTCGCGGACTTCGACGTGCGCCCTCCCACTCCCGAGAACGCGTGGCATCTCTATTCGGAAGATCTTCCGCTGCGCTGGCAACTGCATCGCGCTGGATTCGAGCCGGAGGCCAGGTTCGGCAGCGATATCGTTCGCTATCGCCGCGTCGAAACGGGCACCCTCGCGCACCTCCTTCGCGGCGCGCGCGACCTCGTGTTGCTGCGTAGTCCCCTTCGCCCGCTCTACCGCGCTCTCAAGGCACGAGCGCGTCACGCCGTCCGCCGCTAATATCTCACCGGTGACGCAGCAACACACCGAACGAGACACCAGCCACCAAACACCAGTCTCGGCCAACGAGCAAAGCCAGGAAATCAAGAGTGGACATCCGCGTCACGCCAACAGAGATCGCCGGCGCGATGATCATCGAAAACGAGTCCTTCCAGGACGAACGCGGCTTCTTCATGGAGAGCTACCACAAGCGCGTCTTCGCCGAACACGGTCTGGACTACGACTTCGTGCAGGACAATCACTCGCGCTCAGCCCGCGGCGTCCTGCGAGGCTTCCACTACCAGGACAGCATCGCCCCGCAGACGCGCATGATCCGTTGTACCGTCGGCAAAGTGCTCGATGTCGTAGTGGATATCCGCGCGTCATCGCCCACGTTTGGCCGCTGGCTCGGCGTCGAACTTGAGGAGGGCGTCAAGCGGCAACTGCTGGTCGCGCCGGAGTTCGCCCACGGCTTCGTCGTGTTATCCGAGTACGCCGAGGTGCAATACAAATGCACCAACTACCACACGCAGGCTGCCGAACGCACGCTGGCGTGGGATGATCCCGATATCGCCGTCGCGTGGCCAATCGACAACCCGACCGTCTCCGATCGCGACCGCACGCGCGGTCAGAGCCTCCAGGACTATCTCAAGGATCCGGCTTTTCGGTAGATTACGCGTCGAGCTGGCGCGTCTCTTCCATGCGCCGCAGCTCCGCCCCATCGACGTAGCCGACGCGTCCATTCAGCCGCACGCCGTCGAAGAACCCACGCATGTGCGCGAGCCAGTTCCGAAGCCCGCGCGGCCGCCGTTCGCGAACAAGCGCCACAGCCGTGCCGCGGATCATCTCCGCCTGCTCAAGCAGGAAGCACCACACCGCGTACAGATCACCCCGCCGCGCGAAGCGCCCGTAGTTCACGCCCAATCCGTGCGCGTACTCGCGTACGAGCGTGCCAAGATCGCCATATGGCCGAAACCCGTGCGTGTGTATGACTTCGATCTCGCCGCTCGCCAGCCACTTCGCCCGGCTCCGAAACACCTTGTAATTCATCGACGAGTCGTTGCTTTTCACGGTGGGCACGTTGGGCCCCAGCAGCTCATCGAACCCGCCGATGCGCCGCAAGAACGACTTGCGCGCGCTCATGTTCGCACCCGCTGCGTAGGTGATGATGTTCCGCCGCGACTTCCCGTTATTCACCGATAGCGCAGGCAAGAACTCCGGATACGACCCCAGCACCCGGTCGTGCGGCGGCGCCTTCAGCTGTCCGAAGATGAACTGCAACTCGGCATCCGCATCAAACATCGCGACGATCCGCGAGATCCAGTCGTGATTTGGCGAACAGTCATCGTCCAGAAACGCGACGATATCCGCCGTCCCGAACGCCGCGCCCAGGTTGCGTGCCGGACACGCGCCCAGCCGCGGCATGCGGTGGTAGTGCAGCCGCGCATCGCTCAGCGCCTCGACGGCCTCGCGCGAAGCATCACCGTCGCTCTGGTCCATGATCCACGCTTCGAACGCCTGCTCGTCGCCCGCTCGCAACGCCCGCAGCGCCTCTGCGAGATACTCCGGCCGGTTCCGCGTCGGGATAACAACGGATACCAGCGGCATGCCCGCCTGCCGCGCATCGGTGGTGTTCGCCTCTGGATCAGCCGTCATACGCGGAACACCAGTTCGTACCGGTCCGCCATCACCGATTCTGTGAACTCCGCATGCGCCCGTTTCAGCGCCGCCGCGCCAAGACGTTCCCTCAGCGCCCGGTCGTCACGCAGCGCTTCAATCGCGCGCGTGATCGCTGCCCGATCGCCCGGCGCCACGAGGATGCCCGTCTCGCCGTCCTTGATCGCCTCGCGCACGCCGCCCGTGTCGCCGCCGATGCTCGGGACGCCATGAAACGCCGCTTCCACGTACACCAGCCCGAACCCCTCCCGGTACGACGGCAGCGTGAACACGTCAAGCGCCGCGTACACCAGATCCGTGCGCACGACATGCCCCAGGCTGCGCGCGCGATCGCCCAGTCGCGCCGCGGCAATCCCCGCGAAGTTCTCCTGCTCGGGGCCGTCGCCCACGATCAGCAGCAATAGCTTCCGATCCGGGTCCACCACTGCCGCGCTCGCCTCAATCAAATCAATGATCCCCTTGTGAAAGAACTGCCGCGACACCGACCCGATGACGAACGCGTCGTCGGGAATGCCCAGCGCAGCGCGCGCCTCCGCGCGCGATGGCAGCACGCTCGGAACGTGCAGCCCGCACGGGAGCATGTGCGTCTTCTTCGGCGAAACGCCCGCTTCCGCCAGCACTTCGCGCGTCGCTTCCGATTCGACGATGACGCCGTGAGCCAACCGGCCCGCAAGCCCCGTGCTGCGACGCTTGTCCTCACCCGCCTCCGACCACGGCGTCGGGTGATACACCGACACCACCGTCCGGTGCATCCCGGCCAGCCGCACCGCAAGCACGTCCTTTGCCGAAATGAAGATGTCACCGTAATGCAGGTTCACCACGTCAGGCTTGCACTCGCGCACGAAACGCCGCAGCGAGCGCACGCCCGCAACCGTGTGCGCGCCTCCCGCATCCGGAAGCGCCGCGCTCACCTCGGCGTCGACGCCGTGGTCGCGCGCCCACGCCAGAAACGCCGCGCTGTCGTCCGACTCCGGAAACACCGACCGCACGTCGTGTCCACGCTCCGCCAACTGCCGCGTCAAACTGAACACGATGCGCTGCATCCCGCCGATCGCGTCGCTCGTCGTCAATAGCAGGATTCTCTTCGGCCTCATACGCGCGATACCGTCTCCTCCACCCCCGCCGAAGAGGCGCCGTAGCGGGACAACCCGTACGCATCGGCGTACCTGTCCGCCATCAGCTCTTCCGTGAATTCCTTGCGTGCGCGGTCTCTTGCGGCGCTCCCCAGCGCCAGCCTGTACGGCGCATCATCCCGCATCTTCGCGATTGCCGCGGCAATCGCGCTGCAATCGTTCGCGGGCACGAGCAGGCCGGTCACGCCATCGGCGATCGCGTCCGGTACGCCGCCCACGTCGGCGCCGATGCTCGGCACGCCATGAAACGCGGCCTCAACGAACACTAAGCCGAACCCCTCGTTGTGCGAGGGCAGCGCGAACACGTCCAGCGCGGCATAGACATCATCGGCCGATGATACCCTGCCCAGGAACCGCACTCGTGACCCGAGCGGCGCGGCGGCCGCTTCGAGCGCGCTCCGCGCGGATCCTTCGCCGGCGATCACCAGCACGTCGTTTGCACCCGGTGTCGTCGCGCTGAATCCCTCCAACAGGTCGTAGACACCCTTCTCGCGCACCACCCGGCCCAGCGACCCAACGATGAACGCTTCGCGCGGCAAACCGAGTCGCTCTCGTGCTGCCGGGCGCTCCGGCATGACACTCGGCGGCCGAACACCAACCGGTACGAGCCGGATCTTCGAGAAGGTGATGCCCGCTTCCAGCAACACATCACGCATCGCGCGCGACGGCGCGACGACCGCATCGCAAAGCTTCGCCGCCAATCCAGTCATCCGTCGTTTGTTCATCCCCGCCTCTCGCCACGGCGTCGGATGTTGCACGGTAACGACGCATCGCGCCCGGCCGGCGAGTCGCACGGCAAGTACGTCCTTGATGGAAATGTGGTTCCCGCCATAGTGCAGATTGACGACGTCCGGCCTCCAAGCGCGCACGAGCGCGCGCAGCCGCATGATGTCGCCCATGCCCCGGGCCGTCGCCATCGGCAGCAGATCCGCATGCGCCTCGGCCACGACGCCTTCATCGCGCGCCCATGCGATCAGCGGGCCGGCCGTGGGACTCCCGGGGAAAATCGCCCGCACGTCCACGCCACGCGACGCGAACTGCCGGGCCAGGCTCAGCACGACGCGCTCAGTGCCTCCGATCGTGCCGGCAGTGCAAAGCAGTAAGAGCCGTGGCCGGCGTGTCACGCCGTTCTCCGGTCGAGTCGTCGGGTAACCTGGAACCGGCTCATCGTGCTGGCGACTGACGGCCACGCCGCAATGGCCGAAGCGCGGATGTTGCGATGCTCCGTAACGCAGAAAACACGCGCTGGCCGGCCATTGCCCGCAGCAACACGATCCACAGGTATCGAGACGTCAGCGCGGTGACCGGGTGCATCGTCACGGCCGCCCATGCGCGCTTCAGCGCCATCGTTTCCGAGCCACGAAACACTTCGTCCAGCGCCGCGCCGAATAGATATCCGCGCTTGCCCGACTCCTTGAGCGCCCCGACCTGGATCCCTCGCTGTTCCGCCTTTGCGCACATCTCGTCGAGCACGGCGAACGTTTCTAGCGTCATCTGGCGATATCCCGCCGTGTTCCCCGACATCTGCGACCCGTGGATGCGATACCCGTACAACGCATCGGCGCAGTACCCGACCTCGCCTTCGATCGCCAATCCGAGCCACAGCGCAAGATCGGGGGATATCGTGAGCTCGCGCCGGTACCGGCCCATGCGCTCGTACGCTGACCGCCGCATGATCGTCCCGGAGTGCAACACCTGCATGTAACGGTTCGACACCATTCCGCGAAACGCATCTCCGCTGGAAATCACGCGGTCTTCTTCGAACGAGCGGTGTTCCTGCACCTCCGTGATGTCGCCGACGATGATCCGGTCGTACGCCGAAAAGCAAAACGACATGCCCGGGTTCGCTACCAGCTTCTCGATCTGCCGCGCGAACGCATCTGGACGCTGCGCGAGATCGTCAGCTGAGATTACCGAAAGATATTCTCCGCGCGAATGTTCCTCGGTCCCCTCAATCAGCGACTTCAAGTAGCCCTGATTCTGCTCGTGGGTGACGAGGCGTATCCTCGGATCGGCAAGGTACGGTTGGATCACGGCCAGCGAGTCATCGGTCGACGTGTCATCGATCAGGATGACCTCAAAATCACGGTATGTCTGCGACAGGATCGAGTCCAGGCACGCCGGCAGAAGGTGCGCGTAGTTGTAGTTCAGCACTGTCACCGAGAGCCTTGGCGAATCTGCAGGCACGCAGGCAGCCTCCTCGGCCGTAGCTAGTGGCCGTAGGGATGTATCGGCCACTGCCATCGTGAAAGCCAGTGTCAAAGCCACTCTTCCCAGCGGTCGAATGCCCCGTTCAGGGCGGCCCGGTACACTCGGTCGCTATCGAAGCGCGTGATAAAGGTCCGGGGGACCGTCCCCGCGGACCGCGTTTCCTCGGCCTGGGCGTACACCGTCTCGTATCCGGCGGCCAGCGCCGCCTCGCCCGCTAGCGCCGTCCAGTCGCTCGACTGGCCCAGCGGTATCGCGAACTCCGTCGGCAGAATGCCCAGCCGCGACTCGATCGTCCGCCGCGACTCATCAAGCTCGTACTCGACAGCGTCGCGCTCCAAGCGCCCGAACGAAGGATGTGTGACGGAGTGGCTGCCGATAGCAGCGCCACCAGCCGCGAGCTGCTCGATCTCGCGCCAATCCAGCAGCGCGTCGCCCGCCCAGGACGCAGCCTTGCCATCGGCCCAATCCGTCACGACGAACAATGACCACGGGATGTCGTACTCCGCCAGAATCGGCGCCGCGTTCGTCGCGACCGTGCGCAACCCGTCGTCGAACGTGATCGCCAGATCCCTGACGCCGCCCTCGCCGCGCGCCAGTGTCGCCGCCGGCACGAAGCGGTACCCGCTCTCCAGCGCTAGCTCAATGTGCTTGCGAAATCGCGCCGGATTGACATCGTTCGTGCCCCACGCGGGCGTGCCGACCGAGTGATAACAGAGAATGCGGCTGCGTGGCGCCCCTTTCGCGCCAAACATGGCGAGCGCATTCCGCTCACAGCACATGCGCGCGGCGGCGACGTGCGTGCGCCGCAGCCCGGTCCGGCGGATCAGCGTCTTCGCAGGGTTCATCGCCAGCCTGCTCGCATCACGACGCGAGGACGTCGCGGAGATTCGTCACGACCTCGTCCTGTTCGTCGTCCGACAAGCCGACGAACAGCGGCAAGAGCATCGTCTCGCTGGCGGCAGCCTCCGTCACAGGCAGCGCTACGTCCGGCATCAGGCCCCGGTAGAGCGGTTCCAGGTGAATCGCCTGTACGCGCCGCGTCGCGATCCCCCGCTCCGCCATCTCACTCATCACCACATCGCGCGGCTTGGCGCCACTCACCCGCACGCTGTACGACTGATACACATGGCGCAGGCCCGCCGGTTCGTATGGCGTGACAAGCGAAGCCTCGCCGGCCAGCAGTTCGTTGTACCGCGCCGCCAAGCGCCGCCGGTCCGTCACGAAGTCTTCTACCTTCGCCATCTGCACGATCCCGATCGCCGCCTGGATCTCCGTCAGCTTGTAGTTGTACCCGAGCTCTCGATACTCCTCGAACGTCGCGCCCGTCGACGAGTGGCGCTGCAGCGACGAGATCGACGAACCATGCGCGCGGATCGAACGCAGGCGCTCCGCCGCAGCGTCATCGCCCGTCGTGATCATGCCGCCCTCGCCCATCGTCAGGATCTTGCGCCCGTCGAAGCTGAAGCACGTGAAGTCGCTCAAACTCCCGAGCCGTGCCTCGCCGATCGCCGCCCCCAGCGACGGCGCTGCATCCTCGACGATCTTCAACCCGTGCCGCGACGCGATCGCGCGGATCGCCATGAGATCCGCCGGCAAGCCGATCTGCGATACCGGCATGATGGCCTTCGTGCGTGGCGTGATCGCCGCCTCGATCAGCGCCGGGTCGATGTTGTACGTCCGCGGATCGATGTCCACGAACACGGGCGTCGCGCCCGCGTGCAGAATCGAATTCGCGCTGGCGATGAAGCTGAACGACGGGCAGATCACCTCGTCGCCCTGCCCGACGCCGGCAGCGATCAGGGCCAGGTGCAGCGCCGTGGTGGCACTCGACACGGCGATGGCATGGGGCGCGCCGACGTATTCCGCCACCAAGTTCTCAAAGGCCTCAACGCGCTTGCCCTGCATCAGCCAACCGGAGCGCACGGCATCCGCTGCCGCCAGCGCTTCGTCCTCGCCCACGCTCAATCGAGTAATCGGAATCATCTAATCCGGCCTTTCGGTAGCCTCTGTCTCGCTGCCACAGTAGCCCAGCCACGTTGATACGCGGTTGACTGCCTATGCATCCGTAGTCGAGAACGATCCCGTGCGAAGGTGGTAGCTCACCGTTTCTCGACGGCTCTCCCCAATCCGCTTCACGTCGCCTAAACGCCCTCCTCATAGGATCTCGGTAGCCGGAGTAGATCTGGCCAGCACTCATTGAGGGCGGTGATTGTTCTGATTCCAGTTGGCACAGCCGAGGCCGAACGCACGTTCGCTGCCGAAGAACCCCCGTTTGGCGCCAGCGCCGCCGAGACGCCTTTCGCGCACCGGGCCGGGGAACGCCCGCCGGGCGCGGCCTATTCCTCCGGTAGCGACGCACCCGCCCGCGGCGCGCGCATGGCGCGGAACCTGGTCGCCATGATGGGCGGCCAGGTGATGATGTGGCTCGCCACGTCCGTACTCGTGATCATCATGCCGCGCTATCTCGGCGATGTCTCCTCCGGCAAGTACACCTTCGCGCTCGCACTGGCAGGGATCTTCTCCGTCGTCGTCATTTTCGGATCGATGACCTACCTTACGCGGGAAATTGCCCGCGATCCGGCACGCGCGCCGCATATGACGTTCAACGCGCTGCTCTCGCGCGCGCCCATGCTCGTGCTCTCGGTCGCCGCCATGATCGGCATCGCTTATGCGATCGGCGCACCACAGTCGACCATCAACATCGTTTACGTGGCGGCAGGCCTGATGGCCGTTAACGCCATCGGCACCACGATCAGCGCCTCGCTTCAGGGCCTGGAGCGCATGCATCTCATCTCCGTCATCGCCGTGCTGGAGAAGGCGTTTCTCGTCGCCGCGGCGGTTGTCGTCCTCGTGGTCCTGCATCTCGGGCTGCTCGCCTTCGCCCTGATGACGCTCGCGTCCGTAGTTTTGAGTACCAGCGCCCGCTTGGTGTACTTCTGGAAGGTCGTCGGCTTCTCCCCGAAAATTGATTTCCCGCTCTGGAAAACGCTCTTCAAGTCGGGCGTGCCGTTCCTTGTCTGGGGGTTCGCGCTGCTCATTTACGGCAGCATCGATATCACGATGCTGGCGATCATGACCGAAGACAAGGTCGTCGGCTGGTACGGCCTGGCATACCGCTTCATCGGCGTGCCGGCGTTCATACCGTTTGCCGTGACGACCGCCCTGCTGCCCACCCTGTCGGCGTCGAAGGGCGAAGAGTTCAACAGCCTGGCGCGGCGCTGCCTCGATCTGCTCGTCCTGATCAGCTTGCCCATCGCGCTGTTCTTCACGGTCGGCGCCAACTCGATCATCGAGACGTTCCGCTACCCGGAAGGCTTCGACAATTCGATCATCCTGATCCGGATCCTCGCACTCCAGGGCCCTCTGGTCGCGGTCAGCATGGTCGTCGGAACGGCGCTCATCGCCTCCAACCGCGAAGGTCCGTGGGCCAAGGTCGCCATCGTTGCCATGATCCTGAACCCGCTGATGAACCTCATCGCGATCCCCTGGGCACAAAATGCGTACGACAACGGCGCGATCGGCGCCGCCATCGCCACCGTGATCACCGAGACGTTCATGGTGACCGCAGCGCTGCTCCTCATGCAGCGCGGCGTGTTCGTGCGGGCAAACGCGATCATGGCCGCCCGTTGCGTCGCCGCCGGCGTCCCGATGACGATCGCGATGATCGCCGTTTCGCCCTTCGGACTCGTGCCGATCATGATCGCGGGTGGGATCAGCTATCCCGTGGCCGCGCTCGTCGTTGGTGCGCTGCAGCCGAAGGATCTTCGTGAGATCCCGAAGCTCGTCCTCTCGCGCGGCCGCTCCGAACCCAGACCCGCCTCCCACCACCAAACGGACGCAGCGCTCGAGCCGGCGTAGCGCGCATCCCGCGTCTCGCCGATTCATCAGAAGGATGCAGAGCCGCAAACCAGTGCGCCGGGTCTCACGGCGGTTCGTCAGCGTGACGCTTTCGTCGCGACCACGGTGGCGATCGCGTTCCGTACCGGAGTGCCACCCCGCTGCAGGCCGGGGCGGACGTGCCGCTCGAACAGCGCGAACTCGTCATTGGTGAAGGGCGCGCGGAACATCTCGCGCATCGTTGGCACGGTCGGGTTCCCCGACATCCTCATCCATCCGTCCCAGTTCCCATGCTCCGCCGGCGCCGTATACACGTGAAAGCCTACGTGTACCGCCGGGAACCCGGCGGCTTCGGCGTGCCGGAGCAAATCGCGCTCGTCGAAGTCCATCATCGGATCGGACTCGAGCGGCTGTAGCGTGCGAAGGTGATCCTCGAACCGCTGCCAGAGATGCGCGATTGCGGGTATGCGCTGCCCCCAGCTTGTTGCGCTCGCCGTCGTACGTCACGTTGTACCGGTTGATCGGCTCCCACAGCGAGATGCGCCCGCCTGGACGCCAGTACGCGACGAAACTCTTCGAACGCCCGCCGCTTGTCACGCACGTAGATCAGCACCGACCGCGTCGTCACCACATCGACGCTTTCGTCTCTCAGTGCACCCAGATCGTCCGCCCCCGTGTGTACGAAGTCGCACCGCCCCAGTACACCCAGCCCGTGCGCAGCCTCGCGGCACCGTTCGAGCAGCGAGTCGGAGACATCGCTAAAGATCACGCGTCCGCTCTCGCCAACGCGATCGAGCGCTGCGAACGCCACCAGTCCGTCGCCGCAGCCAGCGTCGAGCAGCGTCTCGCCCGTGACGATATTCGCCTCGTCCAGGATGCCGTCGCGCACGCGGTAGAGTTCCCGCATCCCGCGCTCGGTCGCTTCGGCGTTTCCCCCGAAACGCTTCTCCAGCAGCCATTCCGACCACTTGTCAGTCGCCGTCGCCATGTCGTCGCTACCTCCGCCGGCGAGTCGCCAGCGGCCTCAACCGATGCCCGGCTGTTCGTCCCCCGCCCGCAGTTCCTTCTGCACCACTGCGGGATTGCCGGAAACCACCACGTTCGGTGGCACGTCCTCAGCCACCACGGAACCCGCGCCGACAACGCTGCCCCTGCCGATGGTCACCCCGGGCAAAATCAGCGCCCCCACTCGCACCCACACACCATCCTCAATCACCACCGGACGCGCCATCACCTCCGGCGACATCCGCCGCGACGATGGCCCCATCCGGTGCGTGCTCGTCCAGATCGCGACCGAAGGCCCCAGCGATGCGTTCTCGCCGATCGTGATCCGATCGTCGAGATTGAACGTCGGCGATTCGCCGATCACCGTCCCATCCCCAATCGAAAGCCGTCCGTACACACCCGGTCCACTCCCCACGACGGAGATCGCGCTCAAGAACGACACCCGCGGGGCGATCTTGAACCCGACGAGGCGATACAGCGCTGCACGCACGGTGCTCAGGGACCGCGCGGGCATCACCCTGCAGACGAAGTTCGCCAGGCGAAATCGCAGCAGCATCGCCCGACGAACGTGGCCTAGCTCCTCGCCAACACGGCTCATGTGCAACCCCTCGCGGCCTGTCCACCCAATGGCATCACGGTCGTCTCCTCACGCCACTGAGCCCTCGAAACCGGGGCCGAACTCCCCGTTGGGGGAGACCCACCCGGTGTTACGGATACTAACCCCATCCCGGCGCAGGTACGCAATCTGTGGATACCCCGAAAACGGTTTCTCGACACGTCCTGAACGTGCCATCCACTGCTTCTTAACGGCTCACGCCTAGGCTACCTGTATCCGGGCTGACGCGCGGCCTCCGCCGCGCATCCCCGAGTGAAACCGTTCTGCGTCCGCTGATGGGAGCAACCGCATGAGGGCACGAATCGGATTCGTCGTCGAACAGGCTCTGGGACACGTTGCCTACGGCATGAACCTGCGCGCCGCTCTCGCACACCGGGATGACCTCGATATCGTCTGGCTCGAGGTCCCGTACGAGCCGTCTGGCTTCGAGCGCCTGCCACTGCTTCGCAGCAATTGGACGCTTAGGGGCAGCCTGCGCGCCCGCCGCCTGCTGCATGACGCGGTCCGCGAGGGGCAGCTGGACGCGCTCTTCATCCACACACAGACCGTCAGCCTGTTCGCCGGCGGCTTCATGTCACGCATCCCCACGCTGTTGTCGCTCGACGCCACTCCGCTCAACCTCGACACCCTCGCCGGGGCATACGCGCACTCGGTCTCGCACCCGGCCATCGAGCGCGTTAAGAAGCGCTTGCTCACGCGCGTGGTCAGCCGCGCCCGCCAGTACACCACCTGGTCGCGCTGGGCAAAAGACTCGCTCGTCGCCGACTACGGCGCCGACGCGTCGCGCGTCACGGTCATCCATCCCGGTACGACGCTGTCGAACTTTCCGGAACGGCGCGCCACGCCCGCCGGCATGCACGACGGCCCGCTGCGGATTCTGTTCGTCGGCGGCGACTTCGAGCGCAAGGGCGGCGATCTGCTGCTGTCGGTCTACCGCCAGCATCTGCGCGGTCTGTGCGAGTTGCACCTTGTCACCGCCGCCGAACTCCCGGAAGAGGACGGTGTCCATGTCTACAACGGCGTCAAGCCGCACTCGGAACAACTGCTAACGCTCTACCGCGAGTCCGATGTCTTCGTCCTCCCGACCCGCGGCGACTGCCTCGCCGTCGTCCTCGGCGAAGCGATGGCGTCCGGCCTGCCGGTCATCACCACCCCTGTCGGGGCGCACGCCGAGGCCGTGGAAGAAGGCGAAAGCGGCTTCGTCGTCGCTGTCGATGACGCAACAGCCCTCCGTGACCGGCTGGCGCGCATGGCCAGCGACCGTCAGCTCGTCGCCAGCATGGGCGCGCGCTCCCGCCTCGTCGGCGAACAGCGCTTCGATATGGCCAAGGGCGCCGAACAAATTGCGGACATCCTCGCGACGCTGGCCAGCGAGGGCCGGCAGCAGCGCGCGCGGGAACATCAGGACGGAATGATGATGGAGCGAACCGTATGACGAAGGCGTTGATTACCGGCGGGGCGGGCTTCATTGGCTCACATCTCGTGACGCGGCTCGCGGAGTTCGGGTACGACATCGTCGTTCTGGACAACCTGAAACGCGGCACTGTCGACGCCATCGCGCGACACCTGCGCTCCGGCGCCGCCACGTTCATCGAAGGTGACATCCGCGACCGCGCCACGATCATGAGCGCGGCCGAGGGCTGCGACCTGATCTTCCACCTCGCCGCCCAGTCGAACGTCATGGGCGCGCTCGATGATCCCGACTACAGCTTCACGACCAATGCCTTCGGCACGTACAACGTCCTCACCTGCGCCGTTGAGCTGGGCGTCGCGCGCGTCGTCTTCACGTCTTCGCGCGAGGTCTACGGCGAGCCTCAGTACACCCCCGTCGATGAGGAACACCCGCTTGGTGCGAAGAACCCGTACGGCGCCAGCAAGGTCGCCGGCGAAGCGTACTGCCGCACCTTCGCCAACTGCCACGACATCGACGTAGCCATTGTCCGGCTCGCCAATGTCTACGGTCACGGCGACTCCGGCCGGGTCATCCCGCTCTGGCTCTCCGAAGCGATAGGCGGCCACGACCTGCGCGTCTACGGCGGCAATCAGGTACTCGACTTCGTCTGGATCGACACCGTCGTTACCGCGCTCGTCCACGCCGCCGAGCATGGACTCGCCGCGCCAACCAACATCGGCAGCGGTGTCGGCACGTCGATTCTCGAACTCGGCCAGCGCATCATCGAGATCGCTGCATCCAACGGCAACCTCAACCGGGAGCCAGCCCGTGGAGCCGAAGTGACCTGCTTCGTCGCCGATGTCTCGCGCATGCGCTCCCTCGGCCTCGAACCCGATGCGGACCCGCTCGGGCATCTCGGCGCGATGGCAGCGGCGCTCGGCGCCGGCGTACCGGCCTGATTATGCAAAACCGCACGCTCATCGTCGTCAGTGACCGCATCGACGAGGCGGCAGTGCCCATCGACCGGCCTCGCCGCGACTACGAGGAATTGGCGCGCGCCCTCAATGCCGATGTACTCCATGCCGGCGATATCGATGGTGCGTCCAGCCGAGGCCGCGGCGGCATCGCGCTGGCGCGCGCAGCGGCGGCGCGCTCAGGCGCCTACGACAACGTCTATTGTGACAGCGAACACGTCGGCCTGCCGCTTGCGTTCCTGTTGCGGAAATCCCCTGCACAGCCGCGGCTGACGATGATCGCCCACTACCTGAGTCCCCTTAAGAAGCGGGCTGCAATCCGCCTCCTCCGGCTGCCCGCGCGATTTCAGGCCGTCGTCATGCACTCCGCAGCGCAAATGCAGCGCGCGCGTACGCTCGGCTTCGGCGCCGGACAGCTCGTCCACGTCCCCTTTCAGGTCGATAGCGAGTTCTGGCGCCCACTGCCCGTCCCGGCGACGCACATCGCCAGCGCCGGACAGGAGTTCCGAGACTACCGTACGCTCATGCACGCCGTCAGCGACATGCCTGTGGAAGTACGCATCGCCGCCGGCAGCCACTGGTCCACCCGCCGCAGCAACTTCGGCGAGGCCGATATCCCGGAGAACGTCAGCGTCGCTCGCCTCGATTACGCGCAGTTGCGCGATTCGTATGCGGGCGCCCATTTCGTCGTCGTGCCGCTGCACGATGTCGACTTCCAGGCCGGCATCATCACGATCCTCGAAGCGATGGCCATGGGAAAGTGTGTCGTCGTCTCGCGCACCCGGGGGCAGTCCGGTGTCGTCAGCGGCCCGCTGATGGACGAGGGCGGCCGCTTGCGCGATATCGGCGAGAGCGCCTGGTCCGACTACACGGGCATCTACGTCGCGCCGCGCAGCGACGCCGCGCTGCGCCACACCATCACCTACTTGCTCGACCGCCCAGATGTCGCGCTACGCATGGGCGAGGCCGGCCGCGCCTTCGTCGAAAGCCACCTCTCGCTGGACCACTTCGTCGAGCGCATATCCGCCGTCATCGCACCCACGCCGAGCCGCGAACTCGCCGGAGCGCTGCCATGATCGCCAGCGTACTCACCGATGCCATCGCCATCGCGCTGTGGATCGCCCTGCTGCCGTTGCTCGCCGCGGCCGGCTACCTCGCGCTGCTTGCGCTCCTCGCGCTTCTCCCGCGCCCGAAAAGGGAAAGCCGCGCAGCGCCCGCGCGCCGCTTCGCGCTGGTCATCCCTGCCCACAACGAGCAACAAGCCTTGCCGTTCCTGCTCGAAAGCATCGCCGCGCTCGACTATCCGCCAGAACTGATCGATGTCACCGTCGTCGCCGACAACTGCGATGACGACACCGCGCTGCTCGCCCGGGCCGCCGGAGCCCGCGTGCTCGAACGGACCGACGACGAACGCATCGGCAAGGGATACGCGCTCGCCTACGCCCTCGAACACGTGCCCTCCGATGCCACCGCCGTCGTCTTCATCGATGGCGACTGCACCGTCTCACCCAACCTCTTGCGGGCCTTCGATCAGCGCCTGGCCGCGGGCGACGACGTCGTCCAGTCCTACTACAGCATGAAACGCCCATCCGCCGCATCGAACGTTGTGCTGCGGGAGCTTGCGCTGGCGCTCGTCCACCTCCTGCGCCCGCTCGGCAAGGCACGATTCGGGGCCAGCGCGGGCCTCAAGGGTTCTGGCATGTGCTTCAGCCGCGCCGCCCTCGCGCGCGTGGACTGGCAATCGTTCGGGCTCGCGGAGGACGTCGAACAGCACACCCGCGTCGTGCGCGCTGGCATGCGCGTCGGCTTCGCGCCCGAAGCGCTCGTACTGGGCGAATCGCCGTCTGCGCTGCACGCCGCTTCCAGCCAGCACCGCCGCTGGGAGGCCGGCCGCCTCTCCGCCGCTCGGACCGACGGCGTGGCGTTGCTGGTCGAAGGTCTACGCACACGCTCACTCGTGCGCGTGGACGCAGCGATCGAGCTGCTCGTGCCGCCGATCTCGATCCTCGGTGCCGGGCTGCCGGTCCTCGCTGTGGCCGGATACGCGCTGGGCGCCGAGACCGTCGCGCCCGGTGCGGCGCTCGGCATGGCTGCCCTGGCGTTGTACGTCGTCGCTGGCGTCGCCGTATCCAACCTCTCGGTACGCGAGGTTGTACGAGCATTCTCCGCCATGCCGCGCTACATCATCTGGAAACTCTGGTTGTATGGGCAGGCGGTCGCCTCGAAGCCCGAGCGTTGGGAACGCACGCCGCGCATCGATGCCGAACCGCTCCCCGAAAAGCCATGAAAGACGAGGGACCAGGCTCGCCTTCCCCGACCTCTGACTTCCGACTTCCGACTTCCCGCTCCCTACTGGCTGACTTCCGACTTCCGACTTCCCGCTCCCTACTGGCTGATGATCTCAAACCCGCGCGGCCGGTCGGATCCATCCTGAGAAAAGTCGTACGCGCACGAGACATCCCCCGGCCCGACGGGTGAACCATCACTAGGCAGCGCCGCCACCCACGTCACCCAGCGGCCCCATGAGAGCGCCCCGGTAGACGCCGCCGCGACACCCCGCACCGAGCAGTTCAACGCCGAGAACGCGTTGAAGGCCACCATGCGGGTTCCGCGCGGGGTCAGGCCGTTGATCGGCAGCCAGGGGCCATCGAAGGCGATGTTGTCCCAGTGCCACACCTGCAGGTTCTGCGAACACTCGCCGTCCTTGCACGGGTTGTACGACACCTGCGACAGGTACACGTACGCCCGGTCGAAGCCCAAATCAGCGATCCCGGTATCGACGTACGTCACGCCGTTTACCAGCACGCGCACATGGTTCCGCGACACATACACGTCGATCGCGTCGCGCACATCATCGGTCCCGTAGTGCCGCGGCCAGTCGACCGAGAAGCCGCCCGCACGACTGCCGCCGCGCGTCACATGCCCCACAAACGTCCCGTTATACAACCAGATGTCCAACGCCGTCTCCGGCTTCGTGACGTTCGGCTCCCGGTCGTCTGTCACCGTCTTCGTGATGTCCGGCGAAAGCATCAGCCGGATGTAGCGCCGCGCGCTCGTCTTCAAGTCCGCGTCGAAGTGAATGTGCCCGGTGCGCCCGGCAAAGTCGAACGGCTGCCGCACCCGCAGCACACCCATGCCGAACGTCTCGTCATCGACGACCGTCATGAAGTGCTCGTTCGCCGAGAAGGCGCGCAGGCCGCCATCCGTCGCGCCGCTCGTCTCATAGCCCGTTTGCGACGAACCGAGCGCGTCGTAGCTGTACGGGTCGCCACCCTGGGGGAACGCCACATGGGCAGCGCCCGAAGCCTTCCCGCGGAAGTCGTCGCAGAACCCACCGGCCCACGTATCGCAGAAGAAGCGCGGCGTGCCGCAGTTCGACACGCACCCGCCGCCGGATGACGGCGCCGCGCTCGCAGCGCCACCCCCTCCCGATCCATGATGCGCCGCCGCGGGCTCCTGCGCGGCCGCCGGTGCGGGTTGAAACGGCACTGGATCCGCGGCTATGCGCACGTTGCCCCCGGTCGTGTCGGCGCTTGTCGCACGCGGAATATCGTTGCCAAATGCGTCGTGATCGTGATCGTCCTCAGCGACGGCATCGGGCGCGACAACGACCATGGGCGCCGCCGCGACGCCGGACGGAGCGGGCGTGGGCGTCGCGGCCGCACCCTCGGCTATGACCGTACTCAGTCCCGATTGGAGGTCCGCAAACAGCGCTTCCCGCGTCGGCTGTGCGACGGTATCCGGTTCGTCGGAGCCTCCCGCACACCCGGCCATCGCGAATGCGACGACCGCAACCAACGGGACAATGATCTTCCTCACGTGTGCTCCGCATCCCCTCGGGCGCTGGCGCGCCCCCACCGCAATCTTCGGCTAGTTTACACCAGCCCCTCCGTTCGGACGCTGAGAGAGCGCCCATCTGTGACAAAATCGGACGCCCGCGATACGTTATGTATCGCGGGCGTCCGCACGAATCGCCAGAACTTGACGCCCTTAGCGCTTCACGATCTCGAACCCGCGTGGGTTATCCGAACCGTTCTGGGTGAAGTCGTACACGCACACCACATCGTCCACCGAGACCGATGACCCGTCGTCCGGGAGGCGGGCGCTCCAAGTCACCCAACGGCCCCACGTAATCAGGCTCGATGCCGTCGCCGGCACGCCGCGGACGGTGCAGGTCAGCGCCGAGAAGGCGTTGAACACCACGTCGCGCTGGCCGGCCGGCGTCAGGCTGTTCTTGCCCAGCGTCGGTCCGTCAAACGCCACGTTGTCCCAGTGGAAGGTCTGCTCCAACTCCGAACACTCGCCGTCCTTGCACGGGTTGTACGACGCCTGCACCAGGTACATGTACGCCCGATCGAACCCGAGGTCAGCGATGCTTTCGTCTACAAACGTCGTGCCGTTCACCTCAAGGCGCACACTCGTCCGCGTGATGTACACGTCCACGTCGTCGCGGACGTTCTCCTGCCCGTAGTATCGCGGCCAGTCAATGTTGAAGCTGTCCACGACCGACCCGTTCCGGACCACCTGGCCCACGAACGTCCCGTTGAGGAACCAGAGGTCAAACGCGTCCCTGGGTCGCCGCGCTTCCGGCATGCGGTCGTCCGTCGCCGACTTGGTCAACTGTGGCGACAGCATGAAGCGGACGTAACGTCGGGAACTCGTCTTTAGGTCGATTTCGAAGTGAACGTGACCCTCGCGGTTGGCGAAGTCGAACGGCCGCTGCACCCGCAGCACGCCCATGCCGAACGTCTCATCGTCGATGACCGTCATGAAGTGTTCGTTCGTCGAGAAGCCACGCAGGCCCCCGGACGCGGTCTGTCCGCTGGTGTTGTACCCCGTTTGCGTCGATCCGAACGCATCGAAGCTGTACGAATCGCCCGGCGCCGGGAAGGCCACCTTGGTGTTGCCGGATCCCTTGATGCGGTAATCGTCGCAGAACCCGCCCTCCGTCCAGGTGTCGCAGAAGAAGCGCGGCTCGCCACAATTCGATACGCAGCCGCCGCCGATCGTCGGCGTGGCCGTCGCGCCGCCGGCGGGCGTGGCGGTTCTCGTCGGCGTGCTCGTAGCCACGGCCGGTGGCGTCGGAGTGCGCGTCGGTGTACTCGTGTTGACGGGCACCGCCGTCGATGTGCGCGTGGCGGTCGCCGTGCGCGTCGGTGTCATCGTGTGGATCGGCTCGTTCCCCGGAATGCCAATCGTCGGTTCGGTATCCACAACGTCAACGGTCGGTTCCGGCTCCGGAGCCCCGCCCTCAGACGCGACCATGACCGTCGCGTATTGCGCGAACGACCACCGTGAACCCTTCATCCAGCCGTCAATCGACTCGGGCATCTGCCCGAATGTGCTCGGGCTAAATCCGATCATCTGCGAAGATGCCACGCCCCCGGCCAACCGCCAGGCCGTTTCCTGATCGTCGGTCTGCATCGTCAGCCAGTAGTTTCCGGGTGCGACGGTCGCCGCCGCCGTCACCGGCACGGTGTTCCATCCAGGCGCCGCGGCTACCGAGTTCGTCTGCGCAACGAGCCGGTCAGGATTGTTGGCGTCGTCTGCCGTGTAGATGCCCAGGCGGATGCGCGCCCCCGGCGAGCTCTCCGCCACGAACACCGACAGCGAGCTCAGCGTCCCGGCCCGGGCCAGCACCGCCGACGACCCTGCGACGAAGTCCGGCAAAATCGTGTGATCAAACGTGCCCACGGTCGTCGCACGCCCGAGAGTGATCGCCGCCAGTGCCGATGCTCCCGGTGTACTCGTCGCGGTCGCCACCTGCGTGCGGGTGGCTGTCGGCGGCACCTTCGTCGCCGGCACCGCGGTCGCCGGCGGAGGGCTGGCCGGCGACGGCGGAATCCGTACGTCTGCCGCGTGAGCAGCCTCCCACGGTGAATATCTGCCCCAATCGATGCTCAAGTGGTCGCCTGTTGCTTGCGAGTTGTAGCTCCACGACCAGACGCCCGCATATCCATTCGCCAGGATCGCGTCGAGCGTCTGCGCGGTCGATCCGCCGGATGTGTGGATCTCGCCAACGACGATCGGCTTGTCGAGCTGCAGATCGCTCACCCGTTGCACCAGCGGCGACCAGCTTGTCGCGCCCAGCTCGGGAGCGTTCGTGCTGCAGCAGTCCATCCACTGGTAGTAATGCGTCTGGTAGAAGTCGAGGTTGATCTCGGGCAGTCCGCGATTTGCCGCGAAGCTATCGGTCCATACCTTGTTCCACTTCAGCGCCGCCGAACCAATCGTCACCTGCTGCGGCGTCTGGAAGTGAATGATCGCCGAAGCGCTCGATGCGAACGCCCAGAATTGCTGCATGCTCACAGGCACGTAGTCCGGGTTCACCGCCGGCTGCGGAATGTCCGAGAGCGCCCACTCCGGTTCGTTCATGATTTCCCACGAAAGCACCGATGGCTCGTCGCGGTAGGCAGTCACCAGCGGGTTGATGACGTTGTTCATCAGCGCGTTGCGCTTCGCCGTGTTCGTCACCAAGTCGCTGTGGCCACCGACCTGTACCCCGTTCACCTGCTCTCCAACTCCGAGCAGACTGACGTCGAACAGCACGAGGTTCAGGTAGATGTTGTTCTGGCGAGCAACCTCGATGGCGCGGCTCAGATCCTCGTACACGACCGGCTGCACGCCAGTCGGCGTACCGTCCGCCGCGAAGTTGATGCCCGCGCGCCCATCGGCGAAGACCCACCAGCGGACGACATGGACGCCCCGCGCCTTCATATCGGCGAAGTCGCCGGCAAGGTCGCCGTTGGCGTGCGCGCCATACGAGCCCCAGGCGTTCTGGCCGAAGTCGTTGCCATAGTTGAGCCACGGGTAGTTCGCGCCCAAGAGGAAGTACGGCGATCCGTTGACGTTGATTCTGGAGTTGTCAACGGCAGCCGCGCCCTGGCCTTCGCCACCGCCACCGCCCTGCGGCGTAATCGCGACCGGCAAACGCACTTCTTCGGTCCCGTCGTTGGCGATGAGCTCCGTCATCCCCGACGCATCCGTCTCGACGGGGTGATGCGACCCGGGCAGCGGCGCCAGCGCGCTGATCGCCCCTGATGCCGATGCCGTCGTTTCGACGGTGTCGTCGTCCTGGTGGTGCCAGTACAGCTGCACCGTGCTGCCGGGCTCGAAGCCCTCGCCCTGGACGAGTACGTAGACACCGTTCTCGGTGTCGATCGCCTCAGCGGCGAGCGCCGGCGACGGTGCCAGCGAGGAACCGCCGCCGATGGTCACAAAGGTTGCCACCGCGGGTGCCGCGAACGCGGCGATTGCCGCAAACACGACCGTGCGCGGCAAACTGCGTCGCGCCCGGTGCGCGCCGCTTGCGCGGACGCGGCGCCGGGAGGCTCGGTCCGGGTTGGCCGGCACAGGCCGGCGCGTAACGGCGGGCGTGATCGCCGCCGGTCCTGTTAGCTCGATGCGGCGTGCTTGCCGCGCTTCTTCGGTAGTTCCGGCGGACTGAAGTCCTTGGCGGCGCCGGCGCGACACTTCAAGCCGGAACAACACCACCGCGAGAACGCCGAGGAGCACAGTAGCCCCACCGCGCCAGCTAAACCTGTTGAACATAAATCCCCAACTCCACTAGCGCCCGTGACGGAGCCTTTCCCCCTTTGGACGGTGACGCAGCGAGCGCTACACAATCACCGGCCTGGCTCCGCCGAGGCGTCCCACCCTGACATCCGTCGCCCAGCTGGCTGCCTGGCGACGACCACACGTGGAATGAACCCTGACGTTATTCCCTTAGGAAACATCGGTTGGCGCCTGCCTGACCCGAAGGCGACAACCGAAACGAATTCACCTGGTAAAGGGAGAGTCCAGGTGTCTTCGTTTCTCGGGAATCAGATTCGTTCCACCACGACATCGTGGGGGATCGCGCTTGCGTTGGGCATGAGCGTTCCCCCGCGCCACACGAGGGCAAAGCGAGTATCCGGGCGCCCTCGTCCGAATACAGCAATGCTTCAGGACGCGCCTACTCTAACCCGTTCGTCGCGATACGTCTGATTGCTTTATGTCGCTCAGAGCGTCAAGTTCGTGGTGAATACTGTTCGGGACGTCACCGCCCGCAGCTTCAAACGCGGAGTGTCGGCGAGCGCTTGTCGTTTCGGAGAAGGTAGATTACGTGAACAAGCAAGTTATCGAATCTTAACGTTCTCTAACATACGTTTACGGCCCTGTCGCCGGCGCGCGTCAAATTGGACCGCCAGCGCCGCCACAGCGACCGTCGCCAGGACGCCGGTCAGCGCAAACTCCACCATCGCACCGAGTTCGACACCGGACCACGCATCGCGCCGGATCCAGGCATCCACGCGATGTAGCGACGCACTCCGGACCGCAACGAAGGCCACCAGCGCCGTCAGCACGACGACGCCCGCCGATACGACGCCGGGGCGACCGATGACGAACACGGCGGCTCCAACCATTACCGCTCCGAAGATCACGCTGACGATCGTGCGCTCCTGCACCTCGCGTCGCTCCCCGTACCAACCCCATTCGGCCACCAGCCCGCGCACATCGCCGCCCACGAGTGAGGTGATGTCGATATAGCTCGCCGTCCCGAAGAGCAGCAGCACGGCGCTCGCCACGCACCAGAACGCGATCGGCGCATACTCCCCGTCCGCCCGCGCACGCACCGCCGCCAGCGCCGCCAGCCCCGCTGCGATGAGGTACGCGGCGCTCCGCAGGCCGTCGCCGTTCAGCAGTTCGCTCATCGCGACGCCCCGTGCGGCGCGAGTAGTGGTTCGATCATTTCGGGTGGCTCCTGCCTATCCCAACGCCTCAGCCCTCGGCGGCGTTCAGGCAGTGTCAAGTTCGCCCTCGCAGCGGCCGGTTCAGGCTCACCTACGTGCGTGCCGCCCCTCCGCGGACGAACCATCCTGCTTACGAGGCGATCGACGACATCTCTCGTACGAAGCCGGTCGTCGCGTCCAATAGCGCCCCGAGCCCCGGCCACCACGAATGGCCCGCGCCAGGCACGACCACCACCCGCGCCAACCCTTCGAGCGCTCGCAGCGCGCCAACCGGCACCCGCTCGTCGGCGTACCCGCCCACAATGAGCGTCGGTACGCCATCCGGCAACGCCACGAGCGCTCCGCCACGGATCGGCGGCGACACCAACACCAGCGCGTCCGGCGCCACGTCAGCCGCCACCGCAGCCGCCACCATCGCCCCGAACGAGTACCCGGCCAGCACGAACCGCCGTCCCGGCGCCTCCGCCCGCAGCAACGCCGCCGCGGCGCGCGCATCGTCGGCCTCTCCTACCCCACCGTCGAAGGCCCCGCCGCTCCGTCCCGCTCCCCGAAAGTTGAACCGCAGGGTCGAAGCCCCCAACTCCACCACCGCCCCGCAGATCCCCGTGACGACGTGGTTGTCCATATCGCCGCCATACTGCGGATGCGGATGCAGCATCAACAACGCCAGATCGCCCGGATCTTCATGCAGCATCCCTTCAAGCGCCAACCGTCCGCTTTTGATGCTGATCCGCCGCTCGGAAAATGTCATCGCCACACCTCATCCGAACATCGCGCCGCCGTGCGCCGGAGACGCCCGAACTGATCGATTCTTACGGGCCCTGAGCGCAAATTCCGGTTCCTCGCGCAATCGCCTCGTGCAGGAGCGTCCGTAGCTGCCCCATCTCCTCCGCGATCTCAGGATCGGCCGCAAACTTCGATGCGATCAAGTCGACTTCATCGAGCAGCTTCCCGATCTCGCTCGCTGGCACGATCGTTTCCGCGTATCGCCAGATGCGCGGCAAGACGTCGAAGGCGGAACCGTGTAACTCTGCAGCAAGGCTGACCGATGCGAACGCGGAGAGCATCGACACGTGTTTACCTTCCATGCGTCCTGCCCCCGTCATCGAATGCACGTCCAAACCGTCGCTCACTCGGGCATCCTCGGCATCACAGCTCGCCCCCCAATCTCCAGTGCCCAATCCCCAACCACCAACTCCCCGACTTCCCACTTCCGACCTCCCACCGCCTCAGACCCGCACGACCAGCACCCGGTCCAGCCCCGCGAGATCCTGCACGACGCGCACGCCCGCTCCCGGAAAGCACTCCCGTGCCACCGCCGACAGCGCTGCACCCTGCGACGCTCCTATCTCCGCCGCCAGAACGCCGCCACCCGCCAAATGCGCCGGCGCCTGCGCCAACAGCCGCTCGATCACTTCGGCGCCACGTACGCCGCCCACCAGCGCCTCCCGAGGCTCCCAGTCCCGAACCTCCGGCGCAAGATCCGCCCACTCCGACTCCGCCACGTACGGCAGATTCGCCAGAATCACATCGAACTCACCCGCTTCATCGAGCAGATCCCCGCTCCGAACCTCCACCCAGTCCCCCACCCCATGCACCTCAACGTTATGTCGCGCCACTGCCAGCGCCCCCTCCGAATCATCAATCGCCACCACCCGCAGCCCGGGTTCCAGGTTCCAGCGTCCAGCTTCCAGCGTCTGTCCTCTGCTCTCTGCTCTCTGTTCTGCCGCATCGCCGCTCTGTTCTCTGCTCTCCGCTCTCTGCTCTGTCGCGCACAGCGCGACGGCCACCGCCCCGCTCCCCGTCCCCACATCCGCCACCCGCAGCCCCACCCCCCGTCGCCGCACTTCATCCAGCGCGATCTCCACCAACAATTCCGTCTCCGGCCGCGGGATCAGCACGCCCGGCGCAACGGTAATTTCCAGACCATAAAACTCACATCGACCCGTTATGTACGCCACCGGCTCCCGCCGCTCCCGCCGCGCGACCAGCGCCTCGAACGCATGCCGCTGCTCGCTCTCAAGCACATCTGGAAACATCGCCAGCAGCCGCGATCGCGTCACCCCCAGCACGTGCGCCAGCAGCACGTCGGCCTCCAGCCGAGCGTCATCCTCAATCCCGGCGGCAGTGAAACGCGCAGCCGCGTCCGCGAGCGCCTGCGCAATCGTCGTCGTCATGCGCAATCAACGCCGCCTCGTCCGGCTGTGTGCATCTGCCTTGTAAATCGATTCAGAGCATGCACGAGCTCGTCGCGAAACGCACATCACACCTGTACGAGGACATAGGTTACACATTCGTGTGGTCGATGTTGCCGACTCGCTGGTG
>CAZRHH010000013.1:0-60128 GCA_964599885.1 uncultured Dehalococcoidia bacterium | reverse complement strand
CTTCCCGCTTCCCGCTTCCCGCTTCCCGCTTCCCGCTTCCCGCTTCCCGCTTCCCCTGAAACCGTACACTCACCCCATGCCCGTACGCATCATCACCGACAGCACCGCCTGCATCCCACCCGAACTCGTCGAGCGTTACCGCATCGAAGTCGTACCCCTGCACATCATCTTCGGCGGCCGCACGTTCACCGACTCCATGACCTCCGACACCAGCGAGTTCTACGAACTCCTCCGCAACGCCGGCGAACGCCCCACCACCGCCGCCCCCTCGCCCGGCATGTTCGTTTCCGCCATCGCCCGCGCCGCAGCCGACGCCGATGCCATCCTCTGCATCACCGTCTCCAAGCAATTCAGCGCCATGTACGACGCCGCGCGGCAAGCCATCGCCATGGCGCGCAGCGAGTCGCCCGCGCTCGACGTCCGCCTGCTCGACTCGCGCAACGCCGCCATGGCCCAGGGATTCGTCGTCCTCGAAGCCGCCCGCGCCGCCCACCGCGGCGATAACATCGACGCCGTCGTCGCCCGCGCCGAAGCAATGACCACCCGCGTCTCGCTCGTCGCCATGCTCGACACGCTCACGTACCTCGCGCGCGGCGGCCGCGTCCCGCGCGTCGCCGCCTGGGCCGCCGGCATCGTCCAACTCAAACCGATCGTCCGCTTCAGCGCGTCGGACATCAAACTGATCGCCCGCACCCGCACACGCCAGCGCGCGCTCGATCGCATCGTGCAGATCGTCATCGCCGCCGCCAACAACCGCACGACGCATCTCGCCGTCCACCACGCCAACGCCGAGAACGACGCCCGCTACCTGCTCGACCGCATCGCCGCGCGCATCGATCTCGCCGAAGCCCACATCACCGAGTTCACGCAAGTCATGGGCGTCCACACCGGCCCCGGCCTAACCGGCATCGCCATGTGGTCCGAAGACGCCTGACACCCGAACTACATTGTTGGTCGACGTTGCACACAACCGCATGTCCTCCCGGACACCGCGGTAGGGGCGCACCCACGTGTGCGCCCAGGTGTCACGCGCCTGCGTCACCGGAACGAAACAAAATGGGCGGACCGCATGGTCCGCCCTTGTGAAAAAACCTCTGCGCCTCTGTGTCTCTGTGGTGAGCCGGCCCCGCCCGATCCCTTTGCGTCCCTCTGCGCTCTCTGCGCTCTCTGCGCATCTGCGTTGAACCCGAACGCGTCATCAGCACGTCTGTCGCAAACCGCACGTCTCAACCATCGTCGGAAACCACGGTCCGGGCGCACCACGTGTGCGCCCCGGTATCACACCACGACCCCCCAGACCCGCTCTCAGCCAAAACGCGGAAGGGCGAACCCGCATGGTCCGCCCCTCTAAAAACCTCTGTGCCTCTGTGCCTCTGTGGTTACCGCCCCCCACCGATCCCTTTGCGCTCCTCCGCGCCCTTTGCGTCTTTGCGGTGAACCACACGCACGCGCTACCGACAAAAGTTCTCCCAGTCAATCCGGCAATTATGCGCCGAAAAGAAGTCCTCGAACGCGCCGCGGTCGAACTCCCCGAACGGCATCCGCAACACCCGCGTCCACGACGCCGCCGCCACTTCGCCCTCCGGCAGATCGCTGTCGTTCGCCATCACGATGCGGTTGTCGTTGTTGTCGATCCGGTCGTTGACGAGATCTTCCAGCTCGTTCACTACGTCCTGGCACGCTTCATCGCCGTCCGCGCAGTTGTAGCCAACGAAGAAGTGCGCGTGCTCGAGAATGTGCGGGATCGCCTCCCGCGGGATCTCGATGTCCGGATCGTACACCGCCGGCGGCGGCGGCAGCTGGGCGATCGTCACGCCGTCGCCAAGATCGACGTCCCGTAGCACGCCCAGGTGATCGCCCGATGTCGGCGGGTTGCTGCTGTAGCAGTCCTGCGGCGGCGTCGAACTCGCGGCGGGCGTCCCGCCGTCCGCGGCCGTGCCGCTCGTCGTGGTGCCGCTTGCCACCGTGCCGCTCGTCGCGCTGGCCGCTGGCGTGGAACTCGCCGCTATTATCGGCGTACCATCGCCCTCGTCGACGCCCTCGTCCGCACCCTCGGAGTGCGGCACACCCTCGCAAAACGGCACCGGCGCCCGCTCCGGGTCGTACCCATACGAGAAGTGGCTGCGTCCCTGGTCCTGGAACCATTCCCCCGGCAGCGATGCGCTCGAGTTATCCGCCTCTTCCCGGTTCTTGTCAGTGTTCGCGTCCTCGCCCCGCGACTGGATAACGAGGTACGCCAGCAGCAGCACCACGAGTATCGTGCCGCCGCCGATCGCAATCGGACCCCAGGGCACCCCGCCGCTGCCCGGCGCCTTCACCGGCGTCCGCCGGTTCGGCGGCGCCGCGCCCCGGTCCGTCCCCGGTTTCGCTTGTCGATCGTTCCTGCGCTGTTCTCGGCTCATCTCTACTCCTCTTCCTACCAGCGACAAGCCTACCAGCGACCAGAACGTAAGCAACACCCGCATTGAAGGTAGGCTCGCCGCAAGATACGTGACCCCAAACCCAAAGATGTGTCAGCAACGTTGCCCCCGAGGCAACCGCCAGCGTGTCGTCGGCGCACGACATGTAGGGACGCACCTTTAGGTCCGTCCCGTTCGGTTAGCGCCCCATGCTCCATCCCGCGCAACAAATGTGCTTCTCACTTCCCGGCCTTCCGCGTCCAAACCATTTGTGTCCACTTGTGGTTCCTAAACTCGATCCCTCTGTGCCTCTGTGACTCTGTGGTGAAGTTCGATCCCGCATCCCGCTTCTCGCGTCCCGTCTCCCGCTTCCCGCCTCCTCCCCGCCCGATTGCCCGAACCTAACCAGATCGCTACGATCCCCGCGCAACGCAACAGCGAGGAGCGCCGTCGTGCCATCACACGAGTTTCCCGGCAACTACGTCTACTACGTCTCGCTCGTCGCCTTTCTCGCGTTTTTCGCGTATTCCGTCGGCATCAAAGTTTCCGTCATGGCGCGCGGCAAAGGCGACAACCGCTTCGATAACATCATCGAGCGCATCATCTCGCTCGGCCCCTACCTGCTCGGCAACTCGCGCGTCGCGCGCAAACGCTACTGGTACTCGGGCGTCCTCCACTCACTGATCTACTGGGGCTTCATCGTCCTGCAGGTGCGGACGATCAACTTCCTCCTCCTCGGCTTCAGCCGCGACATCGCCCCCGAACACTGGGGTGGCGTCTTCTACGACGTCCTCGTCCGCGCGCCGATGGACATGTTCAACATCCTCGTGCTCGTCGGCTGCGGCATGGCCGCCTGGCAGCGCCGCTTCTGGAAACCCGCGCGCATGACGTTCAACATGGACGCCTGGCTGATCCTCTTCTTTATCGCCTTCCTGATGGTCACCGACATCTTCCTCAACAGCTTCGAGATCGCGCTGCACCCGGAGTCCGGACAGGGATGGTCGTTCGTCGCCTACTCGCTCGCGCAAGTGTGGAACAACATCGGCATATCCGACGGCGTGCAGGAAGGCATGCTCACGTTCTGGTGGTATGCGCACCTCTACGATTTCCTGCTGTTCCTCAACTATCTGCCATATAGCAAGCACTCGCACGTACTCTCGGTCGTCTTCAACATCATGTTCCGCCGCATCGCGTCCACCGGTCAGCTCCAGCCGATCCGCGACTTCGAGAACCTCGAGCGTTTCGGCGCCGGGCAGATCGAAGACCTCACCTGGAAGCAGATGCTCGATCCCTACACCTGCACCGAGTGCGGTCGTTGCGAGATCAACTGCCCCGCCTACCTCACCGGCAAGGATCTCTCGCCGAAGAAGATCATGGTCGACATGCGGAAGGCCATCGAACACGAAGTGCAGAAGGTCAGCTCGCCGCTCTTCGTCTGGGACGCGCTGCGGCCACCATCGGCGAACGGCAACGGCAACGGCCACAACGTCGTCGAGAATCTCACGCTCATCGACGCTGTCGGCTTCAACCCGATCTGGGACTGCGTCACATGCGGCGCCTGCCAGTACCAGTGCCCCGTCTTCATCGAGCACGTACCAGCGCTGCAGGACATGCGCCGCTTCCTCACCATGAACGAAGCCAACATGCCCGAGACCGCCGCGGCCACGCTGCAGCAGATCGAAACGCGCGGCCACCCCTGGCGCGGTACGCAGTACACCCGTACGTCGTGGATGGAGGGACTCGGCGTCCCCACGTTCGATGGCTCGCAGGAATATCTCTACTGGGTCGGCTGCTCCGGCGCCCTCGTCGACCGCAACATTCCGACGACGCGCGCCGTCGCCCGTCTGCTCAACGAAGCCGGCGTCAGTTGGGGCTGCCTCGGCGAAGTCGAATCATGCAACGGCGACCCCGCCCGCCGTCTCGGCAACGAGTACCTGTTCCAGACGCAGGCCACGGCGCTGATCGAGACCTTCAAGGCGAACAAGGTCAAGAAGATCATCACCAACTGCCCGCATTGCTTCAACACGATGGCCAACGAGTACCCGCACTTCGAGGGCAAGTTCGAAGTCATCCACCACACGACGTTCCTGTCGAAGCTGCTGCAGGGCGGCGCGCTGAAGCCGAAAAACGATCTGCCCGTCACCGTCACCTACCACGACTCGTGCTACCTCGGCCGCCACAACGACAACTACGACGGCCCCCGTGACATCGTCGATGCCCTCCCCGGCGGCTCGCGCGTCGAAATGCCGCGCAACCGCGAGAACAGCTTCTGCTGCGGCGCCGGCGGCGCGCACATGTGGGTCGAAGAGTCCAAGGGAAAACGCATCAACGTCGCCCGCACCGAAGAGGCCTACGCCACCGGCGCGCAGATCATCGCCACCGCGTGCCCCTTCTGCATCCAGATGTTTGAAGACGGCATCCCGACCGTCGAACCCGACGAAGAAAAGCGCATGAAAACCTTCGACGTAGCCGAACTGCTCGAACTCTCCGTCATCGGCCGCCCCGAATCCGGCTCCCGCGCCGCCGACGCCATGGCCCTAGAAGCCCCGCCGGCTCAGGCGGCGGCCGCAGACGTCGTCGAAGACGCGACGTAGCGACCTGTGGCCGTCCGTCAGGGACATGGGCGAAAAGAGAGCCAAGGGTACCGTTCCGGCGTGCGCCCGCGGACAAGGATCTAAATGGATCAGCGAACGTTGGCGGGCCATTGACCGGCGAAGAGTCGGGCCGATGGGAAGTAAACCGTAACCCGCCTCGTCGAGTTGTTTCGCGAGGCCATCGTCGCGCTGTTGCCCGTTCTCTCTGAGGCACGCATCTCTTGGAAGGACGAATCTTCGTACGATCCGTGGGATGAGCTGTCTGAGGGGCTATACAAGGTGCTCGTGGTCGATTCGATGAGATGGGCGTTGAACGACTTCGATCTGAAGCTACCGGGCTATGATATCAAGCATGCAAACTACTCAGACCTGAGCTTCATCTCGGTTGAACGAGCCGGAGAAAGTCGCCAACCTCATACTCTCGCTTTTCAAGCATTAGACCCGAACAGCGACGATTTCAGTTCGATCCGCTGTCGCGCGCTCGGACGTGATCTGACGCCAATCGAGACTGGGGCCGTGCATATTCCCCTCGACGAGTGCCAATTTTATCTTGAGTATGCATCAAAAACTGGGCGTCAACGTGTCGCGACGCTCTCCGTGCCTCTCTGAGTCAACACCCGGATGTTTGGAAAAATGAGGAACAGGAGTCCGTGAACTCCTGTCCACCCGCCGTGGCCGCGACGACGACGGGGTGGCCGATTCAGAATAATCGGTATCGCGTTCAGATATCAAAAGAGTCGTAGGACGCGTCTTTAGACCTGTCCGACGGATCCAATCCGCGACGAACCGCGGAGCTACTCTCGCGGCTGAGGAATCCGTGCGGGTCGCGCGGTAGGGGCACCCCCACGTGTCCGTGCCGGTATCGCAACCTCGAGCCACCAGCACGCAGCCCCACACGTCCTCGTAGCGGAGGAGCTTCAGCTCCGTCCACTTGCCAGCCGCACACAGTATCGCCGTCGTTCGCGCCACGCTTGGTACACAGTGACACCCACCCCTACGACCTCCGCCGCACCTCCGCGTATCCTCAACTCGAAGCATCTCGCCCGCCGCACGCCGCGCGAAAGACATACGCCGTCGCCACCACCACATGAAAACTACGAAACGAACTCCACCTCACGAACCAACACGTTATCCACCCGCCCCACGCCCGGACCAGATGATTGAATTCCCGACTCAATCAAACATCAATCAGACAGACCGCCCAACGTCCGAATTTTCGCCCCTCCTAGATTCAGGATCCGCCCTAGAGCAGCCACAGAGAAGAAGCCGCAAATTCAATCAATCAATCAAACTGCACCCGCATCTGTGGTTCCTGAACACGAAACACCTCTGTGCCTCTGTGACTCTGTGGTGAACCCGAACCGCCGGAGCGAACCCGAATGATCGACCCCGCCCTCGCCAACGAACCCTTCTGCTACATCCGCACCACCGGCCGCGTCACAAGCCGCCCGCACGAGATCGAGATCTGGTTCGCCCTGAACGACACAACGATCTACATCCTCGCCGGCGGCCGCCACGACGCCGACTGGGTGAAGAACATCAAGCGCCAACCCGCCGTCGCCGTCCGCATCGGCGCGCAAACATTCGATGGCACGGCCCGTATCGTCGACGCGGCGGACGAAGACGCGCTCGCCCGCCGCGTCGTCCTCGCCAAGTACACGTTCCAGCGACGCGTTGATACGCTGAACCCCGGCGCGCACCTCATGCCGAACGACGAACTCGACGAGTGGGGCCGCACCGCCCTCCCCGTAGCAATCGATCTGCAAGCACGCGTCTGAAAACAGCAGGGAACAATCATATGACCGCAAACCGCGACGGCTACATCACCGCAAACGGCGTCCGCATGTACTACGAGATCCGCGGCGAAGGCGAACCGCTTGTCCTCATGCACGGCGGCACCGCCTGCAACGAAGGCGTCTACGCGCTCGCCGATGTGCTCGCGCGCACCTACCGCGTGATCATGCCCGAGCGCCGCGCCCACGGCCGCACGCACGACGTCGATGGCCCGATCACCTACGACAACATGACCGATGATACCCTCGCCTTCCTCGCCGAACTGCAGATCGGCCCGGCGATTTTCGCCGGTCACAGCGATGGCGCCAACGTCGGCATGTACCTCGCCATCCGCGCGCCCGAACGCGTCCGCGCCCTCGTCGCCATCGGCGGCAACCACCACGCCAACGGCCTCGAGCCGGGCTTCATCGAATGGATGCGCGCCGCCACGCCCGAATCCTTCGCCGCCGCCGCGTCCGGCGAAATGGACAGCTACGCCCGCCTCTCGCCGGATGGCGCAGCGCACTTCGCCGTCGTCTTCGACAAGATCCGCCAGATGTGGCTCGAATCCCCCTCACTGAGCGCCGCTGACCTCGCCGCCATCGCCGCGCCGACGCTCGTCATCGCCGGCGACCGCGATCTCATCACGTGGGAGCATCTCCGCGAGATGCAGCGCTCCGTGCAAAACGGCCAGATCGCCATCGTCCCCGGCGCCACGCACGACGTGATTAACGAGAAGCCCGAACTCACCGGGCAGCTCATCCACCACTTCGCCGAAGCCCTCCCCCGCGCCTCATGACAACGCATCACAGCCCGCCGCCCCGGCCAGCGCCGCCAACCGGCTTCAAATCATCACATAACGATTGATCGTCGAAGCGGCCTGTAGTATCATGCAATCCCCGTGAGTTCCCCACGCGGTCCGGTGACCGCCCGCAGCAGGGACATTCTCGGATTCGGAATTGCGACGCCCCGACCCACGGGGCTCGGCGCGCGTGAGCGCGACTGCGCCGACAGGTGGAAGGATCGAAGCGTGCATGTGACCGAAGCCGCTTGTGAGGCGCTCAGCAACTTGCTCGGGCGCCGTGGCCCCGATCGCGTCCTCCGCCTCACCACCGTCCACGGTAACTACCGCTTCCTCATCGACGAACCCATTGACCAGGACATCATCTTCCGGCACGCCGAGCGCACTGTGCTCGTGGTCTCCGACACCGTGTCGCGCGACCTCTGGGGCATCACCGTCGACTCAGTGGACGACGCCGGGAAGCGCAAGCTGATCTTCCGCAAGGCGACCGGCGGCGAACCCTTCGATGTGCCGAAGAAGGACGAAACCGACGACGTCCCTCCGGCCTGGCGCGCCGGCGAACACGAACGATTGCTCGCCGAGATCGCCGAGATCGGCAAGCAGATCGCATCCCTCCGCGGCGGCTCGAAGAGTTCACTGCGCGAGCAACTCGGCGTGCTCGAAGCGCGCAAGCAAGCAAAGTGGGATGCCATCCGCGCCCTCTGGGCGGGCGATGGGGGCTGGCACAAGCGAAACAACGGCGCCGGCAACGGCACGACCAACGGCGCAACAGCAGTACCGGCGAAGGCCGCCGACTAGGCATCGACGGCCCCGCAGAAGGAGCATTCGTGGCATCTGTAGACCTTCGAGACGGTGAATCACCCGAGCACTTGATCACCCGCTTCCGCCAGGCGATCCAGCGCGATGGCATCCTGCGCGAGATCAAGCAACGCCGTCATTTCATCCCCAAGAGTGAGCGCCGCCGCATCGCGCGCGCCAAAGCAGCGCGGCGCCGCCGTCGCGCAAAGCAAAAGGCCACGGCGGCCTAAACCGCCGCGCCATCATCAGCACGAACAGCAACAGCGCCCGTATTGCACGGGCGCTGTTCCTCATTTCTGGTTCCGTGCAAGAGTCAGTCCAGCCCCAACAGCCGCGCCGCGTTGTCGTGCAGGATCTTCGGCCGCACCTCGTCGCTGAAGCCGGCGCTCTCGAAGTCGCGCAGCCAGCGCTCCGGCGTGATCGCCGGATAGTCCGAACCGAAGATCACCTTGTCGCTGATCATGTAGTTCGCGTACGTGATCAGTGACGGCGAGAAGTACTTCGGCGACCACCCGCTCAGGTCCATGTACACGTTCGGCTTGTGGACAAGCATCGCGAGCTGCTCCTCTTGCCACGGCCACGCTGGATGCGCCATCACGATCGTCAGTTCCGGGAAGTCCGCCGCTACGTCGTCCATGTACGGAATCGGACGCGCGTAGCCGAGCTTGATCCCGCCGCCGCCCGGCAGCCCGGCCCCTACGCCCGTCGTCCCGGAATGAAACAGCACGATCAGGCCCAGTTCCTGCGCCTTCGCCCAGAGCGGATAGAACCGCCGGTCATTCGGGTAAAACTCCTGCGTCGAAGGGTGAAACTTCAATCCCTTCAGGCCGAGATCCCGCACGCGCTCCGCCTCCATCACGGCCGCCTTGCCCTTCCACGGGTCGACGGTGCCCAGGCCCGCGAACGTCTCCGGCCAGCGCCGGACGCAATCGGCGATGTACGCGTTCGGCACCGGCGCGCGTCCGCTCACCGTCTCGTTGTCGATGGCGAAGAGAACGCCGAACATGTCGAGCTCCTGGTAGTAATCCGCCATCTCCTCGCTCGTCGCCGGCGGCGGATCGCCGCGAAAGTAGGCCGCCATTTGCGCCTGCTCTTGCGTCGAGAGACCGCCGGGCCCCGGCGGATGGATGTGAAAGTCGATGATCTTCGGCATCAACACTCCTCTGCCTCTGGAATGCGCCGCGCTCAGACGATGAGGATGCGCAGCTCCTGGAGCGTCGAGCGGCCACCGATGGTCGTGCCGCAATTCGCAGTGAACTGGCCGGCCTGCGTCGGGATCACTTCGATGGATGCTTCGTCGCCCGGCGCCGCGATCAGACCCACCGACGTCAGGTTGCCGTCGACTTCAGCGCCTTCGGGCACATCCCCCTTGATCTGCATCGGAAACCGGTCCATCCGGAACGACATCCCTGTCTGTCCCAGGCTGTGCTGGCCGTTGTCGAGTACGACTTTGTGCGTTTCACCGACCTTCATCCGCAGGAAGCGCGCGTTCGCGCATACGGTCTCGCTGACGACGACCTTCGTCGCACCGTCTCCGACGCCGCATGCGGCAGCGATCAGCAGAACGGGAACCATCACTCCAAACGCAGCGCGTCGCGCGCACGTCAGACCTGTCATTTCATTAACCCCACTTGCACATCACGGAAGCGCGCCGCCGCCGCACCATGCCCCGTGTGCGCCACCTGTTCCGGTTGACCCTTGCCACAGTTCGGCGTGCCCCATACCACCCATTCATCGCGGTTGCCGATCGCATCGCAGCTTCCCCAGAAACGTGGCGTAATCCCCGTGTACGTTGGGTTCTTGACCAGCGCGCCCAGCTTGCCGTTCTTGATCTCCCGCCCGATCTCGGTACCAAACTGAAAGTTCAGGCGCTTGTCATCGATGCTCCAACTTCGGTTCGTCTCCATGTAGATGCCGTCGTCCGTGTCGGCGATCATGTCCGCGAGCGTCCACTCGCCCGGCTCCACGCTCACGTTCGTCATGCGGATCAATGGAATGCGGTTCCAGCCCGATGCGCGCATGGCGCCGTTGCTGCGCTGCCCGAGCGCCGCGGCCGTCTCGCGCGACGTCAGATAGCCGCAAAATTCGCCCGCGCGCACGATCGGCGTCGACTGCGCCGGCACGCCCTCGTCGTCGAAGCCGAACGTACCGAGACCGCCGACGATCGTCGCGTCAGCCGTCATGTTCACATGCTGCGACCCGTACATGAAGCCGCTATCGAGCTTATCCGTAGTCAGAAAGCTCATCCCGGCGAACGCGGCTTCCGTGCCCAGGACCCGGTCCAGCTCGATGGGGTGACCGCACGACTCATGGATCTGCAGCGCGACCTGGCTACCGTCGAGGATCACCGTCGTCGTGCCCGGCTCCATCGACTTCGCTCGCAGCAGCTCCGACGCTTCCTCCGCCACCCGCAGCGCGTTGCCCGCGAGGTCGTACCGCTCGACGAACTCCCAGCCCTCGGTGCCCTGGTGGCGGCCAACGCTGTTCGGATACGACCGGTTCTGCACTTCGCCCTCGTCGACAGCCGTCACCTCAATGCCGCAGCCCGTCTCGTAAAGCTCCTGTTCGATGTATGCGCCTTCCGTGCTGGCGAAGATCTTGTCCTCGCGCTGGCAATACACGTTGCCTTCGGCCGAGATGATGTTCGGGACGCCGGCAATCGTCTCGTTCACCTTCAGCAGCAGCGCGATCTTGTCTTCCAGCGAGACGGCGAACGCGTCCTTCTGCACGGGCGTGCGATACGTGCCGCTCACCGACTGCGGGGGCCCGATATCCGCTTTCGGCCCGCGGACCAGCGCCGACGCTCGAGCGACGCGGATCGCCCGCACCGCCACGTCGTCAGCGTCCGCCAGCGTCATCTTGTGGCTAGCGGCGAACCCCCAGTATCCATCGACGATCACGCGGACGCCGAACCCCAATGATTCATCGGCCGTAAGCGATTCGACGTTCTTGTTGCGCACCGTGACGTTCTCGGACTTGAAGCGCACGATGCGCACGTCGGCGTATCCAGCGCCCTGCCCTTTCGCTGTGTCAAGCGCGCGCATGGCGATATCACGCATTGGCGACGCTCCCCACCGGCCGCGAAGCGTGCCGCGCAAGGAAATCGAGCACAACCCGATTCACACGATCCGGCTGCTCGGCATTGAAGCCGTGCCGCAAAGCGGGAAAAAGTTCGAGTTCGGCGCCCGGGATGCGCGAGGCAAGGATGCGCGAGTTCTCCGGCAGCACCATCGGATCGGCATCACCGGCAAGCACGAGCGTCGGCGCGCTGATCTTCGGTAACCGGTCGAACGTGTCATGGCCGAGAATCGCGCGCATCTGACCCTTCATACCCGCGAGCGACGACGGATATTGCATCGTCGAACCCGCCATGTGCGCGAAGCCCGATCCCGGTTGCGCCAGAAACTCGGGAGTGAACAGTTCCAGCGCGAAGTCGCGCGCCCGCTCGGGCGTCATCGACGCCGCGATGTCCTCGATGGCGAACGCCTCTTCAGCGCGTCCTGCCAGCTCCGCGTGCCCCGCCGAATGCGGTCCGCCCGGCGTCGTACACATCAGTACCAACGAACGTACGCGGTCCGGATACGTGAGCGCGAATTCCTGCGCGATCATCCCGCCCATCGATGCGCCAACGACGTGCGTACGCTCGATGCCGAGAACGTCCAGCAAGCCCGCGGTATCGGCAACGAACTGCTGCATCGTGTACGGGCCATCGGGCTGGGCGCTCCGTCCGGCACCGCGGTTGTCGAACGCCGTCACGCGATAGCGCTCGGCCAGCGCCGGTATCTGAGCGCCCCACGCACCCGCGTTCATCACGAATCCCATGATCAGCAGCACGGGTTCATTCTGCGGATCGCCATGCTGCTCGTAATGGATATCGATGTCGTTGATGCGAGCCGTTGCCATCGTCGCTCCTTAGTCGCCCGGTGTGGCGAAAAGATAGCACGCACGGTGTTCCACGCGAGGGGTGGCGAGAAGCCGCCGCGACTACGCCTCGTTCTCTGTAAGAAACGCCGAGATGCCGTCGTTCAGCTCGTCGGCACATTCGATGAAGAAGATGTGCTTCGCGCCTGGATAGATCTTCAGCCGCGCGCCCGGAATTTGCGCCGCGAGGTTGCGGCCGTTCTGCACCGGCACCACGCCATCTTCCGCGCCGTGCGCAACCAACACCGGCGTCCGCAATTCAGGAAGACGCTCCCAGGTATCGTGCCCGGCGACCGCATTGAGCTGTCCCGCGCGCCCTTCCGGTGTCGAACGCAAATGCGCGTTCTTCAGCGAACGCGCGACAATCTCGTCATCGTGCCCGGCGATGTAGGCGTCGCTGTAGTGCAGCGGATACGTCGAACGCACGGCCGCTGCCGGATCGGCGATGCCACTCGCAGCCAGAAACGTCGCGATCTGCTCGGGTGGCGGGCTGACGTGTATCGAACCGCCAGGCGTCGTGCAGCCAAGCACCAGGCGCCGCACCCGCTCCGGATACAGCAGCGCCAGGTGCTGCGCCACCATGCCTCCGAACGACGTCCCGAACACATGCGCCGAATCCGCGCTCGCCGCATCCAGCACCACCGTGCAATCCTCCGCGAACTGCGGCATCGAGTACGCCGTCGCCGGCTCCGGTACGTCGGATCGTCCCGACCCGCGCGGGTCAAACACGATGACGCGGAACCGTTCGGAAAGCGCCGGCGTGTTCGCCACGTAGATCTCGACGGTGGAGCCAAAACCTGGGATGAGCAGCAGCGGCTGCCCCTCACCATGCACCTCGTAGTACAGCCGGGCGCCGGCTGCCTCAGCGAACGGCATGGATCGCGTCCGTTCGTTCCGCAGCGTGCCGCGCGCAGAAATCGATGACCAAGGCGTCGGCTACGTCCTGCGCCTCCAGGTTGTAGCCGTGTCCCATTCCTTCGAGTACGTGCAGTTCGGCGTGCTGCATCGCCGCCTTGAGCATGTGTGCGTTACCGACGGGGATCATCACGTCATCGGCGCCGTGCAGCAACATCACCGGACAGGTCACCTGTCCAAGGCGGTCGTAGGTGTCGTGCTGCGCAGCCGCGAGCACCTGGCGCATGTACGAATCGCGTGGCGTACCATACGCGCTCGCAGCGCTCCCTCGAGCCCGTAAGGCTGCCCGGTTGGCGTCGATGTACGACCGGCTGTACCCGAGCGCCCAGCCCGCCTCGGACGCTTCGTCGCCGCTCAGCGACTGATTGTGGATCAGCTCCTGGATCGTTTCGTTCGTCGGCCGCACGCCGCGAATCGCTCCGGCCGTTGTGCAGCCGAGGATCAGCGCCTTCACCTTGCGCGGATGCCGCAGCACCAGCTCCTGCGCCACCATGCCGCCCATCGACGACCCGTACACGGTCGCTTGTGCGACGCCGATCGCGTCGAGCAGCGCCGCTCCGTCGTCGGCGAGTCCGGCAATGCTGTAGGGATCGGCGGGCTTGTCGGTGCGGCCGCAGCCGCGTCCGTCGTAGACGATGAACTCGAAGTGCTTGCTGTATACATCGGTCAGGTATGGCGTTTCGGCAATGTGACCACCGAGACCGTGCAGAAAAAGCAACGGCTCGCCGGCGCCGTGCCGCTCGTAGTAGATATCGATGCCGTTGACGTGAGCCATGCACATGGTGCCGAAGTGTAGCCTATGGGCCGGATTCCGCGTCCTCGGCGATGGTGTCACCGCGGCCCCGCAGCGAACTCCCGATGACAAGGCCCGCGCAGATCAGCACAAGATTCTTCACCACGAACTCGCCCGTCAGCGTCAGCAGCAACGGGTTGCCATCTTGAAACGACAGGCCCGGATGGACCACCAGCACCAGGAATGTCCCGGCCATCTGCGCCCAGAACAAGAGCAACGTCAGCCGCAGCGCGACCGGAAATAGCAATCCGAGCCCGACGATGACCTCCCAGGCGCCAAGAAAGCGGACGAACGGGTCAGCGGGGAGCCAGTACACCGTCGACGCCACAAGATCGGCCACAGGGCTCCGGTCGACGACCTTCATCACGCCGAACCAGATGAACACGATCGCGATCGCCACCCGCAGCAGCGTGACGCCATGAGCATCGAGAAACCCCGCTACGGCCCCATCTACACGCTCGATGCCGTTCCTAAGCGGCAGCGGCAGCCGTTGGGCTGCCCGTTGTTCCAGATCCAGCTTCTGCATCGATGTCATACTCACCTCCGTTCGCGGTAGCACGTCCAGCGTAGATCGGTGCCCGGCCAGCGAACATGCCGCCCCCCAGACTCGCTTCGCACCCAACGGGACGCGCTCCACGTCCGTGTTACGGATCTGAAACGGGATCGATTGTGCCCTGCCATACGGGCACAACGGAGTGTGTGAGAAAGTGCCGCTGAACGCCGAGGGAACAATCCGGCCACCGAAGGCGTCGTACACACGGATAGCGGCACGGCACAGCTCTGCCTTGACACGCCGAACGAAGCGCCCATAAGATCGAGCCGAACACTCGAAAGAATTGAATAGCACATAGCCGAGTTTCCGCCGCAGGGCGGGAAGCGGGGGACCCGAACCGGATCCCGGGCTGAACTCGCAGATTTGCGAGAGGGGAACCTTCTCCCCCAAGCCGCCAGCTAACCTCGTAGGCTTTGAAGGTCGGACCAGCTATATGGACGACCTTTTTTGGTACCCGCAGTCCGCAGTGCACGGAGGCACGACAGCCATCAGATCGGCGAAGCACCGAGCCAGGACTGCAAACAGCTATCGCGCGGCATGGGAGCCGGTGGCGGCAGCTGACTTCGGCGAACTGCCAGAATCGCATGCGCGTCACCTCGGGGCGTCCGCCGCCCGCGTCACAACGCAAGTCATGGAGCCCCCCGCGGCGTTCGCCACGATCGATGTCGCCGTGCTCACGCCGCCGCGCCGCATGCCGACTCTCGATGTCGCCGAGATCGCGGAGATCGCCGGCGGCATCGCTCAACCTGTGGTCGATGCGGCGACAACGCTCGTTCGCGCGCGCCCGCACGTTGCCCTGCCAGAACGCCTCATCACCCGTGCGCTGGAGATCATGCCGCTGACGCTGGCGCTCATCCTCATATCGTCGCTCGTCTGGGGTGCGATGTGGGCGCCAATTCCGCTTGTCATCATGCTCCTCGGCTTCGACATCTACTGGGCATGGCGCTCGCTCAACATGGGAGTACACACATTCCGCGGCTACCGCGCGATGAAGGCAACCGCACGCATCGACTGGCGCCAGAAGTACGACGCCGAAACGTTCGGACCCGCGCACATGCCGCGCGATGTGATCGAGTGGGAAGACATCCATCACCTCGTCATCATCCCCACGTACAAGGAGAGCGTCGAGAAGCTCCGCGCCACCCTGGGTAAGCTGGCCGAGAGCGATGTCGCGCACGAAAAACTGCTCGTCGTCATCGCCATGGAGGGCGATGACGAGGGCGCGCCGGCCCGCTTCGAGATCTTGCAACGCGAGTTCGGTGAGAGCTATCTGCACATGATCGGCACGACGCACCCGGGCGATATCGCCGGCGAAGTGCGCGGCAAATCATCGAACGAAGCATGGGCCGCGAAAGAGGCCAAGCGTCTCTTCTGCGACCGGATGGGCTTCGACCTCGATGCGATGACGGTCACAAGCTGCGACGCCGACACGCTGTTCCATCCACGGTACTTCAGCGCCCTCACGTACTACTTCGCCACGAACCCGAAGCGATACACGACGTTCTGGCAGGGGCCGATCTTCTACTACAACAACGTCTGGGACGTACCCGCCCCGCTGCGCATCCAGAACAGCCTGGGCGGCATCAACCACCTCGCCAAGCTCATGCGTAAGTACACCGTCCTCTTCCCGCAAAGCACATACAGCCTCAGCATGCGCATGTGTCACGACGTCGGCTACTGGGACGTGGATGTCGTGCCCGAAGACTGGCACATGTTTCTCAAGTGCTTCTTCGAAAAGGGCGGCGAGCCCAACGTCCAGCCGATCCTTCTCCCCGTGGGCAACGATGGCGTCCGCGCGCACAGCTACAAACGCACGTTCTGGGAGCACTACCAGCAGGCGCGCCGTCACGCGTGGGGATGCTCCGACATCCCGTACGCCATCAAGCAGTTCGCGCGCCATCCGGAGATCCCGTTCCTGCGCCGTCTCCGCCGCACCTGGAGCCTGACGGAGAACCACGTCCTCTGGTCCGCGCAGTGGTTCCTCATCACAGGCGTCGCGGCTAACATGTCCGCGGCCAGTTGGGGCGGCTTCATCGGGCTGCACCCGTTCGCGCAGCACCAGATACCCGACTGGTTTCTCCAGACATCGCGCTACATCCTGATGCCCTGCATGATCCCGCTCATCGCGATGATCATCCTCGACATGATGATGCGCCCCGCCCGCCCGAAGCGCTGGAAAATCTGGCTGTACCCGGTGCAGTTCGTTCAGTGGATCCTCATGGCGCCGATCACGCTGTTCTTCACCGCCATGCCCGCACTCGATGCGCAGGTGCGTCTCGCGCTCGGTCGCCGCCTCGAATACAAGGTGACGGAAAAAGCGTAGCCAAAACGCAGTTCCACCTGTTCGCGGACTCGGCCCCGCGCGCAGGTTTCACGAAGAAACGCTCCCATGCACGGGAGCGTTTCGGGTTTTTCCGCGGGCCATCGAGCGCGAGCCGGTCGGCGGCAGCTCCAAATCCGAATGCAACCGTCCCGCCGATCGCAGTACAATCACATTCCGGGAATGGGGTTCAGCGAGGTCCGATTGTTCTGCGTAGCATGTGGCTTTGAGAATCGCGAAGGCGCGGCGTTCTGCCTCGAATGTGGCACGCAACTCGCACTGACCTGCGCGACCTGCGCCCGCGCGCTGCCCGGCGGCGCCCGTTTCTGCGACGGCTGCGGCGCCAAAGTCGGCACGTCGCCCGATGGCGCCCCGCTGGTTCCGTCGGTCAAGGACGCGCCCTCCCCCTTCGCCAGCAACGGCTCGCCCATGCTGCGGGATCGCGCCCAGATCGAGGGTGAGCATCGCAACGTCACGATTCTCTTCGTCGACGCCGTAAGCTCGACATCGAAGTCAGAACACGTCGATCCGGAGGATCTGCACCGCGTCATCCGGGCCGGCACGGACAAGATGATCGAAGCGGTGAACCACTGCGGCGGCACGGTGACGCAGTTCCGTGGCGACGGCGTCATGGCGATCTTCGGCGCGCCCATCGCCCACGAAGACAGCGCCCGCCGCGCCGTCTCCGCTGCCCTGTTCATGCGCGACGCCCTCGCCGCGTACGCCGCGGAATGCGAGAACAGCCAGTCCATCGGCTTTGACTATCGCATCGGCCTCAACACGGGCCCGGTCGTCGTCGGCACGATCGGAAACGATCTGACGATGGACTACAGCGCCGTCGGCGATACGGTGAACCTCGCGGCGCGCATGGAACAGGCCGCCGCGCCGCGCACCGTCTGCATCAGCGAGAACACCGAGCGCGTGATCGCCGAGTACTTCGAACTTCGCGATCTCGGTGCGCTCGATCTGAAAGGCAAGGCGCAGCCCGTGCAGGCGTTCGAGGTCGTGCGAGAACTCCCCGCGCGCACACGGCTCGATGCCTCTGCCGCGCGCGGGCTGACGCCGTACGTCGGCCGCGACGAGCAACTCGGCGTGCTGCGTGCGACGTTCGAGCAAGCACGGCTTGGCGAAGGGCAAGTCGTCTTCGTCACCGGCGAGGCGGGTATGGGCAAGTCACGCCTGCTGCTCGAGTTTCGCCGTGCGCTCGGCGAGCAAGTAGCGTGGCACGAGGGCAGGTGCATCTCTTGGGGCCAGAACTACCCCTACCTGCCGCTGATCGACGTCGTCAAGAGCGTCTTCAACGTCGAAGACAGCGACGATGCTCACAGAATCGGGAAGCGCATCGAAGGGCACGCGTTCGCCTGGGGGGAGGCCGCCGCGTCGGCGCCCCATCTCAAGCGCCTGCTGAACATGGAGCCCGACGGCGACGACGACGCGGCCGACCCGGCCGAGCGCCACGCACGTCTCCTGGAGGCATTGCGCGTCCTCGTCACGCAGGAGAGCAGACGCCAGCCGATGGTCATCGTCATCGAGGACCTGCACTGGGCCGATGAGCAGTCCGAAACCGCGCTCGCCGCGCTCTGCGATGCGGCAGCCTCGTGCGCCGTACTGCTCATCGTCACGTATCGCCCCGGGTACGCGCACGCACTCGGCGAGCGAACCTATTTCAGCCACCTTGCGCTGCGCAATCTGCCGCCACAAGCAAGCACCTCTATGGTCGCGGGCGTGTTGCAGGCAGCGGGCATTCCACCGCAACTCGAGCAGATGATCGTCGAAAAAGCGGAAGGCAACCCGTTCTACATCGAGGAGGTGAGCCGCTCGCTCATCGAGGGCGGCATCCTGCGCCGAACGAACGGAACATACACGCTGGCGCAGTCCGTCGACTCCATCCGCATCCCTGACACGATTCAGGAAGTGATCCTCAGCCGTCTCGACCGTCTCGACCGTCCGGCGAGAGACGTCGTCCAGCTTGGCTCGGTCATCGGGCGTGAGTTTCCGCTTCGCCTGCTCCAACAGGTATCCAGCGACGGCGTTGACGTCGAGAAGCTGCTCCAGGAACTTAAGTCGCTCGAGTTGATCTACGAGAAGTCGTACTTTCCTGAACTCGCCTACATGTTCAAACACGCACTCACGCAGGAGGTCGCCCTGTCGACGCTGCTCGCCGAACGCCGGAAGGCGATGCATCGCACCGTCGCCGCAGCGATCGAGGAACTCTATGCCGACCGGATCGGCGAACACTACGAGGCGCTCGCCCACCACTACAACCAGGGAGAGATGTGGGAGAAGGCGCTGCACTACGCCAAGCTCGTCGGTGCCCGCGCACAGAGCCTGTACGCACCGCGCGCGGCCATAGAACACCTTACGCGCGCAATCGAGGCCTCGCGGCGCCTCGATCAGCCCGAGGCGCCGCTTCACCGTGCCCGCGGCGTCTCCTATGAGGCGATCGGGGAATTCGACGCGGCGCTCGCGGATTACGAGGCCGCGCTCGCACTCGCCCAGCGTCTGAATGATCCAGCCGGCGAATGGCAGGGGCACGCCGACCTCGGCATGCTCTGGGCAGGCCGCGACTACAGCCAGACCGGCGAGCATTTCCAGCGCGCACACGATATCGCGCGGAGCATCGACGACGAGGTGCTCATCGCGCGCAGCCTCAACCGCCTCGGCAACTGGCGCCTCAATACCGATCATCCCCTCGAGGCGCTGCAGCACCACGATGAGGCGCTCTCCATCTTTCAGAAGCTCGAAGACCGCCGCGGCATCGCCGAATCACTCGATTTCCTGCAAATGGCAAACGGCATGGCCGGTGACATGCCGGCGGCCATGAAGGCCGGCTCCGCCGCAGAGCAGCTCTATCGTGAACTCGGTGATCGTCAGGCCCTTGCTGGCATCCTCGCCTCGAATGGATTTCTGGGTCCAAGCAACGAGAGCGCAACACTCGTGCCCGTACTCATGGAACACGACTACTCCGCCAGGGTGCTCGGCGAGGCGCTACAGATTGCACGCGAGATCGGCTGGCGCGCCGGCGAATCGTACGCGCATATGCAGTACAGCATGGGACTCATTGCCACGGGAGAGGCAGGCGACGCGCTATATCACGCGGAACATGCTATGCGGATCGCCGTTGAAATAGGCCACCAGCAGTGGCAAACCGGAGCATGGTACGCGATCGCCTGTGTATACAAGGACATCGCGGCGTACGAACGCGCGGCCGACACATGCGAACGCGCACTCGCACTCGCGGAAGAAGTCGGGTCATTGTTCTGGCAGTGCAACATCGCCGGCGTCCACGCCATAATGTGCGCTGATCAGGGGGACATAGAGCGCGCACGCGAACTGCTTCGCCGCCGGCTCACACCCGACCTGCCGTCGATCTCGATCGGCCAGCGCACGTTGTGGCTCGCGCAGGCGAGCGTGCTCGAGGCGCAGGGCGACTTCGATAGCGCCATCTCGGTCCTGAATATGCTCGGCGCCACCGGAAAGCACACCGCCGAAGCCGGCGTCCGCGCGATACCGATGCTCGCGTGGCGCCGTGGGGTCTTGCACCACCGCCTCGGGCGTATCGATGCGGCGGAGGCAGACCTGAACGCAGCCGTCGCGCAAGCGCGCGTGTACGGCGTGCTGCCACAGTTGTGGAAGGCGCTCGCATCGCTGGCGGAGCTCCGCACATCTCAGGGACGGGATCACGACGCCCGCGCCTCCTACGCTGATTCGCTCGACACCATCAACATCATCGCGTCGCGCCTGCCCGATGAAGAACTGCGCACAGGATTTCTCGAGTCGACGGCCGTGCGTGCGATTCGCAATGGCGCGCGCGCCGGGGCGCTCTAGCTGCCCAACGCTAGCTGCCCTAAAGTGCGCCAAACTCACGTGCAAGCGCGATGATGTCCTCTGACGTGAAGAACGAGCGCCGCGCGTTCACCCAGTGGTCGTGCTGCTCATCGTACTGCCCGTTGTACTCGTCCTGGATGCGATCATAGATCTGCTTGACGACGCGGCTCGTCTCCTTCACACGCGTCTCGCTCCCCGTCCGCTCCAGCTCGCGGTTCAGCACCGAGATGATGCCCTCGGAGCCGGAGAGCGAGCCGACCCGGCTCAGCTCAACCTCGTCGCGGCCAAACAACGACGCCGCGAACGGCAGATAGATCAGCCCGCCCCGCGCCGCTTCCTGGCGTCCCACACCCGCCTGATGGATCCCCGCCGTCGTAGTGAACACTTCACCGATGAGCGGCAGCCGGTCGTTCAGCTCGATGACATCGCCGTCCACGAGCTGCCGCATCTCCTCCAGCGCACCGAGATCGAAGCCGGGTTCGCCATAGTGGCGGACGAGCGCCGCCACCATCTGCTCGAGCGATGTGTTGCCCGTGCGCTCGCCCAGTCCGGCGAACGCGACGTTCACCTTCTTCGCGCCGTACCGCCACGCGGCGATCGAGTTCGCCGTCGCCAGGCCGAAATCGTTGTGGCCGTGGAACTCAAGTTCCGCGCCCGTTTCCTGCCGCAGCGTCGTGAACAAGCGCGGCACGCCCCACGGCAGCGCCGCGTACGGGTCCGGGCTGCCCCACCCGATCGTGTCGCAGATGCGGAACTTCGCGATGCCGTTGCTCTCGTCCATCACCCGCTGGATGAACGGGATCACCCAGCCGAAAATGTCCGCGCGCGTACAGTCTTCGAGATGCACCCGCGGCACGATGTTGTTCTCCAGCGCCGTGCGGATCGGCTGCAGGTACTTCTCGATCGCCTCTTCTTTGGAGGCGTAGTTCAGCTTGTCGAAGATGTGATGGTCGGAGGCGGAGGCCAGCATGCCCGTCTCCTTCACCCGACCCTGCGACACCTCGACGAGCAGCTTGATGTCTTTCGGCGTCGCGCGCGTCCATGTCGTCACGCGCGGCCACTCGTACCCGCGTTCGAGCAGCTTTTCGAGCGTCCAGACGTCGCGCTTCTGATAGATGAACGCCTCGACCGCGTAGATCGTGCCCGTGCCGTTGTCGAGGCGGTGCAGCAGGTCGTAGTACGCGAGGCGCGTGGCCGGCGGGAAGATCGCGAACCTGCTGTCCTGCGCGCCATCGCGGAGCGTCGTGTCAGTGATCAGCTTCGGCAGATCATCCTGCATCGATGGCGGCGTTACCGGCGCTGCTTCGAGCGTCACCGGCGGCAGCTTGCCTTCGTAGTTGTAGTACACCCGCTCGGCGTTCACCTTCGTGCTCACGACCATGGGCATACTGCTCCTTAGATTCACCTATGCGGCGCGCTCTCTATAGTTGTCATTGTTATAGCCTATGATCCACTATGCGCAAGCTGGCGTCCGATCGTCACACGGACCTCGTGACGCCAGGAGAGCCGCGACCCGTGGGCCAGCCGTCGCGCCGGCAAGACTCCACGTCGAGCATCCAGCTTCCAACTCATGGTACCGTTGGCACGAGGGCCGCGCACACGATGTCACGCCTCCTTGAACCCCGCCTCATCCTCCGCGTCGTCATCAGCGTCGCCCTGCTTGGATTCCTCGTCTGGCGGATCGACCTCGAAGCAGCAGCGCGCGCGCTCCGCGATGCCGACTATGCGTACGTCGTCCCGGCGCTCGCGCTGTTCGGTATTGCCAAGCTCCTGGTGGCGCAGCGCTGGCGCCTGATGATGTCGAAGTTCGCCCAGCTCCCGCTGATGCCACTGTTCGGCATCCTGCTCGTGTCGAATCTGGCGAATAATGTCGTCCCGGCGCGCATCGGCGATCTCATCCGTGTGCAGGTGCCCGCACAGCGCTACGACGTCAGCCGCGCCCGCACCGCCGCCACCGTCTTCGCGACGGAATCGTTGCTCGATGGCATCGCCTTCGCCGGTCTCGGTCTGATCGGTCTGGCGCTGATCGACATTGAGAATTTTCCAACCGAGATCTTCTGGGGCCTGCTCGGCGCGCTCGCCGGCGGGCTGCTCGCCGTCGTGCCGCTTTCGCACGTCAAGCTCTCGGAAGGCTGGACCCAGCGCGGCATCATGCCTGCACTGCCCGATCGCCTGCGTCACGCCGTAGAAGAAGGCGTCCCGCACTTCATCGATGGACTCGCGGTATTCAAGGACGCTCGGCTAGGCGTGCAGACGATCGCGCTCTCGTTCGCCATCTGGCTACTGGAGGTCGGCATGTTCGCGCTGTTCGGCAAGGCGTTCGGCATCACGCTATCCATGCCCGCGTGGATGCTCATCATGGTCGGCGCGAACGTGGTCAGCGCTGTTCCCATCGTGCCGTCCAACATCGGAGCGTACGAGGTGGCGGTGACCGAGTTGGTGAAGGCGCTCGGCGTGGGCGCCGGCCTCGCCGGCGGCTTCGCCATCGCGTCGCACATCTTCAACATCGCGTGGATCACGATTGCGGGATTCATCGCCATGTGGGCGCTCGGCCTCGGCCCGGGCGATGTCTTTTCGTTCGGCAAGCGAGATCCTGATCCAAGCGCCGCAGAGCCGCAGCAGCCGGCGCGCGCACCATTATGAGCGTGCGTTTACCGGAAGCCACCGCTACCGGTATCGGGCAGCGTCACGCCGCTTTGGGGGCTCCCACTCCCTTGCGGTGTGTTCGCACTCTCGCCAGGCTGCGGTGTGTTGCCACCGCCGCCCGTCTGCGGTGTAACGGTGCCGTCGGGAAAATGCGGCGTCGGAGGGGTTCTCATCGAGCAACCCTCGCACTCGAACTGCAACCGCAGTTCGCCCGTTGCGCCGTCCGCGCCACCGGCTTGCACGTAATAGGTCTGGCCCTGATCGATCGAGAATTCGACGCGCGCGTTGTCGCCGGCCGCGCACGCGACGCTGTCCAGCGCAGCAAACGTCAGAATCACGTCGCCTACCGGATACACGGCAAGCGCCGTCGCGAACTGGGTGCCCTCGTTGCGGATCACCATCGTGCCACTGGCGTCGGCCACGAAGCGGTACCACACCGTCGCACCAATATCCTCAGCGCACGAAGCGGTCTCGCCCGCCTCCAGCGTCGCACCCTCGGTCGATGCCGCTTCTTCCTTGCTGGCCGTCAGCTCGATCGTCATCGCGTCGGCAAGATCGTCGTTCGCCGGCTGCGATGCCCCGGCGCTCGCCGCACTGTCGAGCCGCAGCAACGCCACCAGCACGAGCAGCGCGCCCGCGGCTGACACCGCCGCAAACGCGAATGCGTAGTTGCGGCGTGCGCTCTCACCAAGGTTGCCGTTGTGATCCATCGCGCTAGTGTACTCCGCCGGCGCTACAGCGATGCGCTAACCCATGAAACGCAGTTCGGCCGGCTCGCGCGTCGGCGCCGCTGCGCTGGGCCGCCCGTCCCATCCATCCCATCGGCGCCATCTGTGGGACAAAACCCGAGCCTAGATGTCGCCGCTAAACGTGTCGCATGCCCCGGCGTTGCCCTCGTCGAAACCGCGGCGGAACCACTCGACGCGCTGCTCCGACGATCCGTGCGTCCACGTCTCCGGATCGACCCGCCCCCCAGATTGAACCTGGATGCGATCGTCGCCGATCGCTGCCGCCGCGGTCAGCCCTTCCTCAAGGTCCCCCGCCTCGAGGATGCCGCGTTCCTCGGTGGAGAATCCCCAGACGCCGGCCAGGCAGTCCGCCTGCAGTTCCTGCCGCACCGAAAGCTCGTTCGCGATATCCGGATCCTCGCTCGACCGTTGCCGCACTTCCGTCGAGACGCCGGTCTGATTCTGCACGTGATGCGCGATCTCATGTGCAATGACGTACGCCTGCGCGAAGTCACCAGGCGCCCCGAACCGCGCCTGCAACTCGCGAAAGAAGCCGAGATCGAGATACGCCGTCTGATCCAGCGGACAGTAGAACGGCCCGGTTGCCGCGGATGCAGAACCGCAGCCGGAATTCGTCGCATCCGTGAACAGGACCAATTGCGCCGGCTCGTAGGTCATACCGGCGGTCTCGAACTGCTCAACCCACAGCGCCTGGACGTCATCCAGCACGAACGACACGAAGTCGACCAGTGCTTCTTCGTCTGCCGAACCAACGGGAGGCGCTCCGCCTTCCCGCGGCACCGCGCCGGGAAACTGATCGAACGGCGAATCAACGCCCGTGCCTCCACCGCCGCCGCCACCAGACATGCACGTTTGCAGCACGATCACGGCCACCAGGATGAGCAGCCCCGACAACCCGCCTCCGGCGCCGATTGGCAAACCCATCCCTCGAGCGCCGCCAGACGATCGCCCCCTCTGATCACGGAGGTTCGGGCTGCGCCTGCCGGGGAGGGAAATCTTCATAATCGTAGAGTGAACAATCGCTCGCCGTAGAGCCGCTACCCGCAAAGGGGCAGGGGGTTACAGCCACATTGCGATTCATGCGCGGAGACCCGAACATGGATTGCGATGCGCCCCACATGAGCTGGCAATATAGTTGAGTCTGTTACGCTCAATGTTATTGCGTGGTGAAGAGCGATTTCGCTATACTACCCGCATGGCGACGAACTACTACGACGTGCTCGGTGTGAAGCGCGACGCCTCCGACAAGGAGGTCCGCGCCGCGTACCGTCGTCTCGCTCGGAAGCACCATCCAGACGTCAACCCTGGAGATACAGCCTCCGAAGCGCGCTTCAAGGAAGTGACCGGAGCCTATGAGGTGCTGTCGGACACCGACAAGCGGAAGAAGTACGACAAGTACGGCGACCGCTGGGAATACGCTGACCAGCTCGAAGAGCAGCAGCGCACCCGCACGCAGCGCACTGCGTACGGCAACGGCGGCGGCTACCAGCAATTCGACATCAGCGACCTCGATGGCGCCGGCGACCTCGGCAGCGTCTTCAGCCAATTTTTCGGCCGCGGCGGCGGCGCAACCGGCGTCCGCCAACGCACCCGGCGCGGCGCCGATATCCAGCAGCCCGTCGGTGTGACCCTCGAAGAGGCGTTCCACGGCACGGCGCGCACGCTCGAACTGCGCAGCATCGAGCCGTGCATCACATGCGGCGGCAGCGGCGAGATTGCCGGCGCCGTCTGCCACACCTGCGGAGGCGGCGGCCAGGTACAGCGTCCGCGTCGCCTTGAGGTGAAAGTTCCGGCCGGCGTACGGACCGGCTCAAAAGTGCGTATAGCGAAGGAAGGCGAAACCGGCATCGGCGGCGGCACGAAGGGCGACCTGCTGCTCGTGATCACCGTCCGTCCGGACACGCGCTTCGAACGCAGGGGCGACGACCTGATCGAAGACATCGACGTGCCGCTGACGATTGCCGCGCTCGGCGGCGAAGCTGAAGTGCCGACGATGACCTCGAAGGTGATGCTCACGATCCCGCCACTCACCCAGAACGGCCGCATCATCCGGCTGGGCGGGCTCGGCATGCCGCGCCTCGGCAAAGAGGGCCGCGGTGACCTGCTGGCGCGCGTCCGAGTGCGACTGCCAGACGAACTCACAGACCGTCAGCGCGAGCTGTTCGCGGAACTCCGCGCGGCCGGCCTGTAACGGAGGAGTGCCATGAACAGAGACCGCTTCGACCAGATGGACATCGACGAGCCGTGTTACGTGATCTCGATCGCCGCCCGCCTCGTCGGCATGCACGCACAGACATTGCGGCAGTACGAGCGTCTCGGCCTCATCGAGCCGAAGCGCACCAGTGGCAACATCCGCATGTACTCACCGGCCGATGTGGCACGGCTGCGACAGGTACAACGCCTGGTCACGGATCTCGGCGTCAACCTCGCCGGCGTCGAAGTGATCCTTGGCATGACGCAGCGGATCCGCGCGATGGAAGCCGAGATCGAAGCCCTCCGCAGCGAACTGCAACGACATCGCGACCGCCGTCTGCCCGCTCCACGGGCGCAGGCAACGTGAGGCTGCAATGATCAAGATCGCCGGAAAGATAGGTCTAGTGGAGACGGGGAGATAGCACAGACATGATGAGACAGGATCGATTTACACAGCAGGCACAGGAAGTGCTCGCCGCATCTCAGGAGATGGTGCGCACCCAACGCCACTCGCAATGGGACGTCGAGCACGTCCTGCTCGCGTTGCTACAGCATCAGGCCGGCCTCGCCGGCCAGATTCTCGACCGCATGGGCGTCGATGTCCGCGCCCTGACGAAGCGCATCGCCGACACGCTCGAACGTGCTCCGAAGCTCGGCTACGACGTGGTGCAGGTTTACACGACGCCGCGAATCGTCAAAATGCTCGAGACCGCGAACGCCGAGTCCGATCGGCTGAAGGACGAGTACGTGGGCGTGGAACACATCCTCATCGCCATCGCCGATGAGCGTGACGGCGACACCGCACGCGTCTTCCGCGAGTTCAACGTCGACAAGGAGCGGATTTATCAGGCGCTGCAGGAGATCCGCGGCAGCGCGCGCGTCGATTCGCCGACGGCGGAAAGCCGCTACGGCGCGCTCGAAAAGTACAGCACCGATCTGACCGCAGCCGCGCGGGAAGGCAAGCTCGATCCGGTGATCGGCCGCGAGCAAGAGATCAAGCGCGTCATGCAGATCCTCAACCGGCGCACGAAGAACAACCCGGTGATCATCGGTGAAGCCGGCGTCGGCAAGACGGCGATCGCCGAAGGATTGGCGCAGAAGATCGAAGCCGGTGACGTGCCGGAGAACATCAAGGAGAAGCGCCTGCTGGCGCTCGATATGAGCGCGATGGTTGCCGGCGCCAAGTTCCGCGGCGAATTCGAGGAGCGGCTCAAGTCCGTCATGGACGAGATCCGCCGCGCCGAAGGCGAAGTGATCATCTTCATCGACGAGCTGCACCAGGTCGTCGGCGCCGGCGCCGCTGAAGGCGCCATCGACGCCAGCACGATGATGAAGCCGGCGCTCGCGCGCGGCGAACTGCGCGTCGTCGGCGCCACTACGCTCGACGAGTACCGCAAGTACATCGAGAAGGATCCCGCGCTCGAGCGGCGTTTCTCGCCCGTATTCCTCGACGAACCAACCGTCGAAGAGACCATCGAGATTCTTCGCGGCCTGCGCGCGCGATATGAGGCCCACCACAAGGTGCGCATCACCGACGAAGCGCTCGAAGCAGCCTCACGCCTGAGCGACCGCTACATGACCGAGCGATTCTTGCCCGACAAGGCGATCGACCTCATCGACGAGGCCGCCAGTAAGCACGTCATCGAGCAGCAATCGATGACGCCCGAGCTGCGCGAGCTGAAGAAGCGGCTCGACGAACTGAGCATGGAAACCGAAGCCGCCGCCGGTCGTCAGGACTACGAAGCCGCCGCCCGCATCCGCCAGGAGGTGCTGGCCGTCCAGGCCGACTACGAAGACGCCAAGGCCGAGTGGTCGAAAACGCACACCGCCGACATGACCGTCACCGAGCAGGACATCGGCGAACTGATCGCGTCGATCACCGGCATCCCCGCAAGCCGCATGCTTGAAGGCGAAGCCGAAAAGCTCCTGCACATGGAGGAAGCGCTGCACGAACGCGTCATCGGCCAGGACAAGGCCGTCGAGGCGGTCTCGGAAGCGCTCCGCCGCGCCCGCGCCGGCCTCAAGGACCCGAAGCGGCCAATCGGCAGCTTCATCTTCCTCGGCCCGACCGGTGTCGGTAAGACCGAGTTGGCGCGCGCCCTCGCGCAATACCTGTTCGACGACGAAGAGGCGATGATTCGGCTCGACATGTCGGAGTACCAGGAACGGCACACGGTCTCGCGCATCGTCGGTGCTCCACCGGGGTACGTCGGCTACGACGAGGGCGGCGCGCTCACCGAAGCGGTTCGCCGGCGCCCGTACCGCGTGATCCTGTTCGACGAGATCGAGAAGGCACACCCCGACCTCTTCAATCTGCTGCTGCAGATCCTCGAGGATGGCCGGCTGACCGACGGCCAGGGGCGCACAGTCGACTTCCGGAACACGATCATCATCATGACGTCGAACCTCGGCACCAGTTCCGAGACGAAAGGCCGCTTCGGCTTCGTCACGAACCGCGCCCAGAACGAAAGTCAGCGTGACCAGCGGCAAGAGACGATCGAAAAGGCACTGCGCGAGGCATTCCGGCCGGAGTTCCTCAACCGCCTCGACGAGATCATCGTATTCGAACCGCTCACCGAAGCCGAGATCGGCCGCATCGTCGGGATCATGCTCGACGAGGTACGCCGGCGCCTGGCCGATCGCAAGGTCGACTTCGAAGTCACCGACGCTGCGAAGGAAGCGCTCGTCAAGGAAGGCTTCGACCCGACATTCGGCGCGCGGCCACTGCGTCGCACCGTCACGCGCCGCGTTGAGAACGAACTCGCGAAGCGCATCCTCTCCGGTGAATTCGGCGAGGGCGACGTCGCCCGCGTCGACTACGTCGATGGCGAGTACCGCTTCGCTCGTGGCGGGCACACGGAGGTTGCGCACGAACCGGAACACGCCATCGTCTAGGAGCGAGAGCACTGAAACGAAGGAGAAGCGCGGCGGGCCACCCGCCGCGCTTCTCCTTCGCCCTGAACCCACCGCAGCGTCTGTGCACGCGAGGCCCCCACGCCGCGTCGGCGCCTCCCGCCCCATTTCTCTTCCAGCCGACACATCCGAACGCGCCGCCCGTTCGTAGGGTAGGATGGCTCCCATCCCCGCGCATCAGTTTTCAAAGGCGGGTTCGGCCCGCGGGAGGTTCGGTATGGATGTCCATGTCTCCTTCGGATCCGCGCGCGCGTCACTGGGCGTCGCCGGCAAGGCGACTCGCACCGCCGGCAAATTGACGGCGGCGGCGCTGTTCGTTGCCGTTGTACTTGTCTCGGCGGGCCGCTCCAGCCCGCCGGTCGAGGCCGCATTCCACATCGCCGTGATCGACGAGGTCATGTTTGGCTACAACGGCGATCCGAATCAGCAGTTTGTGGAAGTACGGCTGCTCGCGGCCGGCCAGAACATCACGACGAATTCGGTGCTGGGCGCGTTCAACGCGGCCGGCACCTACACCGGCGACATCCTCGTCGTCTCAGGAAATGTCAGTAACTCCGCGACCAACGCGAAGTGGATCATGGCGACGCCTCAGTTCGCCGCAGCCTCCGGGATCACTCCCAACTTCACGTTCGCTCCGGCAACACTGCCAGCCACCGGCATGGTCTGTTGGGGCGCACCCGGCATCACCCCACCAGCGCCAGGCTCCTGGAACCGCAACACCATGGCGAATTGGGTTGACTGCGTTCCCTACGGCGGGTACGCCGGCTCGCCGATCGCCAACTCCCCGGCGACGCCCTTCGGCCTCGGCGACGGGCTGCAGAGCCTCACACGACTCACGCACACCGACAACACCGCCGCCGATTTCGCGCTCGCCTGTCCAACACCGCAGAGCAACACCGGCGCCATCGGGTACAACCACGACAACCACATCGACCTGCCGCCGTCAAAAGTGTACGACGACCTCACCTGGGCGAATTCGGACCTCGTCGGTGACAACTGCGGTGACACGGACGACGACAACGACGGCCTCACCGACGCGGAGGAACTCGCGTTGCCCGGTCCGTTGTGCCCATCGGCGACAGGCCCCACGGACCCGCTCAAGTTCGACACCGACGGCGACCGGGTCATCGATCTGTCGGAGTGCAGCCTTGGCTCCAACCCGGTGCTCGCTAGCAGCGTACCGCCCGCAATCGTCGCTCCGGACGCCGACAACGACGGCGTACCGAACGCGTTCGATGCCCCGTTCGCGTCGATCGATTCAGATGTAGACGGCCTTCTCGACGTGAACGAGTTCCGCCACTACGGAACCAATTTGCAGAACATCAACACCGATGGCGACCTCTGCAACGACAGCCGGGAAGTGGCGTCCATCAACGCGGATAACGCCGTCAACGTCGTCGACATCCAACAGATGGCAAGTGTCCAGTTCAACGCTTCCAACCCGGGCTACATCGCGAACTTCGACTACAACAAGAACGGCAGCATCAACGTTGCCGACTTGCAGCAGGCCGCGGCGCGGCAAGGCAACTGCCCATAGTTCGCAACCAACGTGCGGGTCGGGCGGCATCGAACCGCCCGACCCGCCAATAACGTTCCCCAGGGTCGCGAGGCCCGCGGCCAGCATCTATACTCACAGGCTGCCACACACCCGCCGTCGTGCGCAGGTCCGTCAATCGGATCCGCGCGTTCGTAACCTGCACGGAGTCGGCGTATTGGCGTCATGAGGCGTGGTGTAACCGGGGCTGTCGTTGGCTCGGCGATCGCGATCGCCCTATCCGCCTCCGCCTGCTCGTCGGACATGCCGGCCGACCGCACGCCTCCCTTTCACCCCGAGAAGCCGGCGGCGCCGTTCATCAGCCGTCAGATCTGCTCGTTGCTCGACGAGAACGGCAACGGCGCGCAGATCCTCGGACAAGACGGCGGCACGACCAACGTCGTCGACGGCACCGTCTACTGGACGTTCGGTGACACGCTGACAACGGACAATCCCTTCACGCCAAACAACATCGCGACGAGTACCGACTTCGACGCCGAGGACTGCATCACGCTCGATCACAAGCGCGACGCTGCCGGCGCCGCTGCCGTGCTGCTACCCAGGCAGGGTGACGAAATCACCGTCTGGGCCGCGGCGGGACAGGTGTCGGTAGAACCGGACGCGGTCCACTTTCTCTACAACTCGGTCATCGACGCCGACAACGCCGCAGGCTGGCATCACGTGCAAGGTGTTGGATTGGCCAAATTCGACCGCGCCACGCTGCAGTCGGAGCGCGTGATCGATCTGCTGATCGAGGAACAGCAAATGCCCGGCGATGGCATTACGTCAACGTCGGGCACCGATATGTTAATCCACGACGGATACGTGTACATCTACCTGACCGTCGATTGGAACGCCCGCGTCGGTCGCGTGCCGATCGCTCAGATTGAAGACAAGGCTGCATACCGCTACTGGGACGGCAACGACTGGGCCGCGGATTCCGGCGCCAGCGTCGACATCCTGCGCACCGCCGGCGGGCAGCAAGCGTTCAACGTCGATTTCAGCCCGTATCTCGGGAAGTGGACGGCAATCTACAGCACCAACACGCTCTCCGCCACGGCCATCGCTTATGCAGACGCGCCCGAGGGACCATTCATCGACGAGACGCTGCTCTTCGACTGCCGCGATATCCAGGCGCCGCGACGCTTCGACCCGGTAACCGGCGAGTTGATCACGACGCCCGTGATCATCCCTGGCCTGCGCGACGCCTACTTTTGCTATCACGCCACGCAGCATCCGGAGTTCGACAAGAACGACCGCCAGACGCTATTTCTGACCTTCGGGCGCCTGGTGACGTATCGCCTCTACCTGCATGAAGTCGTCCTGGCCGCGCCGTTTTATCAGTGGCTGGACGCCGAGGGACGCGCAACCTACGCTCGCGCCGGCGAAGCGGTCGATGGTTCTACCAAACAGGGTGTCGCGTTCTATGCATTGACGGCCCCGGCAACCGGCGCCACCGCGATCCACGATTGGTACGACGCCACTACAGGCATCCACCTGTACGAAGCTTCCTCTCCCGGTCCCTTGTTCAACGACCAGGGCATCGCCTTCTATGCGAACAGCGACTCTGAACCGCCCTCTGGCCTCGAACCCGTGTATCGCTGGGAACGCACCCGTACCACTGGCGAAGTGATGTACTCGACGTTCGACCTCTCCGACGCCGGCTTCGAACGTGGCCCCCTCGCCTTTCATGCCGCGACGCTCGCCAACCAGACGTTCTACAATCCGGACGAGGGCTACCAGTATTGGGTGCGCGTCAAGGGACGCCACGACTTTGGTTGCTGTACGGGAACGAACAACCCGACGAGACAGACGGACGAAGACTCGATCGAGTTCACGCTTCGCACCGAACCGCACGAAGACGGTTACGAGGCGATCGTCTGTTCGCCTACCTGCGGAACCAGCGGCGAAGTGGTCTGGAGCGGTGATGTTAAGTTCGAACCCAACGAAAAGGGCGGCAAAATGAAGCTCACACCGGATGGTCCCGATTGATGGCCCATGACGAGTCCCTCACTGCCCTCGGGGATCAAGCGCGATGACCGCGCTACCCGTCGACCGCAGCGGATCAGCCGTCACAGGCGTACCCCCCACCGACGAACGACTGCCGGCCCTCGACGGCCTACGTGGCGCCGCCATCCTGCTCGTCATGATCTACCACTTCTTCATCGCCACCGGCCCACTCTCGAACCACCGCTTCGACCGTGCGATCACCGATGTCGCAGGCGTCGGCTGGATCGGTGTCGATCTTTTTTTCGTGCTGTCCGGTTTCCTCATCACCGGCATCCTCGTCGACGCGAAGTCGACCGCCGCGCCGTTCTTCCGCACGTTTTACGCGCGGCGCTCACTGCGGATCTTTCCTGTCTACTATTTGCTGCTGCTCGGTTTACTGATCGTACTCCCGGAGATCCGCAACCTCGACCCCCAGCGCGTCGCCAACTTCCGCGACAACCAGTGGTGGTATTGGCTGTACGCGGCCAACATCCACACCGCCATCGACGGCGGACAGGCTGTCGATCTCGTCGAGACGTGGCACCTCTGGTCGCTCGCCGTCGAAGAACAGTTCTACCTCGTCTGGCCGGCGCTCGTCTTCATCCTGCCGCGGCGTGGGATGCTCGCACTCTGCATTAGCTGCATCATCGGCGCGTTCGCGCTGCGCGTCGGTATGGTCGCGTACGACGTACATCCCGCGATGGTCCACGGCCTGACGCCCGCCCGCATCGATGCCCTCGCAGCCGGGTCGCTGCTCGCACTCATCGCCCGATCGGCTACAGGCCTTCGTCAGGCCGAGCCGTGGATAGTCCCCGCTGCGATCACCGGACTCGGCGTCTGCATAGTGCTGTTCGTCTCGCAGGGAGGACTCGACCCGTACGATCGCCCGGTGCAGATCGCCGGATTCTCTGCGCTCGTACTGCTGTTCAGCGCCCTGCTCGTCGCGACCGTCACGGCGCCACCAGCTTCGCCGGTGCATCGCATCATGACCTTGCCGCCGCTGCGCTCGCTCGGACGCTACAGCTACGCCGTGTACGTCTTTCATTGGCCGCTCGTCGTCACTTTGAGCGCTAACGGCACCGTCGTCGAGGCGCTGCCGGAGGTAGGCGGTTCGATGGTTTTCGGGCGCGTCGTTTTCGCCGTGATAGCGTTCGTCGTATCGTTCACGGTCGCCTGGCTAAGCTGGCACCTCTTCGAGAAGCACATCCTCAAACTCAAAGACCATTTCCCGTACGACAGGAGCGGCCGCCGCGACCGCGGTCTACTCGCAGAGAATCCGCGATCCGCGGACATCGACCCGCTCGCACAACGACCAACCTCGAACCTCTAGCCTCCCACTTCTAACCTCCGCTCGACTTCCATCCTCCAGCGCTCGGTATGTGCTTCAATACCCCATTCACGGACAGGGGGATCAGTGACAGTCGGACTCAAACGCGTCGATCACGTCAGCATGGCCGTCTGGAAGATCGACGACACGATCTCCTTCTTCACCGACATCTTCGGCTGGAAGGAAGCGGGCCGCTTCAGCAACGAAGAAGCAGGCTTCGCCGGCGTCGTCCTCGATGTCCCCGGCGCCGATGGTCAGCGCCAGATGCAATGGGAGATCCTCGAACCGATCGGCGACGACAGCTTCATCGCCAAGTTCCTGCGCGAACGCGGTCCCGGCCTCCATCACGTCACGCTCCAGGTCGATGACGCCGACGCCGCTGCCGAGGGCCTGCGTGCGCACAGCATCGAGCCGTTTGGCGGCCCGCGCGTCAGCTACGACTGGAAGGAGATGTTCGTCCACCCCAAAGCGTCGGGCGGCGTCCTGTTCCAGCTCTTCGAGCAGTTACCGGAGCCTCAGCCCGGCGACACACCCTCGCACTGACCGCACGCACGATGCCGCTGCCCCGCGGCTACCTAACCCTGTCGTAGCCCGGGCTTTCGGCCCGCGTGGTCGTGGTTTCGCTTGGAACGTCCGACTGGCTGCGGTGAACGGATCACGCCGTCGAAGCCGCGCCCGCACGAACACCGCCAACCCATGTCTCCTCGACGTTGAGCGCATCGTCCAGCAGCACGAAGTCCGCCGCCATGCCCGCCGTCAGCGACCCGTACTCGCCGTCCACGCCGATCGCCCGCGCCGCGTTCGTCGAACACATCGCGATCGCGTCGTGCAACGGCGTGCTGAGGGACTGCACGGCATTCCGCATCGTCTGATCGAGCGTGATCACACCGCCGATGATCGTGCCGTCTGAAACGCGCACCGCCTTCCCGCCATCGACGCGGATCGCTTGCCCTTCCCATACTGACTCCCCGTCCGCAGTCCCCGCCAGCGGCATACCGTCCGTGATCAGCACGACACCGTGCGCGCCCTTCATACGCAGCAGCAGCCCCGACGCGTGGTAGTCGACGTGCGCGCCGTCGCCAATCAGCTCCGCCGTGACGTTTGGCGCATCCATGATCGCCCCGATCAGACCCGGATCGCGATGCCCAAACGGCCGCATCGCGTTGAAGCAGTGCGTCGCGTGCGTCACCCCGCGCGCGAACGCGTCGACCGCTTGCTCGTACGTCGCGTCGCTATGCCCGATCGCGGCCGTCGCGCCCGACGCCAGTACGGCATCGATGAGCGCGCCCGCGCCCGGTAGCTCCGGCGCCAGCGTCACCTGCCGCACGTGGCCGTCAGCCGCATCGACAAGCTCGCCGTACTCCGCCGCATCCGGAGCGCGCAGCCATGCCGGCGGAAACGCGCCCTTCCGTTTCGGATTGATGTATGGCCCTTCGAGATGCACGCCGAGTACACGCGCAGCGCCCGCCTCGTGCCCGATCGCAGGCGCAATACACCGCAACCGCCGCACGATATCGGCGTGGTCGCGCCCCGACGTGCTCACCAGCACCGACGTGACACCGCGCGTCGCCACCCAGCGCGCATACCCCGCGATCTGAAGTGGATTGTCGCTCATCAGATCGAAGCCGCCGCCGCCGTGTACGTGGATGTCGATCAACCCCGGCGCAAGATAGCGGCCGCCGCCATCCACCACCTCGGTGCCATCCGGCAGCGCGCAGTGCCCTGTGTGTACGCCCGCGATGCGCCCATTCGTCACGACGAGCGTCCCGTCGCGAACCGCATCGCGCAGCACCAGCCGCACGTTCGTCCACGCACGTAGCGTCATCGCTGGCAGTTCCGGCACCAACTCGTCACGCGATCGTTCGGCGAGACCTGGCTGATGTGCGTGCCGCAACGCGGGCAGCGTCCCTCATCCTTGCTCGCACTCTCGAATCCCTTGCGGTGTACCTTCAGATGCTCGCGCCACTCCTTGTAATCCAGCTCCTCGCGAAAGTGCTCGCGAAGAATCGGAATCGCCCACTCGTTCACGTCGCGGATCGCCTGGTACAGCGCGCCGATCTCATCAGCCGATAGTTCCGTACGCTTGCGAAACGGATCGATGCGCGCCCGGAACAAGATCTCATCCGAATACGCGTTCCCGATACCGGCGATGAACTTCTGGTTCGTCAGCACGTTCTTGATCGCACCGCTGTGCTTGCGGATGCGCGCCCGGAACTCGTCCTCGGTGACGGCCAGCGCGTCCGGCCCCGCCTCACTCAGCACGGGCAGCGACAGCACTTCCGTCAGCGGCACGACGTACACCTTGCCCATCACGCGCTGATCGGCGTATCGCAACTCGAAGCCGGTATCGAGCTTCAACACGAAGCATGTGCGCGCCGCCTTCTTCGCCTTCGGATCGACGTACTGGAAACGCCCCGTCAGCATCGGGTTGACGACCATCACGTAGTCATCGGCAAGCGCGAACATCAGGAACTTGCCGTAACGCGTCACCTCACCAAGCCGGTTGCCCGTCAGCGACGCCTCGAAGTTCTGCGCGCCCGTCCGCAGGACGTGCGGGATGAACGTCTTCGCCTGCACGACCTCCGCGCCGACGATGCGCTCATTCAGGAACGCGCGGATCGCCTCAAGGTCAGGTATCTCGGGCATACGCGCACCCTATCACACCACACGCCAACTCACGTCGACGACGATTCGTCTCCTATGCCGAGCAGATCCCGCGCCCGCCGCAGGTCGCGCCGCAGCACCCACAGTTCCCATCCTCCCAGCAGGCCGCCACCTGGCGAGTGCGCGCTCAGCACGCTGCGGTTCTTCGCCAGCGCCACGATGTTGTCGCCACCCAGCAACTCCCGCAGCATCAGCGCCTCCGGCTCTCCTCCGGCGTGCGTCAGAAACACCACCTCGTCCGGAGATGGCAACCGCTCGGGCGCGTCGGGGTCGGTACGCGCCGCGCCGAACAGGCGGTCGCTCAGCCATGACAGCACGCTCATGCGTTCACGATACACGGCCCGCCGCGCGCGTACCGTCGCGTTGTTTGGCGTCCGAGCGCGCTGATAGAATGAACCGCCGCGCGGAGGGGTCGCATAGTGGCCTAGTGCGGGCGTTTGCTAAACGTCTATTTCGGGAAACCGGGATCGAGGGTTCGAATCCCTCCCCCTCCGCCACGTCCCTCAACCCAAGTCCCCAACCACTGCGCTTAGCGGGACGCGCGCGTCACCGAAGGACTCCCACGATCGCATTCCGCGAATCCATCCTCCACCCTTCCACCCTCCATCGCAGCCGCGCCTCGACGCTACCACAGTGCTTGACCCTCACAACCCCGCGCGACACCCTTCGAGCGATGAACGAAGAGCGGCTTCTCTCCTACCTGCAACAACGAATGCCCGAAGCCGGCGATCTGGTGATCACAGACATCGCGCGCATCGCCGGCGGCGCCTCACGCGAGACCTGGTCGTTCGACGCGCGCTGGCGCGAGAACGGCGACGCCGTCGAGCGCGCGTTCATCCTGCGCCGCGACCCCCCCGCCAGCCTGCTCGACGGCAACAACGATCTCGAGTTCGAGCTCTACCGCGCCATGGCCGGCAGCGGCATCCCCGTCCCGCCCGTCTACTGGATAGAGCGCGACGGCGCTGCTCTCGAGCGTCCGTTCTTCGTCATGGGCCGCGTGCCGGGCGCGACCGATGCGCGCACGCTCGTCACATCGCCGCAGTACGCAGATGGCCGCTCCGCCATCACCCGCCAGAAGGCCGAAATCCTCGCGAACATCCATCGGTCTGACATCGATGGTTTAAGGGCGCTCGATCGTCCCGCCAGCGCCGCCGGTAGCGCCGCGCACGAGATCGCGCGCTGGGAAGGCGTCATGCGCTCCGACACGCTCGAACCGCAACCCGTCCTGGAAATGGTCTTCTCGTGGCTCAAGCGCCACATCCCGCCGCCACCAGAGCGGCTCGCGCTGGTGCATGGCGACTACCGCACCGGCAACTTCCTCTACGACGAGTCCCGCATCACCGCCATCCTCGATTGGGAGATGGCCCACGCTGGCGACCCGATCGAAGATCTCGGCTGGCTGATGATCAAGTCGTGGCGCTGGGCCGGCGACGACCGCGTCGGCGGTCTCTGCACGCGCGACGAATTCATCGCGCTGTACGAGCAGGCCGGCGGCGTGACGGTCGACCGCGACGCGCTGAAGTTCTGGGAGGTCTTCGGCAACGTGAAGTTCGCGACGTTGTTCCTGACGGGCACGAAGTCGATCATCCAGGGCAAGACGCCCGACCTCCTGCTCGCCGTCACGTCGTTCATTCAGCCGGGGCTCGAAGTGGAGATGCTGGAGCTGATCGCGTGAGACCGTACCCTGAGGAAATCCTTCGCGCGATCCAGACCGGCGTCATGACACACCTCATGCCCGAAGTGCAGTCGTCGTATGGCAAAGCGCAGTTCGCGTTCTCGATGCTGCTCTTCACCATCGCCCAGCGCGACCTCGATACAGCCGTGCCCGATCTGCTCGAAACAAACGCCGCACTCCACGCGCTCCTCGCCGACACATCCGCCGCGCTCAGCAAGGTCGAGAGCGCCGATGCGCGCACCTGCGTCGCCGCCATCGCCGCGCTGCCGACGCCGACCGACTCGCTGCGCCTCTCACATTTGCGGATCCAAAATGACGCGCTACGCGGCGTGCTGGCATCGCTTGCACCGCTCATCGAACCCGCCGCCGACCTACCAGAGCTTGCGCCGCTCCGCGACGTGCGCGCCGCCATCTACGCGCATCTCTCGTCCGACGCCCGCCGGCGCATCGTGCCGATCCTCACGGTGTGAGCAACCCCGAGCACAGCGCACCGACGACGATCGATCACATCCGCGCCCGCCTCGACATGCTCACACCTGAGTACATCGACGACGATACGCTGGCGCGCGCCGCCGTACTGCTGCCACTCTACGAAGTCGGCGGCGAGATCCACGTCCTCTTCACGCGTCGTTCTGAACTCGTCGAGCACCACAAGGGCCAGATCTCGTTTCCCGGCGGCGGCTACGACGCTTCCGATCCGGATCTGAAATTCACCGCCGTCCGCGAGACATGGGAGGAGATCGGTGTCGATCCCGACCACATCGACGTGATCGGTCAGCTCGACGAGATGATCACGATCTCGAATTTCCTCGTGCGCCCCTTCGTCGGCCGCATCCTCCGGCCCGCGCCGTATCCGTTCGTGCACAGCGAGATCGAAGTCGCCGAGATCATCGAAGTGCCGCTCGCCCATCTTCAAGACGAAACCAACACCGTCAGCGAGCTACGCACCTATCAAGGCCGAGAGGTCGTCGCCTACTCATTCCGCTGCGGCGATCACCTGATCTGGGGTGCCACCGCCCGCATCCTCAAACAGTTCCTGGATTTATTGATCGTCTAGAGCACGCAATCTCCGGGACGGCGCGATCCAGCATCCATCCTCCATCTTCCAGTCCCCGTGCGACGCGCCAACGCATCAAGCCGAGTGTGGTACGTCTTCCCAGAACAGGCGCAGATCGTTCGACGTGCGCGAACGGTTGCCGCCCTCACGCTTCGCGAGGTACATCGCCTGGTCGGCGACGCGCACGAGCGTTGCGTAATCCTGCCCGTCGAACGGGTAGGTGGCGATGCCAACGCTGAGCCCGATGTGCAGATCGACCGGCAGCCCCTCGTTCACCCCGCACACCGCCTCGATGAGCTGATCGGCACGGTCGAACGCCGTTTCGCGCGTTATGCTCGGCAGGATCACCACGAATTCGTCGCCGCCGTAGCGGCCGATCACGTCGTTCGAGCGCAACCGGTGTTTCATCGCCGAGCCCACCTGGCGCAACACGCGGTCGCCCGCGTCATGGCCCAGCTCATCGTTAATGCGCTTGAGGTGATCCATGTCACAGAACAGCACGCTCAGATAACCGCTCGTCGAACGCGCCTTCTTAATCTCGCGCAGCGCGTCCTTCTCGAAGTACGCGCGGTTGAGGATGCCCGTCAAGCGGTCTAACCGTGCGGCCTTATTGTTCCGATCCTGTAGACGCTGGTTCTGCGTGTGCAACCGCTCGATTTCGCCGATCTGCTGCGCGCGTGTGTGCTCCTCGCGCGCCAAGTGTCCAACGCCCACCGCGATGAAGAACATGTAGCTGATCCGCAGCAGAAGCTCGCCGCCCGCGTTCGCACTGGCATCCCAGTTCCAGAAGTAGACCAACGAGTACATCGCCGCATAGCCCAGACACGCTACCAGCGCCTGCCGCAGCTCAAACCGCATCGCAATCGCCGCCACCGACAGGTAGTACAGCATGAAAAACGGGCTGTCCGCTGCACCCGTGGCAGCGATGAACATCGCGCTCGCGGCGGAATCCGCCGCCGTCGTGATCAGGCTCGTCCGAAAGAGTCGCCACCGAACATAGGGCTGCAGGACAACCGCCGGTACCGCGTACGCGAACGCCAGCGCGACGATCGCCCAGGCGACGTCCGTCCTCATCCCGCTCGTGTCCAGCACGAACGCCAGCATCACGCTGTTGACGACAAGTACGACAAGCCGCAGCCGCGCGATCAGCACTTCCATGCGGACACTGCGTTCGCTGTGCGGGGCGGCGTCAAACAGCCACGAGCGGCCTGACTGGGTCGCCTCAGGGGATTCGGGTACGCGCATGATCGTCGACCCGCACACGTACGTGCGGCCCTTCGATCTAATCATCGGCCCCCGGAAGCCAAACTGACCCGGACCGCCAGCCGCCGCTACCGAGACCGGCTATGGGACACCAAGCGGAATCAGCCCGTCGGGCGTCGGCGTCGCCGAAGGCAGCGCGATCAACGGCGGGCGCGTTGCGGTGGCCGTCGGCGCAATCACAACAGGCGTACTCGTCGGCGGCGCGGGTACCGGCGTGTCGGTTTCAACCGGTGCCGGTTCTGGCGTCGCCGTATCCTCGGCTTCTTCGGTCGGTTCGGCGGTTTCGGTCGCGTCGGGCGTTTCGGTCTCCTCAGGCGTCGGTGTCTCGATGTCCCCCGGTGTCGTCGTCCCGGCCGTGCGCGAAGCGGTGGGCGTGCGGTCATCCACCGCACCACCGTCGTCGTCGCCACCGAACCCGCCCGCGATAATGGCACCGCCCGCAAAAGCAAAGATCAGCATTCCGACCGCCGCTGCCGCGAACAGCAGGATGCGGTTGCGGGTGCTGTCACCATCGCCGTTGGCCGGCGCCAGAGGCACATGGTCGCCGCCACCCCCGCCGCCGGCTGCCGCTGCGCCATACGGGCTTGCCGGCAGCACCCTCGCCGGCTCGTTCTGCGGGGCCGAACCAGCGCGTGCCACCCCGGTCCAACCGCTCGCGAGGTCCTTCCAGACGTCCCCTTTCAGTGCGAACGGCGCCGTCACGGCCAGGAACGAAGCGAAGATGTCCAGCGGCGCCGCGTAGGAAGCGAGCGACGCGCGGCAACGCTCGCATCCGGCCACATGCTCGTCGATCGCTCGCCGAACATCGTCCGTGTACGGCGTCAGTGGGTGCGCTTCCAGCACGCGCTGCAGGCCTTCACAGTCGCTGCTGCCGCGACGCGCCAGTACGTAGCTGCCGAGGACGTCGCCGGCCACCTGCTTCATGCGTGAGATCATCGTCGTGGCGTTCGCCTTGCTCACGCCCATCACATGACCGATCTCCGCCGCGTCGAGTCCCTGGCGCAGGTGCAGATCGAGCAGCGCGTAGTCGCGTGGGTTGAGCGCAGTCGCCGCCTCCCATACCAGCGAAGGCAGTTCGGCGTCACCAGCGCTTACGTCCGCCCGCTCGACGCGCACGGCGTCAGGTACCTCGAACGTGCCAAAGGCTTCCTCGTGAGATGGCGCGGCCACCGTTGCCCCGGCGGCGTCGGCGCGTTCAACCGCCTTCGTGTGCGCCATGCCGAAGAGCCATCCACGCACAGACGGCGCGCGGCTGGCGGCAGAAAGCGTGCCCGCCGCTCCGGCGAACACCTGTTGGGTCACATGCGCCGCCTGCGCGTCGTCCCGTAGTGTGCGCCATGAGAAATCGTAAAGTTGGTTGAAGTAGCGGTCGTAGACTTGGCCGAAGCTGTCCAGGTCGCCGCCGGCTGCGCGCCTGACGAGCAGCGCGTCGTCCATGTCTCCTCCGGCCCGTGACGTCCGCGCACCAGCGGCGCCGCGTCAATCGAAACGATAACACAGCACTAGAACCGGCGCGAAACCCGCACCAGCCCCGGATGCATCGTGCGCAGCCGTCAAGTAGTGGGCATCGGCGCCACGCCACCCTGCCGTGACTGATTGACAGAATGTACGGCGCCTCCGTATGATCCGCTGTCTCGCGCGGAATCAGGTAGGCGGTGAGGGCACCGCCGCCAGTACAGGCCGCGAAGCTGCGCTCGCCGCGAACCATTCCATAACCCAACAGGCAAGATGCCAGGATAGCGCCGCAAGGATCGCGGGGGCGCCACCGTGCGCCCTCCCCCGGCGGCGCGGTGCGCGCGGACGAACACCAGATTCGACCGCCACGTTCAAGGATGAAACGAAATGCGCGGAAGCATGCGGCGTTGTCAATCGTGAAGGGAACGTTGCGTGAACCGAAGTTCCGCGCCGCATCCGCCGGCGTCCCGCGCTTCCAGGCGAAGCCGCCTCTTGCTGCTCGCCCTGGCGGCGGCGGTGCTCCTTGCCGTCGCACTCGCTGCGACATTGACGCCACAAGACTCCGAGGCCGCGGGCCCAGCGCTTATTGCGATCGATAGCGATCCGGCGACGCCAGGAATCCAGTCGACTGCGGAGTTCCCGCAAGGCACCGACCTGACAATCGACGTCGTCGTGCAGAACGCCGAGTCCATCGGCGCGTTCGAGTTCTACCTCTCGTTCGACGTCATCTGGCTGGAATACCTCGGCTGGAATCCCGGTCCGTTTCTCGCCAGCACCGGCCGGATGATCACCTGCGTCCACGTGATCACAGAGAACACCCTTCGGCTCGGCTGCACGAGCACCGGCGTCACGCCCGATGGACCATCCGGAGACGGGGTGATCGCGAAGCTCTTCTTCCGCCCACGGATCACCGGTCCGACGTGTTTCCGAATGTTGCTCGTCGAAACAGCCGAGGAACTGGGTCACGCCCTACCGACCACCAGCCAGAGCGGCTGCGTCACCACCGTCCCACACACGCCGACACCGACCGCCACACCCACATCGACCGGGACGCCCACGCCCACCCCGACGGCCACATCCATCTCGACGCGCACGCGCACGCCCACGGCGACCGTCTCGGTCAGCGCAACCGCCTCACCTCCCGCCGTCTCGACCACTCCCGGAACCCCCGCACCGACAACCACGGTCGGCGCCAGTACGCCGCGCGCCGCCACGCCCGCGCCTGGTTCTACCGTCGTGGGAGCCGCGAGCGCACCGGGCGTATCACCGACGCTGGTAAACACCGTACTCTCGACGGAACCCCGCCGGCCCTCCGGACCGACGGGATTCCCGCGCGCCGGCGCTTCCGGGGGGCTTGCCGGCTCCCGAAGCTGGATCATCTCGCTGATGAGCCTCACCATCGGCGTGCTCCTCGTACTCCTTTTGCGGCGCACCTTCTTCGACGACGACGACCAGATTCGCTAGTATGAGTCGCTGGGTCCGCCTCACCAGCCGGCCTCACGGCCAGAGCGTTAGCACGATCGCAGCAGTTGGTTAACAACCCCTGGTTCCATCACACCTATGATGGCCGCCAACGGGTTCGTTCGCGCTTGTCAGACACGCGCCTGTGCGGAGGTGCGTTCGCCGGTACTCGCGGATGGTGGCATCCGCGCCTGTTCGAGGGCTCCCCGCCGCCCAGGACGCACCGGCTGAGATTGATTGGGTCAGGGATCGCAGTTCGCGTTCCGCGAAGGACACATGGTGCTCGCTCGCTCCACATTGCGCCGGTTCCCGCTACCCGTAGCGCTGCTTGCCGCCCTCGCCGCAATCGCCATCGTCGCGCTTGCATCGCTCGCCCTCCCTGGCAAGCCGCAAAGTGCGGCCGCCGCCGGCACCGGCAGCATGTTCATCTCCCCCGCGAGCCAGACCGCCCCCCGCGGGTTTAACTACACCGTCGCCGTCCAGGCGCAAAACGTCACTGAGCTGGGATCGTACGAGTTCCGGATCCAGTACGACCCGGCGCTCATGTCATTCGTCAGCGCGACGAACCGCCCGTTCCTCGGTAGCACCGGCCGTGCCGTCTTCTGTCCTTCCCCGATCGTCGATGCACTGGCCGGCACCGTGCGCTTCGGTTGCGTCTCACTCGGCGCGGCGCCCGCGGGCCCCAGCGGAAACGGCGAGCTGGCCTTCGTCACGTTCTTGCCGTTCGCCGAGGGAACGTCGCCAATCGACTTCATCACCGGCGAACTCTCCGACACACTCGGCGAAGCGTTTACGTCGGTGACAACGACGAACGCGTCCGTCACCATCATGGGCGGCGACCCGCCACCGCCCACCAGCACGCCCACCGAAACGCTGACGCCCACGCTCACGCCGGTAATTACACCGACGCCTACCGGCGTAATTCCACCCGGTCCGTGTGGCCCGCTCTTTGCAATCGCCGCCTGCTTCGAACCAACAGTCGTCAACGGCAACGTGAACGCGCCGCTCACAATCGGCGTCCGCGTCGAGGACGTGCCGAACCTCGGCGCCTTCGACATCCGCGTTCAGTTCAACGATACGCTGCTGTCGCCGATCGACGCCGTACCGGGTCCGTTCCTCGGCAGCACCGGCAGACCCGTGCAATGCTTGTCGCCGATATTCACACCGGGACTGATCAACTTCAAATGTGTGACGCTCGGCGACGACCCCCCCGGCGCCTCCGGCGCCGGCATCATCGCCGAACTCTCGTTCCTGCCGCTCGCCAGCGGCGCGGCGGTCCTCAACTTCACCGAGGTGACGCTGCTCAGTCCCGCAGCCGACAGCATCGTCCCAGGCACCACCGATACGGCACAGCTCGTCATCGGCGACGAGCAGTCGCCGACGCCATGTGCCGGCGTCTGTCCAACTGCGACGCCCACAAGGACACCCACGCTCACGCCGACGCAGACGCCCACGCGCACTCCAACGTCAACTCCGACCAACACCCTCACGCCCACGCCGTGCCCTGGCCTCTGCCCGACCGCCACCAACACGCCACCGCCCACCAACACCCCCACAGCCACCAGTACCGCCGCGCCGAGTACGCTGCGCATCGTGCCGCCGTCGCAAGCGGCCAACATTGGCGACACGACCTTCATCGGCATCGCCATCGAGAATGCCACGAACCTCGGCGCGTTCCAATTGACCTTGCGTTTCGATCCGGCGCTGCTCGAGCGCGTGCAGCCAGCATCAATCAGCGACCTCGTCGGGCCGTTCCTGAGCAGTAGTGGGCGTGCCGCTCAGTGCCACTCCCCCAGTTTCACGCAGGTGAACCTCAACACGACGCCCAGCGCGACACCAACGTTCACCGCGCTCAGCGAACCAGGGACCGTCCAGCTCAACTGCGTGACAATCGGCCCCGTACCGCCACCCGGAGCGACCGGCACCGGCATCCTCGCTGCGATCCCGCTGCGCGCCATCGGCGCCGGCACCTCGGCGCTCCAGATCGAGAGCGTGATTCTCGTGACGCCGGGCGCCATCCCGCTCGCGGTTGGCGCGGTCGTCGATGGAGATATCACGCTCATTCAAGGACCGACGGCGACGCCGTGTACCGGCCCCTGTCCGACGAGCACCTCGACGTTCACACCCACGCCCTCGCCGACCGTCATCGGCCAGGCCGTGGGCGCGATCAACCCGCCGCAGCAGTTCGCCCTGCCGAACCAGATCGTCGAAGTAGCAGTCGATGTCAGCAGCGTCTCGAACCTCGGTTCGTACCAGTTCACAATGACGTTCCCGCAAAGCAGGATCGCCTTCGTCGATGTGGACAACGACACATTCCTCGGCTCAAGCGGCCGCCCCGTGTTCTGCCCGCCGCCCGTCGTTAACAACCAGAGCGTCACGTTCGGATGTGCTACCACCGGATCGAACCCGCCCGGCGCCACCGGCAGTGGCACCCTCGCGCGCGTCCGCCTGCTCGCCACCAGCATCGGACCCGCCGATCTCGATCTCCAAACATACGAACTCTCCGATCCGCTCGGCGCGGCCATCCCGCGATCCGTAACAAACAACGACGACGAGATCCTCATCTTCACGACACCGCCGACGCCGACGTTCACGCCGACACCTACATTCGTGCCGATTGATCAGCCGGCGTGTGTCACGCAGCCGGGCGGCACCGGAAATACCTGCATCGTCGTCGATGTCAACAGCGCGCTCGCTGGCCAGCAGAGCACGCGCGGCGTCGACGCCGGTAGCACGTTCGATGCGCAACTCGTTGCGCGCGACGTTCCTGCCGGCGAAGGGTTGCTGTTCTTCACGACGACGCTACTCTACGACCTGGCATGGCTCACCGCAGGAACACCAACTTCCCCGCTCGTGGCATCACACGGCTTCGACTGCTCGTTTCAGCCACCGACCGCGGACCTGCCCGAAGGCGATGCGGCGGCGGATGGAGATCCGGCAACAGGTGATGCCTTCATCAGTTGCTTCCGGGGTTCAGCGAGCGGTGGACCAGCCGGCGATGTCGTCTTCGCCACCATCCCGTTCACGGTCGCGGGCAACGGCTTCTCTCCGCTCACACTGTTCAGCGCATCAATCGGTGGCGGCGCGACGTTCGTCCAGTTCGCAAGCTGCAATCCCACCGACGTCGAGCCCGGTGCCGGCTGTCTCGATGGTTCCGTAGCCAACGGACCGTTCCCGACTCCAACATCCACGCCGACCAGTACGCCCACGCCCACTGAGACGCCGACCGAAACACCGACGCCTACGGACACGCCCACCGAGACCGGCACACCAACGCCCACCGATACGCCAACGCCCACCGATACGCCCACGCCAACGCCCACCGACACGCCCGAGCCCGCAGCCACCGACACCGCCGTGCCGACCGCCACGGACACGCCGCTACCGGCCGCCACGGACACGCCCGAACCCACCGCCACCGACACGCCAGAACCCACGGCCACCGAGACCGCCGTGCCGACCGCCACAGAAACGCCGATCCCGGCGGCGACGGACACGCCAGCACCAACCCCCACCGATACGCCCGAAGCAGCGGCAACTGATACGGCCGTACCGACCGCCACCGACACGCCCGTCGCGACACCAACGGACACGCCCGAGCCGACGGCGACCGACACATCGATTCCAACCGCGACCGAAACACCGACACCCACGTTCACCGCGACGCCGACGCCGTCGGCGCCGCCGGTGAACCAGCCCGCCTGCACGCTGCAACCCCTCGGCACAGGCCCGACGTGTCTCGTCGTCGATGTGGACCCGGCGACCAGCGGCGAACAGAGCACGCTTGATGTGCCGGTGAGCGGTACGTTTGACGTGGCGCTCGTCGCCCGCGACGTGCCCGCTGGCGCCGGTCTCTTCTCGTTCGAGACGACGCTGCTCTACGACGCCTCGTGGCTCACCGCGGCCACGCCATCGAGCCCGCTCGCAGGTCCCGGCTTCGACTGCGCTTCCACGCCCGCCAATGGCGATCTGCCAGAATCGGATCCGAACGCCGACGGTGATCCCGCGACCGGTGATGCCTACATCGCCTGCGTCAACGTTTCCGCCTCGCCCGGACCCGATGGCACCTTCGTCGTCGCGACGATCGAGTTCACTGTGAACGGTGCGGGCGGTTCGCCGCTCACACTCTTCGCGTCGTCGCTCGCCGACTCATCCATTACGGAACTCGTAAGCTGCAACCCCGTCGGGCTTGAACCGGGATCAGGTTGTCTCAACGGCGTGGTGACGAACATCCCGCCGCCGCCCACGGCAACACCGACCGCGACGCCAACGCCCGCGCCCACCGACACGCCCGCCGCACCGACGGACACATCGGTGCCCGCAGCGACCGACACGCCCGCGCCGTCAGCGACCGATACTCCGGCGCCGACAGCTACGGACACGCCGCAGCCGGCCGACACCGACACGCCCGACCCGACCGCGACGGATACCGTCGCCCCAACACCGACTAATACGCCGGACCCGACCGCCACCAACACGCCCGAAGTCGGAGGCGGCGGCGGATTCACCCAGAACGGTGGCCCGCCTGGATCCCCCACGCGCGACCGTGGCGGCGAGCCCGCTTCGCCGCAGATGTTCAACCGCGTAATGTTCGCGATTGCGCTGATGGCCGGTCTGGCAGCGCTCGCGGCACAAGCGTTCGTCGCAGGCCCGGGCCTGGCCGGCCTTGGGCGCGCACTACCACCCCCCCACCGCCAGCCTGCCGCGCGGACCGCTCGCCAGACCGGGGGCGTAGCCGTCGCAACACCTGGGCTCTCGGCGCGCCTGCTGCTCCCGGCGATCGTCGCGATGCTGCTGGCGGCCACGTTCGGCACGCGCCTGGCAACCAGCGAAGGCGCCGGCCAGCCGCCCGAACAAGGCAGCGCCTACACGGACACGATCACGATTCCCGCAGGATCGGCCGTCGTCTACCCGAACCCGCAGTCCGCCGGGCTGTACATCGGTCAACCACCGTTGACGATCGAAGAAACCGTAGCCGGCGTGCCGTTCGATCCAGGCCTCGGCGCCTTCCAGCTCGAAGTGGGATTCGACCGCAACATCATCTCGCTCAATATCGCTCCGGGTGAGTTCCTCGGCAGCACCGGCCGCACAATCAACTGCAGCTTCTCGACCGTCACCGAGACGCACATTCGCTTCGGTTGCGTGTCCAGCGGCGACCAGGCGGGGCCCTGGGGCAGTGGCGTACTCGCCCGCTTCACGATCGCTCCCGCCGAAGATATCGTGTTCCGGCCGAACCTCGACAACGGCGCGCTCGCCGTCATCGATAACTTCGGTAGCGGTACCGGGTTGGCCGATATCCACGGCGACACCATCCCCGTCGCAGAGGTCATCGACGCCGTCGTCTTGCTCGCCGCGCTGCAGGGCGACCTTAACCTCGATTGCAACGTCAACATCATCGACCAACAGCTGATTAGCGAACGGTACGCCTCAGAGTTTGGCTCGATCTTGTACAGCTACTTCTTCGACCTCGAACCCTCCCCCAACGGCGACTTCGACATCGATGTGAAAGACCTGCAGTTCGTCTTCGGACGCGATAGCCGCAACTGTCTCACGCCGCTGCCAACACCGGAGGTGTCGATCACTCCGTCGATCCCGACGGTACCGGCCGTCACGCGCACGGCCACCGCTACCGGTACCGCCACACCGACCGAAACAGGCACCGCCACCAACACGCCCACCGCAACGACAACGACCGCCGCGGATACGAGCACGCCCACCGCGACGGCAACCACAATCACGAGCACGCCCACCGCAACAGCAACCATCCCGACCAACACAAACACGCCCACGGCAACCGCAACCATCGCGACCGACACGAGCACGCCGACTACGACTGCCACCCACACGCCAACGCCGACCGATACTTCGACGCCCACCCGCACGGCGACGTCCACGCCCACGAAGACGGTCACCGCCACCAAGACGGCCGTGCCCACCAAGACGAACACGCCCATCGTCACCAGGACCGCCGGCGTCACCACCACCGCAACCCGCGTCACCACATCGACGCCGACGAGGACGCCGACCAAAACTGCCACGCCCACGAAGACGGTCACGGCCACCAAGACCGCCGTCCCGACGAAGACGAACACGCCCGTCGTCACCAGGACCGCCGGCGTCACCACAACCGCAACCCGCGTCACCACATCGACGCCGACGAGGACGCCGACCAAAACTGCCACGCCCACGAAGACGGTCACGGCCACCAAGACCGCCGTCCCGACGAAGACGAACACGCCCGTCGTCACCAGGACCGCCGGCGTCACCACAACCGCGACCCGTGCCGCCACGTCGACGCCAACGAAGACGCCGACGAAGACGCCGACGAAAACTGCCACGCCCACCAAGACCGTGACCGCCACCAAGACCGCCGTCCCCACCACGACCAGCACGCCGATCGTGACGCAGACTGCGCGCACCACCTCGACCGCGACGCCCACGCGCACGGCGACGGCCACACCCACCCGGACGGCCACGAAGACGGCGACCGTCACCAGAACGGCCGTCCCCACAACGACGACGACACCCGGCGTCACGACAACGGTGAGCGCCACGCGCACACCTACGCGGACCGCCACGAAGACGCCGACGCCTTCGAGTACCGCCACGCCGGCCACCAGCACCAGCACGCCGTCCCGTACGTCAACGGCGACTCAGACGACGACGAGCACGCCCGTCGCGACTGCCACCAACACGCCTACGCCGACCAACACTCGTACGGCCACCGCGACGCCCGCCACCAGCACCAATACGCCGACACCGACGCCAACCGGGACCGTCGTCATCGTGGGTACGCCGACGACCACCGCGACACCCGCCACCAGCACATCGACGCCGACACGAACCAGCACGGCTACGCACACGCCCGTCCCAACCGCCACCAATACGCCCACTTCGACGAGCACCGCTACGCCCTCGACCAGCACGAGTACGCCAACACCAACGCGAACGGCCACAGCAACAACGACGAACACGCCCGTCCCAACAGCCACCAACACGCCCACATCGACGAGTACCGCCACGCCCTCGACCAGCACGAGCACGCCAACACAAACGCCCACGGCGACGCAGACGGCGACGAACACGCCCGTCCCGACCGCCACCAACACGCCCACTTCGACGAGCACCGCCACGCCCTCGACGAGTACCAGCACGCCAACACAAACACCCACGGCGACGTCGACGAGTACGCCGACCACGACGCCCACGCCTACAAGCACGCCGGCCGGCACCATGACCCCGGCCACCAGCACGCCCACGCCAACGACAACCGGCACCGTCGTCGTCATCGGCACCGTCACCACCACGCCGACGACAACGGCCACTCCGGCCACTGCCACTCAGACGGCGACGGCGACCGCGACCGGCAGCGTGACAGTGACCACCACCGGCACCGCCACGCCAGGCCGCACGCCGCGCTCCCGCACGCAAACTCCCACGCCGGTGCGCACCGTTCTCGTTGGTACGCCGACCCGCGTCAGCACCGTGCTCGTCGGCACGCCGCCGGCCCGAACCCCTACCGTCGTGAACACCGTCCTCTCGGGACGCCCGCCCCGGCGCCTCCCGCCGACCGGCGGCAGCGGCAGCAATCTGCCCGGCGGCGAGCAGCCCTGGCTCGTGACGATCATCGGTCTCGCGGCCGGCGCGCTCGTCGTCACCGCCCTGCGCGAAACGCTCCGTCGCCGCGAAGACTAGCCGGCCTTAGCACACGCCGGCGACGACAGTGCAGCGCCGCAAAGCCGGAATTTTGTTCTACAACCTCTTGACATCCGCGTACATTCGTTCTACAGTACGCATGTTCGCATCTCCCGACGAGTGAAGGATCACCCAATGCCATTCGCCATCGCAATGACCCTCGTCATCCTCATCTCGAGCGCCGTCCTGCTGTACCAGTTCTACGCCGGATCCCTCCTCCACGAACAAACCGATGCGCCCGTGGACGAGCCACGCACCTTCGCCCCACCCGAGCGTGCTCCGGCGCCCCACCTTCGCGCCGATCACGCCGCGTAGCGGTCCTCCGGCCCCTCGCACGAACGCCCACCGACAGCTACCCACCGCACGCCCCCTCCGCGATGCGGTAGTTCGCGCGCGGTCCATCAACAAGCCATATTCCCTCTCATGGACGGCCGTCCCCCAAGTCCTGCCGGGGGCGGCCGTTCGCCAATTTTCTGCCGCCGGACAACCCGCACCGCTCCCACGAGCATTGCTGCTCCCAACCAACCGTTCCTGGGTTCCGCCAGCAAGCACTGCCCTCAGCGCCTTTCGCGAAATGATCGCGTTGAGCGCACACCGCCGCGCCGGTACGCTCTCCACGACGCGGATCACAGTCGATAACGTTCTCTGCGCTCTGCGCTGATATCTGTTCGCCGCTCCCCCCCCCCCGCTTGAGGTCCGCGTGCAAAACCAGTTCGCCACGCTCGACAAAAACCAGCGCTTCGCCATACTGGGCGCTGTCATGCTCGGCCTCTTCCTGTCCGCCATGGATCAGACCGTCGTCGGAACCGCGCTGCCGCGCATCATCGCCGACCTCTCGGGCCTCGAACTCTATGCCTGGGTGTTCACGTCCTACATGCTGGCGTCGACCACCGTCGTCCCCATCGTCGGCAAGATGGGCGACATCTTCGGACGCAAGAACTTCTTCCTCGCCGGCATCATCATCTTCCTCGTCGGCTCGATGCTCTGCGGTCTCTCGCAGTCCATGCTGCAGCTGATCATCTTCCGCGGCATACAGGGCATCGGCGGCGGGTTCATCTTCGCCAACGCGTTCGCGATCATCGGCGATCTGTTCGCCCCGGCCGAACGCGGCAAGTACGCCGGACTCATGAGCGGCGTCTTCGGCATCGCCAGCGTCCTCGGGCCGCTGATCGGCGGCGGCATCACCGATCACCTGGACTGGCGCTGGGTGTTTTACGTCAACATCCCGCTCGGCATCGCGGCGTTCGTCGTCATCGCGCTCGTCCTTCCCGCGAGCGAACACCGCGACGCCCAGCAGCCGCTCGACTACGCCGGCGCCGTCGCGCTCGCCGCCGCCATCGTGCCGCTCTTGCTCGGCTTCTCGTGGGCAGGCAACGATTACGCCTGGTCCAGCGTCCAGGTCGTCGCCACGCTCTCGTTCGCCGCGCTGATGCTCGCGGCCTTCGTGGTCATCGAAGACCGCGCGAAAGATCCCATCGTGCCGCTCTGGCTCTTCCGCAACCCGATCTTCGCCGTCTGCACCGCCGCGACCTTCGTCTCCGGCGCCGCCATGTTCTCGAGCAGCGTCTACATCCCCCTCTTCATGCAAGGCGTGCTGAACTTCAGCGCCACAAACGCCGGCCTCGTCCTCACGCCGATGACGCTTGGACTTGTCGGCGGCAGCATCCTCGGCGGACAGATCATCTCGCGCAGCGGCCGCTACAAGTGGCTGACGGTCATCGGCTTCGCGATCGCGACGACAGGCATGTTCCTGCTCTCCCGCATGGACGCTGGATCGTCGCAGTTCTCCGGCATGCGGTCGATGGCCGTACTCGGGTTCGGCCTTGGGCTCAGCTTCCCGGCACTTGTGCTCGCCACCCAGAACGCCGTCCCTTACACGATGCTCGGCATCACGACGTCGCTCAACACGTTCGCGCGCTCCGTCGGCGGCACCATCGGCGTAGCGATCCTCGGTTCGTTTCTCACACGCCGCCTCAACGACGAACTCGCCGCCGGCCTGCCACCCGAAGTCGCCGATGCTGCCCCGACACCGCTCCTCGCCTCCCTGCGAAACCCCCGTCTGCTGCTCGACGACGGCGCCCTCGCGCGCGTCCGCGACGAGGGCTTCGGCGCAACCTTCGGCGCCGATGCGCCACGCCTCTTCGAGGCCGCGCTCGCCTCCATGCGCGACGCACTCGCGACATCGATCACCGATGTCTTCCTCATCGCCGCCGCCGTGATGGCGTTTGCCGTCGTCATCAGTCTCTTCATCCGGGAAATCCCCCTCGACCACGCGCCACAGTCCACAGCGCCCGCCGAATCAGCATCACGACGATCCGCCGCCTCACTCACAGCGACCACCACAACACAGAGCCAACGTACCGACCAGCACTAACGCATCCGGAGCTCCAACTTCCCGTCTCCCACTTCCCACTTCCCAACTCCCACCTCCCACCTCCCACAGCCCAGTCCAGTACCCTGCACCCACATGGAACCGCGCTCCAAGCTCTGGCTCGAAAAAAACGGACAAATCGTCCTCAGCGACTATCGCGTCCGCCTGCTCATGCTCATCGACGAAACCGGGTCGCTGTCCGATGCCGCGGCACGCATGCAGCTCTCCTACCGCCGCGCCTGGGGCAAACTGCGCGAGATCGAACAGAACCTCGGCATGAAACTCGTCGAAAGCGCCGCCGGCGGCGCTGGTGGCGGCGGCTCCCGCCTCACCGACGATGGCCAGCGCCTGGTCCGTCTCTACCGTGAGTACGGCGCCGCTATCGAATCCGCGATGACCGCCGAATTCAAACGCATCTTCTCCAAGCACGAATAGAGCGCTCGAATCTGCGCGCTGCAATGCACGGGCCTTCCTGATCTTCCGCACTGGACTCAGCGCGGACGCCTCGTTATGCTCGCGTGAGCATGACGCCGCAGCGCGATGCGCTTGTGGAGGAGGTTACTCCGTAATGACAAACTGGTGGCTCTCTCTCGTCGCCCTGATCGCCCTCGTGTTCGCCGTTGCCTGCGGCGATGACGACAACGGAAGCGAAGATCCTGCCACAGACGCCACTCCACAAGCCTCGACCGAAGCGCAAGCCTCAGCCGAATCCGCTCCCACCAAATCCAGCGGCGAACTGATCCTCGCTACCACAACCAGCACGCAGGACAGCGGCCTGCTCGATGTCCTCGTGCCGATATTCGAAGACGAAACGGGCTACAGCGTCAAGACGATCGCCGTCGGCTCCGGCCAGGCGATCGAGCAGGCCTCCCGCGGCGACGCCGACGTCGTCCTCGTCCACTCCCCCGCGGCCGAACAGACGATGATCGACGAAGGAAACGGCATCGAGCGCACCCTCGTCATGCACAACGACTTCATCATCGTCGGACCCGAAAGCGACCCCGCCGCGCTCGCATCCGCCGCCTCGGTCAGCAACGCGATGACGGTGATCGCCACGACGGGCGCACCCTTCATCAGCCGCGGCGACGACTCCGGCACCCACGCACTCGAAAAGAAGCTCTGGACCGCCGCCGAAATCGACACCGCGGGCCAGACCGGCTACGAAGAGTCCGGCCAAGGCATGGGGGCGACGCTGCAAATCGCCAACCAGAAGAACGCGTACACAATCAGCGACCGCGGCACCTACCTGTCGCAGGCCGATAATCTCGATCTCGTCGTCTCCTACGAAGGCGATCCAGGGCTGCTCAACGTCTATCATGTCATCGTCGTCAATCCCGAGAAGCACCGCGACGTCAACGTTGACGCCGCCCGCGCGTTCGCCGCGTTCATCACGAGCGCCGACGTACAGGAATTGATCGGCGAGTTCGGCGTCGACGAATTCGGCGAGCCGCTATTCTTCCCGGACGCGGGCAACCCAGACCCGACCGCCACATAGCCGACGTCAGCTACCAGGCTAGGCGGAGCAGGAGCGTCTCATGGATCTCATCTTCGACGGCCTGCGCGAAGCCTTCGACCTGCTGCTGCACAACAAGCAGGACGTCTACAACATCGCCATGCGGTCGATCGTCGTCTCCGGCTCCGCCACGCTGATCGCGCTCGTCCTCGGCATCGGCGCCGGCTCGTTCATCGCGTTTCGGCGCTTCCCCGGCCGCACCCTCGCGCTCGCGCTGGTCAACACCGGCATGGGTATGCCACCCGTCGTCATCGGGCTCATCATCGCCATCCTGCTCTGGCGCAGCGGTCCCCTCGGCGAACTGGGCTGGATCTACGAAAAGAAGGCGATGATCCTCGCGCAAGTGATCATCGTCACGCCCGTCATCACCGGCTTCACCGCGGCGTCCCTGTCGGCGCTGCCGGAACGGCTGCGGCTGCAAGTCTACGCGCTCGGCGCGTCGCGGACGCAAATGCTCTGGCTACTCCTCCAGGAAGTGCGCCTGCCGCTGCTCGCCGCCGTCATGGCCGGCTTCGGCGCCGCCATCTCGGAAGTCGGCGCGTCGGTGATGGTCGGCGCCAACCGCCCCGACGACACCCGCGTACTCACTGGTGCCGTCCTCCTCGAACAGAGCCAGGGCAACTTCGGGACCGCGCTCGCATTCGGCATCATCCTGCTGCTGATGATGGTCATCGTCAACGTCATCTTCACCTGGGTGCAGACGCGCCAGCGCGGTGACGATCGAATGCCCGCCGACGGCGCCCGCACTGCCTCCCGCCTCTCTACGCCATGGCTTCCGCGCTGAATCCCGATACCACGCCCAAACTCTCCGTCCGCGACCTCGTCGTCCGGCACGGCGCGCGCACGCTCCTCGACGTCCCGTCGCTCGACATACAGCCGCGTGAAGTACTCACGATCATCGGCCCCAATGGCGCCGGCAAGACGACGCTGCTTCTGCATCTCGCGCTGCTCGAACGCCCGCAACACGGCGAGATTCTGTACCACGGCGGATCCACCCGCCGCCGCGAACTCGAGCTTCGCCGCCGCATGGCCGTCGTCTTCCAGGAACCGCTGCTGCTCGACCGCAGCGTCGAAGCCAACGTCGAGACCGGGCTGCGCTTGCGCGGCATCCCGAGAGCCGAACGCCAGGCGCGCACGCAACGCTGGCTCACCCGCTTCGGCGTCGCCACGCTCGCCCGCCGCACCTCGCGCGCGCTCTCAGGCGGCGAAGCGCAGCGCGTAAGCCTTGCCCGCGCCTTCGCCCTCGAACCCGACGTGCTGCTCCTAGACGAGCCCTTCAGCGCGCTCGACCAGCCGACGCGCGCCGCCATCACCAACGATCTCGCAGCGGCCCTCCGCGAGACGCACGTTACCGCCGTCATCGTCACCCACGACCATGACGAAGGCGCCCGCCTCGGCGACCGCATCGCCGTGCTGATCGATGGCCGGATCCGTCAGATCGGGACACCGGCGTCGGTCATCGGCGCCCCCGCCCACGAGGATGTCGCCGCGTTCGTCGGCGCCGCCAACATCATCCCCGCGCGCGTTACATCGACGAGCGACGGCCTGCTCACGCTCACTGCCGGAGCCCACGTAATCGAAGCGGTCAGCGAGGGCGGGTTCGAGCAAGCGCTCGTCTGCCTCCGGCCCGAAGACATCAGCATCAGCGTCGGCACCGAACATCTCGCCGGCAGCGCGCGCAACAAGATCCCCGGCCGCATCACGCGCATCATCCCCAGCGGCGCCGACGCCCGCATCGAAATCGATTGCGGCATCCCGCTCATCGCCCGGGTCACCCGCCGCTCGTTGGATGAACTCGGTTTGGAACCGGGCGCACCCGTCGTAGCCTCTTTCAAAGCCACGGCCATCCACCTCATCCCGAAGTGACCCGATGGTTCGCACTACAAACGCGCAGTGACGTCATTGGAACGGAAGCAACGCCACTCGACCGTAGCGCGGGCTTTCAGCCCGCGCGTCGTGCGTTCTCAGCGTGATGTCGCCAAGCGAAGCGATCCCTCGGGTCCGGAGTACGACGGCATGCTGGCCGCACACATCACATCACATCCAACCTCCATCCTCCACCTTCCAGTCCCCGTGAAACGCACAACACCCCAAAACCCGGTCACGCGTCTCGCGGCTCGCGCACCGGCGCGTGGCTCCCCTGCCGCAGCACCTCCAGCGCGTCAGAGATGATCCCGTCGACGCCCCAACCCTGCAGTTCCCGCGCCCGGTCATCGTTGTTGACGGTCCACGCGTACACCTCCAGCCCCACGGCGTGCAGCCGCTCGATCAGCTCCGGCGAAAGCAGCGTGTGCCGGATCGACGTCCCCGCCGGCGGATGCTCGCGCTCCACCCGCCGCAACAGCGCACGCAATCCACGCTCGTGCTTCACCGAATAGAACATGCGCATATCAGTGCCGGCGCGCCCGAGCCTGTCGAGCAGCTTCCACCGCTGCGACGACACCGACGTCTTCGGCATCATCGAGCTGTTGTCGCGGTACAGCCGCAGCACAGCCTCAGCAGCGCGCGGCGTCCCCGACTTGATGTCCAGGTACAACTCCGCGCGAAAGTTGATCTCCCGCAGCAGATTCGGCAGCGACAGCTCTCCCCACGACCAGCGGACGAACCACTTGTCGAACAGCACGGGCAGCGCCGGCAGCTTCCGCTCGTGCCGCAGCGTCAGCCGACCGCGGTCGTACCAAAAGTCGCATTCGATGGCGTCGACGCCCGTTTCGAGCGCCTGTTCGAGGTGATGGAGATTGTTGCCCGCGCGGTGCGCGATGGCGTAGAAGTCGCGAGTCGCGGGTTGCAGCGCCCTGGCTGTCACCGCCGCGTCTCGGTTAGCCCGCTCCCATGACGTTGACGAGCACACGTCGCGCCCTCGGGTGATCCAGCTCGATCAGAAACACGCGTTGCCACGTCCCCAGCGCCACCCGCCCGTCGATGATCGGGATCGTCTCACTCGCACTCAAGAACAAGTGCTGGCAGTGCGCGTGACCGTTGGCGCACTCGTCCTCGTTCATGTTCACCGTCCGGCGCGAGAAGTCGTTGTGCTCGTAATACCCGTTCGGCGGCGCGAAATGCCGCAGCGTCCGCGCCATATCGCGAAGCAGAAGCGGCTCGTTCTCGTTGATCTTGATGGCGGCCGTCGTGTGCTGGGAAAACACGCTCACCTGGCCAAATCTGACACCAGAAGAAGCAACGATCCCGACGATATCGTCGGTGATGTCGATGAAGTCAGGGGCGCACGTCGTCTCGAATTCGAGGGATTCGCAACTCATGAGAGCGGCTGGAGCGTCCGTCCGTGCGACTGCTTCCCTGCGCGCTTCGACGATCGTTCGTTCCATTACACCGCCTTCATCAACAGCATCACCATGTGCCGTCATTCTCTCGGACGTATCTGATAAGCGCAATTCTATGGCCGCATAACGCTCACCCGTCTCAACAAATGCAGCCGTTCTCGCGATGCCTGAGGCAACCACAGCCAGCCACCCAACCGCTCTCCAACAATCAGCGGCAGAATGCGCACCGCTCGCAGCGCCGGAGCTTATGCCGTACGAAAATCGAGCCGCGCGCCCGAATCCCAAAACCACGTGGCGCGGGCTTTCAGCCCGCGGGGGTGCGGCATCCGGCGATGGATCACCCAATTCCGCAACAACCACCAGCTTCGCGACGGGGCGGCGATCCACGACGAGTCCTCGGTCGCCAGCGCAACGCATCTACGGAGCCTTCCAGCCTCCAACATCCAGCCTCCAGCTTCACGGTGATCGCGGACTATCCTCGACCAACAGATCCAACCTCCAACGTCCAACGGCTACCCCACCGCCAACAGCCCCCGCATGTTCGGATGCACGTCGCACAAGTAGTAATACTCGCCCGCATCCAGCTGCATCGTCACCCGCGACTCCGCCGGCCCGTTCTCGATGTCCGTTTCCCCCACCGTCTCGCCCTTCCGGCTGTTCCCGCGATGAAAGCTGATGTTATGCGGCTGCCCGTCGTCTTCGTTCTCCAGCACCACCGTCACCACCCCCGCCTGCGCCTCAAGTTCCTTCGTATCGAACTTCAGATCGTCCGCCACAATCGTCAACGTCGGGCCCGCCGCAGCATCCAGCGTCGGCCCCGCCGTAGCAGCATCCGCCGACGTCGCCTCACCGTCAGCGCCGCTGCCATCATCCCCGCCGCCGCACGCACCGCCCGCAGCCAACACAGCTACAGCCGACACCACGATCGCACTCCACCGCATCACCCTCAGCCCCTCCCAACCCTTCCTATCTGTGTCCATCTGTGTGTGCATCTGTGGTTCCACCCCGACCCGCGACCAGAAACCACCGACCCGTCGCCTACAAGGGCTGCCGCCCCGCGACGCCGGCATCGACATCGTGCCACCAGCGGATCCGATCCTCCCCCAGCCGCCAGCACAAATACACCACCCGTCCCTCGCGCTCGCTCCGAAAGTCCAGCAGCCCCTCGTCGATGCTCTTCAACTCGACGCCCCATCCGTTGATCCGCCCCAGCCGCTCGTTGAGTTGATCGACGAGCGCTTCCGCCTGTCGTCGCTTCACCTCCAGCCCCTCTTCGTCCTTCACATGTCCATTGCCCGTCGACTTCTCGACAGCATGACCAAGCGCGCCGCGCAGACCATCGATCTGCGCCTTGCAACGTTGCATCGCCCCCAACTCCTCCCGGAGCTGCGGCAACAACGCCTCCGCCTGTTCCAGCGTGAAAAGTGTCATGCGCTCCATTGCGGTGAGGCCAGAGCGTCGTGCAACGCATCCGCTACTTCATCCCATCCAGTCATCTGTGACATCTGCCTTGAAAATAGGATCAGAGCAGCCATCGAATGGTCGCGTTCGGGCATGATCTCCAAAAGCAAGCTCCCCCCTCCGAAGCGTTGTGTTCAGACCGGACACATAGGTAACACATGTACGAGGACATGGGTGACACTTTG